>JACRPC010000018.1 GCA_016214125.1 Rhodospirillales bacterium | reverse complement strand
CTGGGATCACGTCCAGGTCGCCAAGGACCTGCATCACATCAAGAAGGTGATGATCATGGATCACCGCGATTGCGGTGCCTACAAGGTGTTCCTGGGCGCCGATCTGGCCGGCGATCCGGCCAAGGAAACCCAGGTGCATGGTGAGCAACTGCGCAAGCTGGGTGGGCTGGTCAAGAAGAGCCATCCCGATCTGGCGGTGGAGCTGATGATCATGGATCTCAAGGGCAAGGTGGAGCCGGTGTCGTTCGCCGGATAGGACGGAACCGGGTGCGGCCGGGTTTGGCGACGAACCGCCAACCGGGCCGCATCGCCAAAATAACGAGTCCAATCGCACGCTAGGAGAAGAAATATGATCGCCAATCTCATGGCCCGCTTTCGCATCGGGGTCCGCATCTACTTCGGCTTTTTGATCATTCTGGTGCTTCTGGGCGTCGTTGCCGCCGTCGGCTTCAAGGGTCTGGTCGATGGAACCGGCGCCTTCAACGCTTATGCACGTACGTCGGAAAACGCGCTTCGGGTCCAAGGCATCGAAGCCGTGTTCACGGACCTTCGTCGCAACGTGTTGGGCTTCACCACCACCGGCGAGGAGCGGTTCCTGAAGCGGATCGCCGAGGTGCAGAACGCGCTTCATCACGAGATCGATACCGCGCTCAAGGCGACCTCCAATCCCGAGCGCAAGGCCAAACTCGACAAGATCGCCGCCATGCTGCGCGACTACGAAAAGAACCTCGGCCGGGTCATCGAAGACCGCAAGACGCGCGATCATCTGGTCAATGACGAGATGAATGTCCGCGGCGCCAAGGCGCGCAAGGAGCTTTCCGACGTCGTCCATTCCGCCAAGGCCGATGGCGATTTGGAAGCCGCCCTGCTGGTGGCCGAGGCGGAAGAGGCCCTGATGCTGGGTCGCCTGAACGCGTTGCGCTTCCTTGCCAACCCCAGTCTCGACTACGCCAAGGAGGCGGAAAAGCAGATCGGGCTCTTCGCCGAGGAAGCCGAGGCTCTGGTCAAGCGCCTGCGCAATCCGACGCGCAAGAAGCTGGCCGAGGAAGCCGAGCACGAGGCCCTGGCCTATAAGAAGGCGTTCGGCGAGGTGGTCAAGATCGTCCTGGAGATCGACCAGCTCGTCAACAAGACCATGGCGGGCGAGGCGGCCGAGATCGCCAAGCTGGCCGAAGAGACCAAGGATTCGCAGTTGCACACGCTGGCCGATTTGCTCAAGGAAACCATCGCCGACTTCACCGGCGACGAACAGGTGATGGCGATCACGTCGGTCGCCGCCCTGGTGATCGGCCTGTTGCTCGCCTGGCTGATCGCCTCGGGCATCACCAAGCCGGTGATGGGCATGACCAACGCCATGACCAAGCTGGCCGGCGGCGACAAGACCACCGCCATCCCCTCGACCGAAAACAAGGACGAGATCGGCTCAATGGCCAAGGCCGTCCTGGTGTTCAAGGAGAACATGATCAAGGCCGAGGAACTGCAAGCCCAGCAAGAGGAGCTTAAGAAGCAGGCCGAGATCGAGAAGCGGCGCGCCATCAACGACATGGCCGACAATTTCGAAAAGAGCGTGATGGGCATCGTCAATTCGGTCTCCAGTTCGGCCACCGAATTGCAGGCCTCGGCCCAGTCGCTCTCCTCGGTGGCCGAGCAGACCCAGCGCCAATCGACCGCCGTCTCGGCGGCGTCCGAGCAGGCGTCGACCAACGTGCAGACCGTGGCCTCGGCGGCCGAGGAGCTGGCCTCCTCGATCAAGGAGATCGGTCGTCAGGTCGAGCAATCCTCCAAGGTCTCGGGCAGCGCGGTTGCCGAAGCGCAGAAGGTCAACATGATGGTGGAAGGCCTGGCCCAGGCGGCCAATAAGATCGGCGAGGTGGTGAATCTGATCAACGACATCGCGTCGCAGACCAATCTGTTGGCCCTCAACGCCACCATCGAGGCGGCGCGCGCCGGCGATGCCGGCAAGGGTTTCGCCGTGGTGGCCAGCGAGGTAAAGAATCTGGCCAACCAGACGGCCAAGGCGACCGAAGAGATCGCCAGCCAGATCACCTCGGTGCAGGATGCGACCAAGGTCTCGGTGACCGCCATCAAGGGCATCACGGCGACGATCTCCCAGATCAGCGAGATCTCGGCTGCCATTGCTTCGGCGGTCGAGGAGCAGGGTGCGGCCACCGGCGAGATCAGCCGCAACGTTCAACAAGCGGCGGCCGGCACGCAAGAGGTGACCAGCAACATCTCGGGCGTGCTGCAGGCCTCGACCGAGACCGGCCGCGCCTCGAGCCAGGTGCTCGACGCCGCCACCGGTCTGTCGCAACAGGCCGAGCATCTGAAGGAAGACGTCAACCGCTTCATCAGCCACCTCCGGGCGGCCTAGGCGGAACGGTCCCGGAGGGCGGCGCCCAAGGTTTGGCGCCGCCCCCGCAACCAAACAAGGTGGGAGGGTACGATGGCGAAAGTGATGGCTTACGAAGCGTTCATTCTGCGCCGCGCGCAGACGGAAACCGGCCGTGCCATGACCGAATTGCAGCAGGCGTTGGGGACCTTGCAGGCGGCGATGCGGCCGATGGCCGCACAATGCGAAGGCCTCAAGGCCAAGCTCGACCGCGCCATGCGCTGGCGGGAATGCGAAGAGGCCGACCATCAGGATCTGCAACAATCCTTCGAGGAGGCAATCGCGGCGGCCAGTCTGGCCGAGCTTGAGGCGGCCCGTGACGCCTATGCCCTGCTGATGGCCAAGCACAAGGAAAGGCGGGCGGCGCGCAAGGCGCTTTGATCCGGCCCGGCGGCGAAGCCCAGGGTTGAACAAAGGCCAATTTGATTATCCGCCATCCCGGCACTATATTGTTGGGAAGCGGGGCGGGCGGCGTGCCTTTGGCCGCTTGTGTGTGGGGTTTTATCAGGGCACGTGTCATGTCAAACGTCATACCCTTTCCGCAGCCGCCGCATCCTCGCTCCAAGGCGAAAGAATCCCAGCATCCGATTCACGAGTTGCGGGCCGTGCTCGACGAATTGCGCGAGGCCATCAAGCCGGCCATCGCCGGCAGCGCCCGCGCTCAGACCAAGATCGAAGAGGCGATGCGGCTGCGCGAAACGGAAGAGGCCGCCCAGCGGATTTTGCAGAACTCGTTCCAATCGGCGCTCGCCCAAGTCGATCTGGCCGATCTCGAGGCGGCCCGCGACGCCTATATCGACCTGATGGCGCAGCATCGAGCCAAGCGGGGCGAGTAAGACCGGGCGGCCTGGCCGTTCCGGGCGACCCAGGCGATTAAGGATTTCTTGAAGGTTGGGCTTCATGATGGGGCGTCATTGATCGCCCCGTCGAGGTTGGCCTTCATGTCGTCGGTCGTGCCCTACATGGCCTTTCGCTTGCGCCGCGCCCATGCGGAGGTGCGCCGCGATGTCGGTGAACTCCGCTCGTTGCTGGGCGAACTCAAGGACGCTCTCGGGCCGCTATCGGCGCAAGGCGCGCGGCTGCAAGATCAGATCGAACGCGCCATTTCCAATCGCCAGGCCGAAGTGGAAGCTTATCGCGATCTCAAGACGTCGTTCGAACAGGCCATCAACCAAGCCGATTTGACGGCGCTCGAAGCGGCCCGCGATGCCTATGTTGCCCTGATGGTCCGGCACAAGGCGCGACGGGCGGCGCGCGGCACCGCCTGAATTCAAGGCGGCGCCTTTCGACCGCGTCCCTCTCTCCTTGATCATCCCACCTCTTCGGACACCCTGAGCGGGCAAGCCGCAATTTTGGCAACGGCCCCAAAACGTCTAATATCTATTCAATTATTGGGGTTTTTTTGGCTTGGCGCTTCGTTTGGCAATGCCAAGACACGCCGCGATTGCCGCGCCACGATCGCCAATCAAAGCCAACAACAATCGACAAACGACACGCCTTCATAAGGTAACTTATAATAGACATTACCAAAAAATATTGTATCGAATTAAAAAATAATAGCTAAGCCAATTATATCCTGTCTTAAATGGTCGCCTGGAAACCTATAATACTTATTTATATTAAAATATTATTTCGTGAAATTTATTACAGTAGGTAACAAAAAAGTCCAGCATAGAAATCATGCTGCAACAATACCTATGTAATCTTCCATAATCGACGATGACGACGACCCTGGGGCATCCCCCCGGGGATCTCCGCCCAAACAAGGTCGATCAAACACCAAGATGGGAGGAATTCATGGTGACCAGCCTGCGTCTCAAGCCCCGCCTGATCGCGGCCTTTCTGTTCGTCGGCTTGTTGCCCTTCGTGGCGATCGCCGCCTTGGCCTTGAATAAAACGACCGCGGCGCCGGAGGCGCAGGCCGTCGCCCAATTGGAAGCCGTGCGCGGCATCAAGAAAAAGCAGATCGAAACCTATTTCGCCGAGCGCAAAGGCGACATGGAGGTTCTGGTCAGCATCGTGGACGGCATGGGACGGACCGGCGAGACCTATCTGGTGGGTCCCGACAAGCTGATGCGGTCCGATTCCTTCCTCGACAAGACCAACCACAGCGTCAAGGCCTCGTTTGCCAACCCGGCCAGGGGCAAGGTCGACACCAAGGCCTCGCAAGCTGCGCTGGCCCGCGAACTCGATCAGGAAGCCCTGACCTTACGCTCCGAAGTCGAGCGCTTCCTGACCAGCGTCCGCGCCGTCTAGGCGGCGCTTCGAAGGCAAACAACGAACACGAGGTCGACGATGACGAAGATCGTTCCTTATGAAGTTTTTCTCTTCCGCCGGGCCGGGCTTGAGGCCGCGCGCGGTCTCGGGCGTCTGCAAGAGCTCTGTCTGGAGCTGCAGGCCTCGTTTCAGTCCCTGGCCGAGGGCGCCGACCAATTCCTGATCCTCGTGACCCACGCTAGGCGGGTTCAGGAAGCGGAATGCGCGGCCTTCCATCGGCTGAACGCGCTCTACCATACGGCGCTCGAAGCCCCAACTTTGGCCGAGCTGGAGACCGCCCGCGATGCCTATGTCGAACAGATGACGTGGGAACGAAGCCAGCGCCGCCAATCCGGGATGTGATCATTGACCAGAAAAAAGTTCGGGCGGCGTAGGCCAAACGCCGCCCGAGCCGTCGACGACGAAAAGGCCTAGGCGATCTGCTGAATCGCCGAAAGCACCCAGGAAGCGCCCGGGTCGCGCCGGAAGGTCCAGACCTCGGTCGCCTGGGAGCGTTCGCTGGCGCTGCCCTCGACGATCCGGTCCTGGGGATCGAGCGTGTATTCCAGGGCGCTCCAGCGCATGGCCACCGTGGCGAATTCGGCGCCGTTCTCGCGCCAAGCCTCGGCCAGATCGCCCTGCTCCAGCGCCACCTGCTCGACCCGGTTGCTGAGGCCCTTGGCCGCGTCCTCGTTCAACTGGGCGGTAAAGAGATCGTGCATTTCCGGGGTCACCAGGGTTCGCAGGGTCTCGACATCGCGGTTCGACCAGGCGGCCTGAACGGCCGCCAAACTCTGCTCGAAGGCCTGATAGTCGTTGGGACCGATGCCGATTTCGTCGACCACCGCCGCCGGCGCCGCCGAGGCGGAACCGCCGCCGCCCGAAGCAGGCGGCGCGTCGCGGCCCATCATATGGTCCAGGCGCTCGCGCAGATTGCCCCCGCCGGCCATCGCCGGCTGGGGGGCCTGGGCGCCGCGCATCTTGCGAAAGAGCATCACGCCCAAGAAGACGAGGCCGCCCAAGAGGGCGATCTGGAGCAGCCCGCCCAGCATGCCGGCCATGCCCAGGCCGCCACCGAAGCCGCCGCCGAACAGCATGCCGGCGATGCCGGCGCCGATCAGGCCGCCCATCAGACCCGAGACGAAGGAGCGACCGGGGCTCATCGGCGCCGGCGCCGGGGCCGCCGGTGCCGGAGCGGCCTGGGCCGGTTTCGCCGCTTGCTGGGGCTGCACGGCCGGCGCTGGCGTGACGCTACGCTCGACCGGTTTGGCCTGCGGCGCGGTCGGGGTGGCGGGCGCCGCCTGATAGGTGCGCGAGCCGCGGCTGCCCGAACTCGATCCCTTGCCGGCGCGCGCCTCGGCCAAGGCCGGCGCCAAGACCAGAACGGCGGCAACCGCAAGACCGAGAAGGATGGCGTAAGTCCGCGTCATCGAAGCACTCCCTGTTTTATTCTGGGTTGGGATCATTACAGGACTGCCGGACAAGTCAATGTCCGGATTAATCCTTAGCCCCAATGATCGATCGACGATTATCCCCAGAAAAGAACCGCCCTCGGTCCGGGGGAGGAAGCCGAGGGCGGTTGACGCGCGGACTTGAAGGAGGGGAGTGACCGCGCGGCCGGGCCGGGTCGTTCCAGGAAGGCCAGAGGGTGGGGAGAGGGAGCGGCCGCCCTTTGGCCCTGACTCGGTCCGAAACTACTTCTTTTCGGCCTTTTCAGCCTTCTTTTCCGCCTTTTTCGCCTTTTTTTCGGCCTTCTTTTCCGCCTTTTCAGCCTTCTTCTCGGCTTTCTCGGCCTTTTGGGCCGGCTGGGCGGGGGTGGCCGGGGTGCCGGCCTTAGGATCGGCCGGCTTGGCGGGCGTGGCGGCCATGCCGCTCATGCCGCCACCCATGCCGGACATGCCGGTCTGGGCGAAGGCCGGGGTGGCGGCCAGGAAGGCGACGGCGGTTGAGGCGATCAGCCAGCGGCGGGTCAAAACCGACAGGGTGGGCATGGTGAAACCTTTCACGAGGGTGTTGATCGAGTTCCCGAGGATCGGGATGCGTGAAGGAAACCATGACCGGATGGCCGAAGAAGGGAGGAATCGTGGCCGGATTGTGGAAAGGTGGGGGTCTTTTCGGGGCGCGCGGGCGCGGTGCGGCTCGGGCGCGGCCTGAAAAGCTGGGCCGAAAAATCTAAGCCAAAAAATCTGGGGCGAGCGACCGGAATCGAACCGGCGACATCCAGAACCACAATCTGGCGCTCTAACCAACTGAGCTACGCCCGCCACCGGGCGGATTGTTAGACCCAACAGGTAGGAAGCGTCAAGGCCCCCGGGCGATTACCGCGCGATCCAGCCGCCGCCCAAGAGCCGTTCGCCTCGATAGACGACCCCCGCTTGGCCGGGGGCGACGCCCATTTCCGGCCGCTCCAGCCTTAGATGGGCGGTGCCGTCGGCTCGGCGGACCAGCCGCGCCAGCATGGGCGGGCGGGTCGAGCGCAGCTTGACCGCGACGGCTTCGCCCTCGGTCTTGGCTTCGCCCTCGCCCAGCCAATTCATCGCAACCAAGTCAATATCGGTCCGCGCCAGCGCGCCCGGTGGCCCCACCGTCACCCGGTTCCGTTCGGCATCGAGCCCGACGACGTAAAGGGGTGGCCCGCCGCCGATCCCCAGACCCTTGCGCTGGCCCACCGTGTAGCGGGCGAGCCCGGCATGGCGGCCCAGCACCGTTCCGGTTTGATCGACGATCTCGCCCGGCTCCAGGGCCTCGGGGCACAGGCGGCCCACCAGCCGCCAATGATCACCCTCGGGCGCGAAGCAGATATCCTGGCTGTCGGGCTTGGCGGCCACCGCCAAGCCAAGGCGCTGGGCTTGGGCGCGCACCTCATCCTTGGTCAGGTCGCCAAGCGGAAAGAGCAGCCGGGCGAGCTGCGCCCGGGTGGTGGCAAACAGGAAATAGCTTTGGTCCTTAGCCGGATCGGCGCCGCGATGCAGCTCGGGTCCTTGGGCGCCGGCCACGATGCGGGCGTAATGGCCGGTGGCCAGCGCCCGAGCGCCCATCTCGTCGGCCACCTGCAAGAGATCGCGGAACTTGACCGTGCGGTTGCAGTCGATGCAGGGGCTGGGTGTGAGCGCCTGCGCGTAGGCCCGGGCAAAGGGGCGAATGACGCCCTCCTCGAAGCGCTGGGCGAAATCGAGCACGTAATGGCCAATGCCCAACCGCTCGGCCACCCGGCGCGCATCGGCCAGATCGCGCCCGCCGCAACAGCCCGAGGCGGCCGACAGGCCCAGCGCGCCCTCGTCAAGCAGGCGCATCGAGACGCCCACCACCTCGAAGCCCTGCTCCTTGAGAAGCGCGGCGGTGACCGAGGAATCGACGCCGCCCGACATCGCCACCAGCACGCGGGCGCCGGAGGGAAGGTTGGGGCGTTCGGGAAACATGGGGTGTCGCTAACCCCGCTCGTCGATCCAGGCCATCTGGATGGATTCGAGAATCTTCTCGTTCGACTTCTTGGGATCGTCGGCGAAGCCCTCAAGCTCGCTCACCCAGCGATGCAGATCGGTGAAGCGCAGATTGACGTTGTCGGCTTCGGGATGCGCGTCTTCGAGCGCGATGGCGATCTCGCGGGCGTCCGACCATGTGAGCGGGCGGGGCGGCATCGGCTTACTTCTTCTTGCCCTTATCGACCATCATGTTGCGGGTGGCGGCCGGCAGCTTGACGCTCAAGCCGTCCAGCTCCTTGGTCATGACGATCTGGCAGCCCAACCGCGAGGTCTGGGTCAAGCCGAAGGCGAGGTCGAGCATGTCCTCCTCGTCGTCGCTGGCGGCCTTCAATTTGCCGAACCAGGCCGGATCGACGATGACGTGGCAGGTCGAGCAGGCGAGCGAGCCTTCGCAGGCCCCTTCCAGCTCGATCTTGTTGCGATGCGCGATCTCCAGCACCGACAGGCCTTCCGGCGCCTCGACGGTGCGCGGCTTGCCCTCGCGGTCGATGAAGGTCATTTTCGGCATGATCCCTGGCCTCTCTTGTTCTCGGGTCAGGCGCCCGGTTTAACCGGTTCGGCGACTTTTTCCAAGCTCTCGACGCTCATGCCGGCCAGGGCGGTGCGGATGCCGCGATCCATGCGGCGCTCGGCGAAGGCCTTGGTTTCGCCCTCCAGGGCCTGGGTGGCGTCCAGGATCGCTTGGCGATCGGTCTCGCGGCAAGCGGCGTCAAGTCGGGCGATGGCCTGATCGATCTGGGCGCGCTCGGGCGGGCTCAAAAGATCGGCGTCAACGCCCAAGGCCGCCCCAACCGCCAGGATCGAGCGGTTGGCCTCGACCCGTGCCTCGGCCAGCAGACGGGCCGCCATGTCGTCCTTGGCATGCGCCAGGCTGGCGCGCAGCATCTCGGCCATTTCGTCCTCGGTCAAGCCGTAGGAGGGCTTGACCGACACCTGTTGCTCGGTGCCGGTGGTGGTTTCCAGGGCGGCGACGGTCAACAGCCCGTCGGCATCGACGGTGAAGGTAACGCGGATGCGCGCTGCCCCGGCCGCCATCGGCGGAATGCCCATGAGATCAAAGCGGGCGAGCGAGCGGCACTGATCGACCATCTCGCGCTCGCCCTGCACGACGTGGATGCGCATCGCCGCTTGGCCATCTTGATAGGTGGTGAATTCCTGGGCCATGGCGGTGGGGATGGGCGAATTGCGGGGAATGATCTTCTCGACGATGCCGCCCATGGTTTCCAGCCCGAGCGAGAGCGGCGTGACGTCGAGCAACAAAGTGTCGGAACCCCGGGTCAGCGCCTCGGCCTGCAGCGCCGCGCCCACCGCCACCACCTCGTCGGGATTGATGTCGGCCAAGGGCGGCTGGCCGAAGAACGCCGCCACCTTGGCGCGCACCAGGGGAATTCGAGTCGAGCCGCCCACCAGCACCACGCCCTTGACTTGCTCGGGCGTCACGCCGGCATCGGCCAAGACGGTTTTGGCGATCGCGATGGTGCGGTCGATCAAGGGGGCGATCATCGCCTCCAATTCGGGCCGGGTCAGGGCATGGTGGGACAGACGGCCATCGAGATCGAGCATCCAATCGCCGGCCTCGCGCCCGGTCAGACATTCTTTGGCGACCCGGGCGGTGACCAGCACTTGGGAAACCGCATCGGCGGTCAGAGTCTGGAAGCCGCGCTCGGCCAGGAAGCGTTCGGCCACCCGATGATCGAAATCGTCGCCGCCCAAGGCGGCGTCGCCGCCGGTGGCCTTGACCTGGAAAACGCCTTTCTCCATGCGCAGCAGCGAAATATCGAAGGTGCCGCCGCCCAGATCGTAGACGGCGTAGAGCCCCTCGGCGCCCTCGTCGAGGCCATAGGCCAGCGCGGCGGCGGTGGGCTCGTTGACCAGGCGCAGAACCTCGAGCCCAGCCAGGCGGGCGGCGTCCTTGGTGGCGGTGCGGGCGGCGTCGTCGAAATAGGCGGGGACGGTGACCACCGCCTGTTTGACCGTCTTGCCCAGCACGGTCTCGGCCCGAGCCTTGACCGCCATCAGAATGTCGGCCGAGATTTCCACCGGCGTCAGGCTTCGCCCGCCGATCTTGATGCGGACCATGCCGGCCTGTTCGTCGCCGTCGACGGTGAAGGGAAGCTGGCCGGCGATGCGCTTGACGTCGGCCAGGCCGCGGCCCATCAGGCGCTTGACCGAACTGATGACGTCTTGCGGCCGATCGAGAATCTGCAAGCGGGCTTGGGCGCCCACCGTCACCGTGCCGTCGGCGCCATAGGCCACCACCGACGGGATGAGGGCCTGGCCCTTTTCGTCGCGCAGCACTTCGGGCTTGCCTTCGCGCGCCACCGCGACCACCGAATTGGTGGTGCCGAGATCGATGCCGACCGCGATGGCATCGCCGGCATGGGGCAGCGGCGTTTGGCCGGGCTCGTGGATGTCGAACAGAAGCTCGCTCATTCGCCGGCGCTCCGGGCCAGACGGGCCTTGTGGGCGCGGGCCTCCTCGGCCAGCCGCGACAGGTATTTGAGGCGCAGCACCAGCTTTTCCGCCTGGTCGAGCCGGCGCTCGGCGAAGGCCTGGGCGAGATCGGCGATGCCCGAGGCGATGTCGGCCTCGGCGCGGATCAAGACCGCGCCGGCCTCGGCCGAGGTTTCCGCTTCGGCCAGGGCTTCGCGGGCTTCCATCGATTCCATCAACAGGGCGGGATCGCTGACGGTGCCCTTGGGATCGGCATCGGCGGCCCGCCCGGCCAGCTTGAGCAGATAGACGGCGCGGCGCATCGGGTCTTTGAGCGTCTCGTAGGCTTCGTTCAATTGGGTGGCCTGCTGCTGGGAATAGAGCTTCTCGCAGCCGGTGCGGCCGGCGAAGCGGTCGGGATGCAGCTTGCGCTGAAGCCCGAAATAATGGCGCTCGAGCTGGGCCAGATCGATCTCGAAGCCGGGCAGAAGGCCCAGGCGCTGGAAATGATCGACGGCACGCGGCGGCTGGACGGCGTTGCAGACCGAGCAGAACAGGGCGCGCGGGCTGGCCGGCCCCTTGCACGACCAGCAAGCGACGACGCAGCTCTCAAGTCCCTCGGGTTGCGCCTGGATGTTCATCGGACGCGTTTTGCCGCCCGCGTCAAACGTGGAAGGATTCCCCGCAGCCGCAGCGGCCCTTCTCGTTCGGATTACGGAAAACGAAGCCGCTTTTCATCTTGTCCTCGACGAAATCCATCTCGGTGCCCAGAACGAACATGGTCGCCTTGGGATCGATCAGGATGGTGACGCCCTTCTCCTCGACGATCTCGTCGAAAGGGGTGCGCTCGTCGGCGTATTCGACAGTGTAGGACATGCCCGAGCAGCCCTTCGAGCGCACGCCGATGCGGATGCCGACCGAGGGCTTGCCGCGCTTGGCCAACAGGGCCTTGACCCGTTCGGCGGCGGCGTCGGTGATCGAGATGGGCGCGACGGCGTTCACGGCTTCGATCCTTGGCTGGCGGCGGCCTTGTCCGCCGGGGCGATGGTCGGGTCGCCATGCTTGGCGCGGTAGTCGGCGACGGCGGCCTTGATAGCATCCTCGGCCAGCACCGAACAATGGATTTTGACCGGCGGCAGCGCCAGGTGCTGGGCGATGTCGGTGTTCTTGATGGTCTCGGCCTGATCCAGGGTCTTGCCCTTGACCCATTCGGTGACCAGCGAGCTGGACGCAATCGCCGAGCCGCAGCCGAAAGTCTTGAACTTGGCGTCCTCGATGATGCCCTCTGGGCTTACCTTGATCTGCAGGCGCATGACGTCGCCGCAGGCGGGCGCGCCGACCAGGCCGGTGCCGACCGAGGCCTCGCCCTTGTCGAGCGAGCCGACATTGCGCGGGTTCTCGAAGTGATCGACGACTTTGTCGCTATAGGCCATGACACTCTCCTCGAACGCTCAGTGTTCCGCCCACTGGACGGATTTGATATCGATCCCCTGCTGCGCCATTTCCCAAAGCGGGCTCATTTCGCGCAGCTTCGAAACCCGCTCGACCAGAAGATCGGCGGCGAAATTGACTTCGGCCTCGGTGGTCTGGCGGCCGAAGCCGATGCGCAGCGAGGTGTGCGCCAGCTCGTCGCCGACGCCCAGGGCGCGCAGCACATAGGACGGTTCCAGCGAGGCCGAGGTGCAGGCCGAACCCGACGACACCGCCACCTCCTTGATGCCCATCATCAACCCCTCGCCCTCGACATAGGCGAAAGAGAGGTTGAGATTGCCGGGCACCCGCTGATCGAGATCGCCGTTCAGATAGACCTCGGGCAGGCGCCCGGTCACCGATTTCAGGAACTTGTTGCGCAAGGCCAAGATGCGCTTGGCCTCGGCGGGCATTTCTTTGGCGGCGATGGCGCAGGCCTCGCCCAGCCCGACGCAGAGCGGTGTGGGCAAGGTGCCCGAGCGCATGCCGCGCTCCTGGCCGCCGCCATTGATGAGCGGATTGACGCGCACCCGCGGCTTCTTGCGCACATAAAGGGCGCCGATGCCCTTGGGGCCGTAGACCTTGTGGCCGGAAATGCTCAATAGGTCGATGTTCATCGCCTCGACATCGAGCGGGATCTTGCCGGTCGCCTGGGCGGCGTCGGTGTGGAAGAAGACGCCCTTGGCGCGGCAGAGCTTGCCGATCTCGGCCAGGGGTTGGATGACGCCGATCTCGTTATGCACGGCCATGATCGAGACCAGCACCGTCTTGTCGTCGATCGCCGCCTTGAGGGTGTCGAGATCGACCAGCCCGTTCTTGCCGACCGGCAGATAGGTGACGCGGAAGCCCTCCATCTCCAGATGGCGGCAGGTGTCGAGCACGCATTTGTGCTCGGTGGCCAGGGTGATGACGTGGTCCTTGCGGTCCTTGTAGAAGGAGGCAACGCCCTTCAGCGCCAGATTGTTCGATTCGGTGGCGCCCGAGGTGAAGATCACATCCTTGGCGTCGGCGCCGATCAGATGGGCGATCTGCTCGCGGGCGTTCTCGGTCGCCTCCTCGGCCTCCCAGCCATAGAAATGGCTGCGCGAATGGGGGTTGCCGAATTTCTCGGTGAAGTAGGGCAGCATAGCCTCGACGACGCGCGGATCGCAGGGCGTGGTCGCCTGATAATCCAAATAGATCGGCCGCTTGATTTCGTTGCTGGCAGGCTTTTTGGCTGGTGACGGCATCGGCATACCCCTCCTCAGGCGGCGTCGGCGTCTATTTTGGTACTCGAATGCCGATTTGCAAGCCCGGAAATCAGATCGGCCCAGGCGTTTCGGAAAAACTCTATTTCCGCCAAGGTGGTGGTCCAGCCAAGAGTGAGGCGGAGCGAGCCCTGAGCCAGCTCGGGTTCGACCCCCATGGCGGCCAGAACATGGCCCTTGGCGATCTTGCCGGCGGCGCAGGCGGCGCCGGCGCTCACCATCACGCCGGCCAGATCGAGCCGCATGGCCAGTTGGTCGTTCCTCTCGCCCTTAAGGGCGATGGCGCTGGTGTTGGGCAGACGGGGGCGGGATTGGGCGAAGATCACCGTTTGGGGCGAAAGCGCTTGGATATCGGCTTCCATACGGTCGCGCAGGGGTTCGATTTCGGCAAAACGGGCAAGCCCTTGGCGCGCCGCCTTGGCGGCGGCGCCGAAGCCGGCCAGGGCGGGCACCGGCTCGGTGCCGGAACGCAAGTTGCTTTCCTGGCCGCCGCCCCGGATCTGGGGTGCGAGCGCAACGCCTTCGGCGACGATAAGCGCCCCGGCGCCCTGAGGTCCGCCCAGCTTGTGGGCCGAAAGCGCCAGCGTATCGGCGCCCAGCGCCTTGAGGTCGAGGGCGATCTTGCCCGCCGCCTGGATGGCGTCGCAATGCAGAAGCGCGCCCGCCTGCTTGGCGATATGGGCCGCCTCGGCCAGCGGCTGGATCACCCCGGTGATGTTGTTGGCGAGCATGAGGGCGATTTGGGCGGGGCGCCGATCGGTGGCCAGCATCCGCTTGAGGGCGTCGAGATCGATCACGCCGTCGCCATCGACCGGCACGATCTCGGCATCGGGGCGGGCCTTCAAGACCGATTCATGCTCGACCGCCGACACCAGCAGGCGGGCTCGCCCGCTGCCCAGCAGGGCCAGGGCGTTGGCTTCGGTGCCGCCGGCGGTGAACGCGACCTGGTTGGGCTGGGCGCCCACCAGCTCGGCCACCGCCTCGCGCGCCGTCTCGAGCCGGGCGCGGGCGCGCCGGCCATAGGCGTGGGTGGCCGAAGGATTGCCGGTCTCGGCCAAAGCGTCCGCCACCGCGCGGACGGCCTCGGGCCGAACCGGCGTGGTGGCGTTATGGTCGAGATAGACGGCGGTCATGATCGGCTCCGATCGTTTCGGTTACTCGGCGGCGGCGACGCCGGGCTGGGCGCCTTCGCCGGGGAAGAGGCCCGACGTGCCCAGAATGCGGCGCTCGCAGATGTCTTCCAGCGTCACCGAGCTGAGATAGAGATAGATCTGGTTGCCCAGCTCCTCCCACAGATCGTGGGTCAGGCAACGGCCCTTGTTGTTGTGGCAGCCGGCCGGAGTGCCGGGCGTGCAGCGGGTGGTCTGCAGGGGCTCGTCGACCGAGAGCACGATGTCGGAGACGCGGGTCTGAGCCGGCGGGCGGGCCAGAAGATAGCCGCCGCCGGGGCCGCGCACGCTCTTGACGATGCCGCCCTTGCGCAATTTGCCGAAGAGCTGCTCGAGATAGGACAGCGAGATCTCCTGGCGTTCGGCGATGTCGGCCAAGGCCACCGGCCGTCCATGTCCGTTGGTGGCCAGATCGGCCATCGCCATCACCGCGTAGCGTCCCTTGGTGCTCAGTCTCATGGACTGTCTCCTTGTCGTCGTGGACGGAGTCGTCCGTCCGCCGTTAGCCGCGCCCGGCGCGGGCGCGATCCTCGTAGGGGGCGGCCGCGTCCGCGCGGTCCGCCTTCCCTTCCAACTCGTCGATTCGCTTGGCCGTGTCGGCCAACTGGCGCTGAAGAGCCTCGACCGCTCGAGCCAGGGGGTCGGGCATTTCCTCGTCGGGCAGGCCGTAGGCCACGAAATCCTTTTCGCCTTCCTTGGGCCGGCGCATGACGATGCGGGCCGGAATGCCCACCATGGTGACGCCCTTGGGCACCTCGCCGATCACCACCGCGTTGGCGCCGATGCGCGCCCCCTGGCCGATGGTGTGGGGTCCCAGAATCATGGCGCCCGAGCCGACCACCACCCCGTCTTCCAAGGTGGGGTGCCGCTTGCCTTTGTGAAGCGCCGTGCCGCCCAGAGTAACCCCTTGATAAAGCGTAACATCATCGCCGATGACGGCGGTCTCGCCGATCACCACCCCCATGCCGTGGTCGATGAACAGGCGCCGGCCGATGGTGGCACCGGGATGAATCTCGATCCCCGTCACCAACCGGGCAACATGGGAGACGAACCGGGCCAGGACCACGAAGCCGCTTTGCCATAGGGCATGGGCGATGCGATACCAGAACAGGGCGTGCAGCCCGGGATAGCAGAGCAGAACCTCCAGCGTCGAGCGAGCGGCCGGATCGCGCCTTTGAATCGATTCGATATCCTCTCGAAGACTCTTGAACATCAGGCGGTCCCGTATGGTAAGATGCGACGTGATCGGGGTGGGGCGCCGGAACCGATCGGCGCGCGACCCATGGTCGGAATATAGTTTGCCTGACAAGGCCGGTCAAGTATTCCCGAGAGTTTTTTCGGGTTTTTCCGGACGGCATTGAATAACCATATTATTTATCCAAGCCGGGCGGGTTTCCGGGGCGGAAAAGCAAGCGTTGGGAGAACCATGCCGGAAGTCATTTTCGCGGGTCCCGAGGGGCGCCTGGAAGGGCGCTACAATCATTCGAAGACCCAGAATGCGCCCTTGGCGCTCATCCTGCATCCGCATTCCCAGCATGGCGGCAACATGAACAACAAGGTAGTCTACACCTTGTTCCATGCCTTCGTCCGCCGGGGCTTTTCGGTGCTGCGCTTCAATTTCCGAGGCGTCGGACGCTCGCAGGGGCGCTTCGACAACGGCCAGGGCGAATTGGCCGATGCCGCCGCCGCGCTCGACTGGCTCCAGGCCTACAACGCCAACGCCGGCGCCTGCTGGATCGCCGGCTTCTCCTTCGGCGCCTGGATCGGCATGCAGCTTCTGATGCGCCGGCCCGAAATCGACGGCTTCATCTCGGTGGCGCCGCCGGCCAACGTCTATGACTTCACCTTCTTGGCCCCTTGCCCGTCCTCGGGGCTGATCGTCCATGGCACCGGCGACGAGGTGGTGCCCGAACCCTCGGTGGCCAAGCTGGCCCACAAGCTCGACAGCCAGAAGGGCATCAGCGTCGCCTACAAGACCATTGCGGGGGCCAGCCACTTCTTCTCCAAGGAATTGGACGATCTGAACAAGATCGTCGATTCCTATCTGGCCGGACCCAGCCCCGCCCCCAGTTCGGGTTCGAAGAAGGCGGCCTGATCCTTTCCCCTCATCGGGTCTGCCGCCAGGCGAGGACGGCATCGTCGTCGAGGCGGCCGGCATAAAAGCCCTGCGTTGGCCAACGGAACGCGCTCTCCACCGCGCCCTTGCGCAACAGGGCAAACAAGGTAGCGTTGCGAGGCAAATACAGCTCGCGCATCAAGCCGACCACCGCCTTACGGTCCAGCAGCGGTGTGTACCCTATGGGCGACAGGCTGCACAGGTAAAGCCCCATCAAGAAATAGCCGTTGGCCTCGGCCAAATCGAAATACAGGGTTGGTTGCAACGTGTAGAAGCCGTGATCGATCCAGCCCAGCAGCGGGCTTTCATGAAACATGAGCCCCCCCGGCTTGGTCGCGGCGTGAACCGAGGCGAAGAAATTGGCGATGTTGAAGATGTGTTCGGCGGTGCCGTTGTTGATGCAGACGTCGTAAGGCCGCTCGGGTCGAAACGGGGTGTTGAGATCGTGCCGGATGGCGATTTCGGTTCCCTGATAATCAATGGCGTCGTGCCGTTTGGGGTCGAAATATAGGCGGTAAAAGACCTTGGCGATCTTGAAATCACCACCCACCGGTGCAGCCAAGGCGGCGGCAAGCTCGGATTCCAGCGCCAAGCGGCGCTCGGGGTCTTGGATTCGGGCGGCGATGTCTTGCTTGAGGATGTCGGGTGAAAGATCGCCATACCAATTGGCCTCGCCAAATTCCAAGAGGTCGCCGCCTCGCGGAATCAGGCCGGCATCGGCGGCGTCGTGGTAGAGTTTGTAGGCGGGCGCGGTGATAGCCATTGGCCTATCCTGCATGGTCGTCCGCGCCCTTGCAACAGGGCGCCGGCTGGGTACAAACGAACCCGGCGATGGGTCCAGCCGTCCTAACATTTGGATCGAGATCTTGAAGGAACAGGGTGTTGATGTCGACCGGGGCGTGCGCCATGCCCGCCTCCTCGCCCCAGGTTGCGTTGCCGGCCCCAGCCCAGCCCCCCCAGCTCGGGTTCGAAGAAGGCCGCCTAGGGGACGATTACCGCACCTTGCGATAGGTCCAGCCGTCCTGATATTTCGAATCGAGATATTGGACGAACAAGGTGTTGGCCCCGACCAGGCGCAGCGCCATGCCCTCCTCCTCGCCCCAGCGGACGTTGCCGGTCCGTCTTCCGCCCCAGATGTGCCGCCCGGTCATGCTGGGGGCCTCGTTCCGGCGCTCGAACTCGGCGATGACGTCGCCCGCGAAACTCAGCCGATCGTCGGTAAAGACCTGCTTCACCACATAGCGGCCCTTTTCGGCGGCCTTCTCGATCGCCATCATGAGGCCGTTCTTGGAATCGAGCCACAGCCCCACCAAGGGATCGACGATCAAGCCCTTCTCGACGGGAATGGGGGGCGCGGCGCGGGGCGGAGGCGGCTCTTGGGCCAAAGCCGCGCCAAAGGCGGCCAGCCAAAAGATCAGAATCCACAGGGCAACTCGCCATCCGCCTTGCATGCCACCCTCCCCGGTCCGTGCGCGACCAAAAAAGCTTGGCATCCCAGCGTGGCGGCGTTGGGGCAGGATCGTGGCGGAATTGGGGAGGCGGCGCGCCCGATCCGACGCTTGACCTAATACGTAACGCATATAAAATGTGGGGCATGATCCGTTCCTTCCGGGACAAAAGGACCGCCCGTTTCGCCGCCGGCCACGAGGTTCGGGAATTCGCCGCCTTTGCCGCGCAGGCCCGCAAGCGGCTGCTCATCTTGGAATCGGCGGAGCGGATCGAGGATCTGATGCGGTTGCCGTCCAATCGGATCGAGGCCCTCAGGGGGGACCGAAAGGGGCAGTTCAGCATCCGGATCAACGAACGTTGGCGGCTTTGCTTCCGCTTTGCCGAGGGAGACGCGCAGGATGTCGAAATCGTCGATTATCATTAGACCGGAAGGACAGGCGCTGGCTCTGCCCCCCATCCATCCCGGCCGCATCCTGGCCGACGAGCTGGTCGAACTGGGGATGTCCGCCAACGCCCTGGCGCGGGCCATGGACGTGCCGGCCAATCGCATCACCGAAATTCTCAACGGTCGGCGGGCCATCACCGCCGACACCGCCTTGCGTCTGGCCCATTATTTCGGCATCTCGGCCAAATTCTGGCTTAATTTGCAGCAGAACTACGACCTGGCGGTGGTCGAGCGCGACCAGGGCGCCGCCATTGCCCGTGCCGTGCGGCCAAGGGCCGCCTGATCCCCCTGGCAAACCACCCCGCCGATCCTCACATCATTGAGGGCCCGGCGGAAAAGGTGTACACATCCCCCCGCCCAGCCGGCCTGTTCGGGGGGCTTTTGCGCCGCTTTCGAGGTTTGCCGTGTCCCAGTCCGCCGATACCCCCATGCCCGCCAACGCCAACGAGCCCTTGGTGCTGGCGCTGCCCAAAGGCCGCATCCTTGAGGAGGCGATGCCCTTGGTGCGCGCCGCCGGCATCCTTCCCGAGGCCGAATTCGACGATCCCGATTCGCGCAAGCTGCGCTTCGCCACCAACCACGCCCACATTTCCATCATCCGGGTGCGCTCGTTCGACGTGGCGACCTTCGTTGCCTTTGGTGCCGCCCAACTGGGCGTTGCCGGCAACGACGTGCTGATGGAATTCGATTATCCCGAGCTTTACGCGCCGCTTGATCTCGGCATCGGCCAATGCCGCCTGGCGGTGGCCGAACCGGCCGAGATGGTGGCGACCGACGATCCCAGGCGCTGGAGCCATGTTACGGTGGCGACCAAATACCCCACCATCACCCAGCGCCATTTTGCCAGGCGCGGCGTGCAGGCCGAATGCATCAAGCTGAACGGCGCCATGGAACTGGCGCCGGCGCTCGGTTTGTCGCGGCGCATCGTCGATCTGGTCAGTTCGGGCGCCACGCTGAAGGCCAACGGGCTGGTCGAGGTGGAAGAGATCGCCCAGATCACCTCGCGTCTGATCGTCAACCGCGCCGCCCTGAAAACCCGCCCCGCCGAACTGGCCGGCTGGATCGAGCGTTTCCGCGAGGTCGCCCGTGCCGCGTGAGCTGCAGGCCGGTTCGGCCGATTTCGAGGCCGCGTTCCAGGCGCTCTTGGCCGCCAAGCGCGAAACCGACGCCGATGTCTCGGCCGCCGCCCAAGCGATCATCGACGAGGTCCGCGCCAAGGGTGATGCGGCCCTGATCGCCTTGACCAAGCGCTTTGACCGCCTCGAACTCACGCCGGCCACGCTAAGGGTCTCGACCGCCCGGATCGAAGCGGCAGTCGGGCAATGCGGCAACGACACGCTGGCGGCGCTCGATCTGGCCGCCCAACGCATCCGCGCCTTCCACGAGGCGCAAAAGCCCACCGATCTCGCCTACACCGACGCCCAGGGCGTGCGGCTGGGCCTGCGCTGGCGACCGCTTGAATCGGTCGGGCTTTATGTGCCGGGCGGCACGGCCGCCTATCCGTCGTCGGTGCTGATGAACGCCATTCCAGCCAAAGTGGCCGGGGTGGAAAGGCTGGCGATGGTGGTGCCGGCGCCCGACGGCCAGCTCAATCCCTTGGTGTTGGCGGCGGCGCGTCTGGCCGGGGTGGACGAGATTTTCACCATCGGCGGCGCCCAGGCGGTGGCGGCGCTCGCCTACGGCACCCAGACCATCCGCCCGGTCGACAAGATCGTCGGGCCCGGCAACGCCTATGTGGCGGCGGCCAAGCGCCTGGTCTTCGGCCAGGTCGGCATCGACATGATCGCCGGGCCGTCGGAAATCCTGGTGGTGGCCGATGCAGCCAACAACCCCGATTGGATCGCCGCCGATCTCATGTCGCAGGCCGAGCACGACACGGCGGCGCAGGCGATTCTGATCACCGATGATCGGGCCTTCGCGGCCAAGGTGGGCCAGGCGGTCGAATCGCTGCTTGGTCGCCTGCCTAGGGCGGAAATCGCTCGGGCGAGCTGGCAGGCGCATGGGGCGCTGATCGTGGTCGACCATCTCGATCAGGCCTTGGCGCTGATCGATCGGGTGGCGCCCGAGCATCTGGAATTGGCCCTGGCCGATCCCGATCGCTTGGCCAGCCGGGTGCGCCATGCCGGCGCAATCTTCCTTGGCCGCCACACGCCCGAGGCGGTGGGCGATTATGTTGGTGGCCCCAACCACGTTCTGCCGACGGCCCGAAGCGCCCGCTTCTCCTCGGGGCTGGGGGTCGTCGATTTCTTGAAGCGGACCACGCTTCTGGGCTGTGACGCGGCGGCGATCCGCGCCATCGGCCCGGCGGCGGTGACCCTGGCCAAGGCCGAGGGGCTGGACGCGCACGCGCTGTCCGTGGCGCTTCGCCTGGAATGAGCCGGGAAAACCGCCAGCGCCTGGTGCACATCCAGCTCGACGAGAAGACGCTGGTGCGCCGGCGCCCCGAGGTGGAACACGAACGCGCGGTGGCGATCTACGATCTGATCGAGGAGAACGCCTTCGCGCCGGTGGGCGATTTCGAGGGGCCCTTCACCCTCCATCTCGGCATCGAGGACGACCGCCTGCTGTTCGACATTCGCAGCGAGGACGGAATGCCGCTGGTCAAGGTGCCGATGTCGGTCAAGCCCTTCCAGCGGCTGGTGAAGGATTATTTCATGGTCTGCGAGCACTATTTCGCGGCGATCAAGAATCAGCCGCCCTCGAAGATCGAGGCCCTCGACATGGGGCGGCGCGGGCTGCACAACGAGGGCTCCGAACTGCTGCGGGCCGCGCTCGACGGCAAGGTGGCGCTCGATTTCGATACGGCGCGCCGCCTGTTCACCCTGCTCTGCGTCCTCCACGTGCGCGGCTAGGCGGATCGGGGGGCGGGGGCCATGGCATGAACGGGTTGCCTTCGGCGGTGCTCTTTTGCTGCACGATGAACGCCATCCGCTCGCCGATGGCCGAGGCGATGTTGAAGATGCTGCATGGCCGCACGGTCTATGTCGATTCGGTGGGCACCAAGGCGGGCGAGCTTGACGGCTTCATGGTGGCGGTGATGGAGGAGATCGGGCTCGATCTGCGCAAGCACCGCGCCAAGACCTTCGAGATGCTGGAAGACACCAGTTTCGATCTGGTGATTGCGCTGTCGCCCCAGGCTCAGCACAAGGCGGTGGAACTCACCCGCCACGCCGCCGTCCAGCTCGAATTCTGGAACACCTTCGACCCCTCGATGGTCGAGGGCGACCGCGAGCAGCGGCTCGAGGCCTACCGCCAGGTGCGCGACGAGCTGATGAGCAAGATCCGCAAGCGCTTTCCCCTGGCCTCGGTGGGGGGAATCTGATCCCGCACCTATCGAAAATACAACAAGATCACTGTTGGGACCGTCTGGCCGAAGTCGCATTGGCGATCGTATATATGCTTTGCAAAGGAATGGACGGCTCAATCTCAGGCATCAAAGCCCTTGGCCGGTAACGCGGCAAGGGTGTGGCGGGAAAAATCCAACAATCTGATTCCATTCAAATAATTTTTTTACGCTTCCCACAATTTCTTCATAATTCGTTAAGTGATAAGCGTCGATTCTTGTCATAAAATACCATAAAAAAAACATTACTCTTGACGTTGGTCAGTCAAGGCTGGGCATCGAAGATCTGGTAATGGCTAAGTGCCTATCCGGGAGGTTTTCATGGAATTTCATTGGCCTCAAATAGCCCGATGGGCAGGCGCGGGACCGAAGGCGATGCCGGCCATCGGCGAGGTCCCGCAACGAACCCAGGGGGCCGTTTCAGGCCAACCCTTCGGGCGGCCTTGGAATGGGCGCCTGGGCGTCGAGGGTCGCTGGCGATGCGTCCAGAATCGCGGCGCACCCCTCTCCTACCATGCGCATCATTCGAAGGCCGTGAAATCTCATGAAAACCTCCCGGACAGACACTAAGATACGCAAGGGATCCCTCTTCAAGCGGGTTGATTGGGTGTGTACGAGCATCCAAAAAGGAGGAACGATGCGAAGACTCCAATTTCTCGTATTTCTTGCCGTCCTCGCCCCTTCCCCCCCCACCATTGCCGCCGATATGGTTCTTTCCGGTTCGACGACCGTTCAAAGCCGGATCCTCGATCCGTTGGCCAAGGACATCAAGACAACCGTCGGCATCGAGATCAAGGTCGAAGGCGTCGGTAGCGGAAACGGGATCAAGCGTCTGGCGGGGGGGGAGGTCGAAGCGGCCATCATTTCCAGCCATCTGGAGGGAATCTTGAAGGCGGCCGGCCTTCCAAACGATGGCACCTTCAAGCTGCACGAAATCGCCGAAGACGCCATTGTGCCGGTGGTCAACGCGAAGAACCCGGTCTCGGAGCTTTCCTGGGAGCAGTTGACCGGGCTCTATTCCGGCACCATCCGAAATTGGAAAGAAGTGGGCGGCCCGGACCTTAAGGTCGTGGTGGTGACCAGCCATCCCGCCTCGGCGACCCGCGAAGTGGTTTGGGATCTTGTGATGGGCAAGAAAGTCGATTACGCCCGCGACGCCCGCATCGTTTACGCCACGAAGAAGGAAATGGTGCTGACGGCGGAACACGAGGGGGCGATCGGCGCGGTGTCCCAGGGCTTTTTCGATTCCTACGTCACCGAGGCGCAAAGCCTGGGCGATCCGATCGAGATTCGCATGGTGAAAAGCCCGAAGATCAGTCGACCGCTTGCCCTGGTCACCAAGGGCGACCCCTCGCCCGAGATCGCCAAACTCCTGTCCTTTTTGCGCTCCGATGCGGCGCGCGCCAAGTTCCGCTAGACCTTCCCTTCAACAGGAGCCCTTCGCCATGCCGACGTTAAGCATTCGCGGCAATCTGATCGTGAACGGTGTCGTCGCTGTGATCGCCTTGGCCCTCGTCATCGGCAGTGGGGTCGTGAGCGTCGGAATCGGCGGCCGGGCGGCGCAGTCCGCCGATGCCCGCCTGAGCGACACGATCCTGGTCAGCAACATTGAATTGGACTTGGCGAACCTTTCCATCGATGTCAGCCGAAGACTGAATTATGAGCTCTTTCCGGCCCGCTTCCGCGCGCTCAGCGATCAGAATTTGCAGTCGTTGCGGAAGCGCATCGCGGAACTGGAGGCGCGCATGGCCGGGCATGCCAGCCGGGAAACGGTTCAGGCGCTGAAAACGGAGTTTGGACAGATCGAAACGGTGGTGCGAAAAGTGCAGACCGCACCCTCGGCCGACGACGAAACGAAATTCATCCAAGCGACCAAACTTGCGGGCGAGAAGCTGTTGCGGATCGAACGCGTCCTTAATGCGGAATACAAGACCGCGCAGACCGAAAAAGAAGATAGCCTATCGGCCGCCTCCATCCGTCCCGTGATTATCGGGATCATCGTGGCGCTCGTCCAAATCGGGCTGGTGGTGATTCTGGCGCGCGGGATTCTCAGTCCGCTGGGGCGGCTCGAAGGCACGATGATGCGCCTGGCGGCCAATGACACCCGCGTCGAAGTCGCCGGCACGGCGCGTCGTGACGAAATCGGCGACATGGCGCGCGCCGTTCAAGTCTTCAAGGAGAATATGGTCGAGGCCGCGCGCCTGACCGCCGAGCAGGATGCGATGAAGCACCAAGCCGAGATCGAGAAGAAGCGAGTGATCACCGACATGGCCGACAGTTTTGAGAAGAGCGTTATGGGCATCGTCAATTCGGTGTCCGATTCCGCCACCGAGCTTCAAACCTCGGCCCAGGCGCTCTCATCGGTTGCCGAGGAAACACAGCGCCAATCAATTGCCGTGGCTGCGGCGTCGGAGCAAGCCTCGACCAACGTGCAGGCCGTGGCGGCGGCGACCGAGGAACTGACCACCTCGATCCAGGCCATCGCCCGTCAGGTCGAGCAAGCCTCGGAGGTGTCCGGCGATGCGGTTGCCGAAGCCGAGAAGGTCAACACCATGGTACGCGGCTTGGCCGAGGCGGCGAGCAAGATCGGCGAGGTGGTGGGCCTGATCAACGACATCGCTTCGCAAACCAACCTTCTCGCGCTCAACGCCACCATCGAGGCGGCCCGGGCGGGCGACGCCGGCAAGGGCTTTGCGGTGGTTGCCAACGAAGTCAAGAACCTCGCCAACCAGACCGCCAAAGCTACCGACGAAATTTCCGGCCAGATTTCCGGAGTGCAGAAAGCCACCCGGGAGGCGGTGGACGCCATCAAGGGCATCACCGGCACCATCACCCAGATCAGCGAGATCTCGGCGGCAATTGCCTCGGCGGTCGAAAAGCAGGGTGCCGCCACCGGCGAGATCAGCCGCAACGTTCAGCAGGCGGCGGCGGGTACCGCCGAGGTGTCCACCAACATCGCCGGGATGACCCAGGCTTCGGCCGAAACCGGTCGGGCCTCTGGTCAGTTGTTGAACGCGGCCAAGGGTCTGTCCGAAAAATCCGAGCATCTCAGGGATGATGTCGGCCGTTTCATCGCTCATCTTCGTATGAATTGAGGGCTGGCGCGAGACTGCCGCCCGACCGTGCCGTCGCTTGCGGACGCAAGCATCCCGGTTCATACTTGTTGCCACCCGAACGATTGCAAGGCCGCCCATGAAAAAGCCCTCGATGTGGACCGTCATCATCTGCGGCGCCTTGATTCTGACCCTGGCCACCGGCCTGCGCCAGACCATGGGCCTGTTCTTGAAGCCGATCAGCCTTGATCTCGAGATCGGGCGCGAGGTCTTCGGGTTCGGCATCGCCATCCAGAATCTGCTGTGGGGCCTCGCGGCGCCTTTCGCGGGTGCGATGGCGGATCGCTACGGCACCGGCCGGGTGGGGGTGATCGGCGGCCTGCTCTACATGATCGGCCTGGCGGTGATGGGCCTGAGCACGGGCGGTGGCACGCTCACCTTCGCCAATTTCTTCATCGGCATCGGGCTGGGCTTTACCGGCTTTTCGGCGGTGCTGGGCGCGGTCGGCCGCGTCACGCCTCCGGAAAAGCGCAGCGTCGCCTTGGGCATCGTTACTGCCGGCGGCTCCTTCGGCCAGTTCGCGGTGGTGCCCTACGGCCATCTGCTGCTCGACAGTTGGGGCTGGCAGATCGCCCTGTTCGTTCTGGCCGGCACCGCCTTCCTGATGGTACCGCTGTCGCGCGGCATTGCCGGATTCATTGGCGTCCAAAACACCACCGGCCAGTCGATGAAAGGCGCGTTGGGCGAGGCCTTCACCCACCGCGGCTACCAGCTCATGGTGGCCGGCTTCTTCGTCTGCGGCTTCCACGTTGCCTTCGTCGCCACCCATCTGCCCGCCTACCTGGCCGACAAGGCGATGCCATCCTGGCTGGGCGCCTGGACGCTGGCCACCATCGGCCTCTTCAACATCGCCGGCTCCTATGTCTGGGGCTGGCTGGGCGGCCGCTATCGGAAGAAATGGCTGCTCTCGATTCTCTACACGCTGCGGGCGGTGGTGTTCCTGTGCTTCATCCTGGCGCCGCTTTCCAACGCTTCGGTGCTGATCTTCGGCGGGGCGCTGGGCTTCCTGTGGCTGGGCACCGTGCCGCTCACCAGCGGGCTGGTGGCGCAGATCTTTGGCCTGACCTACATGTCGACCCTCTATGGCGTCGTCTTCCTGTCGCATCAGGTGGGCAGCTTCTTCGGCGCCTGGATGGGCGGCTATCTCTTCGATCTCACCGGCTCCTACCAGGCGATGTGGTGGTTCTCGGTGGCGCTGGGCCTGTTCTCGGGCCTGGTGCATCTGCCGATCGCCGACCAGCCGATGGCGCGGCTGGCCGCCAAGCCGGCGACGGCCTCGGCATGAACCGGGCGGGCGCGCATCTGCTTTGGACGGGCGGCTTCGGCCTGGTGCTGGTGGGCGCGCTGGTGCTGTGGGCCAAGCGCGGCCCGGCGATCCTGCTCGATTTGACCTGGGTGGGCTGTTTCTGATTAGTCCGGAAGGGTGGAATCGCCCTCGCCCAGCGGGCGTTGCATGAGCACGCTGTCGCACCAGCGGCCGAACTTGAAGCCGGCCGCCGCCAGAAGCCCCACCCGGACGAAGCCCTGCCGCTCGTGCAGGCGAATCGAACCCGCATTGTCGGAGCCGCCGATCACCGCCACCATCTGGCGGGCGCCGGCCTTGGCGCTGTCCTCGATCAGCCTTGCGAGCAGGCGGTTGCCGACACCCTGGCGCAGCCGGTCGGGCGCCACATAGACCGAATCCTCGACGGTGAAGCGGTAGGCCTCGCGGGTGCGGTAGAGGTTGGCGTAGGCGTAGCCGGCGATGGCGCCGTCGGCCACCGCGATCAGGAAAGGCAGACCGCGCGCCGCCACCTCGGCCTTGCGCCTGGCCATCTCGGCCCGATCGGGGGGCGTGATTTCAAACGTGCCGGTCGAGGTGGCGACATGGTGGGCGTAGATCGCCCGCACGGCGTCGAGATCGCCTTCGGCGGCGGGGCGGATGAGAAGGTTGGCCTGGCTCATGGGGCGGCGAGGTTAACCAATCGGCGGCGGGCTGGAAAGGGATTCGATGGCGACACCCATTTCGGCCAGGGCCTTCGGAAAATCCTGGGAAAGAAAGAAGGCCAGTTCCGCCTCGCGCCCGTGGGTGAGCGGATCGGCCTGCCGGAGCGCGTCGTCCACCCGGCCGGGATGGCACATCACCAGGCCGCCGGCCGGCAGGCCGGCCAGGAAGCGGCGGAACAGGACCGGATAAGGCACCCGGCCGGAAAAATCATGGATGCCGCGAAAGCCCCGGTTCATCGGAATGTTGTGGGCGTGCGCCGCCCAGGCCAGGCCCAACCCCAGCGCGGCGATCAAGGCCGCCTTGGCCGGCGCCGGACCTTGAAGAAGGGCGCGGGGGTCCAAGGTGACGTCGCGCAGCCAAGCCCCCTTGAGCCGACCGCGTAGCGCCGCCAGCACCGGCTCGCGCACACCCGGCAACACATGCACATGCTGATGGCCGTCGAGAAAAGCGGGGCTCCGGCCCAACGCCCGCTCGAAGGCATCGATCTGGCGATCGAGTTCGGCGCCGATTTCGCCCGGCTCGATCCGACCCACATGCGCCTTGAGAAGAAGGGAGGCGAGACTCGGCAGACGCCCTAGCGGTGCCAGACGGGGCATCGGCCCCAAGGGTGGCCGGTCGGTCAAGGTGAAATGCAGTCCGATGGCGACTCGATCCGCCAAGGAGCGAATCCAATCCGCATGCTCAACCCAGAAGGGGGAAATCGTCATTGCTCCGGTGCCGGAAAGCCGACCCATTTCCGCCAATTCGATGATGGCGAGGCTTACTCCGGGGGCCAGGGCGTAATCGTCGGCGATCAGCCGAATCGGGCGCAAGGGATTGGCGGGCATTCTTATTTTCCGAGATCGGTTGAGGATTTCTCTTACAGGATGATCGCCAAAACGGCCAGAGCCCTGCGTTAACGACTTATAACAGAACAAATATTCTAAAAACCTAACTTAAAAAGAAACTTGACCAAAGATAAGGCTGAACCCAGTGTGGGAATGTTCTTCTACGCCCCTGGCTCGCCACCAGGGGGCGGGCGCGACCCGTGACTTATTGGCGGCGACAACGTGGGGAGTGAAGAAACATGAGCAGTTCATCTCAAGGCGAGCGCATCCCGGTCATGCAGCGGATTCTGGACAACCCGTTCCTGCTGCTGTTCATCGGTGTCACCGTGCCGACTGTGTCCTACACGATCTGGGGGATTATGGAAGTCGCCCAGCTCCCGGTGGCGAAGTAGGGGGGAATCACCATGTCGCTCACACCTCCCGCCAACAAGATCTGGTGGAACGAGCCGGTCGAAAAGGCCGAGATTCTCTGGGTCACCCTGGCGCTCATCTGGGCGCTGATCATGTTCTTCATGATGCCGGTCTGGCACGTTTACGGAAAGCAGAACGTGTCGAACGAGGCCTACCGCATCCAGCCCGACGCCTACGCCAAGAAGGTCGAGGCGATGGTGGCTAAGTACACCGTGCGCCAGGAGAAGGGCAACAACCAGCCGGTCGTCCATCCGCCGGCGGGCTCCGACGTCTATCTGCTGGCCCGGCTCTGGGAATGGTACCCGATCCTCGAGCTTGAGAACGGCAAGAGCTACCGTCTGCACCTCTCCTCGCTCGATTGGCAGCACGGCTTCTCGCTCCAGCCGGCCAACATCAACCTGCAGGTCCATCCCGGCATCGAGATGGTGGTGACGGTGACGCCGAACGCGGCGGGTGAATACGGCATCATCTGCAACGAGTTCTGCGGCATCGGCCATCACACGATGCTCGGCAAGCTCTACGTGACGAAGTAAGGGGGGATCGGATCATGGCAGACTTTCGCACCTGCCCCGTGACGGGCCTCAAGGTCCATCTCGAGGGCGAGAAACTCATCAAGTGGAACGCGGTCACCGCGATCGTCTTCCTCTTGATCGGCGGCCTGTTCGGCCTCTTGGTTGTGCTCACCCGCTGGCCGGAGGTTCACCTCCTGCCCGCCGACCTGTTCTACATGGCGCTCACCGCCCACGGCGCGCTCATCTTGGTGGTCTGGATCGTCTTCTTCGAAGTGGCGGTCCTCTATTTCTGCTGCACCGTGCTTCTTCAATCGCGCTTGGCGACGCCCAAATGGGGTTGGGTGGGCTATTGGCTGATGCTGATCGGCACCCTCATCACCACCGTGGCGGTGCTGCAGGGCAATTCGAGCGTGATGTTCACCTCCTACGTTCCGATGCAGGCGGCGCCCCACTTCTATCTGGGGCTCATCCTCTTCGCCGTGGGGGCGCTGATCGCCTGCTTCATCTTCATGGGCACGCTGGTCATCGCCAAGGATGAGAAGACCTACGAGGGGTCGTTGCCGCTGGTGGTGTTCGGGGCCCTGGTGGCCTGCATCATCGCCATCTACACGATCGCGTCGGGCGCCATCATCCTCATCCCGACCTTCCTGTGGTCGGTGGGCTACATCAGCCACATCGATCCCTTGATGTACAAGGTCATCTGGTGGGGCTTCGGCCACTCCTCGCAGCAGATCAACGTCTCGGCGCACATCGCGGTCTGGTACGCGATCGCCGCCATCCTGTTCGGCGCCAAGCCGCTCTCCGAGAAGGTGAGCCGCATGGCCTTCCTGCTCTACATCTTCTTCCTCCAGATCGCCTCGGCCCACCACCTTCTGGTCGAGCCGGGTCTGTCGTCCGAGTACAAGATCTTCAACACCAGCTACGCGATGTACCTCGCCGTGCTGGGGTCGATGATCCATGGCCTCACGGTTCCGGGCTGCATCGAAGCCGCCCAGCGCCAGAAGGGCTTCAACAAGGGCTTGTTCGAGTGGCTGCGTAAGGCGCCTTGGGGCAATCCGGTCTTCTCCGGCATGTTCCTGTCGCTGATCTTGTTCGGCTTCCTGGGCGGCATCTCGGGCGTCACCATGGGCGTGGAGCAGATCAACATCATCATCCACAACACCATCTACGTGCCCGGTCACTTCCACGCCACCGTGGCGACCGGCACCACGCTGGCCTTCATGGCGCTCACCTACTTCCTCATTCCGACGCTGTTCCGCCGCTCGCTCGCCTTCCCGACCATGGCGAAGTGGCAGCCTTACGTGTTCGGCATCGGCATGGGCATGGCGGCCCTGTTCATGATGGGGGCCGGCACGCTGGGCGTGTCGCGCCGTCACTGGGACATCGCCTTCACCGACGCGGCGTTGAAGTTCAACCACCCGCAAGCGGCCTGGCTGATGATGGGCTTGGCCGGCATCTTCGGCGTCATGGCGGTGATCGGCGGCGCCATGTTCTGCCTGGTGGCGGTGGGTTCGCTGCTTTGGGGCGAGAAGCTCAGCATGGAACCCGCTCCGGCGCCGGCGGCTGGGGCCGCCAAGCCGGCGGTGGCCAGCCATGGCGATGCCGGCACCTTCACGGTGCCCGGAACCTTCACGTTGGCGATGGTCTTCCTCATCGCCTTCGTTCTGTACTATTTCGTCAACTGGAAATACTTGGCCTCCACGTGGGGTCTCAGCTGACGAAATTCAGGGGGACGGACGGACTTCCCCTCCTCACTGTCCGTCCCCCATTTTTGTTTGCGTAACGCCTACTCTTACCGATCGACTTTGTGGCCCGCCTTGCGTTTGGATCGCCCTCTTGTCAGGATGGCGGCCATCATGCGGCGGGCCCCTTCTTTTCTTCTCATCCTCTTTCTTATCCTTCTCGGCTTGCCGGGCGCCGGCGCGTTCGCGGCGAGCCAGGGTCCGCTCGATCCCAAGGAGGCGCTGCGGGTAAGCCAGGCGGCGATCGGCCGTCTTCCCTCGCCCGCGCACCGACTGGTCGAAGCCGGCGGCCGCGCCGTCACGCTCGGCGATTATCGCGGCAAGCCTTTGGTGATCAGCCTGGTCTATTCCAGTTGCTACCAGACCTGCCCCACCATCACCCAGACGCTGGCCAAGGCGATAGGCAAAGCCCGCGCCGCCCTGGGGCCCGAGGGCTTTCGGGTGGTCAGCATCGGCTTCGACACTGCCAAGGACACGCCCGAGGCCATGCGCCTCTTCGCCAAGAGCCAGGGCGTTTCGATGGAGGGCTGGGAATTCCTTTCCACCGATCCGGTGACGCTCTCGGTCCTGGCCGAAGAGTTGGGCTTCATCTTCTGGGCCTCGCCTCGGGGCTTCGACCATCTCACCCAGACCACCATCCTGGATAAGGAAGGCCGGGTGCATGTGCAAATCTATGGCGACACCTTCGAGACGCCGCTTCTGGTCGAACCCTTGAAGGATCTGGTGCTGGGCCGCGCGGTGGCGGCCTTTTCCAGCGTCGAAAGCCTGGTCGATCGGGTGCGGCTGTTCTGCACCATCTACGATCCGGCCACCGACGGCTACCGCTTCAGCTTCGCCATCTTCATCGAGATTTTCATGGCGGCCAGCTCGGTTATTTTGGCCGGTATCTTTCTATGGCGGATCAACAGGCGCAAGCGCTCGGCTTAAGGCTTTCCAGAAAAAGCCGACTGTCTTGCTCAGGATCAAGGACGAATAGCAGGCCAGCTTTGCAAACTACGCATCGATAACTTGATGACAGTCAAAGCGCTTTAGGTTAGAGAAATCGAATATACAGGCGCGATCCGCCCCAGGGCGCAAGCGATCGACCGAAGGAGAGCCCGTTGTTCAAGCCCTTGCAAAGCCTGCTGCGCCCCATCTTCTTGCGCTTGGAAAGCGGGGTCGATTGGCTGGTCGGGCCGGGCGCCAACCCGCTCTATCACCTGGGCGCGCTCACCTTCTTCTTCTTCTGGATCGTCGCCGCCACCGGCCTTTACCTGTTCATCCCCTACGAGACCAGCGTCGCCACCGTCTATCAATCGGTCGAGAAGATCACCCATGAGCAATGGTACTTCTCGGGTGTGATGCGCAGCCTGCACCGCTACGGCTCGGACGCCATGGTGGTCACTACGATGGTCCATCTCACCCGTGAATTCGCCTTCGACCGATTCTCGGGCGCGCGCTGGTTCGCCTGGATCACCGGCGTGCCGCTCTTGGCCTTCCTGTTCACCTCGGGCATCACCGGCTATTGGCTGGTTTGGGACATGCTGGCCCAGTATCTGGCGGTGGGCTCGCTCGAATGGGTGGATTGGTTCGGCATCTTCGGCGAATCGACCGCGCGCAACTTCCTGTTCCGAGGCTTCCTCACCGACCGCTTTTTCACGCTTCTGATCTTCATCCACATCTTCGTGCCGCTGTTCCTGCTCATCGTGATGTTCGTCCACATCATCCGCATCAGCCGGCCGGGCGTGAATCCGCCCAAGCTCTTGGCTTGGGGTACCTTCCTGATGCTGTTGGCGCTGTCCTTCGTTTTTCCGGCCACCAGCCACGGCCCGGCCGATCTTGGCGTCGAGCCGGCGGTCCTCAACCTCGATTGGTTCTACATGTTCCTCTACCCGGTGTTCGATAACTGGGGGCCGGCGAAGCTGTGGGCCCTGGTGGCGGTGGTGGCGGTGGCGCTGTTCGTCATGCCCTGGCTGCAATTCAAGAAGCGGCCGGCGGCGGCCGAGGTCCATCTCGATCAATGCAATGGCTGCACGCGCTGCACGCTCGATTGTCCGTTCGGCGCGGTGGTGATGATCAACCGCACCGACGGCCGCCCCTTTGCCCGCGAGGCCAAAGTCGACCCCGACATCTGCACCGCCTGCGGCATCTGCGTCGGCTCCTGCCCGACCTCGACGCCGTTCCGCAGCGCCGCCCAACTGGCGACTGGCATCGATCTGCCCGGCTTGCCGCTGGTGGCGCTCAAGGAAAAGGTGGTGGCGGCGATGGACCGGTTGAATGGCGGCCCGGCCACGGTGATCGTCTTCGGCTGCGAGCATGGCGTCGACGCCGCCAGCCTGGAAGGCGAGGGCGTGGCCTCCGTCACCGTGCCTTGCACCGGCATGATCCCGCCGCCCTTCGTCGATTTCATTCTCTCCGACGGCGGCGCCGATGGCGTCTTGCTCACCGGCTGCCGTCCGGGCGACTGCTTCCACCGCCTGGGGCCGCGCTGGACCGACGCCCGCATGACCGGCGCCCGCGAGCCGGCCTTGCGCGACCGGGTGCCGCGCGAACGGGTGCGCACCGCCTGGGCCTCGCCCGACCAGCCCAACAAGCTCAAGGCCGAAATGGCGGCCTTCCGCGCCGATCTTGCCGCGCTGGAGGCGTCGGCGGTCGCGCCGCCCAAGAAGGAGGCGGCCCATGCTTGATTTCGGCTTCCTCAAGACCGTCCGGCCGCGCCACTTCCTGGGCCAGGCGCTGATTTATCTGGGCACGGCGGCTTTCATCGCCTGGTTGTCGGCCCATCCGACCTACACCCGCTTGGCCCCCGACCAAGGCGTGCTGAAACTGAGCCTCACCCATGCCGGCCAGCGCGCCGAACCCTGCCACGAACGCACGCCCGAGGAATTGGCCAAGCTGCCGCCCAACATGCGCGCCAAGATGAGTTGCTCGCGCGCCCGTCTGCCCGTTACCCTCGAGATGGATTTGAACGGCAAGACGATCTTTCGTGAAACGGCGGCGCCGGCCGGCCTGTCCAAGGACGGCAATTCGCGCTTCTACCATCGCTACGTCCTGCCGGCGGGTGCCCACCGGCTGGCGGTGCGCCTGCGCGACGGCCGCGGACCGGCCTTCGATTACACCGCCGAACGCGACGTCATCGTTCAACCCGGAAAAATCATGGTTATCGATTTCATCAACGATAAAGGTCAATTCATCTTCCTAGGCGTTTGATCCGACGATCAATTCGTGCCATCATTTGATCAAGATCAATGATGGCCACCATCAAGGCGGGGCAGTCTGACGGTTCTACAAAAAGTAAATACAAAGCGACGGCGAAACGGTTGAACATGGTGCTTCCTTCCAACAACCCGAATCCATCGGGGGTGCGGTCGGACGTCTTTGACGATCTGATGAACGTGCCCCTTTTTGCCAATCTGCCGCCCGAGGACGTCGAAAAGCTCCTGGGCGCGGCTAAGGTCGAGCATTGCGCCGACAACACGGTGCTGTTTCGCCAAGGCGAGGCGGCCGACCGCTTCTATCTGGTGCTGGCCGGCCATGTCGAACTCTATGTCGAAACGGCCGATGGCCGGCATGGCATCGTCGAGATCATGAAGCCGGGCGAAGTGTTCGCCGAGGCGGCGATTTTCGACGCCGGACCCTATCCGGTGGCGGCCCGCACTTTCGATCGCGCCACGCTGCTGGTCGTGCCGGCGGCGCCCTTCCTGGCTTATCTGGAAAAGCGCTTCGATCTGGTGCTGATGATGTTGGGCGGCATGTCGCTTCGGCTGCGCCAGTTGATTCACCAGATCACCGAACTCAAACTGAAAAGCACCGCCCAGCGGCTGGGCGGCTTTCTTTTGGGCCTGACCTCCGCCGAGCAGGGTCGGGCGACCGTCCAATTCCCCTACGACAAGAAGCTGGTGGCGGAAAAGCTGGGCATGAAGCCGGAAAGCCTGTCGCGCGCCTTGGCCAAGCTGCGCCGTTTCGGCGTTTCCAGCGAGGCCGACAACGTGGCCCAGATTGCCGACATCGCCCGCCTGCGTCGCTTCTGCCTCGAAGACGACGGCGAATAGAGCTGTTCCGCAAGACCCTGCCGATGGCGTCGGCGGTTCCTCCGGCCAAGAAGAACCGACCGAGGCGGTTCCTTTCGGGCCGGAACTGGTTTAAATTCCGCCGCGGAAGGGGGGCCGATTGGGTTCGGCCCCTTGAGGAGCGTTCGGATTCGGCATGACCAACACGACCACGGTGCGGAGCCTGACGGCGGCGGATGTGCGCGCGATCGGCGAGGCCCCGCTGTTTTCCGAGATCGACCGCGCCACGGTCGAGATGCTCCTGAGCGACGCCCAAGTGGTGGCCTATGACGCGCCGACGCTGCTGTTCAGCCAGGGCGACGGCGCCGACCGCTTCTTCGTGGTTCTCGACGGCCAGGTGCGTTTGCTCGCCCTGACCGAGGATGGCGCCCAAAGCGTGGTCGAGGTCTTCGAGCCGGTCACCACCTTCGCCGAGGCGGCGATGTTCGCCTCGCGCCGCTTCCCTTTAAGCGCCGAAGTCGTCGAAGGCTCGCGGCTCGTCCATGTTCCGGCGGCCTCGTTTTTGAAGAATCTGGCGCGCGACAAGACCGCCGCCTTCAAGATGCTGGCGGCCCTGTCGCGCTGGCAGAACCGGCTGCTTCGGGAAATCTCCAACCTCAAGGTTCGCACGCCCGGCCAACGCTTGGCGGCCTTCCTGCTCACCCAGACCGTGGTGGAAAGCGGCCCGGCCGAATTCCGCCTGCCCTTCCGCAAGACCCTGATCGCCAGCCGCATCGGCATCACGCCGGAAAGCCTGTCGCGCGCCATGAGCCGCCTGAAGGCCGAGGGCGTAACCGGCACCGGCTCGGTGATTCGCATTGCCGACGTGGCGCGCTTGAAGGCCTTCTGCCTCACGACGGGCGACGGCGGAGGCGAAACCGCTTGACCTCGGATAAGGCGGCGCTTCCCATCACCTTGGATGCTGAAGGGGCAAGCGGACGAGCGGGACCCCAAGACGCATGACGACCGATCCACGCAAGGCCGAGATTGTTCTCGATTCGGTGATCGCCGAGGCGGCCGCCGGTGATCCGGGCCTGATCGATCGTTTGGCATCGTGCCATCCGGCGCTTGAACGCCTGAAGGCGCCGGGCTTGGGCCGGGTGTTGGCCGGCCTGATCACCCTTAAGGATGCGGCGCGCATGGCCGGTCTCGACGCCAAAGAGCTTCTGGCCCATGCCAAGGGCGAGCGCGCCTCGATGCCCAAGACCGTCGCTTTGCCGGAGCCCGACCAAGGCCCCGACTGGCCGACCCGCGAACCCAGCCTGCGGCTCGACGTCCGTCCGATCATCGGCCAGGGCGGCGATCCGTTCCACGAGATCATGGAGGCGACCAAGTCGATCGCCGTTGGCCAGGTCCTGGAGATCACCGCCCCCTTCGATCCGGTGCCGCTGCGCCGGGTCCTGGGCAATCGCGGTTTCGCCTCTCACGCCCGGCGCGAGGCGTCGGGGTCCTGGCGGGTGTTGTTTCGCCGGGAAAGCGAGCAGGCCGATGAGGCGACGGCGGCTCATCCCGGCGCCTGCGCGCCCGCCCAGGCGGCGTCTTCGGCCCCGCAAGGCGCGGCGCTGCAACTCGATGTCCGCGGTCTGACGCCGCCCGAGCCGATGCTGGCGGTGCTTCGGGCGCTCGATGCGCCAGGGCCCACTCAGACGGTGGTGGTAAGGCTCGACCGCGAGCCGGTGCATCTCTTTCCGGAATTGGCCGAGCGCGGCTGGCGCTGGCGCGCCCTGCCGGCAGAGCCCGGCGAGTTTCGCCTGGAAATCACCCAGGGTCCTTGATGTTCCCCGTCGATCCCAGCCAGAACGCCCGCGGGCGGCTGTTGCCGCCCTCGGTGCCTTTTCGCTTTTTCGCAACGGCGATGGTTTTTCAGATCGTCGCTTGGGCGGTGCTGGCGGTCTATGCCGGGGATACGGTGGGCGGCATCTCCTGGGGCGTCCTGGCGGCGCTCCACCTGATTACCCTGGGCGTCTTGGCGATGACCGCCATCGGCGCCACCTACCAGTTGCTCCCGGTGGCGACCAAGCGGCCGGTCCGCTCGCCTTTGCTGTGTACCCTAACCTATTGGCTGCTGACGCCTGGTGTTTTGCTGCTGATCGGCGGGCTTCTGGGCGGCCAGGGCATGGTGGCGGCCTTAGGTGGCGCGCTTGCTGGCGCCGCCCTTTCGCTATACCTGATTCTTTTGGTCGACAACTTGCTTAACGTCAAGGAGATGCCGGTCGTCATCGTTCATATCTGGGGGGCGGCGGCAGCCTTGCTGGCGACGATCGGCCTAGGGATCGCCCTGGCGCTCAATCTGGGACTGGGTTACCTGCCCGATCGTGCCGGCCTCTTGCAGGCGCACGCGCTTCTCGCCACCTATGGCTTCATGGGCATGATGAGTATGGGTTTGAGCCACGTCCTGATCCCGATGTTCGCGCTGGCGCCGGCGGCGGAGACCCGCCCCAATCTGATCGGGGCGGGTTTGGCGATGGCGGCGCTGCTGCTGGCCGGGCTGGGGTCGGTGCTGCACCTGGATGCCCTGGTGGCGCTGGCCGCCCTGCTCGGGCTGGCGGTGGCGGCGATTTACGGACGCGCCATGGTGGGCATCGTGAAGAAGCGCATGCGCAAGCAGTTGGGGTTTTTCTTTACGCACCTTCGGCTGGCCTGGATTCTGTTGCCGGCAAGCCTGGCGGCGGGCCTCTTGGCGCTGGCCGGCCTGTTGGGCGAGCGCGGGCCGCTCATCTTCGGTTTCCTGCTGGTGTTCGGCTGGCTGTTGACCTTCCTCACCGGCACCCTCTCGCGCATCATGCCTTTCCTGGCCTCGATGCATACGGTGTCGCAAAGCGGTCGCACGCCGCTCTTGTCCGCCTTGATGGCCGAGCGGCCCTTGCGGATTCAGTTCGGCCTTCATCTGGGCGCGCTTCTGCTGGTGCTGGGCGGCCTGGCGGGCGGCTGGGCGGACGTGATCCGGCTGGGCGCACTTTTGGGAATCGGCGGGGCGGTTGCGCTCGCCGGCTACGGCATCGAATTGTGGCGGCGCTGCCTTGCCCATATCCGTTCCGCCTGAGACGCCCTTATTCTTCCTCCACCAAACAAGGATCATCGATGTTCGGCATCACCTCGAAAACCGGCCAACTCCTTCACCAGGACCATCTCAACACCATCGCCACGCTCCAGAAGATGGAGGAATTCCTGGTCAAGCAAACTTCGAAGCGTCCGCCCGACCTGGCCGACGAGGCCTTGCGCCGGCTGATCAAGGATCTCGCCACCGGCATCGATGACGAGATCACCCGCCATTTCGGCTTCGAAGAAGGCCATCTGTTTCCGGCCTTGGCCGAAGCGGGCGAATCGGGGATGACCGATTTCCTGATGAGCGAGCACGCCACCATCCGCCCGATCGCTCAGGATATCGGGCGCCGCTCGCGCGAGGCGCTGGAAAAGGGCTTCACGCCGGAAAGCTGGGCCGAGTATCACACCATCGGCATGGAGATGATCGAGCGCGAGGTCTTCCACATCCAGAAAGAGGAAATGGGCCTCTTGGCCGCCGTCAACGCGCTGATCGACGCCGACACCGACGCCAAGCTGTCGATGATCTTCGCCGGGGCGTAGGAACACCGCCCCGCGTCGGTCCAACCTCGGCTAACCGCCGATGCGGTCGCGCGCCGTTTCGATGGCGCGCACCAGATCGAGCTGCTCCAGCCCGTCGCTCTTCATGATCCGCCTGATCAGCGGATCGTTGACGAGATCGATCAAGGCCGGCTCTTCATTGCCGATATAGGCCGCTCTGGGTGCGTGATCGGCCCCGACCGACCAATGCGCCCTTCCACCCCCCATCCGCGATCCCATCCGCGGTGCGGATGATTTTTTGATCGTATGCATGGGGCTCCTCCTTGCCTTCGAGGTCTTGTTGGCGTCCATTCTACTCCAACCAGGGTAGCTCGTAAATCGAGACGCGAAGTTTTCGCTTTATTTGCAATTTTATGAAATTTGGCCGGCCGGCGCAGCGAGGCCGCCCAACAGACTGGCCCGGATTGCCTCAAGCAAGGAGGCCAACGTTTCGGGCTCGACCCCGTCGCTTGCCATCAGGCTCCTGGTCAGCGGATCGCCGATGAGATCGGCCAAGCTTGGCTCCCGGTTTCCGACATAAACGTCCGGGTCGGTGCTCCGGCTTCGGCGAAAATCGAGGTCCGGTTTGGAAAAACCAACCATGGTCCGCCCGACGATGGGCCTGCGGATGATGTGCATCGTTCCCTCCTCAGGGAAAAGTGACGGCAGCAACTCGTTCGTTGTTGAGCGGAAGCTAGCTTGGCGGGAAGGGTCTGTAAATTAGGGGAAATACATAATCAGTCTGTGCTTTGAACAATTCCGTCCAAGGCGGATTCAATCCGCCCGCGCAGGCTTGCCGGGCTTTCGCCGGCCTGGCGCAGGCTGGCCAGGGTTTGCGCGCGGTCGCGCTTGGCCAAGCGCTTGCCGTTGGGTCCGGCAAGCAGCGGATGATGGTGGTATTCGGGTGTGTTCAAGCCGAGAAGGGCTTGCAGAAGGCGATGAATGGGGGTGGCCGGCGCCAGATCCTCGCCCCGGGTGACGAGGGTCACCCCTTGAAGGTGATCATCGAGCGTCACCGCCAGATGATAGCTGGCGGGGATATCCTTGCGGCCCAGCACCACATCGCCAAAGGGCGTGGGATCGGCCGTCATCCGACCCAGGCGGCGGTCATGCCAGGAAAGCGTGCCGGTGCGGGCAAGGGCCAAACCGACATCGAGACGCAGCGCATAAGGCAGGCCGGCATCGCGTCGCGCCCGCCGTTCGTCGGCCGACAGCCGGCGGCAGATGCCGGGATAGGCGGGCCCGTCGGGACCATGCGGGGCCTGGCCGGCCACGGCGATTTCGCGGGCAATCGCCTGGCGGGTGCAGAAGCAGGGATAGAGCAAGCCCTCGGCTTCCAGCCGCTCAAGCGCCGCCCGGTATTCCGCGAAGTGCTCGGATTGCCGGCGCACCGGCTTTTCCCAAACCAGACCCAGCCAGGCCAGATCGTCAAAGATCGCCGCGACGAACTCCGGGCGGCAGCGGCCAAGATCGATATCCTCGATGCGCAACAAAAAACGGCCGTCCGCCTCTTTCGCCGCCTCGAAGGCGAACAGGGCCGAATAGGCGTGGCCCAAATGGAGATGACCGGTCGGGCTGGGAGCAAAACGGGTGACAATCATCGCGGCCCACGAAATTCCTGGTGTCGAACGAAAAGATCATTACACTATCTTGGGAAAGGATGAAGAACGACGGGTGTGATGTTCGAATCCAGTCCCGCCTTGGTCTTGAACGCCGATTTCCGGCCGCTCAGTTACTTTCCGCTGTCGCTTTGGCCTTGGCAGGAAGCGATCAAGGCGGTGGTGCTCGGGCGGGTGAATGTGGTTTCGGAATATGACCAGGTCGTTCATTCGCCCCGTCTGCGCCTCAAGCTGCCCAGCGTCATCGCCCTCAAGGATTACGTGCCGCTGTCGCGCAAGCCGGCCTTCACCCGCTTTAACGTCTTCCTGCGCGACCGTTTCGCCTGCCAATATTGCGGCCAGGGCTTTCCCACCGACGAACTCACCTTCGACCATATCGTGCCGCGCGCCCGCGGCGGCCGCACCACCTGGGAGAATGTGGTCACCGCCTGCGCGCGCTGCAATCTGACCAAGGGCTGCCGCCTGCCGGTGGAATCGGGCATGTATCCGCGCATCCGGCCCTATCGGCCCAATTCGGCCGAACTGCAGGAGCATGGTCGCGCCTTTCCGCCCAACTACCTGCATCAAAGCTGGCGCGACTTCCTTTACTGGGATACCGAACTCGATCCGGTCTGAGTCTTGGCGATCGCCCGCGCCCCCCAGAAGGCGAAGGCGGCCAGGAAGGGCGCCGCCAAGGCGTTGTAGCCGGCCATCGAGATGCCGAACAGCGACCAGGTGACCTCGTCGCAGCGCACCACCGGCGCCGCCATAAGCTGGCGGCGCAAATCCTCGATCGTCGTGGCGGCAATCGGCGAGCCGCAGGAATCGGTGCCCGCCCACCAATGATTCTCGACCCCCACATGGAAGAGTGCGATGCCGCCATTGGCGAGAAAGGCCAGGCCGGCCAGCGCCACGCAAAGAACGCGGCGGTTGGCGGGCGTCCAGGGCGGCAAAGCATGGGCGCCCAAGAGCAGCGCCGCCACATAGGGAACCCGCTGGTAATAGCAAAGGATGCAGGGCTGCAGGTTAAAGACATACTGGGCGACGAGCGCGGCGGCGATGGCGCCCAGGCCGATCGCCATGATCAGGGCCGGAACGAGGCGGGCGGGCTGGGTCATGAGGCGGGCTGCAACAGGACTTTGACGATGATGAAGCCGCCCACCAGCCCGATGGCGAACAAGGTGGTGACCAGGCCCAGCCGGCGCTCGATGAAATCGCGGATCGGCTGGCCGAACTTCCACAAGAGTCCGGCGACTAGGAAGAAGCGCATGGCGCGCACGATCAGCGAGGTGACGCTGAAGGTCGCCAGATCCATGCCGGCGACGCCGGCGGTGATGGTGATCAGCTTGTAGGGAATGACCGGGATCATCCCCTTCACCATCATGATCTTGATGGCGTTGTCGATGAAGGCCTGGCGGGCGACCTCGAATTCCTTTTGCAGATGGTAAAGCTCGATGATCCAGACGCCCACCGATTCATAGAGGTAATGGCCGATGGCGTAGCCGAACCAGCCGCCGGCCACCGAGGCCGCCGTGCACAGACCGGCCAGGAACCAGGCGCGCTCGCGCATCGCCAGCACCATGGGGATCAGCATCACGTCGGGCGGGATGGGAAAGAACGAGCTTTCGATGAAGGACACCGCCGCCAGCCACCACAGCGCATGGCGATGCTGGGCCAGATTCATGGTCCAGTCGTAAAGGCGGCGTAGCGACATGCGATTCGGGGTCCTTGCGGCAGGGGCGATGCGGAGACATAGCAGCCCCAGCCGGCGCCGACAACCGCCCTATGCCAGGGATTTCAGCCGAGCCTCGATTTGCGCCACCTCTTCCTTAAGGATGGCGGCCAGCATCTTCTGGCGATCCGGTGCCATACGGGCCTGAATGGCGCCGACGCTGACCGCCGCCACCGCTTGGCCCTGGCCGTTCTTGACCGCCAGGCTGATCGACATCGCGCCCGGCGTAAGCTGCCGGTCGTTGAGCGCATAGCCCAGCTTGTGGGCGCGTTTCAGCATGGCGATGGCCGTCTTGGCGTCGAGCCTTGCGTATTGGGCGATGCGGGGCGCCAAGAGAGCGATGGTGCGCTCGGCTTCCTCAAGGGGCAGGGTCATCAGAAGCGCCAGGCCGCCGGCCCCCACGCCCATCGGGCGGCGGGTGCCGATGTCGACGGTGAGCGTCTTGATCGGAAACGAGCCTTCCTTGCGGTCGAGGCAGATGGTGTCGAGCCCCGAGGGCACGGTGAGGAACACCGTGTCGCTCGAACGTTCGGCGATGCGCAACAGGGTCGGCTCGCACAGGCGGCGAAGATCAAGCGGCGGCGTCGCCGCCAGGCCCAGCTCGTAAGCCAAGGGGCCCAGGCGGTAGCGCCGGCTCACCGTTTCGCGCGCCGCCATACCCTCGGCGACCAGCCCGGCCAGCAGCCGGTGCACGGTCGGGCGCTCGAGCCCGGTCTCCTCGGCCAGATCGACCAGCCTTGCGCCGCCCTTGCCTTGAGCGGCCAGGGCCCGAAGCAGGCGGATCACCCGATGCACGCTTTGCGCCCCGGCCACCATGCGGGCCATCGCGACGTTCCTTTCCCTCAACCCGTCCACCATGTGGACGAAAATCGTCCGGGCGATCTTGCCAAATCTTCGAGCCGCACGCTAGCATCAAGCACGCCCGATAAGGGCTGTTTTCATAATGTGGACATTTGGGAGGACGCATGGCCGATCTCACCCGCACCCGCAGCCGCGAGCAAGAGGCGCCTCCGGCCCTCAAATACGACATGGCCTACCAGAAGCGCGGCGATTTCATCGAGCATGGCGAGACCAGCAAGGTCTTGGTGCGCGACACCGACCGCGAATGGGAGCTCTGCCGCCAGGGCCACATCAAATGGTACATCCTGGAGCATGAATATCCCGAGACGGCGCTGAACGACTGGTGGGTCTTCGTCCACGACATCAAGAAAGTGTCGGGCAAGCATCGTCACCAGGGCGGGTTGGTGCTCTTCATCATCGAGGGCCACGGCGCCACCGAAGTCAACGGCGAGCTGATCGAGTGGGAGAAGGGCGATTGCGTGCTGCTGCCCATGGACCCCAACGGCATCGAGCACAAGCACTACAATTACGGCACCGAGCCCGCGAAATGGCTGGCCTTCATCCACATTCCCACCTGGGACCATGTGGCGAGCGAACTGGTCCAGATCGAGATCAGCCAGGACTTCCAGCAGAAGATGGCGAAGTAGGGGGCATGACGATGAGCGCGAAGGACAACCACCAGGGCCTCGAGCGGATGGATTGGATGCTCGAGAACATGAAGGGCCGCAATCTGTGGGACGAAATCTTCAAGCTGCGCGACGAGCAGCGTGACGATCTGAAGAAATCGGTCTGGCTGATCAAGGGCAAGATGCTGCCCGAAGAGAACAACAAGCAGGGCCTGATGAGCTGGTACATGCACCCGCTCCTGAAGGGGCCGTGCATCAACACGCTCAAGATCTTCGTCCAGCGCATTCCGCCGGGCAGCCGTTCGGGGCGCATCCATCATCCGGGCAATCAGGTGATCTTCATCTGGGAAGGCCAGGGCTATTCGGTCTTCGACGGCCAGAAGCACCATTGGTCGGCCAACGACGTTCTGATGATCCCGCTTCGGCTCAAGGGCACCACGGTCCAGCATTTCAACAGCTCGCCCGACCAGCAGGTGAAGCTGATCTGCTGCGAACCCAACGCCTTCCTGTCGATGTGGGTCGATCGCGGTTCGGGCTTCGAACAGTTGGAAACCTCGCCCGACTACCAACCCTAGGCGGAGCATCGAAGCATGGCCGGTCCGCTGCACATCAAGCTCTCGGTCGAGCGCCTGAAGTCCGAACTCACCAACGTTGCCAGCAAAAGCCTGGCGCATATCGATCCGGCGGTGGTCGAGGCCTTCGGGCTTGAAGTGGGCGGCGTGATCACGATCAGCACCGACATGAGCCGCTATCCGATACCGGCCCGGATCGGCGAGTGTTTCGAAGAGGATCGCGGTTCGGGCCTGATCCGGCTCGACCGCTTCCTGCGCACGGCGCTGAAAGCGAAGATCAACCAGGCGGTCGAGATCAAGGCGGTGCCGGTGGTGCCGCTTCTCGAAACCGTCACCCTGATGCCGCCGATCGACGTCACCACCGCGCACCGGCTGGTCGAGCATCTCCAGGAAAGCCTGATGAGCAACCGCACCCCGCTGGGGCGCGGCTCGATGGTCTACGCCACCTTCTCGGGCTCGCAGGCCGGCACCAGCTACCGCGTGATGAAGTGCACGCCCGAGATGGGCGAAGTCTCCGACGCCACCCGCATCCACATCGACGTGCCTTCCTCGGGCGGCATGAAGGCCGACGAGCAGGTCACCTTCGAAGACGTCGGCGGTATGCAAAAGGAGATCAAGCTGGTGCGCGAGCTGGTGCACCTGCCGCTCCAGTTCCCCCAGGTCTACCGGCAATTGGGCATCCAGGCGCCGCGCGGCATCATCTTTTATGGGCCGCCCGGCTCGGGCAAAACCTTCCTGGCCCGCGCCATCGCCAACGAGGTCCATGCCGGCTTCTACTACATCAACGGCCCCGACATCGTCGGCACCATGTATGGCGAGACCGAGGCCAATCTGCGCAAGATTTTCGCCGAGGCGGCGCACCACGCGCCCTCGATCGTCCTGATCGACGAGCTGGACGCCATCGCGCCGCACCGCGAGAAATCGGGCGCCCAGTCCGACGTGCGCATGGTCACCCAGCTTCTCTCGCTCCTCGACGGCCTGATGAAGGTCGACGGGCTGGTGGTGATCGGCACCACCAACCGGGTCGACGCCATCGACGTCGCGCTGCGCCGACCCGGCCGCTTCGACCGCGAGATTTTCATCGGCCCGCCCTCGTCGGCCGGGCGGCAAGACATCTTGAACATCCACACCCGCGAGATGCCGCTGTCGGAAGCCGCCGTCCGCCACCTGCCCAAGGTGGCCGCCGTCACCCATGGCTTCGTCGGCGCCGATCTGATGGAGCTGTGCCGCGAGGCGGGCTTGAACGCGCTTCGGCGCTCGTCCTCCGATCTCTTGGATCACCTGGCCGCCTTCCGCTTCACCGAGGAAATGCTCTCGGTCGAGGCGCGCGATTTCGACGAGGCGCTGGGCAAAGTTCGACCCTCGGCGATCCGCGAGGCCTTCGTCACCATCCCCAACGTCACCTGGGACGAGGTGGGCGGCCTGGCCGAGGTCAAGGACCAGCTCCGCAACATGGTCGAGCGGCCCTTGAAGCAGCCGGAAATCTTCCGCGCCGCCGGGGTGACGCCGCCCAACGGCATCCTGCTTTATGGTCCGCCCGGCACTGGCAAGACCCTGATCGCCAAGGCGCTGGCCCAGGCCTGCGGCGTCAACTTCCTCGCCATGGACGGACCCGAGGTCTTCACCAAATGGCTGGGCGAATCGGAAGAGGCGATCCGCCACATCTTCCGCGTGGCGCGTCAATTGGCGCCCTCGATCATCTTCTTCGACCAGCTCGACGCCTTGGCGCCCTTGCGCGGCGCCGATTCCGGCTCGCGCACCACCGAACGCGTGGTCAACCAGCTTCTGGCCGAGATGGACGGCATGGAAGCCGCGCACAGCAACGTCGTCGTTTTGGCCGCCACCAACCGGCTCGATCTGGTCGATCCCTCGGTGCTGCGGCTGGGCCGGCTGGGGCTGCATCTGCACATCCCGCTGCCCGACGCCATCGAGCGCCAGCGCATCCTCGAGATCGAGACCAAGGGCCTGAAGATCGAGGGCGACGCCGCCCGCCTGTTCCTTGATCTGGCGCACCGCACCGAGGGCTGGTCGGGCGCCGATCTGCACGCGGTCTGCACCAGCGCCCGCATGACGGCGATGCGCCGGGCCGATTACCAGAAGATGCTGCCTTTGGCGGCAGCCGATTTCGAGGCTGCCATCCGCCAGTTGGGCGCCTCGCGTCTGCGCGACGGGCGGGAAACCCGGCCGGCGGCTGCTCAGTAGGGGCGGGCCGTTGCTTGACGCTCTTGGGCCCCGCATGCTAACCGGGGCGCAAGGAAACGCACGCCACCAAGCGAGGCCCGCCATGATGCCCACCCTGCCGGAGCGGATCGAGATCGACACGCCCAAGATCGGCTGCGATGGCGGCGGCGGCGCGCTCGGCCATCCCCTGGTCTATCTCAAGATCGACGAGGCAAGCCGCAAGGTCGAATGCCCCTATTGCGGCCGGCTCTTTGTCCTCAAGGAAGGGGCGAGCGCGTCGGCCGGCCATTGAACTTGGCCCAGCCCCTCAAGCATCTGTTCCTCATCGACGGTTCGGGCTTCATCTTCCGCGCCTTCCACGCTCTGCCGCCGATGATCCGCTCCGACGGCACCCCCACCAACGCGGTCTATGGCTTCACGACCATGCTGATGAAGCTGGTCGAGGACACCGAGGCCGATCACATCGCGGTGGTCTTCGACACCAGCCGCAAGAGCTTCCGCACCGATCTTTATCCCGACTACAAGGCGCATCGTCCGCCGCCGCCGCCCGAACTGGTGCCGCAATTCGCCCTGGTGCGCGAGGCGGCACAGGCCTTGAACGTGGCGGCGGTCGAGCAAGATGGGCTGGAAGCTGACGATCTCATCGCCAGCTACGCCTTGGCGGCGCGCGCCCAGGGCGCCCGGGTCACCATCGTCTCTTCCGACAAGGATTTGATGCAGTTGGTGGGCGACGGGATCGAAATGCAGGACCCGATGAAGAACAAGATCATCGGTCCCGATCAAGTGATGGAAAAATTCGGCGTGCCGCCCGACAAGGTGGTCGAGGTGATGGCGCTGATCGGCGACAGCTCGGACAACGTGCCCGGCGTGCCCGGCATCGGGCCCAAGACGGCGGCCGAGCTGATCCAAACCTATGGCGATCTCGATGGCGTGCTGGCCGCCGCCCAGTCGATCAAGCAACCCAAGCGGCGCCAAGCGTTGCAGGAGCATGCCGAAGCGGCGCGTCTTTCCCGCCGATTGGTGCAACTCAAATCGGATGCGGCGCTACCGCGCCCGCTCGACGATTTCGCCCGCCGCCCGCCCGATCCCGGCCCCTTAGGCGATTTCCTGGGCAAGATGGAATTCCGCTCCCTCAAGGCCAAGCATGGCGCGCCCGCCTCCAGCGCGCCCGGGCCGGCGCGCTACGAGATGGTGCAGGACGAAGCGGCCCTTAAGGCCTGGATCGCCAAGGCCGAGAAGGCAGGGATCGTGGCGGTCGATACCGAAACCACCGGGCTTGATGCGCTCACCTGCGACCTAGTTGGGATTTCGCTTGCGGTGGCGCCGGGCGAAGCCTGTTACATCCCTCTCGGCCATGTCGATCCCGGCATCCAGGGCGATCTGTTGGGCGGGGCCAAGCCGGCGCCCGAGCAAATTCCAAGAGATCGGGCCTTGGCGCTGCTCGGGCCGCTTCTGGCCGACGGCTCGGTCTTGAAGGTCGGCCAGAACATCAAGTTCGATCTTCTGGTGCTGGGCCAGCAGGGGCTGGCCGTCGATCCGATCGACGACAGCATGGTGGTGTCCTACGTGCTCGATTCGGTCCGCCACGGCCACGGCATGGACGAGCTGGCGAAGCGCCATTTGAACCACGACACCATCAAATACGAGGATGTCTGCGGCAGCGGCAAGAGCCAGATCACCTTCGAGCGGGTGGCGCTCGATCGGGCCTTGGCCTACGCCGCCGAGGATGCCGACATCACGCTCAGGCTCTATCAACTCCTCAAGCCCCGGCTGCGCGAACAGGGCCTTTTGGCCGTTCATGAAACGCTGGAACGGCCGCTCATTCCGGTCCTGGCCTTGATGGAGAAAAACGGCATCATGGTCGATGCGGCGCATCTCAAGGCCTTGAGCGTCGATTTCGCCAAACGGATGGCGGAACTGGAAGAGGCCATTCACCGCCTGGCCGGACGTCCCTTCAACGTCGCCTCGCCCAAGCAGTTGGGCGAAGTGCTGTTCGAGGAGATGAGCCTCAAGGGCGGCAAGAAAAGCGCCAAGACCGGCGCCTGGGGCACCGGCGCCGATGTGCTCGAATCCTTGGCCGCCGAAGGCCACGATCTGCCGGCCCGCGTTCTCGATTGGCGGCAATTGGCGAAGCTGAAAAGCACCTATGCCGACGCTTTGGTGGAGCGGATCAATCCCAAGACCGGGCGAGTCCATACCCGTTTCGCCCAGACCGTCACCTCGACCGGGCGGCTGGCTTCCTCGGACCCCAACTTGCAGAACATCCCCATCCGCTCCGAGGAAGGGCGCAAGATCCGCCAAGCCTTCATCGCGCCGCCGGGCTGGCTTCTGTTGTCGGCCGACTATTCGCAGATCGAGCTTCGGTTGGTCGCCCATGTGGCCGACATCGCCGCGCTTAAGCAGGCTTTCCACGAAGGCGCCGACATCCACGCCATCACGGCGGCCCAGGTTTTCGGGGTACCGATCGAGGGCATGGACCCGATGGTGCGCCGCCAGGCCAAGGCGATCAATTTCGGCATCATCTACGGCATGGGGGCCTTTGGCCTAGCCTCGCAACTGGGCATCCCGGTGGGCGAGGCCTCACGCTTCATCGAGGCCTATTTCGCCCGCTACCCGGAAATCCGCGCCTATATGGAGCGGACCAAGGAGGAGGCCAAACGCCAAGGCTATGTCACCACCCTGTTCGGCCGGCGCTGCGCGGTCATGGGGCTCGACGACAAGAATCCGGGCGGCAAGGGCATGGCCGAGCGCGCCGCCATCAACGCCCCCATTCAGGGCGGCGCCGCCGACATCATCAAGCGGGCGATGATCCGCCTGCCCGGCGCCCTGAAAAAGGCTGGGCTTCAGGCCAAGCTTCTTCTTCAGGTCCATGATGAGCTTGTCCTTGAGGTTCCCGAAGCCCAAGCCCAGGAAACCGCTGGTTTGGTCAAATCGGTCATGGAAGGGGCGGCCGAGCTTTCCGTGCCGTTGATCGTCGAGACCGGTTTGGGTCCCAATTGGGCCCAGGCACATTAGCATCTCAGCATTGCTCATTCCCGCCCAATTAACGGTTTGTTTACCGTATTTAGTGGATGATTTGACAAGCTACCGCTAGATATGGCGAGCAATCCCTATGGATAAAATTTGTGGAAAATTGCCTTTTTGGGCTGGACGGGCTCTAGAGAATCGGGCTAAACGGGCTTGTCATAAATTGAAACAATAGGCAAATGGCCTCGAACCAAGGGGCCGGGGAATAGGGGAAAGGGCTTACGATGACGGGACGCAAGACCGCCTATATGCTTCTCGCCGCGTTGGGGTTCGCGCTCTTGGCCGAACCGGTCCTTGCCCAGCAATGCGTTCCCTTTGCCCGCCAGAATTCGCAAATTTTCCTCAGGGGCGACGCCTGGATGTGGTGGAAGGCGGCCGAGGGCCGTTACGCCCGGGGCCATAGGCCCGAAGTCGGTTCGATCCTGGTCTTCCAGAAATCCGGCAAGATGCGCCGCGGCCATGTCGCCGTCGTCACCCAGGTGATCGACGAGCGCAAGATACTGATCGAACACTCCAACTGGCAGCCCTCGGGCCGCGGCAAGGGTCAGGTGGCGACCAGCGTTGCCGTCATCGACCTTTCGCCCCGCAACGATTGGACCCAGGTGCGGGTCTGGTACGGCCCGGTCAAGGATTTCGGCTCCAAGACCTACCCGACTTACGGCTTCATCTATCCGAAGAGCGAGGCCGACCGGGTGCCGGAGATCATCGAGGCCAATTATGTCGAACCGCTCACCTTGATGAGCGAATTGGCCGAGCAGGACCACCAGCCCTAAGGCTGTCGCCGCAACCTCTTTATCGTCGACGCGGCATTAGCCCGCCACCGGCGGCTCGACGGTGGCGGTGGCCGCGAAGACATAGCCCAAACTGTAGGCGGTCTGGATGGGCAGCGTCATGTCGGTGCCGTCCTGCACCTTCTTGCGCAGCCGGCGGATATAGGTGTCGAGATTGCGCAACGCGCTTTCCGATTCCGCCTTGCCCAAGGCGGCGGTGAGCTGGGCGCGCTTGACCGGCGTGCCCGAGGATTCCAGAAGGCACATCAGCACCGACTTTTCCGAAAAGGTAAGCCGCACCGAACGGCCATTGGGGGCGGTCAGCACCCAGCCCAGGGAATCGAAATGCCAGACCCCACCCTCCTCGGTCCCGTCGGCGCGGCCTTCCGCGCCGGCCAAACGGCGCAACAGGCTTCGCACGGTGGCTTCCACCACGGCGAGATCGACCCCCTTGGCCAGATAGGCGTCGGCGCCGGCATCGAGGCCGGAGACCTGGGCCATCGGTTCGTCGAGACAGGTGAGCATCAGGATGCCGGCATCCGATTGGGCGCGCACCTTGCGCGCCACGTCGCGGCCATCCTCGCCATCGAGCATGACATCGAGGATAATAAGATCGGCCGGCTGTCGCTTGAGGTCGTCCAAAAGCGCCTGGCCTGAGGCAACGCCATGGGCCTCGAACCCCCGATGAGCGAGGAAATCGATGAAATCATCGCGGAACCCCTTTTCGTCGTCGACCACGACAATGCGGGGCGTACGGCTTGGGATCGACGGGGCGCTGTTCAACGCCTTAGACATCTTTTAAAGTCCATGAGTCGGTTAACGAAGATCGCGTAATCATGACTGAGATTGCCGCATCTGAAAAGGGCCCGCTGTCCCGATTCGGGCGGATTTTGACCGTGCTGGTTGTTGTTGTGCTTTTGGCCGCCCAAGACTATAGCCAACCGGCTAAGGACAATCCCGTAGAATTGGCTCCCGGCTTGGCCAACATCGATCTGGCCGGCGCGCAGTATCGGCTGGTCGATCCCCAAGGGACTCTCGACATCGACCGCGTCGCGGCGCCCGCCATGGCGGCCTCATTTCAGCACATGCCCCGGGCGGTGAGCGCCGGGTTCACCTCGGATGTCCATTGGTTTCGCGTCACTCTCATTCGCAAAGCCGATGCCCCCGGCATCTGGGTTCTCGACCTGGGGCCCCCCTACCTTAACGACCTGCGCGTCTATGTGCCGAAGACAGGGGGCGGCTTTCTTGAGCACCGGCTGGGCGATCATGTGCCGCTTGCCTTGCGGCCGCTCCAGGCCCGCCAGCATGCGGTCGAGTTGCGCTTGCCGCCCGACACGCCGCAATCCCTTTACATCCGGTTGGAATCGAACAGCGTTCTGGCGCTCACCGCCGAGTTGTGGACCGCCAAGGCCTTCCTGGCCAAGGAATATCGCGTCAATTTCTGGTCCAGCCTCTATTTCGGCGGGCTGATCATCGTCATCTTGATCCACCTGCCGTTCGGCATCTGGCTGCGCGATACGACCATCCTGCTTTACGCCCTTTTCGTCGTCACCCTCGTCGTGCTCCATCTCGGCATTTCGGGCTTTTCATCCTTGCTGCTGCCAGCCGAACCCGTCTGGCTCAACGATGTCCTTGTGGGTTTCGGCAATCTGGGCGGCACGGCGGTCGTGCTGGCCATGTGGGTGTCGCTGCTCGATTTCAAGCACCGATTTCCCCGCCTCCATCGCCTTTATCTCGGGGCGGCGGTTCTGTGCCTCCTTGGCCTGCCTTTTGTCGCCACGCCCTATTACGGGATGTTCGCCACCCCGATCTTCATGGTCGGCGCGTCGCTGGGGGCGTTCTCGCCCTTCCTGGTCGGCTATCTGCTCCGGCGACAGCACAACGACGTCGTCCTGAAATTGTATTTCCTGGGCTTTTGCGTGACCGGGGTGGCGGCGGTGATCCAGATCCTGGCCGTCATGGGCTTCTTGCCGCTCACCGCCTTTACCGTCAACGCCTATCAGATCGGTTCGCCCTTTCACGTCGTCTTTCTCGGCATCGGCCTGGCCTATCGGATGCGGCGCCTGCAGATCGAGAAGATCCATGCCGACGAAGCCGCCCGCCTGTCGAACGAACGGGCGGCCGAACAACGCCGCTTTGTGGGCATTTTGTCGCACGAATTCCGTACGCCGCTGGCGCTGATCGACAAGGCGGCACAGCTTCTGCAGGTGACGTTGGCCGATCTGCCCGACAAAGCCCGCGAGCGGCTGGATCGCATTCGCGCCGATGCGATGCGGCTTTACAAGCTGGTCGATTTGTTCCTGACCGCCGACGCGCTCGACTACGGGCGGGTGGCGATCCATCGCCAGCCGGTGGCGCTGGCCGGATTTCTGGACGAGGTTGCGGCGCGGGCGGAAAGCGAGAACACGTTCAAGCGCCTGCGGGTAACCCTGGCGCCCGCCGACGCGGCCTTTTCGCTTGATTCCGAATTGATCGGCTTGGCGCTCGGCAATTTGGTCGACAACGCGCTGCGCTATTCGCCCGCCGATTCGCCGGTCACGGTGCATGCGCAGTGTCAGGACCGCGAACTCCGAATCACCGTGCGCGACAAGGGTCATGGCCTGTCGGCGGACGAAATCGCGCATCTGGGCGAGCTTTATTACCGGGCCGCCTCGGCCAAGGGAACCAAGGGCACCGGCCTGGGACTGGTCATCGTCGACAAGGCCGTCAAGGCGCATGGCGGCCGACTCGACATCGAAAGCCTGCCCGGTCGGGGCACCGCCATGACTCTTTGCCTGCCGGCCGAAGAACCCTAACCGCCAATCCGCGTCCACCCGGCGATCATGGGGTTCGGTTTCAGGCAGCCCCAAGCCAACCGGATGGCCCGCGCGGGCTTGAGTGCCCGCAAGGCCGCCGCCGTTTCCTCAGCCCAGGCCAGTCGTGCGGCATCGTCGGTGCGGTTGAGGAAGGCACAAAGCGCCGCCTCGGGCGGCGCGTATTGCGCCAGTCCCTGGCGATGAAGAAGGATGCGGGCCAGCGCCAAGGGGGTGATGGCGTCGCCTTGCGCCAGGCCGGTGCGTGCGCCGAACAGTTCCGGACGAAAGACGGTGTCGCGATCAAGCGGCCGGCCCAGCCCGATCAGTCCGGCCACCATCACCACCGCGTCGGCGGTTGGGGGAATCACCGGTTCGTGGGCGGCTGGCGCCTTCAAGGGCAAACGGGCCGAGCCGTCGGCCTCGGCGACGATGCGATCGAAAACGCGCTCGGCCAGAAGGGCATCGAGAATCTCGGGCGCGAAGCCGACCAGCCGAAAACCATCCCGGCTCCTGTCCGAATAGGCGATCACCGCGCCCGCGCCCGGCATCGCCGCCCGGGCCTTGGCGGCAATGGCGCCGGCATCTTTGGCGGCAAAGGACGGCCAGGGGCCTTCCGCCTCGTCGGCGGCGATCTTGGTCGTGGTGGTGACGAGCACCCGCTGGCCGGCTGCCCCCCACTCGGCCGCCAGCCCTTTCATCAGGCTGGTCTTGCCGCCGCCGCCGGTGATCGCCACCAGCCGCGCCTCGCCGAGTCCCAAGGCATCGATGAGTTCGGTCATCGCGGCCGGTTGGCGTGGCGCAGCACCGCTTCCAGCACCGCACCAGCGATGGCGCGCGCCTTGTCCGAGATGGTGCGGCAGAAATGGGCCTGGGCGCGCGGATCGATGTCGCCGATCTTGAGGCCCGCTTCGACCAGCGTGCCCGGCCTTATCAGGCCGCGCAGGATGCCGTCCAGCTCCGCCGGCACCGGCACGCCCTCGACCGTGCCGATCGTCTCGCCCTTGGCGACCCGATCGCCGATCGAACGCTCCGAGCGAAACACGCCCAGCCGGGGGGCGCGCAGCACCCGGGCCCGGGTATGGCCGGCGATGTCGCCCGGCACGCCGGTGTTGAGCTGAGCCGATCCGTGCTCGAGAACCCGGCCCAGATCGTGGCCGCGATTGGTCTCGATCACGATATGGCAATCGATGCCGGCGGTGAAACCGGGGCCCAGGCCGATCACCAAGCCGGCGTCGGCCAGATGGGTGCCGAGATTGCGCTTGGCCAGAATGGCGTCGATCAGGATGTCGGGCATCGGCGCTTCTTCATGGGCCAGGCTGGCCGGCATGACCGCGATCCGGCCCTGCCGCCAGATCGATTCGATGTCGGTTTCGTCGCGGGCCGCCTGGGCGGTCACCCCTTCGACCGTTGCCATGCCGTCGATCAGCGCCTCGCAAAAGGAAACCGTGCGCCGTACGCATAAAGGCTGTTCGAGATCGGTCATGACGATGCGGCCGAGATGGGCGCGGTAAAGGCGCCAGGCGACGGCGCTTGCCATTTCGCCGGCGCCCTTGATGCGGATAAGGGGATCGAGCGGCGCCCTCATGGGCGGCTCCGAGCGAGTCGGTCCAGATCCTCGGCCTTGTCGATGTCGGCGAAAGGGCGCTCGGCATCGAAAGGAACCGCCGTCACCCGGGCGCGATTGGCCTCGATGATGGCGCGCGCCCCGGTGTCGCCGGCCAGGGTCAGGATGTCGGGAAAGAATTGGCGGTCGAAGATCACCGGATTGCGCCGCTGGCCGCCCACCGCCGGCAGCGTAATGCCGCCTTGGTGGGAGTCGATCAGGGCGTCGATGATGCGCGGCTCAAGATAGGGCTGATCGCCCATCAGGAACAAGGCGGCGTCGCAGTCGGCGGAGACCATCCCCAAACCGATCCGCACCGAACCGCTTTGCCCCTTCTCGGGCTCGGCGTTTTCGATGAAGGCAAGCCGTTCGTCACGAGCGAGGTCGACCAGCACGGAGCGAACCTTGTCGGCCTGATGACCGAGCACCACGACGATGCGATCAAGCTTGGAGGCCAGGGCCGCCATCGCCACCCGGCGGATCAGCGGCACGCCCTCGACGGGCGCCATGAGCTTGTTGGCGCCGCCAAACCGGCTGGACAGGCCGGCCGCCAGAACGATGCCGGCGATCATCCCTATTCGGCGGCCTGGCGCTTCTGGCGCTCGATCTTGCGCAGGCCGGCCAGGATCTTGTCGGCGCTGAAGGGGGTGGAATGCAGCCGTACGCCGGTGGCGTCGTAGATGGCGTTGCCGATGGCGGCCAGAATGCCCGACACCAGACCCTCGCCCACCTCCTTGGTGCGGTAGGCCTTGCCGACCTGGTACTTTTCGGTGATGACGTCGACGTCTTCCGACAGCGCCAGCTCGTGCACGGTGGGCATGCGGTAATCGAGCCAAGTCGGGTTCAGCACATAGCCGTCCTTGATCAGGATCTCTTCCATGAAGGCGTGGCCCAGCGCCATCGACACCTGACCATCGACCTGACCCTTGACCAGGGCCGGATTGATCGGGAAGCCGCAATCATGCACGGTGAGCGCCTTGACGAGGCGGGCCTTGCCGGTTTCCAGATCGACCTCGACCTCGGCCACCTGGGCCGAGTAGGCGTAATTCTCGGTCCAGCGGCCCTTGGCGGTGGCCAGGCTCGGATGCGCCGGCTCGTCGCGCATGGTGCGCCAGAAACCTTCGCCGATCACGGTGTCGCCGCGCTTTGTGGCGATGCTGGCGGCAATCAGCTCGCGGTAGGTGATTTTCAGATCGGGATTGGCTTTGGCGAACACGCTCTTGTTGCCGAAGCCCAGTTCGGAAACCTCCAGCCCCAGCCGATCGGCGCCCAGCGCCAGAAGCTTTTCGCGGGCGTTGCCGGCGGCGACCCGCGCCGCGTTGCCGGTGACATAGGTCATGCCGCTGATCCAGGCGCCGATGTCCTGGGGCGTGGTGTCGGTGTCCGACGAGATCAGCCGCACATCCTCCATGCCGATGCCCAATTCCTCGGCAACGATCTGGGCGATCACCGTCTCCGAGCCCTGGCCGATGTCGATGGCGCCGGTGAGCACGGTGGCCGAGCCGTCATCATTCATCTTGACGATGACGCCCGAGCCGTTCGGATAGATGAGCGTGCCGCCCATGTAGGAGCTGATGCCGATGCCGACGCCGCGCCGGATCGTGTCGGCGGGCGGGTTCTTGCGGCTCTGGCCGTATTTCGCCAACAGGCCCGAGCGCTCGGCGGCGATCTTGATGCAATCTTTCAGGCCGGCCTGATGGGTGTTGTCGCCGTTGGGCAACTGCTCCCAGGCGTCGCGGGCGTTCTTCAGGCGAATCTGGATCGGGTCGAGCCCCAGGGCCTCGGCGATCATGTCCATCTGCGATTCGATGGCGAAGCGCACCTTCGGATTGCCATGGCCGCGCTGCGGCGCCCGTTCGGTCAGGTTGGTGTAGACCGAATAGCCCTGGAATTTGAGATTGGGAATCCGGTAGGCGGTCATGGTGAAGCCCCAGGCGAGGAAGATCACCACCACGCCGCTGCCGCGATAGGCGCCGGAATTGTTGATGACCTTCATTTCCTGGGCCAGGATGGTGCCGTCCTTCTTGACCCCGGTCTTGACCTCGATGATCAGGGGCTGGGCGTGGCGGAAGGCCTGGAAGATTTCCTCGCGCGTGATGACGATCTTGACCGGCCGACCGGTGATCATCGCCAGCCGGGCGGCGGCGTATTCGTGCGGATAAAGATCGATCTTGCCGCCGAAGGTGCCGCCGACATAGCTCTTGTGGATGCGCACGGCAGCAAACGGCAGGTCCAAGGTCTTGGCCAGCTTGGCGCGCTTGACGAAGGCGCCCATCGACGAGGTCCAGACGTTGAGCTTCTCGGCCTCCCAATGCGCCAGGGTCACATGCGGCTCGAGATAGCCATGGGTGCGAAGCTGGCAATCGAAACGGTCTTCGCGCACATAGTCGGATTCGGCGAAGCCTTTCTCCACATCGCCCCAGCCGGTCTCGGTCTTGCCGCCGATGTTGGCCCAATTCTCCTTCATCGCCACCTTGGGGTGGCTGGGATGGATCTCGGGCGCGCCGGGCTGCATGGCGGCCTCGGGCTCGAAGACGGCGGGCAGAATCTCGTATTCGATCTCGATCGCCTCCAAGGCCCGCTGGGCGGTGATCTCGTCGATGGCGGCCACCGCGGCGATCGCCTCGCCGACATGGCGGACCTTGCCCTGGGCCAGCACGCTCTGGTCGGCCGGGTAGCGCGGCGTCTCGACGAAGCCGTGCTTGATGCCCTTGGTGTCTGCGGCGGTGATCACCGCCTTGACGCCGGCGAGCGCCTTGGCCTTGGCGGTGTCGATCCTGACGATGCGGGCGTGCGGATGCGGGCTGCGCAGTACGCGTCCCACCAGCATGTTGGGCAGGCGGATGTCCTGGGTGTAGGCCGCCCGGCCGGTCACCTTGTCGGGACCGTCCTTGCGCTTGAAGCTCTTGCCGATGAAGTTGAGGCCCTGGTCCATGTCGCCCTCGTTGTCGCGCCCGCTTTGGCGGCTTATTTCATCACCGGCTTGACGCCGCCCTGGCCCGAGGCCTGCAACACCGCGTCGACGATGGCGTTGTAGCCGGTGCAGCGGCAGAGATTGCCTTCCAGCGCCTTGTCGATCTGGTGGCGGCTGGGCTTGGGATTGTCGTCGAGCAACGCGGTGGCCGACATCACCATGCCGGGCGTGCAGAAGCCGCACTGGATGGCGCCCTGGTCGAGGAAGGCTTCCTGCACCTTGTTGAGCTGGCCGTTCTCGGCCAGGCCCTCGATGGTGCGCACTTCCTTGCCGTCGCAATCGACGGCCAGCGTCAGGCAGGCCAGCACCGGGCGGCCGTTCAGGAGCACTGTGCAGGCGCCGCAGGTGCCCGATTGACAGCCATCCTTAGTGCCGGTGAGGTTGAGCTGATCGCGGATGACGTCGATCAGGCGGTGGCGCGGACGCACCATCACCTCGTGGGTTTCGCCGTTGACCGACAGCACGATCACCCGCGAGCGGGATTTCGTCTTGGCCTCGAGGCCGCTTACCGGACGTTCATACATGCTCCACCTCGCAAAGAATGGGGCTTAGGCGTTGGGATTGACCGCCCGCTCGACGGCCCGGGCCAGCAGGCGCCGCATCTGAATGCGGATGACGTCGCGCAGATGGGCCTTGGTGAAACCGTGATGGGGAAGGGGATTGACTTCCTGGCTGGCGGCCTCGGCGATCTCGGCGATCCGCTCGGCGTCGAGCGCTTGGCCGGCCATCGCCTTTTCGGTTTCGGTCAGACGCACCGGCGCCTCGCGCACCGCGCCCAGCGCCAGCCGCGCCCCTTCGCAGGCCTTGCTGTCGGCGGCCAGGGTTACCGTGGCGGCCAGGATCGCCATGCCGAATTCCAACCCGCCGCGCACGCTCTCCTTGTGATAGCCCCAGCCTTGGCGCGGCGAGGCGGGCGGCACGATGACGGCGCGCAGCAGCTCGGCTTGGCCCAACTTATGCGGCTTCAAGCCGTCGCCGGCGTACAGCGCCTCCAAGGGCTGGCGGCGCAGGCCTTGCTCACCCTGGATTTCGATCTCGGCCTTAAGCGCGATCAAGGCGGGCGCGATGTCGGACATGAAGACCGACCAGCAGGTGCTCTTGTCGTTGCGCGGGAAGGGGTAGCAGCAATCGCCGCCGCGCTTGTAGCAAGGCGCCACGAATTGGAAATCGTGCTGCTGGTTGAAATAGAGGCAGCGGGTATCCTGGCAGAGATTGCCGCCCAGCGTGCCCATCTGACGGATTTGGTTGCCGGCCACCGTGTGGGCGCTTTCCGCCAGCATCGGCGCCCGCTTGCGCACCAGGGCCGAGTTCTCGATCGTCACCAGCTTGGCGAGCGCGTCGAGCCTAAGGCTGCCGTCCTTCTCCTCGCGCGGCGCCTCGGGCTGAATGGCGCCCAGGCTGACCAACAGCGCCGGCGTCACGGTGCGGTAGCGCATGTTGGGGATAAGATCGGTGCCGCCGGCCAGCAGGCGGGCATCGGGGCCGGCATGGGTCAAGAGGGCCACCGCCTCGTCGGGGGTGTTCGGGCGTTCATGGTCGAACTCGAACAGAATCATGATCGGCTTCCGCTTTCGTGACAGCCTGTTCCGACGCGACGCAGGTCGGCGTTCCTCCGGGGATTGGTCCCTTGTAGTTTGTAGATCAAACTATATCCCCCTGCCTCCCCGCCTGTCAATCGCCCTTAGGAGGAATACGGGGGCGTCCGGACGCGACAAGACCGCGCTTGCCCCCCACCCAAGCTTCCGGCCACAATGGGCCCAACCAAGCTCTTGAGGAGAACGGTCGATGGCAGGGCCCAAGACCGGCGATGGCGTATTCGCCAGCGGCGTCGAGGACATCGTCGATGAGATGCGCCAAAACTTCCGCGAGGAGGGGTTGGATCAGTTGAAGGCCCTGCAAATGCGGCTGGGCGAGGCGCGCCATGCCCGGCTGCCGATCGACGAGCTTGTGCACGAATTTCTGCGGGTCGCGCTGGGGCTGCGCGCGCAATCGGGGGCCTTGGAATTGAAATTGGTGGGCCAGGTGGCGCACCGGATGGAGGATTTTCTGTCCGAGGCCAAGACCTATCCGCCCCGCCTGTTCGACGACATCGAGAAGTATGTCGAGATCATGGGCGACATCCTGGAAGAGCGGATCCCGCCCGACACCGAGGCGTCCGAGATCGTCCGCCGCCTGCCGGCCAAGATCGGCTTTAGCATCGGCGATCTTCAGGTCCGCAACGTCGAAATCCTGCTGGTCATGCTGCACGGCGCGGCGGCCCATTTCGTCGAGCGGGAATTGCAGCAATGCGGCTACCGCACGCATCGGGTGGCCAGCACCATCGAGGCGCTGCCCACCATTTTGCGCACCAAGCCCGATCTGGTGATCATTTCGGCGGTGATGCCGGAACTGTCGGGCATCGATCTGGCGATCGGGCTGGCGACCATGCCCGGCACCCGCAACATCCCGACCGCGCTCTTGACCAGCCTGCCGGCCGAGGACGATTACCTGAAGCTGGTTCCCGCCAAGGTGCCGATCATCCGCAAGGGGGCCGATTTCGGCGACGATCTCGCCCGCGCCCTCGATCAGCTCTTCATCATCTGACGAGGCGCGCGTGGGCTCCGCCAAATGGGCCTTGCCCGCTCTGCTGTTGGGCGCGGTGGGCATCGCTTTCGGGCCTCTCTTCGTCCGCCTGGCCGAGGTCGGCCCCACCACGTCGGCCTTCTACCGCATGGCGCTGTCGCTGCCCCTTCTGCTGATCTGGCTTTCGCTCGAGAACGACCGCGCCCGCCCATCCCAGCCGCCCAAGACGGGCCGCGAGAAGGCGACGCTGATCCTGGCCGGGCTCTTCTTCACCATCGATCTGGCGATCTGGCACTGGTCGATCACGCTGACCTCGGTCGCCAACTCCACCTTGTTCGCCAACGCGGCGCCGATTTTCGTGACGCTGGGCGGCTTCCTGCTGTTTGGCCAGCGGTTCCGGCCGCTTTTCCTGGTTGGGCTGGTTGTGGCGATCCTGGGCGCGGTGCTGCTGATGGGCGACAGCGTGACGATCGGCGGCACCCATCTCCTGGGCGATGGGCTGGCCGTCTTGGCCGCCGTCTTCTACGCCGCCTACATGATGACGCTGAGCCGCCTGCGCGCCCGTTTTTCCACCGCCACCATCATGAGCTGGTCGGGAGCGGTCTCCAGCCTCGGTCTGCTGCTGCTGGCGCTTCTGGGCGGCGAGCGGCTGTTGCCGGAAACGGCCGCCGGCTGGGCAGCCCTGATGGGGTTGGCCCTGATGGCGCAACTGGGTGGGCAAAGCCTGATCGCCTACGCCTTCGCCCATCTGCCGGCGGCCTTCGGCGCCGTTGCTCTCCTGTTGCAGCCCGCCCTGGCCGGGGCGCTGGCTTGGGTCTTTCTGGGCGAACCGCTCACCTTCCAGTCGCTGAGCGGCGGCGCGATTATTCTTCTCGGTATCCTTCTGGCCCGCAAAGGCAGCCGATAAGGTCGATTCTGATGTTATGTATTTGATTTCAATTAATTATATTGATTATTTCCACGTTATGAGATTCGCCATTAAGCCCTTGACGAATGGCGCGCCCAGGGTGATATGAGTGGTATGACCTTAAGCCAAGCTCCCAAGCGCCAACTGAAATCGCACCGCATCGCCGACGAATTGCGGGCGATGATCGCCGACGGCCGCCTGGGTCCCGATTCGCCCTTGCCCAGCGAGCGGCTGATGGCGGCGCGGATGGGGGTGAGCCGGGTTTCGGTGCGCGCCGCCCTGCAGGAACTGAAGGCCGAGGGCTTCCTTGATGCCCGGCGCGGCAGCGGCACGCGGGTGGTCTCCACCGTGCAGACGCTGGAGACGCCGCTTCTGGCTCTGGTGAAGGGACGGCCGGAGAATTTTTCCGATCTCTTGGAATTGCGCGCCCTCCTGGAAGGCTGGGCCGCCGCCCGCGCTGCCCGCCAGGGCACACGCGAAGCCATCGAGGAGATCGGCAAGATCGTCCGCGTCATGGAGCGCGACCGCTATTTCCGCCACGCCACCGACAACGACCTTGCCTTCCATATGGCGGTCGCCAAGGCCTCGGGCAGCATCGCCTATCAGCACATCGTGGCGGTGATCCGCCAGACCCTGGCCAAGATCGTCAGCCACCTGCATGGGGAACTGCACGAACAGGCCGATCTCGAGCGCCAGATTCTCGACCAACACCGGGCGATTTTCGAGGCGATCCACGACAAGAATCCCGAGCGGGCAACCGCCCAGATGACCGCCCATCTGCTCACCAGCCTTTTTCTGTCCCCCATCTCCCCGCACCCATGACCGGTGCGCCGCCAGCCGCGGGCATTTGGCCCTGGGCGATGTGGGGCTTGGCCGCCATCTTCTATAGCTACGGCTTCTTCCAGCGCGTCGCCCCCAGCGTCATGGTGGCCGAGCTGATGCGCGATTTCTCGGTCGGCGCCGCCATCACCGGCATTCTGTCGGCGCTTTATTTTTACGCCTACGCCAGCCTGCAGGTGCCGGTCGGCGTCATCCTCGATCGCTGGGGGGCGCGGCGGCTCTTGACCGGCGCCGCGCTTCTGGCGGCCCTGGGCAGCCTGTTCTTTTCCCAGGCCCAGGATTTGATGCCCGCCTATCTCGGGCGGGCGCTGATCGGCATCGGCGCCTCGGTCACCTGGGTGGGCGCGCTCAAGGTGGCGACCGTCTGGTTCCCGCCGCGCCGGTTCGCCCTGGTGACCGGGCTGACCATGGCGGCGGGCATGGTGGGCGCGGTGGGCGGTCAGGCGCCCTTATCGGCGGCGGTGGCCGCCTTTGGCTGGCGAGCGACCTTGGTTGGCGCCGGGCTGGCCGGATTGGCGCTGGCGCTGGCGATCTGGTTGGTGGTGCGCGACCGGCCGCCGGGGGAACGCGACGACAAACCGGCGTCCGAGGAAGGCCGCCGGCTCTTGAGCGGCTTGGTGGTGGCGCTCAAGAATCCGCAGACCCATTTCATCGGCCTTTATGGCGGGCTCCTGGCGGCGCCGATGCTGGCCTTCGCCGGACTGTGGGGCGTGCCCTATTTGATGCTTCGCCACGGCATCGAGCGGCCGGCGGCGGCGGCGGCGACCTCGGTCTTCCTGGTCGGCTGGGGGGTGGGTTCGCCCCTGGTCGGCTGGCTGAGCGATCGCATCGGCCTGCGAAGGATTCCCATGATGCTCTGCGTCGGCCTGGCGCTGGCTTCGACGCTCGTCTGGCTGTTCTGGCCCGGTCTGCCGCTGGCCGCCTGCTATCCCTTCTTCTTCCTGACCGGGATGTGCGCCGGCGGCATGGTGCTGTGCTTCGCCTCGGCGCGCGAGCACAATCCGGCCTGGACCGCTGGGGCGACCTTGGGCCTGGCCAACATGATGGTGATCGGCAACGGCGCCATCTGGCAGTCGCTGATCGGCTGGTTTCTCGATCTCGGCTGGGACGGGACGATGGCGAACGGCGTTCGGGTCTATTCCCAGGCCATCTGGGACCGAGCGCTTCTGGCCTTGCCCCTTTGCTATTTGGGCGCGTTTCTGCTCCTCTTGGGCGTGCGCGAAACCCACTGCAAGGCGCAAAAGTCATGAGAAACCAGCTTCAGGCGCTGATGACGGCGGCCTTGAAGGCCGCCGATCCGCTGCGGGTGATCCCGGCCTTTTTGCCGCCGCCGCCCCTTGGCCGCACCGTGGTGGTGGCGGCCGGCAAGGCCGCTGCCTCGATGGCGGTGGCGGTGGAGAAATTCTGGAAGAGCAAGCTCACCGGCCTTGCCGTCACCCGCTACGGCCACGCCCAGCCGACGCGCGGCATCGAGATCGTCGAGGCGGCGCATCCGGTTCCCGATGCGGCCGGGCGTCAGGCGGCCGCCCGCCTTCTCGCTTCGGTGCGGGGCCTCACCCTCAACGATCTCGTGCTGGTCCTCTTGTCGGGCGGCGCCTCGGCGCTGTTGGCGCTGCCGGCGGAGGGGGGGACGCTCGACGACAAGCGGCGCATCACCCAGGCCTTGCTGCGCTCGGGCGCGACGATCGCCGAGATCAATTGCGTGCGCAAGCATCTCTCGGCGATCAAGGGCGGCCGTCTGGCCGCCGCCGCCTTTCCGGCGCAGGTGCGCACCTTGGCGATTTCCGATGTGCCGGGCGACGATCCGGCGGTGATCGGCTCGGGGCCCACGGTCGCCGATCCCACCACCATCGCCGACGCCCAGGCGGTGCTGGCGCGCTACGCGATCGATCCGCCGCCCGCCTGGAGCGAATCGGTGAAGCCCGGCGATCCCCGGCTGGCCAAGGCCGTCTATACCCTGATCGCCCGCCCGGCCGATGCGCTGGCCGCCGCCGCCGTGGCGGCGAAAGGCATGGGCTTCAAGCCGCAGATCCTGGGCGACGCCATCCAGGGCGAGGCAAGGATGGTGGCCGCCGATCAGGCCAAGCTGGCCCTGGCGGCCCCACCGGGCACCGTGCTGCTGTCGGGCGGCGAGACCACGGTGACGGTGCGGGGGTCGGGCAAAGGTGGGCGCAACGGCGAGTTCCTGCTTGCCCTGGCGATCGCGCTTGAGGGTCGGGCCGGCATTTGGGCCCTGGCCGTCGACACCGACGGCATCGACGGCTTCGGCGATAATGCCGGTGCGATCGTCACTCCCGACACGCTGGCGCGCGCCCGCGCTTTGGGTCTTGATCCCACCGCTTTTCTGGCGACCAACGATTCCTACACTTTCTTTTCAACTCTGGGTGATCTGGTCGTCACCGGCCCCACCGGCACCAACGTCACCGACTTTCGCGCCATTCTGGTAAGCCCTTCCTAATTGGGTTATCGTGGCGGCATGAGACGCCAACGCACCGCCAAGATTCTCGCCACGCTGGGACCGGCCAGCGGCAGCCCCGAGCGCATCGAGGAGCTGTTCCGCGCCGGCGCCGATGTCTTTCGGCTCAATTTCAGCCATGGCGGGCGCGAGGATCACAAGAAGCGTGTGGCGGCGATCCGCGCCCTGGAAGAACGCATCGACCGGCCGATCGGCGTCTTGATGGACCTTCAGGGCCCCAAGCTGCGGATCGGCGAATTCGCCGGCGGCAAGGCCGAACTGGTGGCTGGCGCCCCTTTCCGCCTCGATCTCGATCCGACGCCAGGCGACGCCACGCGGGTCGGCATGCCGCATCCGGAAATCTTCCAGGCGCTGAAAGAGGGCGCCGACATCTTGATCAATGACGGGCGTTTCCGCCTGCGCGTCTTGCGCCATGGCGCCGATTTCGCCGAAACCCAGGTGATCACCGGGGGCGAGATCTCCGATCACAAGGGCGTCAACCTGCCCAATTTGGTGCTGCCGCTTTCGGCGCTCACTCCCAAGGACAAGGATGATCTCGAATTCGGCCTCGCCTTGGGCGTCGATTGGGTGGCGCTGTCGTTCGTCCAGCGGCCCGAGGACGTGATCGAATTGAAGCGCCGGGTCGCCGGCCGCGCCGGCGTGCTGGCCAAACTGGAAAAGCCTTCGGCGGTGGCGCCGGACACCTTGGCCGGTATCATCGCCGAGGCCGACGCGATCATGGTGGCCCGGGGCGATCTGGGCGTCGAATGCCCTCCCGAGGATGTGCCGGTCCTGCAAAAGCAGATCATCGCCGCCTGCCGCCTGGCCGGCAAGCCGGTGGTGGTGGCGACCCAGATGCTGGAGACCATGATCCACGCCCCCACGCCGACCCGGGCCGAAGCCTCCGACGTGGCGACGGCGATCTATGACGGCGCCGACACGGTGATGCTGTCGGCGGAAACGGCGGCGGGCGACTATCCGGTCGAGGCGGTGACCATGATGGACCGCATCATCCGCCGGGTCGAACGCGATCCTTTGTTTGCCCGCATCCGCGAGGCCGATCATCCGGCGCCCGAACACACCACCCAGGACGCCATCGCCACCGCGGCGCGCCATGTCGCCCACACCATCGCGGCGGCGGCCATCGTCACCTACACCTCGTCGGGCTCCTCGGCCTTCCGCGCGGCGCGCGAGCGCCCCGATGTGCCGATCCTGGGCCTCACGCCCAAGCCGGCCACCGCCAGGCGCCTCACGCTGGCCTGGGGGGTGCATGCCGTGCACACCCCGGACGACATCCATGACACCTCGGAAATGGTGGCCTTGGCGGTCAAGGCGGCCTCGGTCGATTTCGCCAAGCCGGGCGATCATCTGGTGATCCTGGCCGGGATGCCGTTCGGCACGGCGGGCACCACCAACATGTTGCGCGTGGCCAAGATCTGATTGCCGCCCAGGGCGCCCGATCAAGAGCGCTAGGGCCGATTGAGGGAGAGGGAGGAGTATCATGAATGGTGGCGTGGTCGATTGGACACCCGATCTCAGCGTCGGCGTTCCCAATCTCGATGCCGATCACAAGAAGCTGGTCGAATTGCTCAACCGGGTGTTCGTCGCCGCTTATGCCGGGGTCGAGGAAGAGGTTCTGGCCGGGGTCCTGGCCGAGCTGGCCGCCTACACCAAGGACCATTTCACCCGCGAAGAGGCGCATCTGGCCCAGCGCTTCTATCCCGATCTTCCCGCCCACAAGGCCGAGCATGACCGGCTGGTGGCCGAACTGGCGCAGATCAGCCGTCGCGCGATCGATGAACGCCAAGAAGGCATGAGCGCCGACGTCTCGGAATTCCTGCGCCGCTGGCTGGTCGATCACATCCTCGATCGCGACCGCGCCTATGCCGAGTATCTGAAGAGCCTGTAAGCGACCGAGATCTGGCCTAGGCTGCGTCGATGCCGGGTTGGCCGGGACCAAGCGATCCGATGATCGCTGCTTCCGGCGAGCCGTGGCGGACGAAGAGGGCCAAGACATCGGCCGCCGCTTCGGGTGCGCAAGCGACCAGCAACCCGCCCGAGGTCTGCGGATCGCATAAGAGCGTGCGCCGGGTTTCCGCCCAGCTCTCGGGGATGGCGACGTTGGCGCCATAGCTGGCCCAATTGCGCTTCGAGGCGCCGGTGGCGAAGCCTTGGCCGACCAGCGCCTGTGCCTCGGGCAGGATCGGCACCCGGTCGTAATCGAGCCGGGCGCGCAGCCTGGAGCCCCGGCAGACTTCCCACAGATGGCCCAACAGGCCAAAGCCGGTGACGTCGGTCGCGGCATGCACCCCGGCCAGGGTCGCCAGATCGGGGCCGGCGGTGTTGAGCCGGGTGGTGAGTTCCACCATTCGCCGGTAGGCCTCGGGCGCCAGCGCCTCTTTCTTCAGGGCGGCGCTCAGGATGCCGATGCCGATCGGCTTGCCCAGAATAAGCACATCGCCGGCCCGGGCGCGGTCGTTGCGCAGAATTTTTGTCGGATCGACCAGCCCCAGCGCCACCAGCCCGTAGATCGGCTCGACCGAATCGATCGAATGGCCGCCCGCCACCAGAATGCCGGCCTGGCGGCAGGCCTCCTGGCCGCCGGCCAGAATCTGGCGGATCACGGCGGGCGCCAGCTTGTCAATCGGCATGCCGACCAGCGCCAAGGCGAAGATCGGGCGGGCGCCCATGGCGTAAACGTCGGAGAGCGCGTTGGTGGCGGCGATGCGGCCGAAATCGAAAGGATCGTCGACGATCGGCATGAAGAAATCGGTGGTGGCGACCAGGGCTTGGCGGTCGTTGAGTTGCCAGACCGCGGCGTCGTCGCCATTCTCGGTGCCGACCAGAAGCTCGGGCGGGCGCAGTCCCTCGGGCAATTCCGCCAGAAGCTCGGCCAAGAGGGCCGGGGCGATCTTGCAGCCGCAGCCGCCGCCATGGGCCAGGCTGGTCAATCGAACGGAATCGGCGGACATCGGATCAGATGCTCAGATATTGTTCCTGGGTCTGGGCGTCGGCGGCAAGCTGGGCGGAACTGCCCTGCCAGACCACCCTACCCTTTTCCAAGATGGTGTGGCGATCGCCGATCGCCAACAGGGCGTCGAGATTCTTGTCGATCAACAAGATCGACTGGCCCATGCCCTTGATGTGGGTCAGGCAGGACCAGATTTCCTCGCGGATCAAGGGCGCCAGCCCCTCGGTCGCTTCGTCGAGGATCAGCAGTTCCGGATTGGTCATCAGGGCGCGGCCCACCGCCAGCATCTGCTGCTCGCCGCCCGACAAGTTGGCGCCCATGTTGCGCCGGCGCTCGGCCAGGCGGGGAAAAAGCTCGTAGACGCGCTCGAGCGTCCAGGGCTGGGCGCGGCCGCGCCGGTTGGCGGCGGCGGCCAGCAGATTCTCCTCGAGCGTCAGGTTGGGGAAGATCTGGCGGCCCTCGGGCACCAGCCCCATCCCCAACTGCGCCACCCGGTAGGCTGGCAGGCTGCGAATGTCCTTGCCCTCGAAGCGAATGGTGCCTTGAGCGGCCTTGGTCAGGCCCATGATCGAGCGCACGGTGGTGGTCTTGCCCATGCCGTTGCGCCCGAGAAGGGTCGTCACCTCGCCGGAACGCACGGTAAGGCTGACGCCGAACAGCGCTTGGCTGTGGCCGTAGAAGGTCTGGATGTCCTCGACGATCAGCAGGTCGGCGCTCATCGGACGCCACCCTCCTTGGGGGTCGTCTCGCCCAGATAGGCGCGACGCACTTCCGGATTGCCGCGAATCGATTCCGGCGGGCCGCTGGCCAGCACCGCACCGTTGACCAGCACGGTGATGCGGTCGGCGAGCGCGAACACCGCCTTCATGTCGTGCTCGACCAGCAGAATCGCGTAGTCGTTCTTGATCTCGCGCAACAGGGCGATGATCTTGGCCGATTCGTCATGGCCCATGCCGGCCATCGGTTCGTCGAGCAACAGGACGCGCGGCTTGGTGGCCAGCGCCATCGCCAGCTCGAGCTGGCGTTGTTCGCCATAGGAGAGATCACCGGCCGGCACCTGGGCGCGCGCCTCCAGACCCAAGCGGGACAGGAATTGGCGGGCGGGACCGTAAATGGCCTCGTCGGTGGTCACGTCCTGCCAGAAGCGGAAGGAATGGCCCCGGCTGGCCTGAACGGCGATGGCGACGTTGTCGAGCGCGGTGAAGTCGAAGAACAGGGAGGTGATCTGGAACGAGCGCGCCAGGCCCATCCGCGAGCGGGCCGCCACCGGCAGATGGGTGACGTCGCGCCCGGAAATCAGGATCTTGCCGCCCGAGGGCTTGAGCCGCCCGGAAAGCTGCGAAATGAGCGTCGTCTTGCCCGCCCCGTTGGGGCCGATGACGGCGTGAATCTCGCCCTGATGCAGGGTAAGCGAAACCTCGTCGGTGGCCACCAGGCCGCCGAAGGTCTTGACCAGATCGACGACTTCGACCAGGGCCTCTCTCACGCCTTCCTCCCGCCCAGAAGCGCCGACAGCCCGCCGCGCTTGAACAGCGCCATCAGAAGAAGCAGCGGCCCCAAGACGATCATCCAGTGCTCGGTGATGGTGGACAGCACCTCTTCCAACACCAGCAGCGCGATGGTGCCGGCCACCGGGCCGAACAGCGTGCCCATGCCGCCCAGCACGACCATGATCATCAGATCGCCCGAGCGGGTCCAGTGGATGAGGGCCGGGCTGATGAAATCGGTGTGGTTGGCGAGCAGGATGCCCGCCAGGCCGCACATGGTCGAGGCGATGACGTAGGCGACCAACCGATAGCGGTCGGTGGCGATGCCCAGGACCTGCAGTCGGTTTTCGTTCGAGCGCGCCGCCTGGATCACCCGGCCGAAGGGCGAGCGCACGATCCGCCAGGCCAGGAACAGGCAAAGCAGCAGGCTTGCGTAGCAGACATAGTAGAAGGTGGTCTTGTTACCGAGATCGATCAGCCCGCCCATCGTGCTGCGTTTGTAGATGGTAAGGCCGTCGTCGCTGCCGTAGCTGTCGATGCCGACCGACAGGAAATAGACGAGTTGCGAGAAGGCCAGCGTGATCATGATGAAATAGACGCCCCGGGTGCGCAGGCAAAGGGCGCCGGTGATCAGGCCGAACAGGGCCGAGGCCGCCAGGCCGATCGGCCACTGCACCAGGGCCGAGTAATAGCCGTGATGGGCGGCGATGCCGACCGCGTAGCCGCCAATGCCAAGGAAGACCGCGTGGCCGAAGCTGATCATGCCGCCAAAGCCGAGAATCAGGTCGAGGCTGACGGCGGCGATTGCCAGGATGACGATGCGGGTGAACAAGGTGAGCAGGAAGAGATAGCCGATCGACTTGGCGATGATGGGGATCAGCCCCAAGCCGACCAGCAGCAGCGCGGTGGCGATCAGGCGACGGTTCAAGGTCATCGGCGGGCGCTGGGCACGGGGAACAGGCCTTCCGGCCTGACGATCAGGAAGGCCGCCATCACCAGATAGATCATCATCGAGGAGAGCGCCGGCCCGGTGACCGAGGCGGCGCGCGCGGTGAAGATCAGGCGCAGCAGATCGGGCAGATAGGCGCGGCCCATGGTGTCGATGAGGCCGATGAGAAGGGCGGCGACCAGGGCGCCGCGTACCGAGCCGATGCCGCCGATAACGATCACCACGAAGGCCAGGATGAGGATGTTTTCGCCCATGCCGATCTGCACGGTAAGGATGGGCGCGGCCATGATGCCGGCCAAGGCGGCCAGGGCGGCGCCGACGCTGAAGACGATGGTGTAGAGCCGGTTGATGTTGACGCCCAAGGCGCCGATCATCTCGCGGTTCGAGGCGCCGGCGCGGATCAGCATGCCGACTCGCGTGTGCTGGACCAAGACATAAAGGAACAGCGCCACCAACACGCCGGCGATGATGATCGCCAGCCGGTAGATGGGATAGGCGACGCCGGGCAGCACCTCGACCAGGCCATTGAGATAGGGGGGAACCGCCAGGGTCATGCCGGCGGCGCCCCAGATCAGGCGCACCGCCTCGTTGAAGAAGAGGATGAGGCCGAAGGTGCCCAGCACGTGATCGAGATGGTCGCGCGGATAAAGGCGCCTAAGCGCCAGCATCTCGAGCGCGATGCCCAGAAGCGCGGTGCCGGCCAGGGCGGCGATGACGCCCAGAACGAAGCTTTTCAGCATCACGGTCAGCGAGGCGGCGAGATAGGCGCCCACCATGTAAAGCGAGCCGTGCGCCAGATTGACCAGATCCATAATGCCGAACACGAGCGTCAGGCCCGCCGCCAACAGAAAGAGCAGCAGGCCAAGCTGCACGCCATTTAGAAGCTGTTCGAGAAAGAAGGTCATAATCAGGTTCGGGAACGAAGGGGGCGCCGCGCGCGGGCGCGGCGCCCCGAGCCGTTCAGGCCCTTACCACTTCATCGGGCATTTGTCGTGATGCGGATCCTGATGGTCCTTGTAGATGGTTTCCAAGAGCTTCATGCGGATGTTGCCTTCGCCATCCTTGATCACTTCCTGCAGATAGAAATTCTGGATGAAGAAGTGATTGTTGCCGTATTTCAGGCGGCCGCGCGTGGTGTCGAAATCGGCCTTGCGCATGGCGTCGCGCATGGCGTCCTTCTTGGTCAAATCGCCCTTGACGGCGTCGACCGCGCTCTTGATCAGGAAGACCGAGTCGTAGGCCTGGGCCGAGTAGTAGGTCGGGTAGCGGTTGTGGCGCTTGCGGAAATCGGCCACGAACTTCTTGTTCATGGCGTTGTCGAGATCGGGCACCCAGGTCTGCGGGCTCTGGAAGCCGATCGCCGCTTCGCCGATGTGCGGCAGAGTCAGCGCCTCGAGGGCGTAGATCGAGTAGAGCGGCACCTTGCCCTTCAGGCCCGACTGGTTGTACTGCAAGAAGAACTGGATGCCGGGCGCGCCGGGATAGAACATCCACACCGCGTCGGGATTGGCGGCGCGTACCTTGCTGAACTCGGCCGAGAAATCGACGTGATCGGGCCAGCGGGTGTATTCCTCGCCGACGATCTCGCCCTTGAAGGTGCGCTTGACGCCCGACGCCATGTCCTTGCCGGCCGCGTAGTTGGGTGCCAGCACGAAGAGCTTTTTGATGCCCTTCTTGTTCATGGCTTCGCCCATCGCCATCGCGGTCTGATCGTTCTGCCACGAGGCCGAGAAGAACCAGGGCGAGCAGAGCTCGCCGGCGATCGGCGACGGGCCGGCGTTGCCGCTGATGAGGAAGGTCTGGGAATCGACCGCGGGCTTGAGCGAGGCCAAGAGCACGTTCGACCAGTTGTAGCCGGTGAGGAAATGGACCTTGTCGCTTTGGATCAGCTTCTCGGTCACCTGCTTGCCGACATCGGGCTTCATCTGGTCGTCGGCGAAGACCACCTCGACGTCGAGCCCACCCATCTTGCGGCCGATATGATCGAGCGCCAGTTCGAAGCCCCAGCGCTCGTCCTCGCCGATCATGGCGGTGGGGCCGCTGAAGGTGTTGACGTAGCCAATCTTAACCTTTTGCTGGGCTTGGGCCGGCAGGGCCAGCACCAACAGCGCCGCAGCCGACAACAGTGTCCGTTTCAACATCGTCGCACGTCCTCCCTTCTGCGCATCCCATGGCCCCAACAGGGCCGGGCGCGGCGGTTGACCAAGATAACGAGGAAGGCGCCGAATGTGAGACCCCGGCTATCCCCCCGGCCGGCGATCGGACCTCCCGGTCGCCCGCAAATAGTTTTATCATTCACCTAATTTTCCTCAGGGTGCCATCCCAGCTTCCCAGCGTCAAGGGATCGTCGGCCCTGGGGCCTTGATTGACAGCCAAGCCGGCTTGCCCTTCTAATGACCGATTGGTTTTATGAGCAAACCGTCATGGGCGGGGCGGGCGAGGGATCGGGCGTGTATTCGAAAGTGTTTCTCAGCGAAATCGAACGGTTGCAGGAGGGCGGGACGCCCTTTTGCGTCGCCACGGTGGTGGACGGCAAGGGCAGCATTCCGCAGATCGTCGGCGCGCGGGCGGTGTTCACCCGCGAGGGCCTGGCCCAGGGCACGGTGGGCGGCGGTCGGGTGGAAACCAAGTGCCGCGACATCGCCAAGGAACTTCTGGAGCGGCCCAAGGGTCCGGCCACCGCCTTTTTCCGCTGGAATCTGGCCCGCGATGTCGGCATGACCTGCTCGGGCGATATGACGCTGTTCTTCGAGATCTGGCGGCCCGAATTGGCCTGGACGGTGGCGATCTTCGGCGCCGGCCATGTCGCCCAGAAACTGGTGCGCGTCCTGGCCGAACTGGAATGCCGAGTGCTGTGCATCGACACCCGCCCGGAGTGGATCGCCCGCCTGCCGAAAAGCGACAAGATCGTGCCGCTTTTGGTCAAGGATTATGTCGAGGGCCTGGCCAGCCTGCCGCCCGGCGCGGCGGTGCTTCTGATGACCATGGGCCATCATTCCGATCGCCCGGTTCTCGAAGCCCTGGAAAAGGCCGATCCGCCGCTCGCCTTCTTGGGGGTGATCGGCTCCGACGCCAAGGCCAAGATCCTGAAGAAGGAGTTGCGCGAGCGGGGCGTCGGCCAAGCCTTCCTCAAACGGATTGTCTGTCCGGTGGGCGACAAGCTGGGCAACAACACGCCGGGCGAAATCGCCATCGGCATCGTCGCCCAGCTTCTGCGGGTGCGCGCCGGCGGCCCGAAGAACGGCTGACCGGGATGCCCCGCAAGAGCCGCGAAGCGCCCTTGGAGCCAGCGGTCCGCTTCGGAAAGCTGCCCGATTACCTGGGCTATCAGATCCGCCAGGCGCAATCGGCAATGTTTCGCGATTTCGGCCGCATCACCACGGAACTTGGGGTGACGCCGGGCGAGTTCAGCCTGCTTACCATCGTCGAGGCCAATCCCGGCATCAATTCTGTGCGGCTGTCGAAAGTCTATCAGCTCGACAAATCGACGATTTCCCTGTCGGTGAAGCGGATGCTGAAACGGGGCCTGGTGCGGCGCGCCCAGGATGCGAGCGACCGCCGCTTTTCCGGCCTTTGGCTCACCCCCGCCGGTCGCCAGCTCCTGGCGCGAGCGACCAAAAGGGTCGAGGAGCAGGAAGAGATCATGAATGCCGCCTTGGCGCCGGGCGAGCGCGAACGCCTGCTCGACATGCTGCGCCGCATCGCGGGCGCCTTTGCTTGACGGCGGCAAGCGGCGGCTGCTAAACGAGAAAACAACCGCTCGCGCTTTTCGAGAAACCAAGATCAAAGGGAGGACGACATGACCATTCGTAAGGCCGCGCTTCTGGCGGTCCTCGGGCTTGGTGCCGCCGTAACGCTGGCCGGATGGCCGGCCCAGGCGCAGGACAAGCCGGTGCAGCTCAAGCTGTCGCATTGGGTGCCGCCCACCCATCCGCTGCAGAAGGCGATGGAGGATTGGGCGGACTCGGTGAAGAAGGCCTCGAACGGCACCATCACCTCGACCATCTTTCCCTCGCAGCAATTGGGCAAGGCCTTCGACCATTACGACATGGCGCGCGACGGCATCGCCGACCTCACCTACATCAATCCCGGCTACCAGCCCGGCCGCTTCCCGGTGATTGCGGCGGGCGAACTTCCTTTCCTGATGAGCAACGCCAAGGGCGGCTCGGTGGCCATCGACGAGTGGTACCGCAAATACGCCGCCAAGGAGATGAAGGACGTCAAATTCTGCCTGGCCTTCGTCCACGATCCGGGGTCGTTGCATTCGCGCAAGAAGGTGGTGGTGCCTGCCGACGTGCGCGGCATGAAGATCAGGCCGGCCCACGCCACCATGGCGGAACTGGTCACGCAACTCGGCGGCACCAACGTGCAGTCGAGCGCGCCCGAGGTGCGCGACATCCTGGAAAAGGGTGTCGCCGACGCGGTGAGCTTCCCCTGGGGCTCGATCCTGCTGTTCGGCATTGACAAGGTCACCAAGTACCATATCGACGTGCCGCTTTATGCCACCACCTTCACCTTCGTCTTCAACAAGACGCGCTACGACCAGATGTCGGCGGCGCAAAAGAAGGTGATCGACGACCACTGCACCTCGGAATGGGCGGGGCGGATCGCCGGTCCCTGGTCCGACTTCGAGCATGACGGCATCCAGAAGCTGAAGAACGATCCCAATCACGAAGTCTATCCGCTCACCCCCGATCAGGTTGCCCAATGGCGCAAGGTGACCGAGCCTCTGCAGGCCACCTGGGCGGCCAATGTGCGCAAGGCCGGCTTGGATCCCGAGGCGACGATGGCCGAGTTCCGGGCCGCGCTGGCCAAGCACCGGGCCGCCTATTAGGCGGCCGGGGGGCGGGAGACGGGGAATGAATCGCGGCCGGGTCGACCGCTTCATCGACGGCATCGAGGTGACGGCGGCTTGCTTCCTCGCCGTCGTCACTGCGCTCACCTTCGTCTCCGTCTTCCTGCGCTATTTCTTCAACTGGACGATTCCCGACACCTACGATTTCAGCGCCCTTCTGCTCGGCATCCTGGTCTTCTGGGGCATTGCGGTGGCCAACTACCGCGGCGATCACATCACGGTCGATCTGGTGTGGAGCGTCGCCGGCCGGCGGGGCAAACGGGCGCTCGACATCCTGGCCGCCCTGGTCACCCTGGTGGTCATGCTGACCTTCACCTGGATGGTCGGCACCAAGGTGGTGAGCGTACGGGCCGACAACGTGCTCACCTACGATCTGCGCCTGCCGGTTTGGATGTTCTACCTGGTGGCCTGGGCCGGGCTGGCCGCATCGATGGTGCTGCTCACCGTGCGCACGCTTCGGCTGGTCTTCCGGCCGGACCTGGTCGACACCCGCGTCCACGTCACGCCGCTCGAATGAGGCGGCGCCGATGAGTTCTGATGCGGTCGCCATCACCGGCTTCGTCGCCCTGTTCGTCCTCATGCTGCTCCGGGTGCCGGTGGGGGTGGCGATGGGGCTGGTGGGCGTCTGCGGCTTCGGCTATCTGGCGGGCTTTCAGCCGGCCCTGAAGATCGTCGCCCAATCGCCGATCCGCACCGCCACCGACGCCGGCTTCGGCGTCATTCCGATGTTCCTGCTCATGGGCGCGCTGGCCTCGACCTCGGGCATGAGCCGCGAGCTGTTCCGCGCCGCCAACACCTTCCTCGGCCATCTGCGCGGCGGCCTGGGCATCGCCACCATCGCGGCTTGCGGCGGCTTCGCCGCCATCTGCGGCTCGTCGGTCGCCACCGCCGCCACCTTCTCGGCGGTCGCCTATCCCGAAATGCGGCGCTACAACTATCCGCAAAGCTTCGCCACCGGGGTCATCGCGGCGGGCGGCACGCTGGGCATCATGATTCCGCCCTCGGTGGTGCTGGCGGTCTACGGCATCATCACCCAGCAGGACATCGGCAAGCTGTTCGTGGCCGGCATCGTGCCGGGGCTGGTGGCGGTCGGCATGTACATGGCGACCATCAGCCTGATCGGCTGGGCGAAGCCCGGCTTCCTGCCCGCCGGGCCGCGCAGCTCCTGGCGCGAAAGGCTGGCGGCGGTGCGGGAAATCTGGGCGGTGGCGCTGCTCTTCATCTTCGTCATTGGCGGGCTTTACGGCGGGCTGTTCACCGCCACCGAGGCTGCGGGCATGGGGGCGGGCGGCGCCTACGTCATCGCCATCCTGCGCAAGAAGCTCGACCGCAAGCAGCTTCTCACCTGTCTGGTCGATTCGGTGCGCACCACCGCCTCGGTCTTCACCATCCTGATGGGGGCCTTGATCTTCGGCTACTTCCTCACCATCACCCAGACGCCGCAGAAGGTGACCGAGTTCCTGACCGGGTTGGGGCTCGGCACCTACGGGGTGCTGCTCGTCATCATGCTGATGTATCTGCTGCTCGGCTGCGTCATGGACGCGATGGCGATGATCATTCTCACCATCCCGATCGTCTTTCCGGTGATCGTCGCCTTGGGCTTCGATCCGATCTGGTTCGGCGTCATCATCGTCATGACGGTCGAATTGGGGCTCATCCATCCGCCGGTGGGGATGAACGTCTTCGTCATCAAAAGCGTCGTCAAGGACGTGAAGATTTCCACCATCTTCCTGGGCGTCATTCCCTTCGTCGTCACCGACATCCTGCGCCTGGGCGTGCTGATCGCCTTTCCGATCCTGGCGACTTGGCTGCCCTCGAAGATGTAGCGATGGATTTGGCCCGCCTTGCCAGCCTCGACGATCTGGCCCGCTTGGCCCGGCGCCGCCTGCCCGGCTTCGCCTGGGATTTCCTGGAAGGCGGCGCCGGAGCCGAGGCCGGTCTTCGCCGCAACCGCGATCGGCTGGCGGCGGTTCTTCTCAAGCCTCGTTTCGCCACGGGCGTTACGCCCGACGCCTCGGCCCGGCTGTTCGACCAGGGCTATGCCTTGCCCTTGGGCGTCGCGCCGGTGGGCATGGGTGGGTTGGTCTGGCCGAAATCCGATCTCTCTTTGGCGCGGATGGCGGCGGCAGGGAAAATGCCCTTCACGCTGGGCTCGGCCGGCTCCTGCACGATTGAAGAGGTGGCTGAGGCGGCACCTGGCCAAGTCTGGTTCCAGCTTTACGCGCTCAAAGACCCGGCGATCAACGCCAATCTCCTTGATCGCGCCTGGAAGGCCGGCATCCGGGTTCTGGCGCTGACGCTCGACATGCCGGCGCCAGGCAAGCGCGACCGCGACCTTCGCAACCGCTTCGTCCTGCCCTTTCGGCCCAGTCTGGCGCAGGCGCTGGGCGTGCTGGCCAAGCCGGCCTGGGCGCGGGCGCTGCTGGCCTGTGGGCGGCCCCGTTTCGCCGTCATGGCGCCCTACGCGCCCAAGGCCCGCACGGTCGACGAGCTGGGCCTGTTCGTGCGCGAGCAGATCGATCCCGATCTCACTTGGGAAAAGGTGAAGACGCTGCGCGCCCAATGGCCGGGCCGCTTCCTGGTCAAGGGTCTGCTGGCGCCCGAGGACGGTACCCAAGCCCTCAAAATCGGTGCCGACGGGGTCTGGGTCTCCAACCATGGCGGCCGCCAGTTGGAAAGCGCGCCGGCCGCCATCGACGCGCTGGCCGCCATGCGCGCCACCCTGGGGGCCGAGGCGACGATCGTCATGGATGGCGGTGTGCGTTCGGGCGAGGATCTGGCCAAGGCGGTGGCGCTGGGCGCCGATTTCGTCCTGACGGCGCGCGGCTTTTATTACGGGCTGGCGGCGGGGGGCCAAGCGGGCGCCGAGCGGGCCTTCGCCCTCATGGCCGAGGATTATCGGCGCACCCTCAAGCAGATCGGCTGTCCCTCGACGGCCGAACTCGACCGGCGTTGGATTTGGGAATAAGCCCCGGGAATTACGATGCGGCCTTCTCGGGCGCCGGGCGACGCTTCACGGTCTTGGGGTCGGCGGTGATGGGGCGGTAGATTTCCACCCGCGCGCCCTCGTCCAAGACGGTTTCCAAAGGCGCCGCCTTGCCGTAGACGCCCACCTTCTGGGTTTCGAGATCGATCTCGGGAAATTGGCGCAGAATGCCCGAGCGCTCAATGGCCTCCTTGAGGGTGGCGCCGTCGGGCAGATCGACATGGATCACCGTCTGGCGCTGGGGCAGGGCGTAGCAGACGCGCACTTTCATCGCAGCGGTCCTTCTAAGCGTGGCTGCCGACGGTGTGGCCGGCCGGGCCGGTGGCGATCGCCTTGCCCATCCGCAGGTCAATCATGCGCTTGATCACCACCAAGAGGCCGGTGGCGAGAAAGCCGCCGGGCGGCAAGATCGCCACCAGCACGTTGGTCTCGACCGGCAGCAGGCGAATTTCCAGAACCTTGAAGGCGGGGCCAAGCAAAAGCGAGGCGTCGGCAAACAGCGTGCCCGAGCCGACGATCTCGCGCATGGCGCCGATGGCGGTGAGCGCCGCCGTGAAGCCCAGCCCCATGAACAGGCCATCCAGGAACGAGGCCATCACCGGCTCGCGCGAGGCGTAAACCTCGAGCCGGCCCAGGGGCAGGCAGTTGGAGACAATCAGCGGGATGAACAGGCCCAGGACCTTGTAAAGTTCGTGCATCCAAGCGTTGAAGGTGAGATCGACCAGGGTCACCATCGCCGCCACGATCAGGATGTAGACCGGGATGCGCACTTCCTGGGTGATCTGCTTGCGGAAGATGGCGACCAGCAGATTGGAGGCCGCCATCACCAGCATGGTCGCCATGCCCATGCCGAAGCCGTTGGTGGCGCTGGTGGTCATCGCCATAGTCGGGCACATGCCCAAGAGCTGGCAAAGGACGCCGTTGTTGTCCCACATCCCGTCCTTGACGATCGTGCGGTAATTGTCGCTCATGAGCGCACCTCCAGGATCCGGGCCTTGTTGTGGTCGAAGACATCGAGCCCCTTGCGGATGGCGGTGACCACGGCGCGGGGTGTGATGGTGGCGCCCGAGAACTGATCGAACTGGCCGCCATCCTTCTTCACCGCCCATTTCTCGCGCGGCGGATTGCCCATCGAAAGGCCGTTGAAGCGGGTGATCCAGTCCGATTTCTTGGCGTCGATCTTGTCGCCCAGGCCGGGCGTTTCCTTGAAGGCGGTGGCGCGCACGCCCAGAATCTTGCCCTCGGCGTCAACGCCCAGGATCAGCTTGATCTCGCCGGCATAGCCGTTGCCGGCGATCTCGTAGGCGACGCCGGTCACCTTGCCGTCCTTAAGGGCGCGGTAGACGATCAGGTCCTTCGCCCCTTCCTTCAACGTGATCGAATCCTTGACCGGATTGTTGTCGTGGATGGCGGGCGGAATCACCTGCACCAACGAGGCCTGCAGATCTTCCGCCATGCGGAGCGCGATCTCGTCGGCGGTCAGGATGTCGGTGAAGGCCAGAAGGGCGCCGAAGGCGGTGCTGAAAACGCCCAGGATGATGGCGTGCAGGGTGGTGCTTTTCTTGCCGCGCAGATCGAAATTCATCTCAAGGCTCCCCCTTGGCGATCGGCAGGGGGTCGCCCTTGCGGGTGCGGCCGAAGGCGCGCGGCTTGAAATGCTGATCGATGATCGGCGCCAGCGCGTTCATCAGCAGCACGGCGAAGGCCATGCCCTCGGGATAGCCGGCGTAGGTGCGGATCAGCCAGGTGAGCGCGCCGATGCCGGCGCCGAACACCAACTGGCCCGACTTGGAGACCGGCGAGGTGACGTAATCGGTGGCGATGAAGAAGGCCCCCAGGATTGCGGCGCCCGACAGGATGTGGAAATAGCCGGGCGCGTAGCGGGTGGGGTCGATGGCGTGGAAAACGGTTCCGAACAGGAACAGGCTGCCCAGCACGGCGACCGGAATGTGCCAAGAGATGATGCCGCGCGCCAGGATGAACAAACCGCCCAGCAGAACCAGCAGGGCCGAGGTTTCGCCCAGGCTGCCGGCCTTGAAGCCGATCGCCAGATCCATCAGGTCGGGCAGGTGGCGAAGGCCGGGGTCGAGCGCCTCGCGCGAGAGCTGTTTCAGCGTGTCGGCCACCGGAATGCCGCGCGCCAACTCGTTCTTGACGTAGCCCAAGGCCGAGGCGGCGCTGACCGCGTCGGTGGCGCCGGGCCCGAAGGTGATCGCCAGCGATTCGACGAAGCCGGGCGAGCCGGCGCCGAAGATCGGATGCGGGGCGACGAACAGGGTCATCTGCACCGGGAAGGAGACCAGAAGGGCGACGCGGGCCACCATCGCCGGATTGAAGACGTTCTGACCCAGGCCGCCGAACACATGCTTGGCCAGCGCGATGGCGAAGACGGCGCCCAACGTACCGGTCCACCAGGGCGCCCAGGGCGGCAGGCTCATGGCGTAGAGCCAGCCGGTGAGAATGGCGGAATTGTCGGTGAGCACCGGCTTGACCGGCCTTTTGGCCAGCATCAGGCAGGCCGCCTCGACGGCCACGCAGGAGCCCACCGTCACCACGAACAGGAACAGGGCCGGCCAGCCGAAGAGGCCGATGTTGAACAGCGTCGCCGGCACCAGGGCCAGGATCACGGTCGCCATGATCCGCTGCACGCTCACTGGCGCGTGGGTGAAGGGTCCGCTCTTGTCGATGATCAGTCTCATGGGGCGGGGCTTTCAGCTTGGGCCTTGCGGGCGGCGGCCTCGCGTTTGGCCTGGGCCTGTTTTTCCAAGCGGGCGGCGCGGGCCTCGGCCAGGCGCTTGACCTCGTCTTGCTTGCGCCGCTCGCGGTCCTGGGCGGTGATGCGGCCCTTGGCGTAGTTGAAATAATGGACGAGCGGAATGTAGGACGGGCAGATGTAGGAGCAACTGCCGCAAGAGACGCAATCCATCACCCCCCAGGCGGCGGCGCCGTCGAGATCGTCCTTGCGGATGTGGGCGGCCATCTCGACCGGCACCAGACCGCAGGGGCAAATGGTGACGCAGGTGCCGCAGCGGATGCAGGGCTGGGTCGGGCGCTCGTTGGCCTCGGCGGTGGTCAGCGCCAGGATGCCCGAGGTGCCCTTGACCACCGGCACCTCGCTCGAGGGCAGGGGCTGGCCCATCATCGGTCCGCCGGAGACCAAGCGCTTGGGCGTTTCCGAAAGACCGCCGCAGAAGTCGATCAGATCGGCCACCGGCGTGCCTAGGGGCGCTTCGACGTTCTTGGGTTCCTTGACCGCGCCGCCGCTCACCGTGACGACCCGCGACAAAAGCGGTCGGCCGAAGCGGACGGCGTGATGGACGGCGCGCGCCGTGGCGACGTTGTGCACCACCACGCCCAGGTCGGCGGTGAGCTTGCGGGCCGGGGTCTCCTGCCCGGTGATCGCCTGGGTCAAATGGCGCTCCGAGCCCATCGGGTACTGCACCGGCACGTCGACCACTTCGATGGCGGGGAAAGCGCTGGCGGCCAGCCGCATGGCGTCCAGGGCCTGGGGCTTGTTGCGTTCGATGGCGATGACGATGCGCGGCGCGCCCAGCGCGTGCGCCATGATCCGCGCGCCGTCGATGACCTCGGACGGATGCTCGCGCATCACCCGGTCGTCGCAGGTGAGGTAGGGCTCGCACTCGGCGCCGTTGAGCAGCAGAATCTCAAGCTTCAAGCGGGTGCCGAGATCGAGCTTGACCGAGGACGGGAAGGTGGCGCCACCCATGCCGACGATGCCGGCTTGGGCAACCCGCTCCTTGATCGCCTTCGGATCGGCGGCGAAGGGATCGGCGATCGGCGGGGCCAACTCCGCCCATTCGTCCTGGCCGTCGGGCTCCAAGACGATGGTGAGCTGGGGCAGGCCCGAGGGGTGGGGCGCGGTCAGTTCGGCCACTTGGGCGATGCGGCCCGAGGTGGGCGCGTGCACGGCGGCCGAGACCGGTCCCACGCCACGACCCAGAAGCTGGCCCTTCTTCACCCGGTCGCCCGGCTGGACCAGGGCTTCGGCGGCGGCGCCCATATGCTGCTGCAGCGGCAGATAAAGCCGGGCCGGCAAGGGCAGCAGGGCGACGATCGCCTTCTCGGCGGTCGCCTGCTTGCGGTAGGCGGGATGAATGCCGCCGCGGATCGGGAACAGTTTCATCGACGCTGCGCTCCCGCCCTCAATGTTGGGTGGCGTGTTCGGGCATCGGCTTTTGCCAATGCCAGGTGCCGACGCTGACCAGAACCGGCCGCATGACGATGGCCTCGGTCGGGCAGATCTTGAAGCACTTCTCGCAGCCGTGGCAGGCCTCGCTGATCACGGTGTGCATCTGCTTGTTGGCGCCGACGATGGCGTCGGTCGAGCATTCCTGGATGCAGCGCAGGCAGCCGATGCACAGGGCCTCGTTGATGAAGGCGGTGTGCGGCCCCTTCTCTTCATGCTCGGACAGATCGACGGTGACGCCCAATTTGGCGGCCAGCTTCTCGGCCACCGCCTTGCCGCCGGGCGGGCAAAGCGTTACCGGCGCCTCGCCCTTGGCCAGGGCGGCGGCGGCCTGGGCGCAGCCGACAAAGCCGCACTGGCCGCATTGCGAGCCGGGCAACAGGCTTTGCAGTTCGGCTTCGAGCGGATTGCCCTCGACGGCAAGATAGCGGGCGGCGGCGCCCAACAGCACCCCCAAGGTCACGCCCATCACGGCGACACTGCCAACGGCCAGAAGCATCGTTCCTTTTCTCCCTTCCGTCCTAGTTGGTCTGCATGCCGGAAAAGCCCATGAAGGCCAGCGCCAGAAGGCTGGCGGTGATGAAGCCGATCGGCGGCCCGGCAAACAGGCGCGGCACTTCGGCCAGCGCGATGCGTTCGCGCAGCCCGGCGAAAATCGCCATCACCAGGCTGTAGCCCAGCGAGGAGGCGAAGGAAAACACCACGCACTGCATGAAGGTCTGCTTCTCGACCACCACCAGAAGCGCCACGCCCAGAACGGCGCAGTTGGTGGTGATGAGCGGCAGATAGATGCCCAAGAGCTGGAACATGGTGGGCGAGACCTTGCGCACCACCGCCTCGGTGAACTGCACGGCCGCCGCAATCACCAGGATGAAGACGAAGGTGCGCAGATAGGTGAGGTTGTAGGGCATCAGAAGATAGGTGTCGATCAGCCAGTCGATGATCGACGACACCGTGATGACGAAAGTGGTCGCCATGCCCATGCCGACCGCGGTGTCGACCCGGGTGGTGACGCCCATGAACGAGCACAGCCCCAGGAAGCGGGCCAAGATGACGTTGTTCACCAGGGCGGCGCCGACGATCAGCATCAGATATTGGGTGACCATGAAGGTTCCTCGTTCCGGCTAGGCGTGGGCCGACAGGTCGCATTCGCCGCCGCTCGAGCGGCGCAGGAAGATCGGGGCCAGATCGCCCCGGGCGGCAAGAAATTTGGCGCCCCGATGGGCGATCAGCAGGCCCAAAGCGAATCCGGCCAGGCTGGCCAGGATGGTCAGGCCCTCGCTGGCGCCCTTGGCCTGGGCGAACAGGCCTGCGCCGATCAGGGTGAGGAGCGGCAGGGCGTAGGCGAGGCTGGAGGCGCGCAGGAGCGAACCCTGGCGGATGCCCACCACGATCCGCTCGCCGATGCGGGCGTTGAAATCGTTGGCCAGCGGAAAGCGGCTGGCCTCGGCCGGGGTCAGCTTGAACCAGGCGGTGGCCGAGCCGCAGGTCTTGACGGTGGCGCACGAGCCGCAACTGGCGGCGCGCTCGGGCTCGGCCCAGGCGGTCGGACCCTCGACGGCGACGATGCGCGCAAAACCCTCGACCAGGGCCTGCGACCGCAGCGGCCGACCGTCGTCGAACCCGCCCTCGAAGGTGTCCTGGGTCTGCATCAGGCCGAAACCGTCGCCACCACGCCCTGGGGCGAAACGAAGATCGCCCGGGCCGGCGGGTAGGCCGACAGAATCGCTTGGCGCAGGACCATCGGCGCCACCGACAAGGTGGTCGACAGGGCGTCGGCCAAGGTGGCGGTGGGTGCGATCACGGTGACGCCGGCCAGGGCCGGGGCGGTGCGTCCGCTTTTCGGATCGATCAGGTGCGTGAACCGGCCTTCGGCGTCGAAGAGCGTGCCATAGCCGCCCGAGGTCGCCACCGCCTGATCGACCGCCTCGATTTCGGTGATCGCCTTGGCCGGTTCGGCCGGATTGGCGATGCCGATCCGCCAGGCCGACCCGTCGGGCTTGGTCGAGAGCGCGCGCGGCTCGCCCATATCGACCAGCATGTTCTGAAGGCCGTAGGCGCGCAGCACCTCGGTCACCCGGTCGGTGACGAAGCCCTGGGCGACGCCGTTCAAGGTGAGGCCCATGCCGGGCTTGGCGAAGCCGATCCGCCGGGCACCCGCGTCGATGTTAAGACCGCGCCAATCGACCAGGGCGCGGGCGGCGGCGATCGCCTCGGCCGTGGGACCGGCCGGATCGACGGTGGCGGCGGTGAAATGGCGGAAATAAAGAGTCCAAAGCGGCTGCACGGTGGGATCGAAGGCGCCGTCCGAGCGTTCGGCAATTTGGCGGGCGAAGGCCGCAATCTCGATCAGTTCGGCCGGCGCCTCGGCCAGCATCCCGTCGCGGTTCAACTGGGCGATGGCGGAATCGGCGCGGAACAGACTGAAGATGGCTTCCAGGCGCTTGGCTTCGGCCAAGCCGGCCTCGATTGCGGCGCGCGCCTTCGCCTCGTCGCTATGATAAATGGCCAACGAAGCCGGGGCGCCCAGCATGGTGCCTTCCCAGCGGATCAGGCGGGCCTCGGCCTTGCCGGCCTTCAAGAGCAGCGGCAGACCGGCGGCGGCGGCCAGGATGGTGATGGCGCGGCGGCGGGTGATCATCGTGGACATCACGTACAGAGCCTCCCGATAGGTCGAAACGGCAATATCGTCGTTCTTGGCGAACGGCGCTACAATTTTGACTCTGTTTCCAGAATTACCCGATTTGAGCAATTATATGTCCAAGCCGGCCTGGGAGCCGGAAGAATATTATTAGGCCGGCAATTACATTTCAAGACCCTAATGTGCGACCGCAGCATTTTTCCCAGGATTCGCTCTTTTCGGCCGGCGGGCTTCTGGCTATTGTGCCCGGCCTCCGAGCCGGTCGTTTTTCCCTTCGCAAAGTGTGGTTGCCATGTACCCGATCCTGCGCCGCGAAGCCTTTTCCGATGTCACCTTTCTGTGGGAGGTCGAGGCGCCCGACGTGGCCCAGGCGGCCCAGCCCGGCCATTTCGTCATGCTGCGCTTGTATGAAGGCGCCGAGCGCATTCCGCTCACCGTGGCCGATTACGATCGTGGCCGCGGCACCATCACCATGGTCATCCAGGCCTTGGGCAAAACGACGCGCGAAATGCGCGACGATTACAAGGCGGGCGACCGCTTCCTCGATTTCGTCGGGCCCTTGGGTCTGCCCCAGCATGTCGAGAAGGTCGGGCATGTGGTCTTCGTCGGCGGCGGGCTGGGGGTGGCGCCGGTCTATCCGCAGCTTCGCGCCTTCAAGGAAGCCGGCAACCGCGTCACCGCCATCATGGGCTTCCGCAACAAGGGTCTGGTCTTCTGGGAGGACAAGTTCCGCCAGCACAGCGACGATTTGATCATCTGCACCGACGACGGCAGCTATGGGCGGCCCGGTTTCGTCACCGCCGCTTTGTCCGACCTGATCGACAAGGACAGGCCTGATCTGGTGGTGGCGATCGGACCGCTGCCGATGATGCACGCCTGCGTCGATGTCACCCGGCCCTCGGGCGTCAAGACGATGGTGTCCTTGAACACCATCATGGTCGACGGCACCGGCATGTGCGGCTCCTGCCGCGTCACGGTGGGCAAGGAGGTCAAGTTCGCTTGCGTCGACGGTCCCGATTTCGACGGCCATCAGGTCGATTTCAAGGAACTGCACGCCCGCCAGAAGCGCTTCAAGGACGAGGAGGCGAAGGCCAACGCCCAGCTCGATCACATTTGCAATCTCGAACGGATGCTGGTGGTCGAGGGCAAGCGCAGCTACAAGAAACTGGCCGCCTTGGAAAAGCATCAGGTGAAGATGCCCGAGCGCGACCCACACGAGCGCGCCGCCAATTTCGAGGAGGTCAATCTCGGCTACTCGATCGAGGACGCGCTGCGCGAGGCCGAACGCTGCATCCAATGCGCCAAGCCGACCTGCATCGCCGGTTGCCCGGTGTCGATCGATATACCCACCTTCATCCGCAAGCTTCTCTTGCGCGACATCGACGGCGCGCTCGCCACCATCTACGAATCGAGCATCTTCCCCTCGATCTGCGGCCGGGTCTGCCCGCAGGAAACCCAGTGTGAGGCCCAGTGCGTCATCACCAAGAAGATGGAATCGGTGGCGATCGGCCGGCTCGAGCGCTACATCGGCGATTTCGCCCGCCCGCCCAAGGCCCAGCCGCCGCGTTTTGCCGAGAGGCTGGGCAAGGTGGCGATCGTGGGCTCGGGTCCCGGCGGCCTGGCGGCGGCCGCCGATCTGGTGCGCTTCGGCGCCGAAGTCGTGGTCTACGAGGCCCTGCATGTGCTGGGCGGCGTGCTGCAATACGGCATTCCCTCCTTCCGTTTGCCGCGCGCCATCATCGATCGTGAAATCCAGCGCCTGCGCGACATGGGGGTGCGCTTCGAGACCAACAAGGTGATCGGCAAGACCTTCACCATTCCCCAGATGCTGGGACCGATGGGCTTCGATTCGGTCTTCGTGGCGGCCGGGGCCGGCGCGCCCTCGTTCCTCGGCATTCCGGGCGAGTTCGCCGGCCGGGTCTATTCGGCCAACGAGTTCCTGACCCGCGTCAATCTGATGGGCGGCGACAAGTTCCCCTTCCTCGACACGCCGATCAGCCACGGCAAAAGCGTGGTGGTGATCGGCGCCGGCAACACGGCAATGGATTGTCTGCGGGTCGCCAAGCGCCTGGGGGCGCCGACGGTGCGCTGCGTCTATCGGCGCACCGAGGCCGAAGCGCCGGCCCGCATCGAGGAAATCCGCCACGCCAAGGAGGAGGGCATCGAGTTCTTCTTCCTGCACGCCCCGGTCGAGATCCGGGTCAGCGACACCGGCGACGTCAAGGGCATGCGGGTGCAAAAGATGAAGCTGGGCGAGCCGGACGAGAAGGGACGGCGCAAGCCGGTGCCGCTTGACGAATTCGTCGAGCTTGAATGCGACACCGTCATCTACGCCCTGGGCACCAACGCCAACCCGATCGTCGCCCAGGCGACGCCGGGGCTGGGCACCAACAAATGGGGCTACATCGTCGCCGACGACAAGACCCAGGCCACCAGCCTGACGGGCGTCTTTGCCGGCGGCGACATCGTCACCGGCGGCGCCACGGTGATCCTGGCGATGGGGGCGGGCCGGCGCGCCGCGCGCGCCATCGGCGCCTATCTTCAGCAGAAGAAGGCGAAATGGCCGATCACCGAGGCCGATGCCAGCGCCTTCGTGCCACCTCTGCCGATCTCCCAGGCGGCGCCGGCGCCCTTGACCGCGCTGGGCAAGACCTGCGCCAAATGCCACCGCCCGCTCGAAGGCGACGAGGATTATATCTGCTGCGCCGACGCCACGCTGGCCTGGCGCTGCACCGCGTGCGGCAAGGTGAGCGAGGGCTTTGCCTTTCCCTACGGCATGTGCCCGCATTGCGGCGGCGCCCTCGAGGCGCGCGACGGCAAGGCGGTGGCGGGCGACGCCGCCACCCAGGCCATCCGCACCGCCTTCGAGATCGAACTGGGCGGGCGCGCCTTCTATCAGCGCGCCGCCGCCCAGGCCGCCGATCCGGCGCTCAAGGAGCTGTTCGGCAAATTCGCCGCCATGGAAGACGAGCACATGGACACGCTGGCCAGGCGCTATCACGCCGCCGTGCCCGAGGCGATCGAGGGCTTCCGCATCGATCTGGCCGCCGTGCGCGCCGGCTTCGACGACAAGCCCAGCGACGCCGCCAGCCTGTTCCGCCTGGCGATCGCCTTCGAGGAGCGCGCGGTCGCCTTTTTCGAATCGCGCACCGCCGAGGTTGAGGCCGGCTCGGCCGAACAGCAGCTCTACGAGGAGCTGGCGGCCGAAGAGCGCGAGCATGTGGCGGTGCTTGCCACCGAGTTCAGCCGTTGGCGCTCGGGGAAAGCGGGAATTCTTTAGGCCGGAATCGCTTCCCGAAGGCCGGTGTGCTGGCGGTATTGGCGGACGATCTCCTGGGCCGCGACCCGAAGATGCGGCAACAGGCGGCGCTCGAACTGGGTGGCACCCACCACCTGGCGCAAAGTGATGGTCGCCAGCACCGCCAGCGGCCGCTCGTCCATCAGGATGGGCAGGCTGATGGCGCGCGTGCCCTGGATCGGCGCCTCATAATCGCGATGGCCCCAGCCCTGGGCGCGAATTTCCTCCAACCGCTTGGCCAAGCCGGCCATGGTCAGGCGCGGCCCGTCGAAGGCGTCGTTGATCGCCATCGCCTGGGCGATCAGCTCGGCGCTTTCGCGTTTGGGCAGCCAGGCGAGATAGACCAGCCCGGCGCCCGAGCGCAGCAGGGGAAAGCGGGTCTGGTCGAAGCGCTTCAAGGTGATGGGGGCGGATTCGCGGCTTGAGGCCTCGATCAGCATCGACAGCCCGTCACGGGTCAAGACCTCGACCGGCCATTTGATCACCAGACTCACATTGACGAGCAACGGCCGGGCGATCTGCGCCAAAAGGCTACCCTGGGCGAAGGCGCCCGAGAGCAGGCGCACTTTCGGCGTCGGCTGATAGCCGCCACCGTCGCTTTTCGGCACCGGCGCGACATAGCCATCGGCGAGGAGCGTGTTGAGGATGCGGATCAGCGTCGGCTTGGGCAGGCCGGTGGCGGCGACCAGGGTGGCGATGCGGGCCGGGGCGTGTTCGTTCAAGGCGCGCAGCACGGCCAGCCCCTTGACCAGTGAGCGGACGACATCGGCGGACGGCGGCGTTCGATCCATTCCGTGGACCCTTAGCGGAGCGCCGGCAAGGCGTCGGCGTGGCCTAGAATAGACTTGACGCCCCAAGGTCCGCAATACGGACCGGCGATCTGCATGATTGACTTGGCCGGCAAAAGGGCTTTCGCTTCGGGGCCTGCGCTCCCTGCCAAACCGCAACAATAAAGGAAACGCGCCATGCTGGGCCTCGGCCGCAAGAAGCGCCCCGTCGATTGGGGCCCCTATCCGCTGGAACGTCTCGGGCGCGATCCCGCCCAGGCGTCGCGTGAGGCGGCGAGGCCGCGGGTTGCGGCAAAGCCCCCGGCGCCGGTCGGCGCCTCCAAGCTGGGTCAGGCCGCCGCCAAGTACCGCAAGATTTCTTCCGAACATCGAGAGCCGGCGGTGGCCCTGGCCCGGGCGCCGGTGCCCGACGATTTGGCGCGCCGCGCCCAGGACCTCAAGGGCGCCGCCTATTTTCTCGACGCGGCGGCGGTGGGGCTGTGCGCCCTGCCGGCCAACGCCTGGTTGGACGGGCAAACGGCGCCGGCCGATCACCGCCAGGCCTTGGTGATCCTGGTCGAGCTGGCCGATCCGATCGACGCCGACAACCGGGCGGCCAAATGGATCGAGGGCCAAGAGGCCGGGCTGGCCAATGTGCGCGCCGCCGAGATCGCCGTCATCCTGGCCGGCTATCTGGCGCAGATGGGGTTCGCGGCCCGCGCCCATTGGGCCGAAGAGAGCGAGATCGATCTCGACCGGCTGGCGGTGCTGGCCGGGCTGGCGGTGCGCACCGAAACCGGCCTCGCCCATCCCTATATCGGCGAGCGTTTCGTGGTGGCGGCGGTGACCACGGCCTACGAGGCGGCGACCGACCTGCCGCTTTCCCCCGACGCCCGCAACAAGAATTCGTCCTTGGCCTATCAGCTTGGCCTTTCCGGCGCGGTCTCGGGGATCGAACGCTGGCGCCGCCGGCGCCGGCCCTCGCATCTCGGCCCCTATCCGGTCGAACGCCTGACGCGGCGCGACACGCCCACCACCGTCATCTTCGACGAGGAGGTGCGCCGGGTGCCGGCGCGCGCCATGTTCTATGTGCGGGCCGAGCGCGGCGACATGGGGCCCCGGGCGGTCAAGGAACGCGGCCGCTGGGCCTACAAGCATCCCCTGGCGCAAGGGATTTTGCGCCTGATGTGGGCGATGAAGCCGCATCAGGGCGGCGTGCCCGCCAACGCCCGCGAGCCGGGCAGCGACGATCCCGAAGCCAACGCCCGCGCCATCAAGGCGCTCAGCTACGCCATGGGCGCGGCGGTGACCGGCATCTGCAAGGCGCCCGATTACGTCTGGTATTCGCACGGCAAGACCGGCGAGCCGATCGCGCCCTACCACAAATACGCGGTGGTGATGCTGATCGACCAGGGCCACGAGACCTTCGAAGGCGCCTGCGGCGACGATTACATCTCGGGCTCGCAATCGATGCGCGCCTACATGCGCGGCGGCGAAATCGCCGGCGTCACCGCCGAGCTGATCCGCTCCATGGGGCACGCCGCCCGCGCCCAGACCAGCATCGACAGCGACGTTCTTCAGGTGCCCCTGATGCTGCTGGCCGGGCTGGGCGAGCAAAGCCGGATCGGCGAGACGCTGGTCAGTCCCTTCCTGGGGCCGCGTCTGAAAACCGTGGTGGTGACCACCGATATGCCGCTGGCCCTCGACAAGCCGATCGATTTCGGCTTGCAAACCTTCTGCGGCACCTGCGTCAAATGCGCCCGCGAATGCCCGTCGGGTTCGATCCCGGTGGGCGAGAAGGTGATCTTCAACGGCTACGAAACCTGGAAGCCCGACAGCGAGAAATGCACGCGCTACCGCATGCTCAATCTGCGCGGTTCGGCCTGCGGACGCTGCATCAAGGTCTGCCCGCTCACCAAGGACATCACCTGGGACGGTCCCTGGCTCACCCGGTTGGGCAGTTGGCTGGGCATCAACGCCCTGTGGCTGAAGCCGATCCTGACGCCGCTGGCCATCTGGCTCGACGACAAGCTGGGGCACGGCAATCCCAACGATGTCAAGAAATGGTGGCTCGATCTCGAAGTCACCGGCGAACGCTGCCACATGCCCGATCCCAAGAATGTCTGCGTCCCGCCGCCCCAGGGGGTGAACCGCAAGACGATCCGGCCCGAGCGCAAGATCGATCCCAAGGATCAGAAGATCGCCTTCTATCCCACCTCGGTCCTGCCGCCGCCCGATCTCAAGGAGCCTTATCCGGTCGATCGCGATTTGGGCCTGGCGATCGCGGCGCGCGCCGAAAGCGTGCCCCAGGGAATCGCCCGCCACGGGCGCGGCGAGCCGCCGCCGCTCGATTACCGGCCGCGCGGCACCTGATCGCCGGCAGCGATCAATAAGCCCCGAGAAAGCATCAAGGGGCGATCGCCGATCGGCTAGGATGGGCCGATTGTTTTAGGGGGGAATCGCATGTTCATCAAGCGCACCAACGCGGGTCGGGCGGCGGCTTTGGCCATTCTCGGCCTCCTGTCGGCCACCGGTGTCGCCCCGGCGCAAGAGCCGCTCAAGATCGGCCTCATCCTGCCCTATTCGGGTCCCTTCGCCGATCTGGCCGCCCAGATGGATTACGGCGTCCAAGTTTACGTCAAGCAACACGGCGACATAGTGGCCGGGCGCAAGATCGAGATCCTGAAGCGCGACACCGGCGGCCCCAACCCCGATATCGCCAAGCGTCTGGCGCAAGAGCTGATCGTGCGCGACAAGGTCGATCTGATCACCGGCGTCCTCTTCACCCCCAACGCCATGGCGATCGCGCCGGTGGTGACCGAGGCCAAGAAACCCTTCGTCATCATGAATGCCGCGACCTCGGTCATCACCACCCGCTCGCCCTACATCGTGCGTCTGTCTTTCACGCTCCCCCAAGTGGTGTCGCCCTTGGGCGGCTGGGCGGCCAAGAACGGCATCAAGAAGGTCTACACGCTGGTTTCCGATTACGGCCCCGGCCATGATTCGGAAATCTTCTTCAAGAAGGCCTTCACCGAGGCGGGCGGCCAGATCGTCGGCGAGGTGCGGGTGCCGTTGCGCAACCCCGATTTCACCCCCTACGTCCAGCGCATCAAGGACATCAAGCCCGATGCGGTCTTCGTCTTCCTGCCCTCGGGCGAGCAGCCGGTGACGCTGTTGAAATCGGCGGTCGAGAAGGGCCTGTTGGCCGACGGCATCCGCCTGATCGGCTCGGGCGATCTCACCGAGGATGGCGTGTTGGAGGGCATGGGCGATCCGGCCTTGGGAGTGATCACGTCCGGCCATTACTCCTACGCCCACGAAAGCCCGGAGAACGCCGCCTTCATCAAGGCGTTCGAGGCGACCTTTCCCAACGGGCCGCGCCCCAATCTCACCGCCATCGGCGCCTATGACGGCATGGCGGTGATCTACGCCGCCATCAAGGCGCAGAACGGCAAGCTCGACGCCGACCAGACCATCGACTTCTTGAAAACCTACAAGGCGATGAGTCCGCGCGGGCCGATCGAGATCGACCCCGAGACCCGCGACATCGTGCAGACGATCTATATCCGCAAGGTCGAGCGCAAGGCGGGCAAGCTGGTCAATGTCGAGTTCGAGAGCTATCCGAAGGTCAAGGACCCCGGCAAGTAAAACGGCTTGACGAAAATGGACTGAACGAATAATCATTCAGTCCGAAAGAGACCGTGGTCACCAAGGCCTCGGGCAAGAAGAGTAGGACGGTCTTGCCGTCGGGGCGTTCCAAGGCCACACTGGCCGGCAACGTCCGGTATTATTGGGATGTACAACCGATTCTGGGAGGCAGAAATGCGCGTAACCATGTTGTCAAACCGGCTCAAGCGCTGGACCCTGCGGTTTGGGGCAGCGGCCGTGGCTCTGGCCGGCACCGCCGGTCTGGCGATGGCCCAAGAGCCGATCAAGATTGGCCTACTCTTGCCCTATTCGGGCCCCTTTGCCGATCTGGCCGTGCAGATGGATGGCGGCGTTCAGGTCTATATGAAGCAGTTTGGCGACACGATCGGTGGCCGCAAGGTCGAGATCTTGAAGCGCGACACCACCGGCATCGCGCCCGACACCGCCAAGCGCCTGGCCCAGGAACTGATCGTGCGCGACAAGGTCGATCTTCTGGCCGGCGTCGTCTTCACGCCCAACGCCCTGGCGATCGCGCCCTTGACGGTCGAGGCCAAGAAGCCCTTCGTCATCATGAACGCGGCGACCTCGATCGTCACCACCAAGTCGCCCTACATCGTGCGGGTCTCCTTCACCCTGCCGCAAGTGGTCTCGCCGCTTGGCACCTGGGCGGCCAAGAACGGCTTCAAGAAAGTCTATTCGCTGGTCTCCGATTACGGCCCCGGCCACGATTCGGAAATCTTCTTCAAGAAATCCTTCACCGCCGCCGGCGGCGAGATCGTGGGCGAGGTTCGGGTTCCGCCCAAGAATCCCGAATTCACGCCTTACATCCAGCGCATCAAGGACGCCAAGCCCGACGCGGTCTTCGTCTTCCTGCCCGCCGGCGAGCAGACGGTCTCCTTCTACAAGGGCGTCACCGAGCGCGGCCTGGTCAAGGACGGCATCAAGATCCTCGCCTCGGGCGATCTCACCGAAGACGGCCAGATCGAAGCCACCGGCGACATCGCGCTGGGCACCATCACCTCGGGCCACTACTCCTACGCCCACAAGAGCCCGGAGAACGAGGCCTTCGTGAAGGCGTTCGAAGCGGCTTTCCCCAAGGGGCCGCGTCCGAACTTCTTCGCGGTCGGCGCCTATGACGGCATGGGCGCCATCTACGGCGCCATCAAGGCCCAGAACGGCCAGACCGATCCGGACAAGATGGTCGAGTTCATGAAGAACTATAAGGTGATGAGCCCGCGCGGGCCGCTCGAGATCGATCCGGAAACCCGCGATGCCGTCAACACCATCTACATCCGCAAGGTCGAGAAGCATGGTGGCAAGCTGTTGAACATCGAGTTCGACAGCGTCGCCAAGGTCAAAGACCCGGGCAAGTAAGCCGGTTCGTTCCAAGCAAGGCCGCGGCGCTCCATCCAGGCGCCGCGGCCGTCCCTTCTCGTTGCGCTCGGGGTTGATGTGTCCAGTCTGATCGGCATTCTTTTCGATGGCATGGTCTATGGCGTGCTCCTGTTCCTGATGGCGGTCGGGCTGTCGGTGACCATGGGCCTCATGGGCTTCGTCAATCTGGCCCACGGCGCCTTCGCCATGTTGGGCGGTTACATCGCGGCCACCCTGATGGCCAAGGCCGGCTGGCCGTTCCTGGGCACGCTTCCGCTGGTCTTCCTGGTGGTCGGGCTGGTCGGCGTGCTGTTCGAGCGCACGCTTTACCGCCGACTCTACGGCGCCGGTGAACTCGACCAGGTGCTGTTCACCATCGGCCTGGTCTTCATGGCGGTGGCGGCCGCCACCTTGGTTTGGGGCCCGCTGCAGCAAGCGGTCCGCCTGCCGCCCTTCCTCTTGGAGCGCATCAAGTTCGGCATCGATCTGCCGGCCTACCGCCTGTTCCTCCTGGTGGTGGGGGGCGTGCTCACCGTCGTGGTGGTGCTGGGACTCGAACGCACCCGCTTCGGCGCCCAGGTGCGCGCCGCCGTCGACAATCCGCGCATGGCGACCGGGCTTGGCATCAATGTCGAGGTGGTGTTCGCCGTCACCTTCGCCATCGGTTCCGGCCTGGCCGGATTGGGCGGCGCGCTAAGCGTCCAGATCCTGGGCCTCGACCCCACCTTCGCCTTGAAGCATCTGGTGTACTTCCTGCTCGTCGTCTCGGTGGGCGGGTTGGGCTCGATTCCCAGCACGCTGGGCGCGGCGGTGCTCTTGGGCCTGTGCGACGTGGCGGGAAAATATTATGTGCCGCAAGTGGGCGCCTTCATCCTTTACACCGTCATGGTCGGCATCCTGATCTGGCGGCCCCAGGGCTTCAAACCGGCCAAGAGGGCGCGCTGATGTTTGCCTTCGCCAAGCCCGCGCTTGCCACTCCGGCCGACCGGCTGATCGCCGCCGCGCGCTGGCGCTGGTACGAGACTGCCTTCTGGCTGGGCACCCTGCTGGTGCTGTTCGCCTTCCCCGGCTATCTGCAACTGGCCAGCCAGATCGCCATCGTCGGCCTGTTCGCCCTCTCGCTCGATCTCCTGATGGGCTATGCCGGCATCATCTCGCTCGGCCACGCCGCCTTCTTCGGCTTCGGCGCCTATGTGGCGGGCATCATCGCCAAGTACGGCTGGGGCGAACCGCTGAGCGGCATGGTGATCGCCGGCCTCTCCGCCGGCCTGCTTGGCCTGATCGTCAGCCCGATCATCACCCGCCTGCACGGCATCGCGCTTCTCATGGTGACGATGGGTCTGTGCGTGCTGCTCTTCGAGGCCGCCAACCGCGCCGTCTGGCTCACCGGCGGCGACGACGGCCTGCAGGGCGTCGAGATTTGGCCGATCTTCGGCACCTTCACCTTCGACCTCTTGGGCCGCACCGCCTATCTTTATGCGTTGATCGTGCTCTTCTTGATGTTCCTGGTCGCCCGGCGGATCGTCCACTCGCCCTTCGGCCTGTCCTTGCAGGCGATGCGCGACAACCCCAGGCGGGCGCCGGCGATCGGCACCGACATGGGCGAGCGGGTGCGCATCGTCTACACGATCTCGGCGGCGATGGCCGGGGTGGCGGGCGCGCTCATCGCCCAGACCACCCAGTTCGTGGCGCTCGAGGTCCTAAGCTTCCAGCGTTCGGCCGAGATCATGATCATCCTCATCCTGGGCGGCACCGGGCGGCTGTTCGGCGGGCTGATCGGCGCCGCGGTGTTCATGATCGCCCGCGATCAGTTGGCGACCTCCTATCCGCAATATTGGTATCTGGGGATCGGCGCCCTTCTGGTCGCCGTGGTGATGTTCGCCCGCGGCGGCGTCATGGGCGGCTTCGATCGCCTAGTGCGCTGGTGGCGCGCCCGCGCCGGAGCCGGCCGATGAGCGACGTTATCCTTGCCACCGAGGGGCTGTCCCTCAGCTTCGGCGCCCTGGCGGTCACCCAGGACGTCAATTACGGTCTGCCCAAAGGGGCGCGCTACGCGCTGATCGGTCCCAACGGGGCAGGCAAGACGACGCTGATCAACCTGTTGACCGGCGTCTTCGCCCCGGCGGCCGGCCGCATCCTCCTCTCCGGCGAAGACATCACCAAGCTGGCGCCGCACGAACGGGTGAAGCGCGGCATCGCCCGCACCTTCCAGATCAACACCCTGTTCGGCCAATTGACGCCCTTGCAGGCGGTGACTCTGGCGATCTGCGAGCGGCGCGGTCACGGGGCTCGCTGGCTGGCCAGCCTGCGCACCCACAAGGATGCGGTCGAGGAAGCCTACGCGCTGCTCGAGCTGCTCAACCTCGCCTCCTCGGCCGAGCGAACCACCGTCGAGCTGGCCTATGGCCGCCAGCGCCTGCTCGAGATCGCGCTGGCGCTGGCCATGAAGCCCAAAGTGCTCTTGCTCGACGAGCCGGCGGCGGGCGTGCCGGTTGGCGAAAGCGGCGAGCTGTTCGACGTCATTTCCAACCTTCCGGGCGACATCGCCATTCTCTTCATCGAGCACGACATGAATCTGGTCTTCAAGTTCGCCAAACGGATCACCGTGATGGTGAGCGGCCGGATCATCGTCGAAGGGTCGCCGCGCGAGATCGCCGCCGATCCCCAGGTGCGCGAGGTCTATCTCGGGCGGGGGCACCATCATGGCTGAGCGCCTTCTCGAACTCGACCAGGTGACCGCCGGCTATGGCGAGGCGGTGGTGCTCGACCAGGTTTCGCTCGGCCTTGGCGAGGGCGAAAGCCTGGCGTTGCTCGGCCGCAACGGCGTCGGCAAATCGACGCTGCTGATGACCGTCATGGGCCACACCCGGCTGCGCAGCGGCCGGCTCGCCTGGCGGGGCCAGGATATCGGCCGCCTGGCCGCCTTCAAGCGGGCGCGCCTCGGCCTGGGCTGGGTGGCCCAGGAGCGCGAGGTCTTTCCCTCGCTGACCGCCGAGGAGAATCTGACCGTCGCCTCCCGACCCGGCCCCTGGACCTTGGAAAAAATCTACGAACTTTTTCCGCGCCTGGCCGAGCGGCGCGACAATCTGGGCAACCAGCTTTCGGGCGGCGAACAGCAGATGCTGGCGATCGCGCGGACCTTGATGACCAACCCCAAGCTCCTGCTGCTCGACGAGCCCTGCGAAGGCCTGGCACCGGTGATCATCGACGAGCTGGTCGACGCCATCCGCCGGATGACCGAGCAGGAAGGGCTGGCGATGATCCTGGTCGAGCAGCACGCCGATCTGGCGCTCGAACTCACCCAGCGGGTGATCGTGCTCGAGCGCGGCGCCATCGTCCACCAGGGGCCGAGCAAGAACCTGATCGACGATCAGGCGACCAAGAGCCGCTATTTGGGCGTCAGCCTGGTCGCCGACGGCGCCTGAGCCGCGCCAACCCCCCAAAATCCCTTGACGACCGGCGGGGGCTTGCCGTTTTCTAGCGGAGCCGATCTCGGTCGGCCACCAAGGGCGACCGGCCAACGAGTCGCCCCGAGGAGGGAGCAATGCCGCCATTTCTGCCGACGCCATGGCGTCGGATCTAATCCGGCGCGCCGCCTTGTTGTTTCGCGAAAGGCTGGGCTTCAAGCTCATGGCCGCCGTGCTGGCGGCCGTTCTGGTTGGCCTGGTGATGGTCGTCACTTTCTACACCGACCGCCAGCGACGCCACATTCACGAGAACAACGAACGCGCCATGCGCAAGGTGACGGAAAGCGTCATCCAAAGCCTGCAGACGGTGATGCTGGCCGGCTACGCCGACATCGCCCAGCTTTTCGCCGACCGCCTGAAGGAGGTGAAGGGCGTGGTCGATTTCCGCATCCTGCGCACCACCGGGCTTGAGGCCTTCCGCGACAACAAGACCGTCGACGAGGTCAACCGCCGGCGCGGCAATGAGGATTTCAGCCCGCACGAGAAAGAAGAGGAGATCGCCGTCCTGCCCGCCGAGCATCCCAGCCTGGCGGCCACGGTGTCGGAGAAACGGATCGAGCGCTATTACGATCCGGGTGCCGCCGGCGATTCGCAACTCACCTTCCTTGCCCCCATTCTCAACGAGGAGCGCTGCCATCGCTGCCACGGCAAGGCGCATGCGGTGCGCGGCGTCTTGAAGCTCACCACCTCGCTGGCCGAAGTGGAAAAGGATCTGCGCGAGACCTGGATGCAGGCGCTGGCCATTCTGGCCATCGCGGTCACCGGCATCGTCGTCGTCGTCGTTCTGGTGCTGCGCCGCCAGATCGTGCGGCCGATCGTCGATGTCTCGCAGGCGATGAGCGTGGTTTCCACCGGCAAGCTCGACCACGAAGTGCCGGTGATCGGCCAAGACGAGGTCGGGCAGATGGCCAAAAGCTTCAACTCGATGACCCAGGAGCTGCACAAGACCTATGTCGGCCTGGAAGGCGAGCAGAACAAGCTCACCACCATCATCCTGACCGCCCGGGAGGGCATCGTCGTCACCAACCCGGCCGGTCGGGTGGTGCTGGTCAACCCGGCGGCGGCGACCCTTCTCGGCAAATCGGCCGAGCGCATCATCGCCGATGGCTTCGATCGGCTGATCGACGACCCCGAAACCATGGCGGCCTGGCTGGTCGAGGGGCGAGGCCATCCCCACACGATCGAGCACAACGGCCGCGTCCTCGATGTTGAGGTGGCCACCATCGCCGGGCCCGACGGCGCGCCGGTCGGCTCGACGGCGCTCCTGCGCGACATTACCGAGGAAAAGCGCCTGGAACGCGAGCTCAAGGAGCTTTCCACCACCGACGGCCTGACGGGGCTGGGAAATCGCCGCTTCCTCGACCGCTCGCTCGAACACGAGGTCGAGCGCGCCCGCGGTGCCGATGCCGATCTTTCCATCTTCATGTTCGACATCGACCACTTCAAGAAATTCAACGACACCCACGGCCACGACCAGGGCGATCGGGTGCTGAAGGCGGTGGCCGAGATGATTCGCCAGGTGGTGCGCAAGGTCGACATTCCCTGCCGCTATGGCGGCGAGGAATTTCTGGTCATCCTGCCGTCGACCGGCGAGGACGGCGCGATGATTTTGGCCGACCGCCTGCGCAAGGGCATCGAGGACATGGTGGTCGACGGTCTCAAGGTGACGGTCAGCATCGGCGTCGCCAGCTTCCGCGAATTGAAGCCGGAAAGCGCCCCCCGCTTCGTTGAAATGGCCGATGCCGCGCTGTACGCCGGCAAGAAGGGCGGGCGCAACCGCGTCGTGCTGGCGGTGCCCGCCCCCGCACCCATGGACCCCTGAACCGACAAGGCCGACCATGACGCTCTTCACCTTCAACCGCATCAGCCACAAGATCCTGGGCGTCGTCGGCCTGGTGATGGCGACCGGCCTGGTCGGCCTGGTCGCCTTCTACGTCCACGAAGAAGAAGAGAATCTTCTCGCGCAGAACCAGCGCGTTCTCATCAACGTCACCGAAAGCGTGGTCCAAAGCCTGAACGCGGTGATGATCGCCGGCTACGCCGACATCGGCGCCATGCTGTCCGAGCGCTTGAAAAGCGTGCCCGACGTCATCGAGTTCCGCATCCTGCGCACCGACGGCACCGAGGCCTTCCAGGACAACCGCACCGTCAAGGCGGTGAACGAGCGATTGGGCGACGACCGCTTTCCGCTTCACAAGACCGACGCCCTGGTCCGCGTCATGCCGGGCCTGCATCCCCGCTTGGTCGAGGTGCAAAAGACCGGGCAGCCGGTCACCTATATCGACACCCAATTCGGCGGCGAGCGCATCTTCACCATCCTGGCGCCGATCCTCCATCAGGACACCTGCCGACGCTGCCACGCCGACGAGACCAAGCTGCGCGGCGTCTTGAAGCTCACCACCTCACTCAAGGCCGTCGACACCGACATCGCCAGTACCTGGCAGCATTCGCTGCTCATTCTGGGCCTCACTTTCCTCGCCGTGATGGCGATCAGCGGCCTACTCCTGCGCCGTGCCGTCATCGTCCCCATCCAGGCGATGACCCAGGCGATGCATCGGGCTTCGGGCGGCGACCTCAGCCAGACGGTTCCCGAAGTCAGCCGTGACGAGTTGGGGCAGATGGCGAAAAGCTTCAACGCCATGATCGGCCAGATCCTGCAGATGTATGATGGGTTGCAGCAGGAGCGCAACAAGCTCACCACCATTCTCTTGGGCGCTCAGGAAGGCATGGTCGCTACCGACCGCGACGGCCAGGTTGTGCTGGTCAACCCGGCCGCCGTCGAGCTTCTCGGCAAGACCCACGAGCGCATCGTCGCCGACGGATTCATGGCCCTGTTCGACGATCCCGATTGGATGCTTCTGCAGCTCGGCCGTCCGCCTGAGGGCGATCAGGCGCCGATCCAGACGCTGGCCTACAAGGATCGCATACTCAGCGTCCATGTCGGACAAATCGCCGGCTCGGAAGGCCAGATCATCGGCTCGGCGGCGCTGATGCGCGACGTCACCCAGGAAACCCGCCTGCGCGAGGATCTGCGCCGCCAGTCCGACACCGACGCGCTCACCGGCCTTTTCAATCGGCGTTATTTCGACGGCAAATTGGCCACCGAGCACGCCTTGGCGCTGCGCTACGACCATCCGCTGTCGGTGTTCCTGTTCGACGTTGACCACTTCAAGAAGTTCAACGACACCCACGGCCATGACCAGGGCGATCGGGTGCTTCAGCATGTCGCCACCGCCTTCCGCCAAACCGTGCGGCCGATGGATGTCGCTTGCCGCTATGGCGGCGAGGAATTCATCGCCATCTTGCCCAACACCGGCGACGAGGCGGCGGCGGCGGTGGCGGAGTCGGTGCGCCGGGCGGTGGAATCGATGGTGGTCGATGGCCTAAGCGTGACGATCTCGATCGGCGTCGCCACCTTCAAGAAGGGCAGCGGCGAGGAACCCGACGCGCTCGTCAAGCGCGCCGACACCGCGCTCTACGCCGCCAAAAAGGCCGGCCGCAACTGCGTGCGCCAAGCCGAGCCGGTGGCGTCGTAGGGGTTCACTGCATGCAGTAGACGAAAGCCGAGGGTGGATTCGAGGGCGGCCGGTCGGGCATGTAACGGTATTCGACGCGGCGAATGACGATGTCGCGGAACTGAATCAGCAGCAGAAAGCCGGCCCAAAGCCGGGGCGGATCGCGCTCGGAAAAGGCCCGCTCGATGTCCGCCGCCACCGCTTCCTTTTCCTCGAACCAGAACCGCTGGTGGAAATTGCGCATCATGCGGTAACGTTCGGGCTGGTCGGTCAGCAGCGCGTTTTGGAACAGGATGCCCAGTCCGCCGGGATGCAGGCGCCCGGCCTGTTCCATAAGCTGCGCAAGCCCGCCGGCGGCCAGCCGGGTCAGGAACAAACGCCGCTGGCTCAAGGTTGCCGGTGCCATCATGTCCGGCATCGCCGGCAGTTCCGCGAGGTTGGCCTTGATCAGCGATTCCAGGGTCATCGTCATCGCGATTCCTCCGCCAGGGCGGCGCGGATCGCCCGGTCGTAGGCCTCGGCGATCACCGCGTCGCCGGCCGGGGTGCAATGCACATGATCGGTCATCAATTGGGTGGTGCCATCCCGGGCCTGGAACAGGGCATGGAAATCGACCAGCCGAATGCCGTCGAGCCGGGTCAGCGCCTGGTGCAGCAAATCGTAGACATGGATGATGGCGGCGAAGAATTTGCCCTTCTCGGGGGTTTGGGCGCGCTTGGGCATGGACTCGCGAATCTTCCGCTCGACCGGGCTTAGTGTGCGCCGGCTGGCGATCATCGGCTGTAGGCCCCAGAAGAACAGGCTGCCCTGGCGCTCGACCACGGATTGGAATTGGCGCTTGCGGGCGATGTAGGCGGCCAGAATGTTGGGCGGCAAATTGAATTGCTGCGAACCGACCTCGCAGGAATGGATGTCGGGAATCGGCCAGTCCTCGGTCTTGTGCAAAAGGCGCGACCATTGCTCGGCGTGGCGCTGATAGACAAGCTGATAGCCGGCAACCAAAAATGGGTCGCCGCCCAGCCCGTACCAAATGTCGTTGTGGCCGTCATGCGCGATCACGATCTCGGGCTTCAATCGGTCGACGAACATCAGATAGGTGAGCATTTCCTGCATCACCACATTGTCGTGCATGCCGAAATTGAGCACGGTCCATTGATGGGCGCCGCCCGGCTTGGGATCGGAGGCGTTGAGCCGGATTTCCAATTGGTGGGCAAACATCTCGTCGATCGCCACCGAACAGGAAAAGGCGGCCGAGCCGCCGAAGACGACCGCCAGCTTGTGATCGGCGGGCCGCGTCGCCAACTCCCGCCAGTCGAAGGCGATGCGAAAGCCGAAGGGATCGATCGGTCCCGACAGCGGATCGAAATAAAGAACGCCATATGGAAAATTGGCGAATCCGGGCTCGCGGCCGCCAAGTCGGCTGAAGATGTGCCGGCCGAGGTGGGGAAATTCGAAAGCGTCGTACTGGACGGGCGCCATCAATTCAAACGGACCGGCGCCTTCGCGCAGATAGGACGACGAGGCGTAGCCGTACACCCGCTTGCCTTCGGGAATCGCCAGCCCCTCGGGGGGCCGGTTGCCGATATAGACAAGCACCAGAATGTCGGCCTCGGCCCTTGTTGCGGCGCCATCCAGGGCGATGGCGTCGTCGGGCCTGGCTTGGCGGTAGGCGGCCAATTGGTCGGCGGGGGCGACGATCGCCAGCGGGCCGTGCGGCAAAAAGCGCTGGCGGCACAGGCGCAGGCAGCGCTCAAGTTCGGCCGGCTCGATCACCTCGCCGGGCAGGATCACCAGGGTGCGCAAGGCTGGTTCTCCTTAAGCAGCAGGAAGCGGCCCATCACCAGGGCGTCCATCTCGCTCCAGGTGAAGGTTTCCAGGGCGTCGTAAGGCTTGTCGACCATCGCCTCGCCGCGCAGATTGAACGAGGTGTTGAGCAAAACCGGCACGCCGGTGCGCCGGCCGAAGGCGGCGATCAATTTGTAGTAAAGGGGATTGATTTCCGGGCGCACCAACTGGATGCGCGCCGTGCCGTCGACATGGGTGACGGCGGGGATCAGGCCCTGGGCGAAGGGGCGCACCCGGCCGACCGCCAGCATGAAATGCTCGGGCGACCAGGGCGGCAGGTCAGGATCGATTTCGAAGAAGACATGGGCGTGCTCGGCCAGCACCGAGGGCGCGAAGGGGCGGAAGGGCTCGCGGAATTTGATCTTGACGTTGACCATCGCCTGCATGTCGGGCCGAGTGGGGTTGGCGAGGATGCTGCGGTTGCCCAAGGCGCGCGGGCCCCATTCGAAGCGGCCCTGCATCCAGCCCACCACCCGACCGTCTTCCAGGAGATCGACGGTGGCGTCGATCAACGACTCGTCATCGTCGAACTGGTGGACGCGCATCCGATGACGAGCCAACGCATGCCCGATCGCCGTATCGTCATAGGCCTTGCCGAGATAGGCGGAAACGAAGGGGGCGCTGCGTGGTTTCTCCAGAGTCTGATGCCAGTGATGGAGCGCCGCGCCCAAGGCCCCGCCGCTGTCGCCGGCGGCCGGCTGCACGAACAGCCGGCACCCCAGTTCTCGCTTCAGGCGGGCGTTGGCAAGCGAATTCAAACCAACGCCGCCGGCGATGCAGACGTCCATAAGGCCGGTCCGGCGCATGGCGCCCCCGACGACGTGCAGGATGATCTCTTCGACCACCCGCTGCAGCGAGCAGGCGATGTCGGCGTAATGGGCCGATCGCGCCTCGATCGAACCGGGCGCCGGCGTGGTGCCGGCGGGCGCCATACGGAACGGGCTCTCCGGCGGGCGCGGCGGGCCGAAACGCTCGATCAGGCGGTCGCTGTAGGGCCGATCCTTCGGGCACTCGAACAAAAAATAGGACTGGTCGATGGCGAACAGCCCGTCGTCGCTCAGCGTCACCAAGGCCCGGATCGCCTCCAGGAAGCGCGGCTGGCCGAAACCGGCCATGCCCATCACTTTGTATTCGCCCTCATTGACCTCGAAGCCCAGGAAGGCGGTAAAGGCCGAATAGAGAAGCCCCAGCGATTGCGGCAATCGGCTGGCGTAAAGGCGCTCGATTGTGGTGCCGTGGCCCCGCGACACCACCGTGGTGTCGTATTCGCCGACGCCGTCCATGGTGACGATCGCCGCCTCGGCGAAGGGCGAGGGAAAGAAGGCCGAGGCGGCGTGCGCCTGGTGGTGGCCGATGCGGTGGAAGAATGACGGGGCCAGGCCGAAATGACGGGCCAAACGTCCCTCGACGTCCATCTTGCCGGCGGCGCTCCACAAATTGAGGACCGAGAACAGATAGTCGGGAGCCTGATCGACCCGGCCGAGATAGCTCGAAACGATGCGATCGAGTTTGAGCAGGGTATCTTCGTAGAAGACCACGGCGTCGAGATCGGCAGGCTGAAGGTCGGCCTCGGCCAGGGCAAAGGCGATGGCGTTGCGGGGAAACCGCGAATCGTGCTTGTGGCGGCTGAAGCGCTCCTCCTCGGCGGCGGCGACCAGGCGTCCGTCGACCAGAAGAGCCGCCGCCGAATCATGATAGTCGAACGACAGGCCAAGTATCTTCATCGGGCCGCCCGCGCCTCAAGGCCCCACGGGATCGAGATGGCCCAGGCTCCAGCCGGGCCGGTCGGGCACCGGCTGGAAGGCCAGCACATAGGGCTTGCCGTCGAGCGCGAGGCGGATGAGCGCCGTTTCGCCCCGGCGCATGCGTTCGATCGCCGCCAGGAAGGCGGGGTCGGCGCTGATGATTCGGGCCAACGGCAGGTAATCCTCAAGCTTTTCGTCATGCGCATGGCCGCCCATGCCGCCGCCCTGCTGGTCGGGCCGCTTGACCATGGCGATCTCGCGCCGGCTGTCGGCCAGCAGGCGGCCGCTGCGGTCGACGAGGAAGGTCCGCCCCTGCTCTTCAAGATCGCGCACCGGCGCCTGGGCGTTGGCGAAGCTGTATTCCTTGGTGGCCAGAATGTCCTGATAGAGCGCCAGCGGCACCTCGATGTGGAAAAAGCCGGGCGCCTTGCCGTCGGCGGTGGACGGCAGCGGCGTGGCAAAGGCCACCACCCAGCGGTGCACGTCGGGCGACATGTAGGGGTCGGACAGGTGAACGCGGCCGGGCGCCAGGGCGAGCGTGGGGGCGAAGAAGGGCGCCGTGTTCTCCTCGCTTGAGAATTCCGCCGGCTCCTTGACGGCGCCGCCCACCACCCGCATATGCTCTTGGCCCTGGCGATCGACCAGGCAGGTTTCGCCGATCGGGAAGCGCCGGTGCAACGCCAGCGCCCAGCCTTCCATGCGTCGGCGCAATTCGGCCTGGCGCTCGGAGAGCACGAGATGGCCGCGCGAATCGTAGCGGTTGGCGCGCGATTCCGGCAGGGCGAAATACTCGGCAAACACCGGCAGGGCCAGCGAGGCCATCAGGCTGGCCCGCGCCTCCTCGTGAAACATGCGCAGCCGAAAGACCATGTCCTCGATCTCGTGGCGCGCCTCCTCTTCGGTGGCTTTGAATTGGGCCTCGTCGGCGGCGCGCGCGGCCGGCGCGAGCAGAAGCGTCACGGCCAGGGCAACTCCGAAGTGCCGGGATGAAAACCAGCGCGTCATGACGCCATCCTAGATTATCCGGGGGCGGGGTTGAACCATTTTCCCCCGGCGGTCGGTCTTGCAAAGCGATTCGGTCTTCTGATAATTCTGGTTCCTCGACTCGGAACGTCGCATTCCGGAAGGTGTCGGACCGATACGGGGGCGCGGGAACGCCATGACTTCGATGACACCATGCTGCAAGTGCTGCCTGGGCGAGACGCGCGGTGTCGGGACCGTCAACTGGTCGAGATTGCATACCGAAAAGCCTGACCCTGGCGCGGGAGACCTGGTTCCCTATTACGCTTGCGGTCGGTGCGGATTTCTCTTTTCAACGGTGGCGGATGGCTGGGATATCCCGCTGTTGCGGGAACGGATCTACAAGCCGGAGCGTTATTCTGCGGCCGGGTTTGACCCCGACGCCCATGGCAGCCCCCCGGAATCGGTTGCGACCGAGCCCTACCGGATGGGGGTGGGCCTTTCGCATTACTTTTCGGGTGGCCAGGAGTGGATGCGAATTCTCGATTTCGGCTCCGGGGGCAATCCCGGTCCGATCGGCCAGGCCTTTCGCGATCAGGGATTCCGCGTTGACAGCTACGATCCCTTTGTTCCCGACATCGCCATCCTTCCAGAGGGGGCGTACGATCTGATTCTGATGATCGAGGTCATCGAGCATTGCACCGATCTCGACCACCTCCTCCGCACACTCCGGTCGCGCCTCAATCCTCGCGGCGTGCTTTGGATTCAAACCCTTCTTCACCACGACGTTTCGGCGCAAACACTGGAATCGTGGTATGTGACCCCGCGCAACGGCCATTTCTCGATCTTCACTCTGGAGGCTCTTTGGTTCCTGTTCCGCCGCGCCGGCATCAATATCGTCCAGCACCCGTTTGCGCGCTCGGTGATCGGCTTTGTGGAAAAGCCGTCGGTAAGTCTGCGGTTGTTTGTCTAGAAGGCACCCCAGCCCGTTGGGTGACCGGGAGCGCGCTTTGCATCTTGGTATCCGTTCCAGAGATTGCTACTGTTTTGCCGGCCAAGGGGGGAACAGCCCGACCATGATCTGCCCGTTCTGCGCCGAAGAGATCAAGGACGAAGCGCTGGTGTGCAAGCATTGCCACCGCGATCTGGCGATCGTCCGGCCGGTTCTGGACCGTTTGAAGGTTCTCGAGACCCGCCTGGACGCGGCCAAAGCCGAGGCCGAGGTCCTGGCGGCGCGGGTCGGCGCCTTGGAAAACCTGCCGCTTGAGCGTAAGCCCGACGCCGCGGCCACCGAACCGGCGCCGTCCCCGGCCCGCAACCGAACGCCGACGGCCCAGCTTGGTCAATGGCTCCTGGCGCTGCTCCTTCCCGTTCTCCTGCTCATCGCCGCCCATTGGCTGACGGTCATCGTCCTCGATCTCAAGACCTGGGTGATCCGCGTCCTCTCGCTTCTGCTGCCGCTGCCCTTCGGTCTGGTGCTGCTGTTCAAGAGCCGGCGGCCGCTGCTGGCGCAAACGATCCTGGGCCTCGTGATCGCGGCGCTATCGGTGTCGGGCATGCTGGCGGTGACCGGCCTGATCGACGGCGTGCCGATCCTGCCGGAAAACGCGCATGATTGGCGGGAAGTCGTCGAGTACGGCTTGAGCATCTGGCTCAGCTATCTGACCGGTGCCCTGATCGCCAAGCGCTTCCGTTCGCGGGTGTCCGGGGCGGATGCCGAGGCGCCGATCCGCCGTCTGGCGCTCACTCTGGCGCGGATGACGGCACCGGAAAACGAAACCCGGGTACAGTTCGAGAAGCGCATGCACGCGCTGTCGGGCACCATCACCTCGATGATGCCCCTGGTGGCGGCGATCACCTCGGTGATCGCCGGCATCCACAAGCTCCTGGATTAGCGGCCCCTCAGTTGACCGTCAGATTGAAGGTCGCCGAACCGGCGCGACCCTCGCTGTCCTTGATCTCGATGCGGATCGGGTGTTCGCCCTGTGGCGCCTCGGCCTTGGGCATGGCGATGCCGTCGGCGCTGGCGAAGGGCTTGACGCGCTCGGTGATGTCGAGCGGCGGCGATTTCAGATAGGTCACCTTGAGCGAGGCGGGCTCGATCTTGGCGCCGCCATGGGCCTGGAAGCGGACCTGGAAATCGAAGGGCGCCTTGGTGGCGGGGGGGTTGATCATCTTCATCGTCGGGCCGCGGGTGACGCCGCGCTGGGTGATGCCGGGCGTGGCGCTGGGCCGCTTGGCCTCGTCCTCGCCGATCAGGGTGGCGGCGCCTAGGGGAAACGCCGCCACGGCCGCCAAAGTCAGGCCGATCGCCAGATACCAACGAGTCATGAACAGGCTCCTTTCGACAAGTCAGGGCGATGCAAAACTGCCGCCGCCATCTCCCACCAGACTGAACGGCGCCCAGAAGGTGGGATGGGCATAGCTGAACTGTTCTTTGCCGGCGCTGTCAAGCGGTCCGGGACCGTCCAAGAGGGTGAGCATGGCCCGCTGGAGCGCCCGGGCGCGGGTGAGGGAGGGCTCGGCCACTTGGCGGCGGAAGAGATCGGTGGTGAGCAGGCGGGCCGACACGGTTTCCACCGGCCAGTTGCTGACCAAGAGGGCGCGGGCGCCGGCGTAGAAGAAGGCGCGGCCCAAGCCGGACACTGCCTCGGCGCCGGCGCCTTCGCCGGCCGCGGTGTTGCAGGCCGACAGCACCACCCAATCGGCATCCAGCTTGAGCCGCATGATCCGCTCCATGGTGAGCAGGCCGGTGCCGCCGTCGCCCGCCACCTCGGGCGCGCTCATCGCCAGCGCCGGCTGGTCGAGCCCGGCCAGATCGCCCGGCACCAGCCCGTGGGTGGCAAACATGATGATCCGCCATTGGGTGAGGTCGAGCCCGCCCACCCGGGCGTCGCTGGCGCGCGCGCCGAGAAAGAGATCCTTCTCGGGATCGGCGGCCAGCGCCTGGGCGATGCTCTGCACCTCCTCGGCGGTGTCGGGCAGGCGCGGCAATTGCGCCAACTCGGCGGTGAAATCGGCGGCGCGGCGGGTCAGGTTGCGCCGCTTGACCGCGCCCCGTTGCGCCATGGCGACCGCCAGCCCGCTGTTGCGCGCCTCTTCGGCCTGGTCCTTGCTGAACAGGGGATCGCCGAAAGCGAGGAAACGACGCGGCGCCGCCGGGCGCGCCGCCAGGGCGCGCACGGTTCCCAGCGCGCCGGCCGAGGGCAATTGGGCGACCGCCGCCTTGCGCGCCAGCCAGGGCACCCCCTTGTAGAGGGCAAAGGGAACCGCCGGCGCCGGTTTCCCCGCGGCCACCCGCTCGGTGGGCAGGAGCGCCAAGGGCAGTTCGGCCAACGGGCCATGCGGCACCACGAACAATGTGTCGGCGCGGTCCCAGTTGGACCGGCTCGGCCCCAGAAGGGCCGCAAACAAATCGTGCGCGGCCGCCAGATCGAATTCGGGAATCTCCTCGATGCTCTGTACCGAAAGATCGAGCGATCGGCGCAGATGGCGAACGCGCGCATCGAGATCGAGTCGTCCCAGCGCCGCCACCGAGGCCACTGGCGCCCCCTGGGCGGGAATCGACCAGGTATAAACGGTGTTCTCGGCGCTGTAGAAGGCGAGCATCGCCTCGCCCGGCTTGAGCCGCGCCTGAACGTCGGCCACCGTGGTCGGTCTTGGCGCGATCAGCTTGGCGTAATCGGGAAACTCGGCTTCGATCCGTTTCAGGATGGCGGCGCGCTCCTGGCGCAGCCCGTCGATCCGGGCCCGCAGCTCGTCGGTCCGCTTGGGGTCCTGCTCCTCGGCCGGGGCGCTGATCGCGTTGGCCATCAGGCCGGAGAGCGCCGAAAGATTCTTTTGGATGTCCTGCTCGCGCCGGGCGATCTCGGCCAGGGCGGGCGAATTGGCGGCCATGCGGGCGGCCGAGGCCGAGAGCGCCCGCTGCACCGTGCGGCCGCGCGCCGCGTCGGCCAAGCGGAAGGATTCCGCCACCGGATCGGCCGCAAGGGTCGCCGCCAAGGGTGTGCCCCGGATCGACAGCAACAGATCGATCTGGGCCTCCAGGATCAGGCGCAAGCGCTGGTCGCGGGCGCGGTTGCCGACCTCGTCGTCGGATTCGGCCGAACCGGCGATCAGGATCGGCGTCGCGGCGGTGAAATCGGCCAGGGCTTGGGCCTTCTTGCCAGCGGCCGCCAACGCCACACCTCGAAGGCCCAGGCCCTCGGCGGTCGGATAGGCGGTCTCGCCCAGCGCCGCCCGATTGGCGGCGATCAGGCGTTCGATGCGGACCAGCGCCTCGTCGTGATGTCCGGTCTTCAAGAAGACCAGCGGAATCGCCGGATTCTTGAGAGCGGCGATCTCGAAATTTTCCCGATCATCGCCAAATCCCTGGCGGGCCAAGTCGATCTGCGCCATCGCCTCGGGCCATTGATATTGGGCGATCAACGCGTTGGCCAAGGTGAGGAGCGCGCCGCCCGGCTTGTTGTGTCCGAGCGTCTGGTTGATCTCGACGGTGCGCCGCGCCAGCGCTTCGGCTTCCTTGGCGCGGCCCTGATCGGCCAGAATGACGCTCAAGGCGGACAGGGACATCGCGGTCCGGTGGGAATCGGGCCCCAGGATCTGCTGGGTGATCACCAGCGATTGGCGGGCCTCGTTCTCGGCTTCGGCCAGACGGCCTTGCAGGCGCAGATTGTAGGCGAGCTGGCGGCGCATATTGCCGATCAAGAGAACGTTGCCGGCGATGGTGTTGGGCATCCCCGCCCAAATGGCGATCGCCTCGCGCAGCTTGGCTTCCGCCTCCGCGTATTTGCCCTCGGCCTGCAGGATGTTGAACTCGCCCCAGGGTACGTTGCCCTGGGCGCCAAGCTGGTTGTTCCGCGGAATGCGGCCGTTGGCGGCCAACTCCTGCTGAGTGTCCTTCAAGAGCGCGAGCCGCGCTTTGGCCTTGTCGATCTGGCCCAACTGGCTGAGCGATTGGATGAGGTTGGCCAGAACGCGTGTCTTTGCGCCCAGAGGCTGATCTTCCGCCAGCGCCGCCTCGAACTCCTTGACCGCGGCCAGGGTGCGGCTGCTGGTCAGCAAGGATAGGCCGATCTGGTAATAGGCGTCGGCGCGGTTGATGGTGGCGTTCTGGCGGCTGTAGTCGATCGCCTGGCGCAAATCGCGCACCACCTGGGGTTGGCGGCCCACCAAACTGGCGGCGATTCCGCGCCGGTAATAGAAATCGGCCAGCGTCTGGGCGTGGGTGGTTTCGGGCGGCGGCTGGTCGACCAGGGCCCTGGCCTCGGCGACGCGGATTTGAGAATCGAGCAGCGCCGGATCGAGCAGCCGCTCGGCCGAGCTTTCGGTGGCCCGCCTTCGCATCATGCCGTCGCCGTCGCGGTCGGCGGGCGCCGCCAGGGCGGGGGCGGTTGCAAGAAGGGCCAGGACGAGCCCGAGACGCCGCAGCCCTGTCGCCTTTTTCATGGTCGAACTCCCGGATCGCGGGTCTTCAACGGGGCGAATTGTAGCATGGCGCCGGGGCGGGCGGGATGAGCCATTTTGAACCGATCCAGCCTTGCAATCGGGTCGGGCCTCCCTATAATCCACCCCTTTCCCGCGACAGGGAGAGAGGAAACATGGCCAAGCCGGCGGTCGGCATCATCATGGGCAGCCAGTCCGATTGGGCCACCTTGAAGCACGCCGCCGAAACGCTGGAGGCCCTGGGGGTGGCGCATGAAGTGCGCATCGTCTCGGCCCACCGCACCCCCAAGCGGCTCTATTCCTACGCCCAGACGGCGCGCAAGCGCGGCTTGAAGGCGATCATCGCCGGCGCCGGCGGCGCCGCCCATCTGCCCGGCATGACCGCCTCGATGACCGCGCTTCCGGTGTTCGGGGTGCCGATCGAAAGCCACGCCCTCAAAGGAATGGACAGTCTGCTTTCCATCGTCCAGATGCCGGCCGGGGTGCCGGTGGGCACGCTGGCGATCGGCAAGGCGGGCGCCATCAACGCCGCGCTGCTGGCCGCCCAGGTGCTGGCGCTGTCCGACGCCAAACTGGCCAAGGCGGTCGATGCCTGGCGGGCCGCCCAGACCGCGAACGTGGCGAAGACCCCCAAAGCCGAGCCGGCATGAGCGCACCCTTGCGGGTGCCGCCCGGCGGCACCATCGGCATTATCGGCGGCGGCCAGTTGGGGCGGATGACGGCCTTGGCGGCGGGCGCGCTCGGTTATCGCTGCCACATCTTCACGCCCGAGCCCGACAGCCCGGCCAGCCAGGTTGCCTGGCGCACCACCTTGGCCGATTATGAAAACCGCGAGGCTTTGGACGCCTTCGCCCGCTCGATCGACATCGCCACCTTCGAGTTCGAAAACATTCCGCTCGCCACGGTCGAACGATTGGCCGAACTGGTGCCAGTCCGGCCGGGCGCCAGGGCGCTGGCGGCGGCGCAGGACCGTTTGGCGGAAAAGACCTTCTTCAACGATCTGGGCATCGCCACCGCGCCTTGGCGCCCGGTGCGCAATCTGGCCGATCTGGCGGCGGCGGTCGAGGCGCTGGGAACGCCCTCGATCCTGAAGACCGCCCGGCTCGGCTATGACGGCAAGGGCCAGACGAAGATCGAGGCCGGTACCGATCTGGCCGCCGCCTGGCGAAGGCTCGCCACCGACACCGGCGTGCTTGAAGGCTATGTCGATTTCACCCACGAGATTTCCGCCATCGTGGCCCGCGGCCAGGATGGGGCGCTGGCCGCCTTCGATGTCGCCCACAATGTCCATGTCGATCATATCCTGGCGACCAGCACGGTGCCGGCGCCCATCGAGGCGGCGCAGGGCGCCCAGGCGGTGGCGATCGCCGGCAAGGCGGCCCAGGCGCTGGACCTGGTCGGTCTGCTGGCGGTGGAGATGTTCGTCGACAAACAAGGCCGGCTGGTGGTGAACGAGATGGCGCCCCGGCCGCACAATTCGGGGCATTGGACGATCGATACCTGCCGCACCAGCCAGTTCGAACAATTGGTGCGGGCGATCTGCGGCCTGCCGCTGGGCTCGCCCGCCCGCCATGCCGATGCGCGGATGACCAATCTGATCGGCCAGGCGGTCGCCCTGGGCGTCCCAGCCCTGGCCGAGCCCGACGCCAAGCTTCACCTCTACGGGAAAACCGAAATCCGCGCCGGGCGCAAGATGGGGCATATCACGCGTCTTTCTCCGCTTTCCGGCTCTTAGGTTCATCCCGCCCTTGACGTTCACGGGCCGAATGCCGACAGTGAAAAAAAGCAACGCGCCGCAACCGGGTCGAATCAGGGAACGCCGTGGAAGATTTCGTTATCAATATCCTCGAGAACTATTCCTACCTGCTCTATCTGGTGATCGTCGTCTGGACCTTCCTCGAGGGCGAGACTTTCATCATCATCCTGGGCGCCTTGGCCAGCGAGGGCCGCTATCCGATCAACGTCACCCTGGTGATGGTGTTCGCCTTGGCCGGCAGCTTCATGGGCGACCAGTTCTATTTCTACATCGGCCGGCGGTACGGCACGCCGCTTCTGGCGCGCTGGCCCAATATGGCGGGCAAGATCGATTGGGCGTTCCGCATGGTGCGCACCCACGAAACCCTGTTCATCCTCACCTTCCGCTTCATCTACGGCATCCGCAACATCAGCCCCTTCGTCATCGGGATGAGCGGCATTTCCCGGCTCAAATTTTTCGTGCTCAATTTCATCGCGGCGGCGCTTTGGGCCAACACCTTCGCCTGGGGCGGCTATCTGTTGGGCTATGCGCTGGAGCGCTGGCTGGGCGAGCACAAGCTCGCCATCCTGGGCGGCTTCGTGGCGGCGGCGGTGCTGATCGGCGTCGTCAATTGGCTGAAGCGCCGGCGCCAGGAGCGGCTGATGGCCGAGGGAAAATTGCGCAATCCGGGGGCGCCGTAACCCCGGTTACGAGTTCTTGTTGGCTTGGCGCTCGAGCTTGCGCAGCCGGTATTCCTCGAGTTTGGCCTGACGGTAGGCTTCGGCCTGGGCGCGCGCCTGGGCGCGGGATTCGTCGCGCGCCTTCTGGGCGGCGGCGATCGCTTGGGCCACCTCGCTGGCCGGGGTCAGGTGGTTGGGCCGAGGCGACGCAAGCGGCGGAACCTTGGGGGTCGGGAACGGCTCGGCCTTGGCCAGGCGGGTGGGCGCCGGATTGAGACTCTTGCGGTCGTTCCAGGTCTCCAGCACCTTGGCCTGATAGCGGTGGAAATGGACCGGAGTGGCCGAGTGATAGCGCCCGGCCGCCACCGGCCAGGAGCCGTGCGCCTCGTGGAGATCCTTGAGGAAGCGGGCGGCGTAATCCATGTTGCGGGTGGGATCGAAGGCCTCGTCGAGCGAGGCGAAAGCCTGGGCGTGATGGTGCAGGTTCACCTGCATGCAGCCGACATCGATGTTGCGCACCCCCTGGGCCCGAAGCCGCTTCACCTCGGCGATGGCGGCGGCCTTGCTGGGCAGGAATTGCCCCTTGCCCTCGGCGGTGATCGACCAGGGCCAGGCAAAGCTTGCCCGGCGGTCGGCGTCCCAGCGCCCCGACTCGACGATCGCGATGGCGTCGAGCAGGCCGGCAGGAATCGCCAAGGCGCGTTCGGCCCGCGCCGCTTCCAAGGCGCAAACCCTTGACGGATCGGGGTTTGCCCAGGCCGAGAGGGGAAAGAGCAGAAGCCCGAAGAGCACAATCCGGATCAGAGGGAACGACATCGTAGACCTTTGGTGAGCACCGTTTCGCAATAGCAACTGTGCATGGCCCATGCCAGAAATAATGTTACGCCACCCGGCGACAAGTGATCAGGTGACATACTTACAGCGTGTTGAAAATCAACAAAAAAGTTTTTTGTGCATTTTTCTCTTGCATGGAAAAGCGCACATCCTTATATTTTGCGTTGCAGCAAATGGGGTGTCTCCCCGATGCCCCTCTTGCCTGCTTTCTTGGACGTTTCCTCCCTAAACTTGGGCCGTGGTATTCCACGGCCCCTTTTTTTGTTCGGGCCATCGCCGACCGCCAGAACCCATCAACCCAAACCAACCGCCAATTGACAGAGCGCGCGAATCCGCGCATAACGGACCGTAAATAGCTGATATCGTTCGGAAATTTTTGCGGTGCGAATTCGCGCTGCAATAATTGAGGTGGCGGGCAAGGGCCAAAGGGCCTCCGTCGATCGCAAGAAGGGGGGGAATGTCGATGGTTTATACCAGAAAGCATCCGGCGCTGTTGATCATGGGGCTCGTCTTGCTGGCGATCGGCTGGCTGGCCGGTTCCGGCAATCTCAAGGACCTCACCGCCTATCTGGGCACCGCCCGCCTGTTGGGCGAGATGACGACGCTGCCCTACGTCTTCGGCACCGTCGCCCTGGTGGTGGGGCTCTGGCATCAGTTCGGCAGCCATAAACCCGGTCAACTCGACTACTACCTCTCCACGGTGGCGGGCGGCACCTTCATTCTTTTGATCGCCATGATCGTGCGCTGGTTCCTTGATCCCTGGGTCGCCGTGATGAGCAAGGCGATGGGGCCGGTGCTGGCCGACAAGTTCCTGCACGACGTGCTGGGGCTCAATTACATCGTGCTCGGCATCGCCACCGGCATGATCGTCGTCAACGTCTTCAAGATTCCCGATTGGGCGGAAAACGGCGTGCGGCTGTCCAGGCTGGGCCTGAAAACCGGCGTGGTGCTCTTGGGCACCCTCTACAGCCTGGCCGAGTTGTGGCAGATCGGTCTCTTGTCGGTGGTGATGATCGGCTTCTTCGTCCTGGGTTCGGTCTGGCTGGTCCTTATCATGGGCGAGCGGCGCAAGATTCCCAATTCGATGGGCGGCGTGCTGTCGGCCGGGGTCGGCGTCTGCGGCGTTTCGGCAGCGGTGGCGGCGGCGCCGGTCGTGCAGGCCAAATCGACCGAGATCGCCTACACCATCGGCACCATCCTGGTCTGGGGCTTGGGCTGCATGTTTTTGTTCCCGGCCATCGGCCATCTGTTCGGCATGGGCCACATCCAGTTCGGCGCCTGGGCCGGCACCGGCATCTTGAATTCGGCCCAAGTGGCGGGGGCGGCGTTGGCCTTCCAGCCCAACGGCATCGAGACCTTGAAGGTGGCGGAGATCTTCAACATCACTCGCGTCCTCTTCCTGCCGATCATCGTGCTCTGGCTGGCGGTGTGGTACGTCAAGCGCGAGGAATCGGAAGGCAAGACCAGCGCCCAAGTGAGCGTCGGCAAAGTGGTGTTCGAGAAGTTCCCGGTCTTCGTGCTGGGCTTCATCCTCTTGTTCGCGCTCTCCTCGACCGGCGTCTTCGCGCCCGCCCAGCACTATCAGGGCGCTTACTTCGACAACAAGATCAAGGAGGACAAGCTTCTCTCGGCCAAGGATCTGGGCACGCTGGCGGCCGAGGCGGGCAAGATCCAGCGCGCCGACCAGAAGGCGGCGCTCGAGCGGCTGGTCGCCAACAAGAAGCTGATGAGCGTCGAGGATGACGATACGCTGCGCGGCGTCGTCAACGCCAAGATTCTCTCCAAGGACGCCAGCGCGGTGCTGACCAAGGCGCACCGGGCGGTGCGCCACACCTCGAAGAAGATCGCCATGTTCCGCGACTTCATCATCTGGTTGTTCGCCTTCGGCCTTACCGGGTTGGGCATGCAGATCACCATCGCGGCGATCAAGCAGGCCGGCGGCCAGCCCTTGGTGATCGGCGGCGTGGTCGGCACCGCCAAGGCGGTGCTGTCCTTGATCGTCGTGCTCCTCTTCGTTCGCGAAGCCATCTAGGAAGGAGGTTCGCATGCCCACCGACGCCAAGAGCCAGAACATCGACCTCCAGAAGGAAGGCAAGCTCAAATTCCATCGCGGCACGGCGCTCACCATCTTCGCCTCCGACCGCCATGAAGACGTGATGGCGCTGGCGCTTTCGCTGCTGATCGCGCTCGGCACCTATCTGTTCGTCAACTGACGCCACGGGGCCGGGTTGCCACGCCCGGCCCCACCCTTTATCGTCGGCCCATGAACCCTAGCCGCATTCTGCTGGCCAGCCACGGCACGCCGGGCGCCCGGGCCGCCGAGGCCGCCGCGCTCGCTCTGGCGCGCCAAGCGGGCGCGGCGCTCCATCAGCTCGTCGTGGTGCCCGATCTGTGGAAAGGCATGCTGGGCGACGACTGGCTGAACAACGCCGTCACCCACATCCGCTTCGGCGGTTACGTCGAATCGCAGTTGGGGCGCGAGATCGCCCAGCACATCCGCGATTTCGAGGCACAAACCATCGCCGAAGGCCTGGCCTACGATCACGAAATCCGTCAGGGCAAGCCGGTGGAATGCCTGCTGGCGACGCTCAAGGAAAGCGGGACCTTCGATCTGGTGGTGATCGGCTCGCCCAGGCCCTTGGGGGTACCGGGCTTGCGCTCTCGGCTCGATCTGGAAACGTTGGCGCGCCGGCTCACCGTGCGCTTGCTAATCGTGCCCCATCCGGAATCATGAGCGACGACGCGGCCGAGGATCGCGCCTGGGTGACGCTGGCGACACCCCTGGCGCCCGATGCCCTTCGTGATTTTCTGCAAGCCGACATCGAGCGGCTGTTGCGCATCTCCTCGCGCTTGGAAATCCGCATCTGGGAGGTGCTGGGCGACCATCGCTACCGCTGGGTGGGGCGCAATCTTTCGACCGGCCAGGCGATCGACGCCGGGATCGTGGCGACGGCCAACGAAGACGGCGTGACGCTGGCCTTCGACACGCTTCTCAAGGCGGAAACGCGCTATCGGGTGACGGCGGCGGAAAACGGGGGTTCGATCCTTACTGTCACCGACGATTATTCGACGCGCTCGGCGGCCGACAAGACGGCGCGCGCCGCCGAGATCGACACCGGGCTTACCCGCTACGGCGAAGACCTTCACCGATTCCTGGCCGGCTGGCATCGGCGCGGCGCCAACCGCTGCTGGCGGTGGTGGATGGAACGGCTGTGGCTGCGCCTGACGCCGTCGGGGCGGCGGATCGTTTATATGATCCTGGTGATCACGGCGGTCGAGATCGCGGCGCTCCTCCTGATGGCCTTGGGGCTGGCCTTCGATCTCGATCGGCATCTGCCATTTCAGCCGCAATTCGGCTAAATTGGGTCGCCAGAGGCGAGGTGAAAGGAGCCCGATCATGAGCGCCGACCGCTACACCTACCGGGTCACCTGGTCGGCCGAAGACCGGGACTATGTCGGCACCTGCGCCGAATTTCCCAGCCTGTCTTGGCTCGACGGCGACGAGAACAAGGCCTTTCGCGGCATACGTCGCCTGGTTCGTCGCGTGGTGAGCGACCTCAGGGCCGAAGACGAGGCGGTGCCCGAACCGCTGTCCGAACGCCGCTTTTCCGGCAAGCTCCAGGTCCGCCTGCCGCCCGACCTGCATCGCCGCCTGACCGTCGAAGCCGCGGAGTCGGGCGTTTCGCTCAACCGCCTGATCAGCTACAAGCTGGCCGGTTAGTTTCTTCCCGCGATAAGACCGCGGGCCACCACCTGGGCCTGGATTTCCGCGGCGCCTTCGAAGATGTTGAGGATGCGGGCGTCGCAAAGAATGCGGCTGATCGGATATTCCATCGCATAGCCGTTGCCGCCATGGATCTGCACGGCGTTGTCGGCGTTGGCCCAGGCGACCCTGGCGGCCAGCAATTTCGCCATTCCGGCCTCGATGTCGCAGCGCCGGTCCGAATCCTTCTCGCGGGCGGCGAAATAGGAAAGCTGGCGGGCGGCCATGGTTTCCACCGCCATCCAGGCCAGCTTGCCGGCGACGCGCGGAAACTCGAAGATCGGTCGGGCGAACTGGATGCGCTCGTTGGCGTAGGTGAGGCCCGCCTCCATCGCCGACTGGGCCACGCCCACGGCGCGCGCCGCCGTCTGGATGCGGGCCGATTCGAAGGTCGCCATCAATTGCTTGAAGCCCTGGCCCTCGGCCTGGCCCAGAAGCGATTGGGCCGCCACCTCGAAGCCGTCGAAGCCGATCTCGTATTCCTTCATGCCGCGATAGCCGAGCACCTTGATCTCGCCGCCGCTCATGCCTTGGGCGGGGAAGGGGTTGGCGTCGTCGCCGCGCGGCTTGGCGGCCAGGAACATCGACAAGCCTTGATAGCCCTTGTCGTTGGGATCGGTGCGCACCAAGAGCGTCATCAGATCGGTGCGCGCCGCATGAGTGATCCAGGTCTTGTTGCCGGTCACCTTGTAGACGTCGCCCGCGCGCACGGCGCGGGTGCGCAACGACGCCAGATCCGACCCCGTGTTGGGCTCGGTGAAGACGGCGGTGGGCAGAATTTCGCCCGAGGCGATCTTGGGCAGGTAATGGCGCTTCTGATCCTCGGTGCCGCCCAGCCTAATCAATTCGCCGGCGATCTCCGAGCGGGTGCCCAGCGAGCCCACGCCGATATAGGCGCGCGAAAGCTCCTCGGTCACCACGCACATCGCCATCTTGCCCAGGCCCAGCCCGCCATACTCCTCGGGAATGGTGAGGCCGAAGACGCCCATCTCGGCCATCTGCTCGATCACGCCAAGCGGGATCAGCTCGTCCTTCAGATGCCATTCGTGGGCGTGCGGAATCACCTGGTCTTCGGCAAAGCGGCGCATCTGGTCGCGGGTCAGCGTCAGCGTCTCGTCGTCGAGGCCGGCGTCGCCGAAATGATGGCCGTCGCGGATCAGTTCGGCGATCGCCATCCGCACCGCGTCGCTGTTGCCTTCGCGCTTCAGGCGCGCGATTTCCGGCGTGAAGAAGCGGTGGCTTTCCTTGCTGTCCAGCCCCATGTCCTGGGGCCTCACGATCTCGACCTGGGAGAGCGCGATGCCGCCCCAAATCTGCGCCAGATATTCGCCGAACAGGGCTTGCAGCATCAGGGCTTCGAGACGTCCCAGCCGGCCGGTCTTCTCCAGCCGCTCGGCCCAGGCAAGCATCTGGCGCAGCGCCTCGACATAGGTGGAAAGCCAAGCGAAGCCGTGCAGGGGGAATTGGTGCCGATCGACCAGGGCGGATTCGATCTTGCCCTTGGGCGCCACCCGGGCGCTCACCTGGCTCTTGGCGGCCGCCTGCAAGGCCTCGACACCCGACAGCGCGGCGCGACAGAGCGAAAGAAGATCGGGCAGAAGCAGCGCGGTCATCGCCAACCCACCTTGTTCGAATTAGCCCTCGATGCAATCTTCAAGCGTGCGCCGGCCGGGCACCTTGGCCTGCACCATCACCGCCATGTTGCCGGGTTTGTGCTGGTTGCGCAGCATCTTCATGTGCGAGGCGGGGATTTCCTCCCAGGGGAAGACCTCGCTCATGCACGGATCAATGCGCCGCTCGATCACCAGTTGGTTCGACTGGCTGGCCTGCAAGAGGTTGGCGAAGTGGCTGCCCTGGATGCGCTTCTGGCGCATCCAGACGAAGCGGGCGTCGAAGGTGAGGTTGTAGCCGGTGGTGCCGGCGCAGAACACCACCATGCCGCCGCGCTTGACGACGAAGCAGGAGACCGGGAAGGTCTGCTCGCCCGGATGCTCGAAGACGAAATCGACGTCGTTGCCCTTGCCGGTGACGTCCCAGATCGCCTTGCCGAACTTGCGCACCTCTTTCATGTACTCGTTGAATTCGGGGCTGTTGACCTTGGGCAGTTGGCCCCAGCATTTGAAATCCGAGCGGTTGATGGTGCCCGACGCGCCCAGCCCGAGCACGAAATCGCGCTTCGAGGGATCGGAAATCACGCCCACCGCGTTGGCGCCGGCAACCGCGATGAGCTGCACCGCCATCGAGCCCAGCCCACCCGAGGCGCCCCAGACCAGCACATTATGGCCGGGACGCAGGATGTGCGGGCGGAAGCCGAACAGCATGCGGTACGCGGTGGCCAGGGTCAGCACGTAGCAGCCCGATTCCTCCCAGGTGAGATGGCGGGGCCGGGCCATGATTTGCTGCGCCTGGACGCGGGTGAATTGGGCGAAGGACCCGTCGGGCGTTTCATAGCCCCAGATGCGCTGGCTGGGCGAGAACATCGGATCGCCGCCATTGCATTCTTCGTCGTCGCCGTCGGTCTGGTTGCAGTGCACGACCACCTCGTCGCCCACCTTCCAGCGCTTCACCTTCGCGCCGACCGCCCAGACGATGCCCGAGGCATCCGAGCCGGCGATGTGGAAGGGTGCCTTGTGAACGTCGAACGGCGAGACGGGCGTGCCCAGGCTGGCCCAGACGCCGTTGTAATTGACGCCGGCGGCCATCACCATCACCAGCACTTCGTGCGGATCGATCTCGGGGGTGGGCACCACCTCGACCTGCATGGCTTTCGAGGGCTCGCCATGGCGCTCGCGGCGTATGGTCCAGGCGTACATGGTCTTGGGCACATGGCCCAAGGGGGGAATTTCGCCGATCTCGTAAAGGTCCTTTTTCTCCTGGGCCGCCATCGCCGATCTCCTGGTTTCCACATTGCGGTGCACACCCCATACCGCATCGCCGTAATGTGTAACGATTCTCGCTTTTCTTCGCAATGCACAAAATGCTAGAATCTTTCACGCCACGAAGATTGTGGGTAATTTTATTTCAAACGGTCAAAAATCATGGCCCCTGAACGCGACGCGCCCTGGCTGATCCGCACCTATTCCGGCCATTCCTCGGCTTTGGAAAGCAACAAGCTTTACCGGAGCAATCTCGCCAAGGGTCAGACCGGTTTGTCGGTGGCCTTCGATCTGCCCACCCAAACCGCCTTGGATGCCGACCATCCGCTGGCGAAGGGCGAGGTGGGCAAGGTCGGCGTGCCGATCGGCCATCTGGGCGACATGGAGGCGCTGTTCCAGGGCATCCCGCTCGCACAAATGAACACCTCGATGACCATCAACGCCCCGGCGGCCTGGCTCTTGGCGCTCTATGTGGCGACCGCCGAGCGCCAAGGTGCCCCGCGCAAAGCCTTGAACGGCACCACCCAGAACGACGTCATCAAGGAATATCTGTCGCGCGGCACCCATATCTTCCCGCCTGGGCCCTCGCTGCGGCTCACCTCCGATGTTATCGCCTTCACGGCCAGCGCGATTCCAAAATGGAATCCGATCAATGTCTGCTCCTACCATTTGCAGGAGGCCGGCGCGACGCCCGAGCAGGAACTGGCCTATGCGCTGGCCACCGCGCTGGCGGTGCTCGATCACTTGCAGGCGTCGGGCCAGATTGCACCGGCCGAATTTCCCAAAGTCGCCGGGCGGATCAGCTTCTTCGTCAACGCCGGCATCCGCTTCGTCACCGAGCTTTGCAAGATGCGCGCCTTCACCGAGATGTGGGACAGCTTGCTCAAGGAGCGCTACGGCATCACCGATCCGGCGCTTCGGCGTTTCCGCTACGGCGTGCAGGTGAATTCGCTGGGACTCACCGAAAGCCAGCCCGAGAACAACGTCTATCGCATTCTCTTGGAAATGATGGCGGTGGTGCTGTCCAAGGACGCGCGGGCCCGCGCCGTCCAGCTTCCCGCCTGGAACGAGGCCCTGGGCCTGCCCCGGCCCTGGGATCAGCAATGGTCGCTGCGCCTGCAGCAGATCGTCGCCTACGAAACCGACCTCTTGGAATATGGCGATCTCTTTGCGGGCGCGCCGGTGGTGGCGGCCAAGGTCGAGGCGCTGATCGCCCAGGCCCAAGCGGAACTGGCGGCGATCGCCAAGATGGGCGGCGCCGTCAAGGCGGTGGAAGAAGGCTATATGAAACGCCGCCTGGTCGAATCGAACGCCGCTCGGCTGGCGGCGATCGAATCGGGCGAGCGCGTCGTGGTGGGCGTCAACCGCTTCACCGAAACCGAGCCCTGCCCGCTCACCCAAGCCGGCGGCGCCATCCAAACCGTCGATCCCCAGGCCGAGGCGGAGCAGATCGCCCGGCTTCGCGCTTGGCGCGACGGCCGCGACGCCCAGGCGGTCGGCAAGGCGCTCGAAGCTTTGGCGCGCGCCGCCAAGGAGGGCACCAACATCATGGAACCCTCGATCGTCTGCGCCCATGCCGGCGTCACCACCGGCGAATGGGGCCAAACGCTGCGCCAGGTGTTCGGCGAGTTCCGTGCCCCCACCGGCATCGCGGCGGCGGCAGGCGGCGCGGCCAGCGAATCGATGACGGCGCTTCGGGCCAAGGTCGAGGCGCTGGCCAAGCGCCAGGGCCGGCGGTTGAAGATGCTGATCGCCAAGCCGGGGTTGGATGGGCATTCGAACGGCGCCGAGCAGATCGCCGTGCGGGCCCGCGACGCCGGCATCGAGGTGGTCTATGAGGGCATCCGCCAAACGCCCGAGCGCATCGTCGCCGCCGCGCTCGAGGAGCATGTGCATCTGGTGGGGCTGTCGATCCTTTCCGGCTCGCACATGCCCTTGATCGGCCAGGTGCTCGACGGCCTCAAGGCCGCCGGCCTGTCGGAAACCAAGGTGGTGGCGGGCGGCATCATCCCGCCCGCCGACGCCGCCCGCTTGCAGGCCCAAGGCGTGGCCCGCATCTTCACCCCCAAGGATTACGACCTCACCGCCATTCTGGCCGAGATTGTGGATTTGCTCGATACATCCCGATGAGGTGAATGCCAATTCTTTCATTTTCCAACAATCGTGGAGCAGGGGGATTATTAGTCGCTTTCGATTGTTCCCGCTCCAGTGAGCGTGATAACCTTGCTCGGGACTTAGGAATTGTCCGCGTCGTCGCATGAGCAAGCTTCGCAAACTCAAGGTTGCCACCGGCATCTGGTGGATCGAGGTACCGGACACCGGCCTCTCCGTGCTGTGCGGCTGTCCGGCCGACAGCGTCAAGCATCTGATGAAGCGCGGCCTGATCCTGCCCACCGAAACCAATGGCGTCGGCCACGAAACCGGCCCCAACGCCATCTTGCTCTCCGACGTGATGCTGCAGAACGGCAGCTTCTGCAATCTGGCCGAATTCCCGGTCCTGCAGATGCTTTACCGCCAGGGCATGATTCTGCCCGGCCATCCCTGCAACACCGGCGCCAAGCCGCTTCTGATCGGGGCGCGCGACCAGGTGAACGCCCAGTTGCAATACATCTATCGCGGCAATTACGGCCTGATCTCGGAAGAGGAGATGGTCGACGCCGGCATCGATCCGGCCAAGGCCAAGGCGATGATGCGGCTCAAGCTCAAATTCGCCTTCGGCGCCATCCGCCATCCGCGCGAGCTGCTCGACACCCAGTTCATCGAATCCGAGCCGGCGGTGTTGCCGGGCGGCGTCGCCATCCGGCGCCTGGCGCTTAACCGGTTCGAGTTTTCCTACGAGGGCGAAACCGCGCTCGTCGATCTCAATCTGGCCGCTCACGAAAATTACGATTCCCCCTATCCTTTGGGCAATCACCAGGTCAAGCGCGAGTATTTCGCAGTCCTGCACACCGGCGACGGCGACGGCTGGGACATCAACCGCCCCAGCATGGGCAGCATCCTGATGTACCAGGGCAAGATCTTCCTGATTGACGCCGGCCCCAACATCCATGTCAGCCTGCAGGCGATGGGCATCGGCATCAACGAGATCGACGGCATCTTCCACACCCATTCCCACGACGACCATTTCGCCGGGCTGACCTCGCTCATGCGCTCCGACCAGCGCACCAGATATTACGCCACACCCCTGGTGCGCGCCGCGGTGGCCAAGAAGCTGGCGACGCTGCTCGACATCGAGGAAGACGACTTCGCCCATTATTTTGACGTCCGCGATCTGGTCTTCGACCAGTGGAACGACATCGACGGGCTGGGGGTGAAGCCGATCTATTCGCCCCATCCGGTGGAGACCAGCATCTTCCTCTTCCGCGCCCTGTGGGAGGGTGGCTGGCGCACCTACGCCCACCTGGCCGACATCGTCTCGCTCGACGTCTTGAAGGGCATGATTACCGCCGACGCCCAGGCGCCCGGCCTAAGCCAGGAATGGTACGACGCGGTTGCCGCCGATTACGCCGTCACCGCCGACGTGAAGAAGGTCGATATCGGCGGCGGCCTCATCCACGGCGCCGCCCAGGATTTCAAGAACGACCGCTCGGGCAAGATCATCCTTTCCCACATCGCCCGCCCGCTCACCGAGGCCGAGCGCGCCATCGGCTCCGGCGCTCCCTTCGGCACCGTCGACGTGCTGATCCCCGGCCGCCAGGATTTCGTCTGGCGCAACGCCTATGAGTTCCTTTCCGCCTATTTTCCCAAGGTGCCCGGCCATCAGCTTCGCGTGCTGCTCAACAACCGCACGGTGTCGTTCAATCCCGAGACCATCCTGATCAAGGAAGGCGCGATTCCCGACGAGGTCTATCTGCTGCTCACCGGCTCGGTGGAAAGCCTCAACACCGAAACCGGCATCCGCAACGTGCTCTCGGCCGGCGCCATGCTGGGCGAGATGGTGGCCCTCTACCGCGCGCCCTCGCAAGTCACCTACCGGGCGCTCAATTTCGTCCAGGCCCTTCGGCTGCCTTGCGATCTCTACAACGAATTCGTGCGCGTCAACAACGTCTTCGACGACATCTCGCGCCTGCAGGAAAGCCGCCAATTCCTTAGGCGCACCTGGCTGTTCGGCGAAGGGCTGTCCAACACCACCTTGAACCGCATCGCCACCAAGTTGCGCCCGCTGGCCTACAAGGCGGGCCAGACCATCGATCCGCGCGAGACGGGCGAACTGGCCCTGGTGCGCTCGGGCAAGGTGCGGCGCATGCTGGGCGGCGACGTCATCGACGTGCTGGCGCCAGGCGATTTCTTCGGCGAGGACGTGGCGGTCTTCGACACCCCCAGCCTGTTCCATGTCGAGGCGGTCGAGGTGACCGAGGTCGATTTCGTGCCGGGCGCGCTTCTGCGCGACATTCCCATCGTGCGCTGGAAGCTGTTCGAGACCTTCGAGAAGCGGCTGCGCGCCGTGGCGCGCAGCGGCACCCAGGTCGAGAACGCCCTGGTCTGGCGGGCCGAATACAGCGTCAACATCCAAAAGATCGACGGCCATCACCAGAAGCTGTTCGACATCACCAACCAGGTGCTGGAGGCGGTGCAAACCGGCAAGGACCCCCAATCGATCCGCGAGACGCTGCGTCTGCTGCTCGATTACACCCACTATCATTTCGAGGCCGAGGAGCAGCTCCTGACCCGCTATGGCTACACCGAGATCGACGGCCACCAGCACAAGCACCAAAAGCTGATCGAGCAGGTGAAGGATATCGGCCTGCGCCTAGCCGCCAACGACTTCAAGGCCGACCGCGAGGTGCTGGCGATTCTCCAGGATTGGATCACCAGCCACATCCTCTCCGAAGACCGCCGCTACGCGCCGTTCTTGAACGACAAGGGCGTGTTTTGAATCGAAACGGGGGCCGTGGGGCCCCCGTTTCTTATCCGCGATCCGAAGCCGCCCTTTATTCGGCGGCCACCTTCGGCAATTCGGAAAGCGCCTTGTCCAGCGCCTTCTGGTCGTAGGGCGCGTCGACCAGCTTGCCCGCGAAATAGTCGGTGTAGGCGGCCATGTCGAAATGGCCGTGACCCGACAGGCAGAACAAGATGGTGGGCGACTTGCCCTCGGCCTTGGCCTTGAGCGCATGCGCCACCGCGCTCTTGATGGCGTGCGAGCTTTCCGGCGCCGGCACGATGCCCTCGGCGCGGGCGAAGGTGACGGCGGCCTCGAAGCACTCGGTCTGGTTATAAGCCTCGGGGCTGATGGCCCCCAGTTCGAGCAGGTGGCTCACCATCGGCGCCATGCCGTGATAGCGCAGCCCGCCGGCATGGATGCCGGCCGGCATGAAGGTCGAGCCCAGCGTGTGCATCTTGACCAGCGGCGTGAGATGGCCGGTATCGCCGAAATCGTAGGCGTACTTGCCGCGCGTCATGGTCGGGCAGGCGGCCGGTTCGACGGCGACGATCTGGCGCTTCTTGCCGCCGCGGAAGTTCTGGCCGAGGAAGGGGAAGGCGATGCCGGCAAAGTTCGATCCGCCGCCGGCGCAGCCGATGACGATGTCGGGGTCGTCGCCCGCCATTTCCATCTGGGCGATCGCTTCCAGGCCGATCACCGACTGGTGCATCAGCACATGGTTAAGCACGCTGCCCAGCGCGTATTTGGTGTTGGGGTCCTGGGCGGCCATCTCGACGGCTTCCGAAATGGCGATGCCGAGCGAGCCGGTCGAATTCGGATTGGCCTTCAAGATGGTGCGGCCGGCGTTAGTCTCCTCGCTGGGCGAGGCGACGCAGCGCGCGCCGTAGGTTTCCATCAGCGCCCGGCGGTAGGGCTTCTGCTGGTAGCTGATCTTCACCATGTAGACATCGACCGGCAGGCCGAAGACCGCGCCGGCAAAGGCCAGCGACGAGCCCCACTGGCCGGCGCCGGTCTCGGTGGTGAGCTTCTTCACGCCGGCCGCCTTGTTGTAGAAGGCCTGCGGAATCGAGGTGTTGGGCTTGTGGCTGCCCGCCGGGCTCACGCCCTCGTATTTGTAATAGATCTTGGCGGTGGTGCCCAAAGCCTTCTCGAGGCGGCGCGCGCGATGAAGCGGCGACGGGCGCCATTGCTTGTAGATTTCGCGCACCGGCTCGGGGATCTGAATTTCGCGCTCGGCCGAGACTTCCTGAAGGATCAGCTCCATCGGGAACAAGGGCTCGAGATCGGCCGGGCCGACCGGCTGGCCGGTGCCCGGATGCAACACCGGCGGCGGCGGCTTGGGCAGATCGGCGGCGATGTTGTACCAGTTCTTCGGAATCCGGCTCTCGTCGAGAAGGTACTTCACGGTATCCATGTTTCGGTCTCCCTGGACGTTGATCCCAAGTTACGGCGTACGCACCTCTTACTGCGCCGCCTGGGCGTGCGGCGTAGTATTGCAGAATTCCGCTTCGAGGGCCGCCAAAATTTTTTCCGTTTCCTGTCGATCCCTGGCCCGCACCGGACCGAAGCCCCGCACCGCCAAAGGCAAGGCGGCGACCTTGACCGCCGGTGCCAGCCGGTCGGGGCCGATTCCGGCCAGCAGGCGTTCGATCCGCGCTTCGTAGGCGCTGATGGCCAGGCGCTCGTCCTGGCGCTCGGCCTCAAGGGCGAACGGATCGAAGGCGCGTCCGCGCAGGCCTTTCAGCGCCGCCAGGATTTTTAGAAACGCCCCGATCCAGGGGCCGAACTCGCGCTTCTTCAAGCCCAGGAAGGGCGGAGCGAGATGGACGCGCATCCGCCAGCCCGGCTCGAAGCGGGCATCGAGCGCCGCATGGAAAACCGGGTGGGTGAGCAGCCGCGCCACCTCGTACTCGTCCTTGTAGGCGAGCAGCCGATAATGGGCTCGGGCGATGGTGGTGGCCAGGGCCAGGCCCTCGGCGCCCAAGGGCTCCAACGCCCGCTGGGCCCGTTCGGCGACGCGGCGATGGCGTTCGGCCAGGGCTCGATCCTGATAGGCGGCGAGCGCCTGGGTGTGGCGGGCCAGGAGCGCCGGGAAATCCTCGGGCAGGGCTTGGGGCAGGATCGCGGCGATGCGCTCCGGCCGATGCGCCAGATGGCGCCCCCATGCGAAGGCGGCGCGGTTGGCGGCGATGGCAACGCCGTTCAATTCGATCGCCCGCAGGAGCGCGTCGAGGCCAAGCGGAATGAGGCCCGATTGCCAGGCATGGCCCACGAGCAGCAGATTGGCGGCCTGGGAATCGCCCGCCAGCGCATGGGCCAGTTCGGCGGCGGGCAGGACGGTCAAATGGTCGGCGCCCACCGCTTCGGCCAGGGCGCGGCGCATCGGGTTGGCATCGGGCGGGTTGCGGGGATCGCGCACCATGGCGCCGGTCGGCACCAAGAGCGGATCGACCACGGCGCGGGTTTGCGGATGAAGGCGCGACAGGCAGGGCTCGGAGGCCGCCATCACCAGATCGCCGGCCACCAGGGCGTCGGCGGCGGCCTCGCCGATCCGGGGTGCTGCCAGATCGTCGTCGCCCCGGGCGAATTGCAGATGCGCCAGCACGCCGCCGCCCTTCTGCGCCAGACCGGTGAAGGAGAGCACCGAGACGGCGCGGCCGTCGAGATGGGCGGCCATGCCGAGAATCTGGCCGCTCGTCACCACGCCGGTGCCGCCGATTCCGGCGACCAAGAGCCGCCAGGGCCGGCCGGCCGGCAAGGCGGGAATCTCGGGCATCGGCAGCGACGCGTCGGCGGGTAGGGGCCGGGCGGCGGGTTTTTTGGGCGTGCCCTCGACGCTCACCAGAGCCGGGCAGAAACCTTCCAGGCAGGCATAGGATTGGCTGCAAGCCGCCGGATCGACGGCACGCTTGGGGCCAAAGGGAGTGGGGCGCTCGACCAGGGCGGCGCAGCCCGATTTCACCACGCAGTCGCCGCAATTCTCGCAGATCTCGGGATGGATCACGATATGGCGGGTGGCGGCGGCGCGCTTGCCGCGCTTGATCTGGCGGCGGCGCTCGGTGGCGCAGGGCTGGTCGTAGATGAGAATGGTCACGCCCGGCGTGTCACGAAGCTGGCGCTGTACGGCGTCGAATTCGTTGCGGCCGTGGCGGCTCACTCGGGCCGGCAGGGCGTCCGCATGGCGGTCGGGCTGGTCGCTCACCAGGGCGATGCGGGCCACGCCCTCGCCCAGCAATTGGCGGGCAAGATTGGGCACCGTGAGCGCCGCCTCGAAGGGTTGGCCGCCGGTCATCGCCACCGCGTCGTTGTAAAGAATCTTGTAGGTGATGTTGACCTTGGCCGCCAGCGCCTGGCGGATCGCCAGGCTGGCCGAGTGCACATAGGTGCCGTCGCCCAGATTCTGGAAGACGTGCTTGGTGTCGGTGAAGGGGGCCTGACCGATCCAGTTGGCGCCTTCGCAGCCCATATGGATCAGGCTTGAGGTGGCGGGATCGACGAAGGCCGCCATCAGATGGCAGCCGGTGCCGGCGAAGGCGCGGCTGCCCTCGGGCCGGCGCACCGACAGGGAATGCGGGCAGCCGGGGCAGAAATTGGGGGTGCGGATGGGCAGGCCGGTTGCGATCTTGCGGGCGGGCAGCGCGGGCAGGGCAAGGCCGTGGGCAATTCCCAGCCGCTCGAGCCTTGCCAACAGCGCCAGGGCGATGATGCGCGGCGCCAGCTCGCCCACCTCGGGAAGCAGGGCGCGGCCGGTCTCGTCGGTCTTGCCGACCACGCGCGGCCGCCGGCCCTCAAGGTGATAGAGGCGGTCCTTGATCTGGCTTTCCAGGAAGGGCCGCTTTTCCTCGATGACGAAGATTTCCTCGAGGCCCAGGGCGAATTCGCCCAGCCCCTCGGGCTCCAGCGGCCAGACCATGCCCACCTTGTAGGCGGCAAGGCCCAGTTCCTCGGCTTTGGCGGCGTCGATGCCGAGATCGTCCAAGGCCTGCATGAGATCGAGCCAGGCCTTGCCCGCCGCCACCAGCCCCAGGCGAGGCTTGGGCGCGCGAAAGGCGATGCGGTCGATGCGGTTGGCGCGGGCAAAGGCGCGTGCCGCCACCAGGCGCTGCTCGTACAGGCGCTTTTCTTGGGGAAGCTGGAAATCGGGCCAGCGGTTGTGCAGGCCGCCGGGCGGGGTCTCGAAGGCGGGCCGCACGATGGCCGGCCGGTGGGGATCAAGGGCGAACGAGGCCGCCGATTCCACCGTCTCCGCCACCGTCTTGAAGCCGACCAGGGTGCCGGCGAAGCGCGACAGCGCAAAACCCAGAAGGCCCAACTCGATGTAGTCGCGCGGGCCGGTGGGATAGAGAACCGGCATGCCCCAACTTGCCATGGTGGGCTCGCTCTGATGGGCGAGCGAGGACGAAACGGCGCCGTGATCGTCGCCCACCACCACCAGCCCGCCGCCCTTGGGGCTGCTGCCCAGCGAATTGGCGTGCTTGAGCGCGTCCGAGGCGCGATCGAGCCCCGGCCCCTTGCCGTACCAAAGGGCAAAGACGCCCTCGACCGTGGCGCCCGGATAATTCATAAGCTGCTGGGTGCCGATCAGGGCGGTGGCGGCCAGCTCCTCGTTCACCGCCGGCACGAAGCGAATGGCGTGGCGCTCGAGATGGGGCTGGGCTTCCCACAGCGCCCGGTCGAGCCCGCCCAAGGGCGAGCCGCGATAGCCGGAAACAAACCCGCCAGTTTTCAGGCCCTGGGCCTGGTCGCGCCTGGCCTGTTCAAGGAGAAGACGCACCAAGGCCTGGGTGCCGGTGAGATAGACCCGGCCCCCTTCCACAAGGTAGCGATCGTCGAGAGACGGCACCGCCAAGGCGGTCATGTCCCCTTATCCTCCCTAGTCCGGCGCCGGTTCGGGACCTTGGGTCCTCGGCCCGACGCTGTTTCATTAACCGCGACGCTAGCATGGAGGGGGCGGGAAAATCCTTTCAACTTTTCTTGCCATTTCCTGATTTTGTGGCAAGATAACCTCGTAATATCATGTTTCATGGAAAATTATTGCCGTGATTGCCCTCGATCCCGTCGATCACCGCATCCTGGGGGTTCTCCAGGAGGAAGGCCGCATCCCGATCGCCGAACTGGCCGAGCGGGTGGGGCTGTCGGTCTCGCCTTGCTGGCGCCGGGTCCGCCAGATGGAGGAATGGGGGGTGATCCTGGGCTACGCCGCCCGGGTCGATCCGGCTGCCTTGGGAATCGGCTTTACCGCCTTCGTGCTGGTCTCGATCGATCTGCACAAGGCGCCCGAATTCGAGGCCAGCCTCTTGGGCCGGGGCGAGGTGGTGGAGTGCCACGCCATCGCCGGCGATCAGGATTATCTCCTCCACGTCAAGGTGGCCGACATGGAGGCCTTCGACCGTTTCCTGCGGGCCGAGCTGATCAAGATGCCGGGCGTCGAGCGCATGCGCACCAGCTTCGCGCTTAAGGCGATCAAACCCGCCCAGCGCCCGGCTCCAGGGAAGGCCTCATAGCGATCCGAATTCGCGGCCGAAGGCCTGGGCGATTTCCTGGGCGACGCGCTTGAGGCGCGGCACGTATTTGCGCACCCCCTCGGCCATGCTGAGGCTGCCGCTCAGGTAAATGACGTTGAGGGTGGCGGCGATCGGCGCCCCGGCACCCAGGCCGCTGCCGACCGGCACCGAGAGGCCGACGACGGCGTCCTGATAGACCTGTTTGCGGTAATCGGGGTCCGAGGTGGCGTAACCCTTGCGCTTGATGTCGTCGAGCGCCGCCAACAGGCCGCGCCGGTTGCGGGCCTGGCGATCCCACAAACTGTCGGAATGGGCCAGGCGTTCCAAGATGGCGTCGCGCTCGGCCGGCGGGCAGAAGGCCAGATAGGCACGGCCCAGCGAACTGCCCAGCATGGGCACCCGGGCGCCGATCTTGCGGTTGAGCGAGAGCACGCCGAACTCGCGGTTGGTCGCCACGATCACCATGGCGTCCTGGTCGAACAGCGCCAGGTCCGAGGGCCAGCCGACGCTCTTGCGGAAGCGCGACACGATCGGGCTGGCGATCGCCACCAGACGCTGCGAACGCTCGAGGCCCGAGGCCAATTGCAGGCATTTGCCGGTCGGCACATAGTGGGGGCCATCCTCCTTGCGGGCGACATAGCCCTCGTGGATCAGAGTCTCCAGCATGCGCAGCACGGTCGATTTGTGGATGCGGGTCGCCTGATGGATCTGGGCGATGCTGGCGCATTCGAGATCATTAACCACCCGCAGCACGGCAAGGCCGCGGGCAACGGCGTGAACCGGATCGAAGGACGGCATCGCCAGGGCTCCCGGGTCGGTGGCACCGATTTCAACAGGTGAAACGATAATTCAAATATTGACAAGGGGCAATCCCCGGCTAACCTTGCCGGCGCGGCCCTCGCCACCCGGGGGCCCGCGTTCCACGCCGGGGAAGGGCCATGGCCGACGAAATCCTGTTCGAGAGGCGCGCCGACGGCTTGGCGCGCATCACCCTCAACCGCCCCCCGGCCCTGAACGCGCTCGACCGCACCATCAAGGCTTCGACCGCCGGCCGCCCGGCTAAGACCCGCCAGGACGCGATCAAGGCCTTCGCGCCAAAGAAAGGAGCCTGACGCCGATGCTGGCGCCCCTACCGCTCACCCGCATTCCGCCCGAGGACGAGGCTCTGCGCGCGCCCGTCAAGGCCTTCCTGGCCGAAACCGTGGCGGCGCTGCCGGCCTCCCGCCGGGTGCGCTCCTGGATGGGCTTCGACGCCGAATTCAGCCGCAAGCTGGGCGCCCAGGGCTGGCTGGGCCTCACCTTGCCCAAGGCCTATGGGGGCGCGGCGCGCAGCCCCTTTGCCCGCTTCGTGCTGGTCGAGGAATTGCTGGCCGTCGGCGCGCCGGTGGCGGCGCATTGGATCGCCGATCGGCAAAGCGGGCCGCTGATCCTCAAATACGGCACCGAGGCGCAAAAGCAATTCTATCTGCCGCGCATCTGCAAGGGCGAGGCTTTCTTCTGCATCGGCATGAGCGAGCCCAATTCCGGCTCCGATCTGGCCAGCGTGCGCTCGCGCGCCACCAAGACCGCCAAAGGCTGGCGCCTGAACGGGCGCAAGATCTGGACCACCAACGCCTTCCGCTCGCATTATATGATCGCGCTCGTGCGCACCTCGGGCGCGCCCGAGGATCGCCACAAGGGCCTGTCGCAGATCATCATCGATTTGGCGCTGCCCGGCATCACCGTGCGGCCGATCCGCGATCTCGCCCTCGACACCCATTTCTCGGAAGTCTTCTTCGACGAGGTCGAGCTGGCCGACGACGCCCTGATCGGCGCCGAGGGCCAGGGCTGGGAGCAGGTGACCGCCGAACTGGCCTTCGAGCGCAGCGGCCCCGAGCGGCTCTATTCCTCGATCGTGCTGCTCGATTCCTGGCTCGACCATCTGCGCCAGACCGGCGAGCGGTCGCAAGCGGCGGCGCTGGGCCGGCTGATCGGCGCGTTGGCCAGCCTGCGCGCCATGTCGATCGCCATCATGGCCCGCTTGGCGGCCGGCGAAAGCCCGGTGGTCGAGGCGGCGCTGGTCAAGGATCTCGGCACCGAGCTTGAGCAGGAAATCCCCATCCTGATCGCCGACGCGCTGGGCAGCCATCCCGAGCGGCCGATCCCCGCCCAGCTATTGGCGGCGCTGACCTACGTCACCCAGGTGGCGCCCTCCTTTTCGCTGCGCGGCGGCACGCGGGAAATCCTGCGCGGCATGATCGCCCGCGGCCTTGGCTTGCGGTGACGCCATGACCGATCTTTTGCGCGACGCCCTCGAACGTCTCTTCGCCAGCCAGGCCAGCCCGGCCCAAGTGCGGGCCATCGAGGACGGCGGCGACGCCGGCCCGCTATGGGCGGCGATCGAGGAGGGCGGCTTTGGCCACGCCCTGGTGCCGGAATCGGCCGACGGCGCCGGGCTGGCTCTGGCCGATGTCTTTCCCACCTTGATGGCGGCGGGCGCCCAGGCTCTGCCGGTGCCCTTGGGTCTCACCATGCTGGCCCGCGCTCTTTTGGCCGAGGCGGGCGAGGACGTTCCGGAAGGTGCCATCACCATCGCCACCGATCCCGACGCCGCCTGGCGCTGCGCCGGCCTTCCCTATGCCCGCACCGCCTCGTGGGCGCTGCTCGCTTGCCCCGACGGCTTTGCCCTGGCGCCGATGGGCGATGTGGCGCCCGACGCCGGCCAAGATCGCTTGAGCGGCGATGTCGCCTTCGCCAAACCGGCCCGGCGCGTTGCCAATCCCACCGATCTGCGGGCGATGGCGGCCTCCGTCCTGGCCGCCCAGATGGCGGGCGCCCTGGTGCGCGTTTTCGAAGACACCATCCGCTTCGCCAACGAGCGCGTCCAATTCGGCAAGCCAATCGGCAAGTTCCAGGCCATCCAACAACAGTTGAGCGTGATGGCCGAACAGGTCTTCGCGGCCCGCATGGCGGCGGAACTGGCCTTCAGCGGTCCCGGCCTTAGGCCCGATCCCTTGCGGGCGGCCATCGCCAAGGCGCGCGCCGGCGAAGCGGCGGTCCGGGCCTGCGCCACCGCGCACGCCGTGCACGGCGCCATGGGCATCACCGAGGAATTCGATCTGCAACTGCTCACCCGCCGCCTGCATGGCTGGCGGCTGGGCTATGGCGCCGACGGCTATTGGCACGCCCGGGTCGGCCAAGCCGCCTTGGCCGAGACCTCGGGCGGCACGCTCGATTTCATCCGCACCCGACTTATGTATTAGGAGACCGATCGATGGGTTCCTTCCTTCTTTACGATCAGACCGGTCCGATCGTCACTCTGACGATGAACCAGCCCGAAGCCCGCAACCCGCTCACCGGCAACAGCGCGGTCGAGGAGTTCGTCGCCGCCTGCCGCAAGATCAGCGAGGATGTTTCGGTGCGCGCGGTGATCGTCACCGGCGCCGGCTCGGCTTTTTCCTCGGGCGGCAACGTCAAGGACATGCGCCGCCATTACGGCCCCGACAGCCATGACGGCACCGCCATCCGCGAGGAATACCGGCACGGCATCCAGCGCCTGACGCTGGCGCTCTACAATCTCGATGTGCCCACCATCGCCGCCGTCAACGGCCCGGCGATCGGCGCCGGCTGCGACCTCACCTGCATGTGCGACATCCGCATCGCCTCGGAAAAGGCGCTGTTCGCCGAAAGCTTCGTCAAGGTCGGCATCGTGCCCGGCGATGGCGGGGCTTGGCTCTTGCCGCGCGTCGTCGGCTTCTCCAAGGCGGCCGAGATGGCCTTCACCGGCGATCCCCTGACGGCGCCCGAAGCCCTGGCGGCCGGGTTGGTCTCCAAGGTGGTGGCGCCCGAAATGCTGATGGAGGAAGCGCGCCGCATCGCCGGGCGGATCGCCGCCAATCCGGGGCGGGCGCTTCGCCTCACCAAGCGCCTGATGCGCGAAAGCCACAACGCGCGGCTGGAAACGGTGCTGGAATTGTCGGCGGCCTATCAGGCGCTGGCGCACAAGACGCCCGGCCACAAGGAAGCGGTCGAAGCCTTCATCGAGAAGCGAAAGCCGGAGTTCACCGACGACTGAACAAAACGGGGGGGCGGGGCGATGCTGCAAGGATGTGTCCCTTGGCCGAATGAATTTTCCCAGCGGTACCGGGAAAAGGGTTATTGGAAGGGCTTAACGATCGGCGACGTCTTGGCCCAGCGGGCGGCGGCCGATCCCGAACGCCAAGCCCTTTACGATGGCCAACGCCGCTTTTCCTATGGCGACGTCTGGCGCTTGAGCGGCCGGCTTGCGGTCGGCCTGCTTGAGTTGGGGCTAAAGCCGCTTGACCGGGTGGTGTTCCAGCTTCCCAATTCGGCGGAATTCGTCATCGCCTTTTTCGCCTTGATGCGGATCGGGGTCATCCCGATCATGGCCTTGCCGGCGCACCGGCGCACCGAAATTCTTCACTTCTCCAGGGCCTCCGACGCCAAGGCCTATTTTATCGCCGATCGCCTGCGCGACTTCGACTATCGCCAGATGGCCGAGGAGATACGCGCCGAAACGCCCTGGCGCCAGGTGCTGGTGCAAGGCGAGGCGCTTGCCAATCAAACGGCGATCTCCGACCTCCTCGGCCGGGCGATTGACGACACCGAGATCGAACGCCGCCTGGCCTCGGTCAAGCCCGACCCGGGCGAGGTGGCGCTCATGCTGCTGTCGGGCGGGACAACGGCCCTGCCGAAGCTCATTCCCCGCACCCACGACGATTACGTCTACAACTTCACCCAGGCCGGGCGGATGACCGGCTTCGGCCCCGACACCGTCTATTTCGGCCTCCTGCCCTTTGGGCACAACGCCACCCTGGCCTCGGCGGGAATTCTGAGCGCTCTGGCCCATGGCGGGCGCGTCGTCATCGCGCCCAGCCTCGATCCCGAGGTCTGCTTCCGATTGATCCAGGCGGAGCGCGCCACTTTCACCCTGCTCACCCCGCCGGCCGCGGTGGCCTTTACCGCCTCGCCCGTCCTGTCGAACTACGATCTCCGCTCGATCCGCAACATTGAGACCGGCGGCGCCCGCACCGCCCCGGAATTGCGCCAAGCGATCGAATCGAAGATCGGCTGCTTCTCCCAGGAGGCCTATGGCAACGCCGAAGGCCTGATCTGCATGGTCGGGCGCGACGACACCGGCGATCGAAAGTGGGAAAGCGCTGGCCAGCCGATATGCGCCGACGACGAGATCAAGGTGATCGACGACGCCGAGCGCGAGGTGCCCGACGGCACGGTGGGCGAGTTGCTGGCGCGCGGCCCCTACACGATTCGCGGCTATTACAACAATCCCGATGCCAACGCCCGCGCCTTTACGGCGGACGGCTATTACCGCACCGGCGATCTGGTGCTGAAGCGCGGCCGACACATCTTCCATCAAGGCCGCAAGAAGGAATTGATCAACCGGGGCGGCGAAAAGATAAGCTGCGTCGAGGTCGAGGATTTGATCATCGCCCATCCGGCGGTGCAAAACGTCGCCTTGGTGCCGATGCCCGACCCGGTCTATGGCGAGCGCGCCTGCGCTTTCGTCATCTTAAAGCCCGAGCAGACGCTCACCCTTGACGCGCTTGGTGCCTATCTGATCGGGCGCGGCATCGCCAAATTCAAGCTGCCCGAGCATCTGGAGATCGTCGATCAGTTTCCCATCAGTCCGGCCGGCAAGGTGTTGCGCCGGATGCTCAAGGAGTTCATCGAGGAAAAAATCAAGGCCGGGCCGGCCGAGAACCGGTCTTAGACCTTGCCCTTCCGGTCCATGCCGGCTCCGGTTTCGGCCGGGGCGATACGCACGACCAACCCCAACAACGTCAATCTAGGGAGAAACGTCATGAGCAAGACACCGACCAGCACCCGCATCCTGCCGATCACCCGCCGCACGCTTCTCAAGGGCGCGGCGGCCGGCACGGCGGTTTCCTTTATCCCCACCCGCTTCGCCATCGGTCAGGCGGCGAAAATCAAGGTGGGGCTGATGGTGGCCTACAGCGGCGCCTTCTCCGGGCCGGGCGTCAGCATCACCGAGGGCTTCAAGCTGCGCCTGAACGAGATTGGCGGCAAGATCGCCGGCCGCGAGGTCGAGTACGTGCAGCTCGACGATGAATCGGCGCCGCCCAAGGCCAAGGACAATGCCGCGCGGCTGATCCAGCGCGACAAAGTCGACGTTCTGGTCGGCTCCACCCATTCCGGCGTCGCCGAAGCGATGGTCGCCGTGGCGCGGGAGGAAGGAACCTTCACCATTTGCCCCAACGCCGGCGCCGCCAGCATCACCGGCCAGATGTGCGCGCCCAACATCTTCCGCTCGTCCTTCTCGAATTGGCAGCCGGCCTTTCCCTGCGGCAAGGTCATGGTCAATGACGGCCACAAAAAGGCGGTGATGATGAGCTGGAACTATCCGGCCGGTCACGAAGCCACCGGCGGCTTCAAGGAAAACTTCGTCGCCAACGGCGGCACCGTGGTCAAGGAAATCTTCCTCGATTTCCCCAAGGTCGAGTTCCAGGCCTATCTGACGGAAATTGCCTCGATCAAGCCCGATGCGGTGTTCGTCTTCTTCGCCGGCGCCGGCGCGCTCAAATTCATCCAGGATTACGCCGCCGCCGGGCTGCAGGGCAAGATCCCGCTCTACGGTTCGGGCTTCATCACCGACGGCGTGCTGAAGCAGGCCGGCGCCGCCGCCGAGGGCATCAAGAGCACGCTGCACTACGCCGACGCGCTCGACAACCCGATGAACAAGAAGTTCCGCCCCGCCTTCAAGGCCGTGGCCAACAAGGATGCCGATGTCTATGCCGTTCAAGGCTATGACGCCGCCACCATGCTGATCAAGGGCGTCGAGGCGGTGAAGGGCGACCTCAAGGCGACCAAGACCCTGTACGCCGCCATCGCCGGCGCCACCATCGAAAGCCCGCGTGGAAACTTCACCTTGGGCAAGAACCACAACCCGATCCAGGACATCTATCTTCGCCAGGTCAAGGGCGGCGAAGAGGTGGTGCTGGGGGTTGCTCACAAGGCGTTGGCCGATCCCGGCAAGGGCTGCTCGATGATGTGAACTCGGGCGCTAGAGCGTCGTGCGTTTAATCTGACGCATATCCGGCTGCCTTGAGATAGTTCCAGCATTCTTCTGGTGAATAGAGTTGGCAGACGTCGCCGATGGCTCTCCAGAGGGCGTCGAAGGTCCGAGCTTTGACGTGCCTG
>JACRPC010000017.1 GCA_016214125.1 Rhodospirillales bacterium | reverse complement strand
CCTCAAAAAGGCCGCCGAGCGAACTGTCGAAGCAACCTGGCGTCGCATCGGTTCCCTTCTCAACACATTCTCACCAAAGGAATGCGCCAACTACTTTAGAAACTCCGGGTATGCGTCAACCTAATCACAGAAGACTCTAGTCTAACAAATGCTAAAAGAATGCGCCGAACTTGGGCATGAATCTTGTAATATCAAATAGTTAATCTGTTCAAAGCGGCGCCAGACGGGCGCCGATCGGGTCAAAAGCGGGTGAAATCGGGCGCAGATCGGCGCAAATCGGGCGCTTCCCGGACCCCTCCGATCGGCTCAGCCGATCATCCGTTCCGCCAGGAAATCGATGAAGGCGCTCACCCGGGGCGACCGATGTGTCTTGTGCGGATCGACGGCGCGCCCGGACTTATCGGGTTGCCGGAGAAGCCGGCGGGCGCTTGGGCCGCTTGAGGACGCGTTGATCGGTTGCGATCAACGCCGATGGGTATAACCGCGGCTATAGCCGGCTTTCCAGCTCGATCGCCCAATCGCGGTAAGAGGCATGGAAGGCGGCGAATTCCGCCTGGCCGGCGGTTCGTTCCTGATAAGCGCGCAGGACCGGGATTTGCCGGGCGGCGAAGTGCCGGCCATCGACCTCGGGCAGGCGGGCAAGCAGGGAGGAAAAATTGATGGCGACATGGCTTGGGGTCTTTTGTCCCGCCGCCCGGACCAGACCGGCGACGACGGAGGGCGACGAGGCCAGCACCGCCTTGACCTGACGCGTCACCAGGGGCGCGTCCGCCTGCAAGGCTTCCCGTTCGCGCTCGAAGGCCTGGCGCTCCACGATGCGGCCGTCCCGATAGACCACCGGCGCGGTTTCCGAGCGGTCGCACGCCCATCCCGGGCGCGGAATCAGATAGGGCGCTTGGCGCGCCTCGTCGGCATAGGGATCGAAGGGCATGGTCCGGCAGCGCAGCGGCTTGTCATCGTGCACGCCGCATAGCCCGTCGGCGGACAGCGCCGGGCACGGCAGGCGCGCCGGCAGATAGGCGGCAACCATGCCCCGAACGCTCAGACCGCGACGCCGGTCCAAGGGCACGGACACCTCAAGCGACCGGGCGAGGTCGCTCTTGCGCTCGGCGGCGCCGACCGGCGTGATCAGAAGCGCCAGCGGAAAGCGGTCGGCCCCCGCCAGGGCGTCGGCCAAGGTGAGCGGCAGGATGCCGAAACAGCATTTTCCGCAAGCCGTGCAGCGAAACCGTTGTTCTCGGGCCATGCCCCCACCGAAGATTCCGTTAGGCTCCGCAACATTTCTTGTATTTCCGGCCCGATCCGCACGGGCAGGGATCGTTGCGCCCGATCTTGGGTCCGGTCTGCCGGGGCGGCGGCTTCGGATTCATCTCGCCGTCGACGTAAACCCAGCGCCCGGCCTCGCGGCGAAAGAAGGAGCGCTCATGGTGGTGGTGTTCCCGGCCCGCCACCTTGAAGCGGGCGACATATTCCACCATGCCGGTTTGGTCGGTTTCGCCGCCGCCGTCGGTGGCGCGCAGATCGAGCCCGAGCGGCCGGGCGTCCTTGGCCGACGCCTCGACCTCGGCCCGATTGAATTCGCCTTGCTTCTCGGGCGCCAAGGTGACGCCCAGATGGTCGTAGTCCTGGGTGGTGAAGGCGGTGTAGCGCGATCGCATGAGCGCCAGCGCGGTGGCGGCCGGCGCGCCGGCCAGGATGGGGCCGCAGCAGCCGTCGAACGCCGCCCCCGATCCGCAGGGGCAAGGCCGGGCGGAATCGTCAGCGGCGGGGGCGTCGGGGCGCACGGACGGAATCCTAGAGCGAGGCCAGCATCGGCGAGAGGTCCTGGCTGGCGCGGATGGTGTCGATGCCCTGCTTCATCTCGGAGACGATGAACTCGCCGCGCTTGACCGGCCCGCCCGAGGTCTTCTTGGGGAAGGTGCGCGCCCAGGCGTTCATCTTCACCGTCAGCGCGCACAGAACGCCGCCGATGGTGGTGTGGTAGCTCTCGATCAGCTCCTTGACCTTGGCGAAGCGCTCGGCCGAGATGTTGGCCCACATATCCTTGGTCGAGCGGTCGAAGTTCTCGAAGCGGCCGGTGATGTTGGCCATCAGGCCGTTGACGGTCGATTCGATCAGGCCGCAATTCTTGATCAGGTTGCCATCCTGCTTGAGCTGCCAGTTGTTGCGGATGTCGTACATCGAACCCAGGAAGTCGGTGATGATGGGTTCGATCTTGTCCAGGCACTGGCGGTAGTAGGAGAGCGAAAGGAAGATGTCGCCGTAATCCTCGAGGAAGCGCGGCACGCCTGACAGCGGGATGTGCAGCTTCTCCGCCATGAGCTGCAGGTTCTGGCGGGCCTTGGCGACGTCGGGGTCGCGGAACAGCGCGATGACGTCGTCGAAGCTTTGGATGTTGACGTTCTCGCTGCCGTAGATCTGCTGGATCAGGGGCCGCGTGAACAGGGTCATGTAGGTCGTCAGCTCCTTGGCCTTGGCCTCGGAGAGCTTGAGGGCTTCGTAATTGTTGACCGGGATGTTGAGCTGGCGGAGCAGGATGCGCAGGCTGTAGACGTCGTAGCTGGGCAAGAGCGCCAGCTTGCGCAAGATCAGCAGATCGGGGTGGATCTTGTCGTCCGGCCAGCCGAACATCTTGGGCAGGGCGTCGACCTCGACTTGCCCCGAGCCGGTGCCGACATCGGAAAAAATCTCGATCACGGCTTTCAGGCGCACGTTCTTGATCAGCCGGGCCCGCCTGAGGCCCGGGGTTTCCAAAGGAATGATCGAGAGGGGCAGGATGAACAGCGAATCCATATCGCCGTCCTCGATCGGCTTCAGAGTCTTTTCCTCGGCCATAGGTCCTGGTGCCTGCCTTGCGATGCCACTTTGTCTTTAGCACGTCTTTACCGGGGGTGCTACTGGCGTTGCCGAATCAGGCTGTTATACTTGGCGCCGCCAAGAAACCGGGAGTTTAACGACCATGCCTCACGACGTGCCCCCGGCGGGGGAGAGCGTCTTCACCGTCGAGGCCAATTCCATTCGCTTCGGACCGGGCGTGCTGTCCGAGGCCGGGCCGATCGCCCGGGACCTTGGGCTCAAGCGGGTGGCGCTGTTCACCGACGCCAATCTGGCCCGCCAGCCTTGCCTGGCCGAGCTGCGCCAAAGCTTGGCCCAAGCCGGGGTCGAGGCGGTGGTCTATGACGAGACGCGCATCGAGCCCACCGACCGGTCCTTCCTGGCCGCCGCCGCCTTTGCCGGCGAGGGCCGCTTCGAGGGCTTCGTCTCGCTGGGCGGCGGTTCGGTGATCGACACCGCCAAGGCCGCCAACCTCTATTCGACCTGGCCGGCCGACTTCCTCGACTACGTCGCCGCCCCCTACGGCCAGGCCAAGCCGGTTCCCGGCGCCCTGAAGCCGCACCTCGCCTGCCCGACCACCTCGGGCACCGGCTCGGAATGCACCGGCGTCACCGTCTTCGATTTCGAGGGCCAGCACATCAAGACGGTGGTCGCCGACCGCCGGCTGCGCCCCACCATGGCGTTGATCGATCCCACCACCACCCACAGCCTGCCGGCCGGCGTGGTCGCCTCAACCGGCTTCGACGTCCTCACCCACGCCATCGAATCCTACACCGCCCGGCCCTTCACGGTCCGGCCCCGGCCGGAACGGCCGGCCGCCCGGCCGATGAGCCAGGGCGCCAATCCCTGGAGCGACATGGGCAGTCTGGCGGCGATCCGCCTGGGCGGGCGCTATCTCGAACGCGCGGTCAAGGATGCCCAGGATCACGAGGCCCGCCATCAGGTGATGTACGCCGCCACCCTGGCCGGCATTGCCTTTGGCAATTCCGGCGTCCACCTTCCGCACGCCATGTCCTATGCGGTGGCCGGACTCTGCCACCGCTGGACCGCCAAGGGCTATGAGAGCGCGGCGCCGATGGTGCCGCACGGCATCTCGGTGGTCTTGAACGCGCCGGCCGCCTTCCGCTTCACCGCGCCGGCCTGCCCGGAACGCCACCGCGAGGCGGCCGAGGCCCTGGGCGCCGATCTCGGCAACGTTCCCCTGGCCGAGGCCGGCCGGGTGTTGGCCGACCGGCTCGTCGAGATGATGAAGGCCACCGGCCTGCCCAACGGGCTGGCGGCGCTCGGCTATGGCGAATCCGATCTCGACGCCTTGGCCAAGGGCGCCTCGACCCAGCCGCGCCTCTTGGTCAATTCGCCCCGCCCGGCGGGCGAGGCCGAGCTGAAATCGATCTTCGCCGGATCGCTCAGGCTTTGGTAGCGGTGCGCCCGATCCTGATCCTGGCGGCCCTTCTTTTCCTGCCCCTGGCGGCGGCGGCGCAGACCCGTGCCGAGCCGCAACGCCTGCGCTTCGAGGTCTATTGGGGTGGCTTCCATTCGGGCGATGTCATGTTCACCCAGGAGGGCGCGCTGGCCGCCCAGCAGACCGGCCTGGTCATGCAGTCGCGCGGGCTGTTGAACTGGCTTTCGCAATTGGCGATCCAATCCGAGGCCCAGGCCCAGTGGGGCAATCCGGGGCCGGACCGCATCGCCTACGAAACGCGATTCACGACGCGCCGGGCCAAGCGCGAATTGGCGATGGCCACCGATCCCCTCACGCGCCGGGTCGAACTGACCAAGGACAAGGTCGACTATTTCGCGCCGCTCGATCCCGAACTGGATGCCGACAAGGTGCCGCCGGTGCCGCCCGAGGAGCGCATCGGCGTCGTCGATCCGCTCACCGCCATCCAGCTCTACCGCTTTCGGGTCCGCCAAGCGGTCGAGGAGGGCGGCCCCAAGCGCTTCACCGTCAAGGTCTTTGACGGAAGGCGGCGCTTCGATCTCGAGGTTCAGGTGCAGGGCCGGGGCAGCCGCAACATCCGCAACCGGGTCTATCCGGTGATCGAGACCGAGGCCCGCATGAAGCCGCTCCACGGCTTCCTCGAACGCTACCGGAAAATGTGGGACAACGCGCTGTTCGAGGTCCGCCTCAATCCCGAGGACGATTACGTGGCGGTGCAGATCGTCGCCGAGACCTTCCTGGTCGCCACCATGGTCAATTTCCTCGAACGCTGCCCGCCGGCCGGCCCGTGTCTGCCCGAGGTCAAACCGTGAGCGGGCTTGATCCGCAGGCGCTGGCGCTCGTTCCCGTCATGACCGAATGGCGGCATGATTTCCACGCCCATCCCGAGACCGCCTACGCCGAAACCCGCACGGCGGCCAAGGTGGCCCAGCTTCTGCGCGCCTTCGGCTGGGAGGTGACGACCGGTCTGGCGGGGACCGGTCTGGTCGGCACGCTCGTCGGATCGGGCGGCGATTCCCGCGTCGTCGGGCTGCGTGCCGACATGGACGCCTTGCCGATCGGCGAAAGTCCGGGCCGCGCCCATGGCTCCACCCAGGCCGGTCGCTCGCACGCCTGCGGCCATGACGGCCACATGGCGATGCTGCTGGGGGCGGCGAAAATCCTGGCCGAGCGGCGGGACGACGTCCCCGGCACCGTGCGGGCGATCTTCCAGCCGGCCGAGGAAAACGAGGCCGGCGCCAAACGGATGATCGAGGACGGGCTGTTCGACCGCTTTCCGGTCGACCGGGTGTTCGGCCTACACAATTGGCCGCTCCTGGAGGCCGGGCGGTTCGCGCTGCGCGCCGGCCCGGTGATGGCGTCGTGCGATCTGTTCGAGATCGTGCTCACCGGCAAGGGCACGCACGCCGCCATGCCCCATCTCGGCCGCGACGTTCTGGCGGCGGCCGCCCATCTGGTGGCGGCGGCGCAGACCATCGTGGCGCGCGACATCGATCCCCTGGAGCCGGCCGTGGTCAGCGTCACCCAGATGCAGGGCGGGGACACCTGGAACGCCCTGCCCGAGACGGTAACGCTGCGCGGCACGGCGCGGGCGTTCGCAAAAGACGTGCAGGACCGCATCGAAGAGCGGCTGGGGGCGCTGGTCGAGGGCCTGGCCCTGGCCTTCGCCATCAAGGCCGATTTCCGCTACGAGCGGCGCTACCCGCCCACCGTCAACGAGCCCGAGGCCACCCGGTTGGCCCAGGCGGCGGCCGAAGCGGTGGTGGGCGCGGCAGGGGTGGAGACCGATCCCAAACCGTCGATGGGGGCCGAGGATTTCGCCTTCATGCTCGAACGCCGGCCCGGCGCCTACGCCTGGCTGGGATCGGGCGCGCCCGGTCAGGCGATGCTGCACAACGCAGCCTACGACTTCAACGATGCGGTGCTGGCCGCCGGCGCCAGCTTTTGGCTGGCGCTGGTTGGGCGGTTCTTCAGGCGGTAGCCGAGGCCGCCAGGAGCCGTTCGAATTCTTGGGCGGTCATCGGTTTGCCGAAGCGGTAGCCCTGGGCGTAATCGCACTTGAAGCGCTTGAGGGTTGCCCACTGCTCGTCGGTCTCCACGCCCTCGCCCACCACGGCCAGACCCAGATCGTGCGCCATCGAGAGGATCGCCTTGACCAGGGCGGTGTTGTCGGCGTTGGTGTCGACGTCGGTGACGAATTCGCGGTCGATCTTCAAGCCGTCAAAGGGGAAGCGGCGCAAATAGCTCATCGAGGAATAGCCGGTGCCGAAATCGTCGATCACCAGGCGGATGCCGCGCCGCTTCAGCGCCTCCAGGATGTCCTTGGTCTCCGAGGATTCCTCAAGCAGCAGGCGTTCGGTGATCTCAAGCTCGACCGCCTGGGGCGGCAGCCCGTGGGTGCCCAGCGCCGCCTCGACCGAGGCGAGGATGAGGCCGTTGTGGAATTGGCGGAAGGAAACGTTGATCGCCATAACGTCGAGCGCATGGCCGGCGGCGCGCCAGGCCGCCATCTGGCGGGCCGCCTCGTTCATCACCCAGTCGCCGATCGGCAGGATGAGGCCGTTTTCCTCGGCCAGGGGGATGAACTCGACCGGCGACACCGACCCCAGCTTGGGGTGCGTCCAGCGCAGCAAGGCCTCGGCGCCGACGATCCGCCCGCTCTCGATCGCCACCAGCGGCTGGTAGCTAAGCGACAATTCGTTGCGCGCCAAGGCGCCGCGCAGCGCGGTTTCGATGTCGAGCCGCTTGGCCATCGTCTCGTTCAAGGCCGCCGTGTAGAAGCGGTGCGCGTTGCGCCCGCTCCGTTTGGCCTGGTAGAGGGCGGCGTCGGCGTGGCGGAGCAGATCCTCGGCCGATTGGGCGTCGTCGGGGAAGAGGGCGATGCCCACCGAGGCGGTGACGAACAGCTCGCGCTCCTCAAGGAGGAAGGGTTCGGCCAGCCGTTCGATCAGCTTGCGGGCCACCGTCTCGGCCTGGCGGGGATGGCCAAGATCGGCCAGCACGATCAGGAATTCGTCGCCGCCCAGCCGGGCTACCGTGTCGATGGCGCGCATGCTGTCGGGCAGGCGCAGCGCCGCTTCCTTCAAAAGCGCGTCGCCGACCGAATGGCCGAGCGTGTCGTTGACGTTCTTGAAGTGGTCGAGGTCGAGAAAGAGCACGGCGGTCTTCGAGCCGTGGCGCTTGGCGAGCGCGATCGCCTGGGCCAGGCGATCGAGCGCCAGGCTGCGGTTGGGCAGGCCGGTCAGTTCGTCGTGATTGGCCTGATACAGAAGCTGGGCCTGGAACTTCTTGCGCACCGTGATGTCGGTGGTGATGGCGCCGATCGCCGTGACGGCACCCTGAGCGTCGCGGATCGGGAACTTGACCGAGAGAAAGGATCGGGTCACGCCGTTCAAGGTGGCTTCGATTTCCTCGTCCATCGGCCGCCCGGTCTCCAGGACCAGGAAGTCCTGCGAGGCGACCCGTTCCGCCTCGGGACCGGGTAGAATGTCGAACACCGTCTTGCCCACCAGCTCCTCGGCGCGAAGGCCGGCCTGTTCCGCGAAGGGGCGGTTGACCATGATGTAGCGGAATTCGGTGTCCTTGAGCGAGATCAGCGCCGGCGAATGGTCGAGGATGGCGTCGAGCTGATTCTGGCTGGCGCGGCGCGCCCGCTCCGCCCGCTGGCGGCTTTCGATCTCGGCCTGCAGATCGTCAATGAGCTGCTGCGAGCGATCGGTCATGTCGTTGAAGGCCTGGGCGAGCGCGCCGATTTCGTCGGCCTCGCGGACCTCGGCCCGCATCGAGCGATGGCCGGCGCGGATGTAGCTGGCGACGGTGGCCAGGCTCTGGATCGGCGCCAGGATGCGCCGATCGGCCAGTCGGACCAGCGTCGCCGCCGCCGCCAGGGCGGCCAGCAGGAAGACCAGGGCGATCAGCATGTCGAGGAAGGCCGGCTTGAGCGCGGCCAGCAGATTGCGTTCGGCAACCACGATCAATTCGAGCGTGCCCGAGGCCAGGGTCTTCGCCGCCCGCATCGCAAGGTCGCCCTCAAGATCGCGGCCGATGCCGTCCGGGATCGGCAAGGCGTGCTGGCTGCCGCGCAGCACCAAGGACGGGTTGGGATGCGCCACCAACCGTCCGGTGGCGTCGAGAAGGGCGATCGTTTCCATGGGCCGGAGGGTTTGTCCGGCGAAGAGGTCCCAAAGGCCCTTGAGGCGAATCTCGCCGGCCAGTACCGCAACCGGACGGCCCGAACGGCGATTGACGATCGGCTGAACGAAGGGCAGATAAGGCTCGCCGGTGCCGGTCTCGAAGCGCGGTGCGCCCAACCGCGGTCGGGCGTCGGCCAAGGTGGCGGCGATCAGCGGGTCGTTGCTGCGTTCGCGCATGAAGTTCTCGGGGGTCACTTGGCGGAAATGCACCCGCTCGCGTTCGATGCCGCGGGCATCGACATAGCCGATCTCCGCCAGATCGGCGTCCTGGGCCAGAAAGCGCGCCAAGAGCGCGCGCCGATCTTCCGAAGGCAGGACGGGCAGCGAGGCGACGGTTTCCAGAATCGACAGCTCGACCAAATGGTGATCGAGGAATTCCTTAACCTGCACCGCCAGGCGGTGCGCCAGTTCGCGTTCGATGGCAAGCGAGCTGTCGCGATGGGCGTTGAAGCCCTGAATCCCCTGCACCAGCCCCAAGAGGATCAGGGGGCCGACCGCTAGGCCGATGAAGGCCGCCGAAAGGATGGCGCGCAAGCGGGGCATGCGCTAGGGCCTGGCGACGATGCGGGCTTGGGCGAGGATGTCGTCGGCCACCGTCAGGCCCAATTGCTGGGCGGTGGCCAGGTTGAGCGACAGACGGAACTCGGCCATCTCGACCGGAAGCTCCGAGGGATCGGCGCCGCGCAGGATTTGCACCGCCAGCCGCGACGCCTGACGGCCGAGATCGACGAGATCGAAGCCGTACGACATGAAAGCCCCTTCCGCCACGCCCGACATCTGCGGCGTGGTGATCGGAAGGCGCCGGGGCGTCGCCAGGGCAAGGAAGCGGCCGAGGCGCGAGGTGACCAGCGCGTCGACCGGCAGCCAGATGGCGTCGATCCCCTCCGGCAGGTCGTTCAGCGCCGCCTCCAATTCCTCGGTCGAGCGCACCTTCTCATAGACCAAGGCGATTCCCAACCGGTCGGCGACCTCGGCGATCGCCGGCAGGCTGGCGACCGGGCTGGGATCGTCGGGATTGTAGGGAACGTATAGGCGCTTCAAATCGGGCAGCAGGCGCTTCAGCCACTCCAGGCGCCGGGGCTCCTGGGTTCCGAACGTGACGCCGGTGGTGCGCCGTCCCGGCCGCACCAGGCTGTCGACCAGACCGGCACCCATCGGATTGCTCGACGGCGCGAAGAGGATGGGTAGGCGGGTGTCGCGCGCCGCCTTCTGCAAGGCCAGGGCCGACGGGGTGGAAAGGCCGACCAGAAGATCGGGCTTCATCTGCACCAGGCGCCCCGCCTCGTCGGCCAGCGCGTCCGGATTGCCGATCGCGCCATTGTAGACAATGGAAAGATTGCGGCCTTCGGCGTAACCGTTGTCCGCCAGACCCGCCTTCAAGCCGCGCAGCGCCGGGTCGGCGACGGTGGCGTGGTTCAACACGCCGATTCGTTGTGGGCGGCTGGTGCGCGATTCGCTGAACAGGCCCAGCCAAAGAACCAGGACGCCCAGTCCGACGGCGGCAAGGATCAGGACGGCTCGGCGTAACCCGCGTGTCGATGTCATCATTCGGTCCCACCCCCTAGATGGGCATTCTTGGGACATCCGGCAAGCCGGCCGAAAGCCGGACTTCCGAAGCCAACTATAACCAAAGGATTGGCTGGAAACCAGGGATTGACAAGACCTTACCGGTTCCCCCTTCCCCGATCCGGCCTAGCACCTTATATCTCGCCCATGCCGAAGCCCGTCCACCCCGCCGATCTGATCGGTCTTGACCGCGAGCAGCTAACCGAAGCCCTGGGCGATCTGGGCGAGAAGCCTCTGCGCGTCAAGCAGCTCTGGCATTGGCTTTACCACCAAGGCGAGACCGATTTCGCCAAGATGACGACCCTGGCCAAGGCCTTGCGCGCTAGGCTGGCCGAGCGGTTTTGCGTCGGGAGGCCCGAGCTGGCGCGCGAACAGACCTCGGCCGACGGCACCCGCAAATGGCTGCTGCGCTTCCAAGACGGCAACGAGGCGGAAACCGTTTACATCCCCGACAACGATGAAGAAGGCGGCGCGGTCTGCCTGTCGGTCCAGGTGGGTTGCACGCTCACCTGCCGTTTCTGCCACACCGGCACCCAGTTGCTGGTTCGCAACCTCACGGCGGCCGAAATTGTCGGCCAATTCCTGGCGGCGCGCGATTCCTACGGCGAATGGCCTACCCCCACCGACAGCGTGCGCAAGCTCTCCAACGTCGTCCTCATGGGCATGGGCGAGCCTCTGTTCAACTACGACGAGGTCGCCCAGGCGCTGCGCATTCTCATGGACCCCGAGGGGCTGGGCCTGTCGCGCCGGCGCATCACGCTGTCGACCTCGGGCGTGGTGCCGATGATCGAGCGGCTGGGCCGCGAATTGGGCGTCAATCTGGCGGTGTCGCTGCACGCCGTCACCGACGAGGTCCGCGATCACCTGATGCCGATCAACAAGAAATATCCAATCGCCCAGTTGATGGCGGCGCTTCGCGCCTATCCCGGCGCCAGCAACGCCAGGCGGATCACCATCGAGTATCTGCTGCTGCGGGGCGTCAATGACAGCCTGGCCGACGCCAAGGCGCTGGCGGGGTTGGTCAAGGGCATTCCGGTCAAGTTCAACCTGATCCCCTTCAACCCCTGGCCGGGTGCGCCCTTCTTGCCGCCCGCCGCCAAATCGGTCCAGGCCTTTTCCGATTATCTGTTCAGGCAGGGCTATTCCGCGCCCATCCGCCAGCCGCGCGGCCAGGACATCCTGGCCGCCTGCGGCCAATTGCGCTCGGAAAGCCAGCGGGAAAAAATGAGCCGGGCCAAGGCAAGGCGGGCCCAGGGGCTGGCTGACGAGTCCCATCCGCCACAGGCCGCCTTGCCCTGAGCCCCAAAACCCCTATACTTCGCGCCCGATTTTCCGGGCAAGGAACCCCATCATGGCGAAGAAGACGAAAGGCGACATCAAGAAGGTCGTGCTGGCCTATTCGGGCGGGCTCGACACCTCGATCATCCTGCGCTGGCTGCAGGAAACCTATGGCTGCGAGGTGGTGACCTTCACCGCCGACATCGGCCAGGGCGAGGAACTCGAGCCGGCCCGCAAGAAGGCCGAAATGATGGGGATCAAGCAGATCTACATCGACGATCTCAAAGAGGAGTTCGTGCGCGATTTCGTCTTCCCGATGATGCGGGCCAACGCGCTTTACGAGGGCGTCTATCTCTTGGGCACCTCGATCGCCCGGCCCTTGATCGCCAAGCGCCAGATCGAGATCGCCCAGGCCACCGGCGCCGACGCCGTCTGCCACGGCGCCACCGGCAAGGGCAACGATCAGGTGCGCTTCGAACTCACCTATTATGCCCTGAAGCCCGACATCAAGGTGATTGCGCCCTGGCGGGAATGGGATTTGTCGTCGCGCACCAAGCTGCTCGAATACGCCGAGCGCCATCAGATCCCGATCGCCAAGGACAAGAAGGGCGACGCTCCCTATTCGATGGACGCCAACCTTCTGCACATCTCCTATGAGGGCAAGGCGCTGGAAGATCCCTGGATCGAGCCCGACGAGGATATTTGGCGCCTGACGGTTTCGCCGGCCAAAGCACCCGATCGGCCCGACTATGTCGAGATCGACTTCGAGAAGGGCGACGCGGTGGCGGTGAACGGCAAGCGGCTTTCGCCGGCCGCGCTGCTCGCCGAACTGAACGCCATCGCCGGCCGCCATGGGGTGGGTCGGGTCGATCTGGTCGAGAACCGTTTCGTCGGCATGAAAAGCCGCGGCGCCTACGAGACGCCGGGCGGCACGCTCTTGCACATGGCGCACCGGGCGGTGGAAAGTCTGACGCTCGATCGCGGCGCGGCGCATCTGAAGGACGAGCTGATGCCGCGCTACGCCGAGCTGGTCTATTACGGCTTCTGGTTCGCCCCTGAGCGCCTGGCCCTGCAGGCGCTCATCGACCAGACCCAGGAGCGGGTGAGCGGCACCGCACGCCTCAAACTCTTCAAGGGCAACGCCATCGTCGCCGGGCGCAAATCGCCCCATTCGCTCTATCGCCTCGATTACGTCACCTTCGAAGAGGACTCGGTCTACGACCAGCACGACGCCGAAGGCTTCATCAAGCTCAATGCGCTGCGCCTGCGGCTGGGGGCGATGGCGAAGCGCTAAGCGCCCGATGAACGACCGTTCATTCAGCAACGGCAGCGTTTTTCGCGCTGCACGCGGCACTTTTTCGGGGATCATTCCTTGACCCGGGAAGGGAAGTTGGCTACTTGAGTGCTGTCGATTGACCAGGCCCGCCAGGAACGAACAACCGGGAACCGGAGGCGGGTGGGAGAAGGGGAGGTTTTCGAGAATGCAGCGGCGCTCGCGGGTCGAGCGGCAGGACGGGTGCTGATGTCCGGCGAGAGACCCGATCTTTCCCTCCACGATACCTTTCCGAAGCTGCTTCTGTTCAACGCCAAGGTCCGGGGTCAACGCCCGGCCAGCCGCGAGAAGGATTTCGGCATCTGGCAGACCTGGACCTGGTCCCAGGTGCAGGAGGAGGTGCGCGCCCTGGCTTGCGGCCTGGCGGCGATGGGATTCCGCAGGGGCGACAAGCTCGCCATCATCGGCGACAACCGACCCCATCTCTATTGGGCGATGGTGGCGGCGCAGGCCTTGGGTGGCGTGCCGGTGCCGATGTACCAAGACGCGGTCACCGAGGAAATGCGCTACGTGCTCGACCATTCCGAGGCCCGCTTCGCCGTGGTCGAGGATCAGGAGCAGGTCGACAAGCTGATCGAGATCAAGGAAAAGAACCCGCGCCTGGAAACGGTGATCTACAACGATCCGCGCGGGCTGCGCCATTACGCCCAGCCCTGGCTCGCCTCGTATACCAGCGTCCAGGAGCGCGGCCGCGCCTGGGACAAAGCGCATCCCGGCGTCTTCGAGGCCGAGATCAGCCAGGGCAAGGGCGACGATCTGGCGATCATCGTCTACACCTCGGGCACCACCGGCCAGTCGAAGGGGGTGATGCTCACCTTCAAGAACGTCATCCTCACCGCCAAGGCGGGCATCGATTTCGAGAATCTCGGCGCCGACGAGGAAATCCTCGCTTACCTGCCGATGGCCTGGGTGGGCGACAACATCTTCTCGCTGGGCGAATCCTATGTGGCGGGCTTCTGCGTCGCCTGTCCGGAAAGCTCGAACACCGTGCTCACCGATCTGCGCGAATTGGGGCCCACCTTCTTCTTCGCCCCGCCGCGCATCTTCGAGAACATGCTGACCACGGTGATGATCCGCATGGAGGATGCCGGGCGGATCAAGCGTTGGCTGTTTCACACCTTCATGGGGCTGGCACGCCGGGTGGGCTCGCGCATCCTCGACGGCCAGCCGGTGGGGCCCCTCGATCGGCTGCTCTACGCGCTCGGCCGGCTGTTCGTGTATGGGCCGCTCTTGAACGTGCTGGGCTTTTCCCGCATCCGGCTCGCCTACACGGCGGGCGAGGCGATCGGCCCCGACATCTTCAATTTCTATCGCTCGCTCGGCATGAACATCAAGCAGATCTACGGCTCGACCGAGGCGGCGGTGTTCATCACCATCCAGCCCGACGGCCAGGTGAAGCCCGACACGGTCGGCGTGCCGGCGCCCGGCGTCGAATTGCGGATCGCCGAAAACGGCGAGGTGCTGTTCAAGAGCGCCGGCGTCTTCCAGGCCTACTACAAGAACGACGAAGCGACCCGCTCGACCAAGACCTTCGACGGCTGGGTGCAGACCGGCGACGCCGGCTTCCTCGACGCCGACGGCCAGTTGAAGATCATCGACCGCGCCAAAGACGTGGGCAAGCTCAACAGCGGCGCCATGTTCGCCCCCAAATACATCGAGAACAAGCTGAAGTTCTTCCCCTTCATCAAGGAGGTTGTGGCCTTCGGCGATGGGCGCGACTACGTCGCTTGCTTCCTCAACATCGATATCGAGGCGGTCGGCAATTGGGCCGAGCGGCGCGGCTTGGCCTATTCGGGCTACACCGATCTGGCCGGCAAGCCCGAGGTGCTCGATCTGCTCCAGGACTGCGTCAACACGGTCAATCGCGACCTGGCCGCCGATCCGCACCTGTTCGATTCCCAGATCAAGCGCTTCCTGGTGCTGCACAAGGAACTGGATGCCGACGACGGCGAACTGACCCGCACCCGCAAGGTGCGCCGCGGCTTCATTGCCGAGAAATACGGGCAATTGATCGCGGCGCTTTATTCCGACGCCAACCATTGCGCGGTCGAGGCCCAGGTGACCTTCGAGGACGGCCGCAAGGGCCTGATCAAGGCCGACCTCGCCATCCGCGAGGCGGAGCGCGTGCCCCCGATGAAGAAGGCGAGCTAGGAACGGCGATGACCAAGACCATCGGCGACGTCATCCTGCGCTGTGACAACATCAGCCTGTCGTTCGGCGGTGTGCGCGCGCTGTCGGACATTTCGATCGACGTGCGCGAACACGAGATCCTGGCGATCATCGGCCCCAACGGCGCCGGCAAAAGCTCGATGCTCAACGTCATCAACGGCGTCTATCACCCGCAAGAAGGCACCGTCACCTGGAAGGGCCAGACCCGGCGCGCCATGAAGCCGCATGAGAGCGCGGAAAGCGGCATCGCCCGAACCTTCCAGAACATCGCCCTTTTCAAGGGCATGAGCACGCTCGACAACATCATGACCGGCCGCTACACCAAGATGCGCCGCAACCTGCTTTGGCAGGCCCTGTATTGGGGGCCGGCGCGCAAGGAAGAGATCGAGCACCGCGAGGTGTGCGAGCGGGTGATCGACTTCCTGCAGATCGAAAGCATCCGCAAGACCCCGGTCGGGCGCCTGCCCTACGGCTTGCAGAAGCGGGTGGAATTGGGCCGCGCGCTGGCCGCCCAGCCCGAGCTTCTGTTGCTCGACGAGCCGATGGCCGGCATGAACGTCGAGGAGAAGGAGGACATGTGCCGCTTCATCCTCGACGTCAACGACGAGTTCGGCACCACCATCGTTCTGATCGAGCACGACATGGGCGTGGTGATGGACATTTCCGATCGGGTGGCGGTGCTCGATTACGGCCGCAAGATCGCCGACGGGGTGCCCGACCAGGTGCGCACCAATCCGGAAGTCATCCGCGCCTATCTGGGCGCCGGGCACTAGAGGGGAGAGCGTACCGTGACCTTCTTCTTCGAAGTGCTGATCGGCGGTCTGCTGGCGGGCGTGATGTATTCGCTGGTGGCGCTGGGCTTCGTCATGATCTTCAAGGCGTCGGGCGTCTTCAATTTCGCCCAAGGGGCGCTGGTGCTGTTCGCCGCGCTCACCTTCGTCGGCTTCATGGAAAAGGGCCTGCCCTTCTGGGTGGCGATGGCGGTGACGCTGGCGGTGATGATGGGCTCGGCCATTCTGATCGAGCGCTTCGTGCTTCGCCCCTTGGTCAATCAGCCACCGATCACCTTGTTCATGGCCACCATCGGCCTGTCCTTTCTCCTCGAGGGGTTGGGGCAGGGGCTCTGGGGCTCGCAGGTGCGGGCGCTCGACATCGGCATCGAAGATTTGCCCTTTGACGTCCTGGGCATGACCTTTTCCAAGTTCGACTTCTTCGCCGCCGGCTGCGCGGCGCTGCTGGTCGGCGCCCTGGTGCTCTTCTTCAACAAGACCCGGGTCGGGCTGGCGCTGCGCGCCGTAGCCGACGACCATCAGGCCGCCTTGGCGGTCGGCATTCCGCTGCAATTCGTCTGGGCGGTGGTGTGGGCGGTGGCCGGGCTGGTGGCGCTGGTGGCCGGGCTTCTGTGGGGCTCGCGGCTGGGCGTGCAGTTCAGCCTGTCGCTGGTGGCCTTGAAGGCCTTGCCGGTCTTGATCCTGGGCGGTTTCACCTCGATCGCCGGCGCCATCGTGGGTGGGCTCATCATCGGCGCCTCGGAGAAGCTGGCCGAAGTCTTCATCGGCCCCTATTTCGGCGGCGCCATCGAGAACTGGTTCCCCTACATGCTGGCCTTGGCCTTCCTGCTGATCCGGCCGCAGGGCCTGTTCGGCGAAAAGATCATCGAGAGGGTGTAGGCGATGCTGTATCGCGAGGCCGGCCAATTCAAGACCAGCTACGCCAAGGATCTGGCGATCTTCCCGATTCGTCAGGACCGCTGGTTCATCGCGCTGGTGCTGATTTTCTTCGGCCTGGTGGTGCCGCTGATCGCCAACGACTATTGGCTCAAATCGATCCTGATCCCGCTTCTGGTCTCCTCTCTGGCCGCCATCGGGCTCAACATCCTCACCGGCTATGCCGGGCAATTGTCGCTGGGCACCGCCGGCTTCATGGCGGTGGGCGCCTTCGCCGCCTACAACTTCAACATTCGGGTGCCCGAACTGCCCCTGATCGTCGATTTCATCTTGGCCGGCCTGTGCGCCGCCCTGGTCGGCATGGTCTTCGGCCTGCCCAGCCTGCGCATCAAGGGCTTCTACCTGGCGGTGGCCACCCTGGCCGCCCAATTCTTCATCGAATGGGTCCTCACCCATTTCGGCTGGTTCACCAATTACAGCTCGTCGGGCGTCATCTCGGCGCCGCCGATGAAAATGTTCGGCTTCGCCGTCGAATCGGCGGTCGAAAAATATCTGCTCACCCTGGGCGTCGTGCTGGTGATGGCGCTGGCCGCCAAGAACATGGTGCGCAGCTCGGCCGGCCGCGCCTGGATGGCGGTGCGCGACAAGGACATCTCGGCCGAGGTGATCGGCATTCCCCTGATGAAGACCAAGCTCACCGCCTTTGGCGTCAGCTCGTTCTATTGCGGGGTGGCCGGCGCGCTGTGGACCTATTGCTATCTGGGCACCGTCGAGCCGGCGGCCTTCGATCTGGCGCGCTCCTTCCTCATCTTGTTCATGATCATCATCGGCGGCGTCGGCTCGATCCTGGGCAGCTTCCTGGGCGCCGCCTTCATCGGCCTGTTGCCGATCTTCCTCAACAACATGGCGGCGACGATCGGGCATGGCACGCTGCAAGCCGACACCATGGCCAATCTCGAGCACGTCATCTTCGGCGGTCTGATCATCTTCTTCCTGATCGTCGAGCCGCACGGGCTGGCCCGGTTGTGGCAGATCGCCAAGGAAAAACTAAGGCTATGGCCCTTCCCCTATTGATCGGAAGGCCCATAGGGACCAATCTAGGAGCAGTTTTCGCATGACCACGGGAGGAAACAATGAAGCGAATTAATCTGGTCGGCCTGGCGGTTGGTGCCGGGCTTGCGCTCGGCGCCGTCGGCCCCGCCTGGGCCCAGGCCAACGAACAGTTCGTGCCGATGCCCATCTACCGCACTGGTCCCTACGCTGCCGGCGGCACCGGCGTCTTCGGCGCCTTCATGGACTATCTCGCCCTGATCAACGAACGCGACGGCGGTTTGAACGGCGTCAAGTTCACCTGGGAAGAGTGCGAGACCGCCTATGACAACGCGCGCGGCGTCGAATGCTACGAGCGCCTGAAGGGCAAGGGTCCCACCGGCGCCGCCATGTTCCATCCGCTCTCGACCGGCATCACCTATTCGGTGTTCGAAAAGGGCGCCGTCGACAAGGTTCCCGTGGTGTCCATCGGTTATGGTCGCGGCGACGCCATGGACGGGCGCGTCTTCCCCTATCTCTTCCCCCTCATCACCACCTACTGGTCGCAGAACACGGCCAAGATCAAGTATATCGGCATGAAGGAAGGGGGGATGGACAAGCTCAAGGGCAAGAAGCTCGCCAACATCTATCACGATTCCGCCTACGGCAAGGAAACCATCGACATCCTGAACAAGCAGGCGGCGATGTACGGCTTCGAGGTCAAGCATTTCCCGGTTGCCCATCCGGGTCTCGACCAGAAGGCCGTCTGGCTGCAGATCAAGCAGATGGCGCCCGATTGGGTGATCCTGCGCGGCTGGGGGGTGATGAACCCGACGGCGCTCAAGGAAGCCCAGCGCGTCAATTTCCCGCGCGAGAAGATCGTCGGCGTCTGGTGGTCGGGTTCGGAAGAAGACGTCCGTCCCGCCGGCGCCGCCGCCAAGGGTTATGTCGCGGCCGGCTTCCATCCGGCCGGCAAGAACTTCCCGGTCATCAAGGACGTCGAGAAGTTCGTTTACGGCAAGAAGAAGGGCAATGTCGAGGCCGAGCGCGTCGGCACCATCTACTACAACCGCGGCATCATCCACGGCATCGTTTCGGTCGAGGCGATGCGGGTCGCCCAGGAGAAGTTCGGCAAGAAGCCCTTGACCGGCGAGCAGATCGCCTGGGGGCTTGAGAATCTCAACATCACCGCCGAGCGCATCAAGGCCCTGGGCGCCGAAGGGCTCCTGCAACCGCTCAAGACCTCGTGCCTCGATCACGAGGGCGGCGGCGCGGTCAAGTTCCAGCAGTGGGATGGCGACAAGTGGGTCATCGTCACCGACTGGATCGAGGCCGACAAGAAGCTGGTGCGTCCGCTGGCCGAGGAATCGGCGGCCAAGTACGCCAAGGAAAAGAACATCACGCCCCGCACCTGCAACTGAGCAGGCCGCGGAACCGACCTCCCGGCGGCCGCGCGTCCCCCCTGGGGGCGCGCGGTCGGTCCGGAAGGGTCCCGATGATCGCGAGGAGTTTACGTCCGTGAGCCAAGGCGGCGCCCCCTTGTTGGTGATCAACAACATCGAAGTCATCTACGACCACGTCATTCTGGTCTTGAAGGGCGTGTCGCTCACCGTGCCCGAAGGCGGCATCGTCGCCCTCTTGGGCGCCAACGGCGCCGGCAAGACCACCACGCTCAAGGCGGTGTCCAACCTGCTGCGCGCCGAACGCGGCGAAGTCACCAAGGGCTCGATCGAATACAAGGGCCAGCGCATCGACCGCCTCACCCCCAACGATCTGGTGAAGCTGGGCGTCGTCCAGGTCATGGAGGGCCGGCACTGCTTCGAGCATCTGACGGTCGAGGAGAACCTGCTCACCGGCGCGCACACCCGCAAGGACGGCCGCGCCGCCGTCGCCCGCGATCTCGAGATGGTCTACGGCTATTTCCCCCGCCTGAAGGAACGGCGCAAGAGCCAGGCCGGCTACACTTCGGGCGGCGAGCAGCAGATGACGGCGATCGGCCGCGCCCTTCTGGCGGCGCCCAAGATGATCTTGCTCGACGAGCCCTCGATGGGGCTGGCGCCGCAATTGGTCGAGGAAATCTTCACCATCGTCGATGCGCTCAACAAGAAGGAGAAGGTAAGTTTCCTTCTGGCCGAGCAGAACACCAACGTGGCGCTGCGCTTCGCCGATTACGGCTACATCCTGGAAAACGGCCGCGTCGTGCTGGACGGCGAGGCCCAGGCGCTGCGCGAGAACGAGGACGTCAAGGAATTCTACCTGGGCCTGTCGTCGCAGGGCCGCAAGAGCTTCCGCGACACCAAGCATTACCGGCGGCGCAAGCGCTGGCTAGCCTGAGGGAACGACCGCGCATGGGCGAGCATTACGACGGGCTGGAGACGCGCGCACCCCACGAACGCGAGGCCGATTTCTTCGCCCGGCTGCGCGCCAATCTGGCCCACGCCAAGGCCCACGCCCCCTATTGGGCCAAGACGCTGGTCGATGTCGACCCAGCCGGGGTGACGGATCGGGCGGCCTTGGCAAGGCTGCCCGTCACCCGCAAATCGGCGCTGATCGGCTTGCAGAAGGCTCAGCCGCCCTTCGGCGGCATGCTGGCGGTGCCGGTGGGCGCGCTGGCCCGCATCTTCCTGTCGCCCGGCCCCATCCTCGATCCCGAAGGTCGGGAGACCGATTACTGGAACACGGCGCGCGGCCTGTTCGCCGCCGGCTTCCGCAAGGGCGATGTGGTGCAGAACTGCATGTCCTATCACCTTACCCCCGGCGCCCGCATCTTGGAATCCGGCCTCGAGGCCTTGGGCTGCGTCTGCATTCCGGGCGGCGTCGGCCAGACCGAACAGCAGGTGCAGGTGATGGCCGCCCTGAAGCCGGCCGGCTATGCCGGCACGCCCTCGTTCCTGCGCATCATTTTGGAAAAGGCCCAGGAGCTGAAGGTCGATCTGTCCTCGCTAAAAAAGGCCTTCGTCTCCGGCGAAGCCCTGCCGCCCAGCCTGCGCAAGGAGTTCGAGGCCCAGGGCATTGCCGTCCTTCAGGGCTACGCCACCGCCGATTTGGGCCTGGTCGCCTATGAATCGAGGGCGCGCGAGGGCCTGATCGTTTCGGAAAACGTGCTGGTCGAGATCGTGCGCCCCGGCACCGGCGATCCGGTGGCGGACGGCGAGGTGGGCGAGGTGCTGGTCACCAATTTGGTGCGCGACTATCCGCTCGTCCGCTTTTCGCTGGGCGATCTGTCGGCGGTGGCTCCGGGCCCAAGCCCCTGCGGGCGCACCAACATGCGCATCACGGGCTGGATGGGCCGCGCCGATCAGACCACCAAGGTCAAGGGCATGTTCGTCCATCCCGAACAGGTGGCCGAAGTGCTTCGCCGCCATCCCGAAGTCAAGCGCGGCCGACTGGTGGTGAGCCAGGAGAACGGCGCCGATCTGATGACCCTGCTCTGCGAGACCGAGCGCGACAGCACCACCTTGGTGCCGCTGATCCAGGAAACCCTGGCCGCCGTCACCAAGATGCGCGGCGAGGTGGGTTTTGTCGCGCCCGGCAGCCTGCCCAACGACGGCAAGGTGATCGAGGACGTCCGCAAGTTTGATTAATTTACTTCGGGCGGTCCTGTGTTAGGTTTCCACGATGAGCCGATTTTCCGGTGAGAATCTGGTCTGCGCGCGCGGCGGGCGAACGGTGTTCGCCAAGCTGGGTTTCGATCTGGCGCCCGGTCAGGCGCTGATCCTGCTCGGTCCCAACGGCTCGGGCAAATCGAGCCTGTTGCGGGTGATGGCCGGGTTGATCCGTCCCATTCAAGGCCGGCTTTTGTGGGACGGCGAGCCGGTGGCCGACGATCCCCAGGCGCATGGCGGGCGGCTCCACTATGTCGGCCATCACGACGCGGTGAAGCCGGTGCTCACCGTGGCCGAGACCCTGGCCTTCTGGGCCGGGCTGCATGGCGGCGCGACGGTGGGGGAGCGGATCGCGCGGGCCTTGGACGGCTTCGGTCTGCGACGGCTGGCCGATGTGCCCGGCCGCATGCTCTCGGCCGGGCAGAAGCGGCGCCTCAATCTCGCCCGCCTCTTGGCCGCCCCGGCGCCGCTCTGGCTGTTGGACGAGCCCTCGGTGGCGCTCGATCGTGCCTCGGTCAAAGCCCTGGAAGGCGAGATCGCCGCCCATCGCGCCCAAGGCGGCATGGTGGTGGTCTCCACCCATGCCGACATCGGGCTCGAAGGAGCCCGGGAACTGCTGCTCGACCGCTTCGCCGTGGAGCATTGGCCGTGAGCCGCTTTGCCCTCATGCTTCACCGCGAGCTGCGCCTGGCGCTCCGCCAGGGTTCCGACAGCCTGATGGTGGTGGCCTTCTTCGTGCTGGCGGTGGTGCTGTTCCCCTTCGGCGTCGGGCCCGAGCCCAACGTGCTCGAGCGCGTCGCGGCCGGCGTCTTGTGGGTCAACGCGCTTCTGGCCTCGATGCTGTCGCTCGATCGGCTTTACCAGGGCGATTACGAGGACGGCTCGCTCGAACTCCTGGTGCTGGCGCCGGCGCCGCTCGAACTGTTGGTGGCGGCCAAGGTGGCGGCGCATTGGCTGACCACCGGCCTGCCGCTTCTGCTGGCGGCGCCGCTCTTGGCCATCCTCATGCACATGAATCCGGAAGGCTTCCTGGTGCTGGAGCTGTCGCTCCTTTTGGGCACGCCGGCCTTGTCGCTGATCGGTTCGGTCGGCGCTGCCCTGGTGCTGGGCGCCAGGCGGGGCGGCGTGCTCTTGTCGCTCCTCATCCTGCCCCTTTACGTGCCGATCCTCATTTTCGGCGCTGGCGCCATCGACGCCGCCCTGCACGGCTTTCCCGCCAATTCGCATCTGGTGATCCTGGCGGCGCTTCTTTTGGGCGCCCTGCCCTTGGGCCTGTTCGCCTCCTCGGCCGCGCTTAGGCAGGCGACCGAGTAGGGGGGCGGCGAAAACCCCCGGAAAAGGTCGGGATATCCCCCGTATTTTTGTGGAAATGAGCCGCCCTTGAGGCTATGACTGCGCCATGCAGAATTTTGCCAATCCTGGCCGGTTCCTGCGCCTGGCCGAGGCCCTGATCCCCTGGTTCGCCTGGGCGACCGCGATCTTGATCGCGGTCGGGCTTTATCTTGGGCTGGTCGCCTCGCCGGCCGATTACCAGCAGGGCGAAAGCGTGCGCATCATGTATGTGCATGTGCCCTCGGCCTGGATGGGGCTGTTCGCCTACACCTCGATGGCGGTGGCCAGCGGGGTGGCGCTGGTCTGGAAGCATCCGCTGGCCGATCTGGCGGCCAAGGCGACCGCGCCGGTGGGCGCCGCCTTCACCTTCCTTTGCCTCTTTTCCGGCTCGCTGTGGGGCAAGCCGATGTGGGGCACCTGGTGGGTGTGGGACGCAAGGCTGACCTCGATGCTGATCTTGCTCTTTCTCTATCTCGGCTACATGGCGCTGGTCGATGCCTTCGACGATCCCACAAGGGGCGCCAAGGCGGCCGCCATCCTGGCGCTGGTGGGCTGGGTCAATGTGCCGATCATCAAATTCTCGGTCGATTGGTGGAACACGCTGCACCAGCCGGCCAGCGTCTCCAGGGCCGGCATGCCGACCGTCGACAAGGCGATGCTGATTCCGCTCTTGCTGATGGTCGTGGGCTTCACCACCTATTACGTCACCGTGCTTCTATTGCGGATCAAGAGCGAGATTCTGGCCTCGCGCATCCGCAATCTTCGCCTCATGCAAGTGCACGGCTCGGGAGAGTAGGAATCCGATGAGCGACTTCTTCGCCATGGGCGGCTACGCCGGTTTCGTCTGGCCGGTTTACGGTCTCGCCGCCCTGATCATGGCGGCGCTCTTGTGGCGCACGCTGGCGGTGCTTCGGCGCCGCGAGGCCGAATTCAAGGACCTCGACGAGGCCCGCCAGGCCCAACGCGCGGGGAACGCGTCATGACGCCGCGCAAGAAACGCCGCCTGATGATTCTGGCGGTGGCGGCCCTAGCGCTCTTTTCCGCCACCGCCTTGGTGCTCACCGCCTTCGAGGACAACATCGTCTTCTTCTACAGTCCGACCGATCTGACGAAGAAGACCATCGCGCCCGACCGGCGCCTGCGCGTCGGCGGCCTGGTCGAGGAAGGCAGCGTCAAGCGCACGCCGGACAACAAGGCGGTCCAGTTCCGGGTCACCGATCTCGACCACACTGTGCCGGTGGTCTATGGCGGCCTTCTGCCCGATCTGTTCCGCGAGGGCCAGGGCGTGGTGGCCGAGGGCAAGTTCATCAACGGCGTCTTCCAGGCCAGCGAGGTGCTGGCCAAGCATGACGAGAAATACATGCCGCGCGAGGTGGCCGACGCGCTCAAGAAATCCGGCCAATGGGCGGGCGAGGGCGGCAAGACCAGCGCCAAGCCGGCCGGCGGCCAAGCCGCTCCCGAGGCCAAGAAGTGATCGCCGAAATCGGCCATTACGCCCTGGTGCTGGCGCTGTTCGTGGCGCTGATCCAGGCCGTGCTGCCGCTCGTCGGCGCCCAAAGGGGCGACGCCGCCTGGATGGCGGTGGGAAGCCAAGCGGCCCTGGCCTTGTTTCTTTTGGTCGGCGCCGCCTTCGGCGCCCTCACCTACGCCTATGTCGTGTCCGATTTCTCGCTGGCCAACGTCGCCCAGAATTCGCACTCGGCCAAGCCGATGCTCTACAAGATTTCCGGCGTCTGGGGCAATCACGAGGGCTCGCTGTTGCTGTGGGTCACCATCCTGGCCGTCTTCGGTCTGGCGGTGGCGGCGTTCGGCGGCAATCTGCCGCCGCGCTTGAAAGCCCGGGTGCTCTCGGTGCAGGCGATGATCTCGACCGGCTTTTTGCTGTTCATCCTGCTCACCTCGAACCCCTTCGCCCGCCTGGCCCAGCCGCCCTTCGACGGCAACGGCCTCAATCCGCTGTTGCAGGACCCCGGCTTGGCCTTCCATCCGCCCTTCCTCTATTTGGGCTATGTCGGCTTCTCGATGGCCTTCTCCTTTGCCATCGCCGCCCTGATCGAGGGAAGGGTCGATGCCGCCTGGGCGCGCTGGGTGCGGCCCTGGACGCTTGCCGCCTGGTGCTTCCTCACGCTCGGCATCGGGCTGGGAAGCTGGTGGGCCTATTACGAACTGGGCTGGGGCGGCTGGTGGTATTGGGACCCGGTGGAGAACGCCTCCTTCATGCCCTGGCTGGCCGGCACCGCGCTTTTGCATTCGGCGGTGGTGGTGGAGAAGCGCGACGCCCTCAAGACCTGGACCATCCTGCTCGCCATCGTCACCTTCTCGCTGTCGCTCTTGGGCACCTTCCTGGTGCGGTCGGGCGTCATCACCTCGGTCCATTCCTTCGCCTCCGATCCGGCGCGCGGCCTGTTCATCCTGGCGATGCTGGTCGCCACCGTCGGCGGCTCGCTGGTGCTGTTCGCGGTGCGCGGCCCCGCTCTTAAGGGCGGCGGCCTGTTCGCGCCGGTGTCGCGCGAGGGCAGCCTGCTGCTCAACAACCTCCTGATGAGCACGGCGGCGGCCACCGTGCTCTTGGGCACGCTTTATCCGCTGTTCGTCGATGCCTTGGGCGGCGGCAAGGTTTCGGTCGGCCCCCCCTTCTTCAACGCCGTCTTCGTGCCCCTGATGGTGCCGATGGTGCTGGCGATGGCGGTGGGGCCGCTCTTGTCTTGGAAGCGGGGCGATCTGGCCGGCGTGCTGATGCGCCTGAAGCTGGCGCTGGCCCTGGCGGCGGCGGCGGCGGCGCTCGCCTGGCTGGTGATGGGCGGCCAGCCCAAGACCCTGGCGGCCTCGGGCGGCCTGGCCCTGGCGGCCTGGCTGTTCGTGGGCACGCTGGTCGAATTCGCCGGCCGCCTCTTGCTGTTCCGCGCTCCCTTGGCCGAAAGCTGGACCCGCCTGCGGGCGCTGCCCGGCGCCGCCTGGGGCATGGCGATCACCCACGCCTCGATGGCGGTGCTGATCGGCGGCATCACCGGCTCCTCGGCCTGGATGGAAGAAAAGATCCAGGTGATGAAGGTGGGCGAGACGGTGATGCTGGCCGGCCACGAAGTGACGCTCACCAACGTGCGCGACGAGCGCGGCCCCAATTACCTGGCCCAGCGCGGCACCTTCGTTCTGAAGAAGAACGGCCAGACCGTGGTGACGCTGGAGCCTGAGAAACGGTCCTACCGCCAGCCGCCGCGCCCGACCACCGAGACCGCCATCCACACCACCTTCTGGGGCGATTACTACACGGTGATCGGCGACGCCGACGGCCAGGGCGGCTATGTGGTGCGGCTGTACTTCAACCCGATGGTCGCCTGGATGTGGGTGGGCATTCTGATGATGACCCTGGGCGGCATCGTTTCGCTGGCCGATCGGCGCCACCGCATCGGCGCCCCGGTGCGCAAGCGCGCCGCCCAGCCGGCCGCGACCTGAAGGCCCGCGCATGCGCCATTGGAAATACATCCTGCCGCTCGTCATCTTCGCCGTGCTGGTGGGGTTCTTCGTGCGCGGGCTCGATCTGAAGCCGGCCGAGGTGCCCTCGCCCCTGATCGGCAAGCCGGCGCCGGCGCTCAATTTGAAGCCGCTGCTCGACACCAAGCCGGGCTTGGCCGACGCCGACCTCAAGGGCGGGCTGGTGCTGGTGAATTTCTTCGCCTCCTGGTGCGGGCCCTGTCGGATCGAGCATCCGCTGCTCATGGACATCGCCGCCAAGAAGATCGTGCCCATCCTGGGCGTCAACTACAAGGACAAGCCCGAGGACGCCAAGGCCTGGCTCGCCAATCTGGGCGATCCCTTCGCCAAGATCGGCGTCGATTTCGACGGACGCACCGCCATCGATTGGGGCGTCTATGGGGTGCCGGAAAGCTTCCTCGTCGACGCCAACGGCATCATCCTGGCCAAGCAGATCGGCCCGATGATGCAAAAGGATTGGAACGAGCGCTTCCTGCCCAAGATCAAGGAGCGTTCGAAATGATCGGCCGCGCCGCTCTTGTCCTGTTCCTCGCCCTGTCGTCGGCGGCGCTGGCGGTCAATCCCGACGAGATCCTGGCCGATCCGGCGCAGGAAGCCCGCGCCCGCGCCGTCGGGCGCGATCTGCGCTGTCTGGTCTGCCAGAACCAGTCGATCGACGATTCCGACGCCGGACTGGCCCGCGATCTACGCATCATCGTGCGCGAGCGCATCAAGGCCGGCGACAGCGATTCCCAGATCAAGGATTATCTGGTCGGCCGCTACGGCGATTTCGTGCTTCTCAATCCGCCCTTCAAGCCGGCGACCTGGCTGTTGTGGCTGGGGCCGCTCGTCTTGGCGGCGATCGCCGCCATGGTGGCCTTGGCCTTCTATCGCCGGGCCGGCCGGCGGGCGCCGGAAAGGCCGCTTTCCGAGGCCGAGAAGAAGGCCCTCGAGGCGCTGATTAAGGATCAAGGCTGATGCTTTGGGCGGGTGCGACGCTGCTGACATTGATCGCGGTCGGGCTGGTGGTCTGGCCGCTCCTGCGCCCCCGCCAGGATGGCGACCTCGCCAGCCGCCAAACTTTCGATCTTGCCGTCTACCGCGACCAGTTGGCCGAGCTTGAGCGCGACCGCGAGCGCGGCGTCATCGAGGCCGAAGCGGCCGATCAGGCGCGGATCGAAATCCAGCGCCGCATGCTGGCCGCGGCGGCCGAAAGCGAGACCAAGCCGGCTTCGGCGCCCGGCCTGGCCAAACCGGTGGCGGGTCTGCTGGCGTTGATACTGATCGGCGGCGGCGCCGCGCTTTACGCCGCGTTGGGCTCGCCCAACCTGCCCGATCGGCCGCGCGCCCAGGTGCTGGCCGATCGCTTGGGCATGGCGCCCGACGAGGCGGCCAAGATGGCCGGGCTGGTCGAGACCCTGGCCGAGAAGCTCAACCGCCAGCCCAACGACGCCAATGGCTGGCTGATGCTGGGCCGCTCCTACCGGGCGCTGGCCCGCTACGACGAATCGGTCGAGGCCTATCGGCGCGCCATTGCGCTCGGCATCGCCGACGGCGAAACGCTCTCCGATCTGGGCGAGGTGCTGACCAACGCCAACGACGGCCAGATCGGCGCCGAGGCGCTGGGCGCCTTCTATTCGGCGCTTCGGCTCATTCCCGGCCAGCCGAAATCGATGTTCTACATCGGCGCCGCCAAGGACCAGATCGACGACACCGAGGGCGCCATCGCCACCTGGAAGCAGTTGGAGCAGGATTCGCCGCCGGATGCCGTCTGGCTGCCGATGCTGCGTCAGCGCATCGCCGAAGCGGCCAAGCGGATCAACATCGATCCCCGGCTGATCAGGCCCTCGAAGCCCGATCTGGCGAAGATGCCGGTCCATCCGGTTCCCGGGCCGATGGGCGACGCCGGCCAACCGGCGCCCGATCAGGCGGCAATGATCGGCCAGATGGTCGAGCGGCTGGAGACGCGGCTGCGCGACAACCCCGCCGACGCCGAGGGCTGGGCGCGGCTTGGTCGGTCCTACAGCGTGCTGGCCCAACCCGAGAAGGCGGCGATGGCCTACGCCAAGGCGCACGCCCTCAATCCCAACGATCTCGAGGTCAAGCTGGCCTACGCCATCGCCCTGGTCGAGGAAGCGAAGAGCGCGCCCGGCGGCAAGGTGCCCAAGAACGCCCTGAACCTGCTGCGCGAGGTGATGGCGAAGAATCCCGATTCGCTCGACGCCACCTATCTGGTCGGCCTGGCGGAATCGGAGGCCGGCAATGTCGCGGCGGCGCGGGCCTTGTGGGAAAAGGTGCGCGACAAGCTGCCGCAAGGCGCGCCCGATCGCAAGGAAGTCGAGGACCGCTTGGCCGGCTTGCCGAAGAAATAAGGCTCAGTGATCGGCGCCCAGGAAGATCGCCTGGGCCAGGCTGGTGTCGTAGGCGAGGCCATTGGGCGTCAGCGTGATCGCCAGTGGAAAGGACGCGCGCGCCAGGCCCTTGCGCTCCAGCGCTTTCCACACCGCCTCGTTGGCCAACCCGCTGGCGTCGCGCCCCATCACCAATTTGCCCGCGATGTGGAAGTGATCGCCATGCGGGCTGGGAAGCGTGGAAAGAAAGGCCTCGCCGGTGGCGGGGTCGAGGGTGGCGGTCTCCGGGCTTTTCGCCAGCTCCTGCAACAGCGCCAGCGTCTTCAGTTGCAAGGGATTGAGCTTCAGGGGATTGGCGCGCGACATCGGCGGCCTCAGGCCTCGTCGAAGGAAAAGCGGCCCTCGCGGAACAGCGTCACTGCCGCGTCGGTCACCTGCGGATCGTAGAGCACCCGGCTTTTCGAGATGATCTCGTTCAAGGCGGCCTCAATGCCCAAGGCCGGCCGGTAGGGCCGGTGCGAGGCCATCGATTCGATGACGTCGGCCACCCCCAGGATGCGCGCCTCCAAGAGGATCGCTTCGCCCCGCAGTCCCTGCGGATAGCCCGAGCCGTCGCGGCGCTCGTGATGCTGATAGACCATCTCGGCGATCGGCCAATTGAATTCGACGTCCTTGACGATGTCGAAGCCGATCTGGCTGTGCGACTTGATCAGCTCGAATTCGGTGCTGGTCAGTCGCCCCGGTTTGTTGAGAAAGCTCGAGGGAATGGCGATCTTGCCGATGTCGTGGATCAGGCTACCCAGCTCCAGGCCCTGGCGGCGTTCGTCGGAAAAGCCCAGTTCGGCACCGAGCGCACCGGCCAGTTTGGACACCCGTTGCTGATGGCCGGCGGTGTAGGGGTCGCGCTTTTCGATGGTCAGGCTCACCGCCTGGATGGTCTGCATCAGGGCGCGCTGCAGGCGGGCCGCGTCGGCCAGGCGCGCCTCTTCCAGATGCTGGCGCTCGATGGCGTAGCGGATGGCGCGCAGCACGGTGTCGCCGTCGCCGCGCCCCTTGACCAGATAATCCTGGGCGCCCGATTTCATCGCCGCCACGGCGGTGGCGTCGTCGGCCAGACCGGTCAGCACGATGACCGGGATGTCGCCCGCTTGGCCCAGCATGGCGCGCAAGGTGGCCAGACCCTGGGAATCGGGCAAGGAAAGATCGAGAAGGACGACGTCGAAGGTTTCGGCGGCCAGGCGTTCGAGGCCGTCGCTTAAGCGCAGCACATGGGCCAGCGTCAGGTCGGGGCCGGCCACTTCGGTCAAGTGCTCGCGGATCAGGCGGGCGTCGCCCGGATTGTCTTCGATCAACAAAACGCGGATGAGCTTGGGCGTCATGACGCCTTGCGCCTGAGGGCCTTGGCGACCTTAGCCTTGGCGGGCGCTTTGGCGGCCGGTTTGGAGGCGGTTTTGGCGACGGCCTTGGCCGGGGCCTTTTTCGCCGCGTTGCGTGCCGGCTTCTTCGCCGGCCCCTTGGCGGCGCGGGCGGCCAGCAGCTCGACGGCGCGCTCCAAGGTCACCGCATCGGGCGCCAGGCCGTTGGGCAAGGTGGCGTTGACCTTGCCGTGCGAAACATAGGGGCCGTAGCGGCCGTCCTGGACGATGACCGGGGCGCCGTCGTCGGGATGCTTGCCCAGTTCGCGGCCGGGCGCGCGTGCCCCGCGTCCGCCGCGTCCCTTGGCGGTGGCCAGGATATCGACGGCGCGGTTCAAGCCCACCGCAAGGACGTCGTCGCCGGCCGGCAGCGACTTGAAGGCGTCGCCATGCTTGAGATAGGGGCCGAAACGGCCGATGCCGGCGCTGATCATCTGCCCGGTTTCGGGATGAGGGCCGATGGCCCGTGGCAGGCCGAGAAGCTTGATCGCCTTGTCGAGATCGACGGCCGCCGGTTCCAGCCCCTTGGGCAGCGAAACCCGTTTGGGCTTGGTCTTGGCCTTGCCTTCGCCGCTGGCTTCGCCTTCCTGGACGTAATGCCCATAGGGGCCCTTGCGTAGGGTGACGGCCAGACCGGCGGACGATTGGCCCAGCTCGCGCGGGCCGCTGTCGTCGTCGGCGCCGCCATTGGTGCCGTTCGCCACCGCCAAAGGCCTGGTGTAGCGGCAGTCGGGATAGTTCGAGCAGCCGATGAAGGCGCCGAACTTGCCGAGCTTCAGATTGAGCCGGCCTTCGGCGCAGGTGGGGCAGATGCGGCTGTCCTTGCCATCGACCTCGGGGAAGAAATGCGGCCCCAGCGACTGGTCGAGCGCGGTCAGCACGTCGGACACCCGCAATTCCTTGGTGTCGTCGACCGAGCGGATGAAGGGGTGCCAGAATTCGCCCAGCACCTTCTTCCAATCGATCTTGCCGTCGGAAATGTCGTCGAGCCGCTCTTCGAGATCGGCGGTGAAGCCGTACTCGACATAATGGCCGAAGAAGCTTTCAAGAAACGCGGTGACCAGCCGGCCGCGATCCTCGGGAATGAAGCGCTTGGCATCCAGGCGCACGTAATTGCGGTCCTGGAGCACGGAAAGGATCGAGGCGTAGGTCGAGGGGCGGCCGATGCCCAGCTCTTCCAGCTTCTTGACCAGGCTGGCTTCGGTGTAGCGGGGCGGCGGTTCGGTGAAATGCTGGATCGGGCGGATGGCGCCGGTGCTTTGCGCCTCGCCTTCAGCCAAGGGCGGCAGGCGCTTACCATCCTCGCCGTTCTCGTCGGGATCGTCCTTGTCTTCGCGGTACAGGCGCAGGAAGCCGTCGAAGGCGATGGTCGAGCCGGTGGCGCGCAGAACGGTCTGGCGCTTGGCGTCGGCGAATTCGGCGATCACCTGGTCAAGCTCGGCGCTTTCCATCTGCGACGCCACCGTGCGCTTCCAGATCAATTCGTAAAGCCGGTGCTGGTCGCGGTCGAGATGGCGCACCACCTCGTCGGGGCGGCGGAAGAGATCGGTGGGGCGGATGGCCTCGTGCGCCTCCTGGGCGTTCTTGGCCTTGGCCTTGTAGAGCCGGGGCGAGGGCGGCAGATAGTCGGCGCCGAAGGTGCGGGTGATCAGGCTGCGCGCCGCCCCCACCGCCTCGGCGGCCATGCTGACGCCATCGGTTCGCATGTAAGTGATGAGGCCCACCGTCTCGCCGCCGATGTCGACGCCCTCATAAAGGCGCTGGGCGACGCTCATGGTGTGCTTGGCCGAGAAGCCCAGCTTGCGCGAGGCCTCCTGCTGAAGCGTCGAGGTGGTGAAGGGCGCGAAAGGGTGGCGCTTGACCTTCTTCTTCTCGACCCGCCAGACCTCGAACGCCTCGGCGGCGATGCGGGCCTGGGCGCGCTGGGCGGCGGCCTGGTCGGGCAGGCCGAATTTGTCGAGCTTCTGGCCGTCGAGATGGGAGAGCTGGGCGGTGACCGGCGTGCCGGCCTTGCCGGTGAAATCGGTTTCGACCGTCCAATATTCACGGGCCCGAAACAGCTCGACCTCGGCTTCGCGCTCGCAGATCAGGCGCAGCGCCACCGATTGCACGCGCCCGGCCGAACGCGAGCCCGGCAATTTGCGCCACAGCACCGGCGAGAGCGTGAAGCCCACCAGATAATCGAGGGCGCGCCTGGCCATATAGGCATCGACGAGGGCGTGATCGAGATCGCGCGGCTCCTTCATCGCCTGGGTGACGGCGCTCTTGGTGATCTCGTTGAACACCACCCGCTTGACCGCCACGCCCTTCAGCGCCTTGCGGCGTTCCAGTTCCTCGCGCACATGCCAGGAGATCGCCTCGCCCTCGCGATCCGGGTCGGTGGCGAGAATGAGCTGGTCGGCGCCCTTCAGGGCCTTGGCAATCTCGCGCAGGTGCTTTTCCGAACGGGCATCGACCTCCCATTCCATGGCGAAGTCCTGGTCGGGTTTGACCGAGCCGTCCTTGGCCGGCAGGTCGCGCACATGGCCGAAACTGGCCAGGACCGTGAAGTCCTTGCCCAGATACTTGTTGATGGTCTTGGCCTTGGCGGGCGATTCGACGACGACGATATGCATAGGGCGGGTCACTTACCCTTGTTCATGCGGGACCGAGACGCGAGACTTTCCCGCCCGGCAGGCGTTCGAGGCGGCCGGCCAGCTCCAACTCCAGGAGCACGGTCGCCACCACGGGAGCAGACAATTGGCATTCGCGGATGATTTCGTCAACCGTCACCGGTGCCGACGCCAGATTTTCCCAGATTATGCCGCGTGCCCGTTCCATCTCGGTTTCCGAAGGCGAGCCGCCGGGAAGGGCCGGCGGCGGGCTGGAGGGCTCGGCTAAGGGGCGGCGGACCAGATCATTCAAGATGTCGAGGATATCATCGATCGAACCCACCAAATGCGCGCCCTGGCGGATCAGATCGTTGGGACCCTTGGCGCGGGGGTCCTCGGGCCAGCCGGGCACGGCAAAGATCTCGCGGCCCTGGTCCAAGGCGTAGCGGGCGGTGATCAGCGACCCCGAGCGGGCGGCGGCCTCGATCACCACCACGCCCAGCGCCAAACCCGAGATGATGCGGTTGCGGCGGGGAAAATGGCTGGCCTGGGGCTCGGTGCCGGGCGGCATTTCCGAAACCAGCACCCCCGCCTGGGCAATCCGCTGGAAGAGATCGGCGTGTTCAGGCGGATAGATATGGTCGATGCCGCCGGCCAGAACGGCCACGGTTCCCGCCGCCAGCGATCCCTCATGCGCGGCGCCGTCGATGCCGCGCGCCAGACCCGACGCCACCACATATCCGGCCTTGCCCAGGCCCTCGGCGAGTTTGCGGGCCATGCGCTTGCCGTTGATCGAGGCGTGGCGGGAGCCGACGATCGCCACCGTCGGCCGCGCCAAGAGGTGCGCGGTGCCCTTGACCGCCAGCAGCGGCGGCGCGTCTTCGCAGGCGGCCAGGGGTTTGGGATAAGCCGGCTCGCCCAAGGCCACCAGGCGGGCGTCGAGCTGCTCCAATTCGGCCAATTCGGTTTGGGCCTGGCCGATGGGGGCGATGCGAATCGAGCCGGCGCGGCCGCCCCGTTTGGCCAAATCGGGCAAAGCCGCCAGCGCCGCCCGGGCGGAGCCGAAGCGTTCGATCAGGCGCCTGAACGTGACTGGCCCGACATTCTCGCTGCGGATCAACCGCAACCAATCGAGGCGTTCATCGCTGGAAAGTTCACCGGACGGTAGAGACATTGCGGCCAAGCTTGACCCTACTAGACCGAATCGTCAATCGGCTTGTTTGATCTGCTTGGCGCAATCCAGCAGCTTTTTCGCCTCTTCGCCGCCTTCGGCCAGGATGTTGACGATGGTGAACAGGGCCTCGATGCTGTCGGGCGGAACCCGGACCGTCAGGGCCTGAAGCGGCGGCAAAGCATCGGTGGGCGCCGTCTTGTTGCTCACCAGATTGCGGACATAGGGCACATAGGCCATGTCGATCTTCTGGATGTGGTGGGTAAGCCAGGTGTCGATGAAATCGAGCACTTCGTTCCAACTTACCTTGTTGGGCTCGGTCCGGTTCAGCCGTTGCAGGCGGTAGACCGTTTGCGCCAGCCCCTGATGCTGTTTCATGTGAGCCGCGATGTCGGGGTAGTTGCACGAGGCCATGAATTTTTCCTCGCGCTCGAAATGCTCCTCGACATAGCGAATCAGCGCGTCGAGCGCGCTGGACACTTCTTCGTCCGCCGCCTTGCGGTCGACGGCGTCGTGCAGGGCGTTGGCAATATCAATGAGCATGCGGTGATCGTTGTCGATCACCCGGATGCCGGTGCTGAGCGCCTTGGTGTATTGGATTCGGGCCATTTTCGACACCTTAGCCGGTAAAGGTTACCGACTCGTATATGATCCTAGTATCCCAGCCCCCCGGAACGGAATCATAGCCGAGAGGTGTCAGAAATTGCCAGTTTAATTATCGGCTACAATTTCCGCCAACTGGTTCCGGCCGCTCCATCCTCGATGCGGATGCCTTGGGCGGCCAATTCGTCGCGAATCCGGTCGGCTTCGGCGAAGTTCTTGGCCTTCCTGGCCGCCAGACGGGCGGCGATGGCGGCTTCGATGGCGGCTTCGTCCAGACCGGCGCCGCCGCTTTTCAGCCAAGCCTCGGGATTCTGTTGCAGGAGGCCCAGCACCTCGCCCCCGGCCTTCAAGTCGCGGGCCAGGGCCGCCTTCTGCGCCGGGTCGGCGGCCTTGTTGACGAGGGTGGCGCGCTCATGCAGGGCGGCGAGGGCCTGGGGGGTGTTGAGATCGTCTTCCAGCGCCGCCAGAATTTCGGCGGGCGGCTGGGCGGCGGGCTCGATCGGTCCGGCGTCGCGCAGCGCCAGATAGAAGCGGTCGAGCGTCGCCTTGGCTTGGGCCAGGCCCTGTGCCGTCCAGTCGAGCGGCTGGTGGTAATGGGTGGACAGCAGGGCCAGCCGGATCGCCTCGCCCTGGCCGGGATGGCGGTCGAGAAGATCGCGCACGGTGACGAAATTGCCCAGCGACTTCGACATCTTCTCGCCTTCGACCTTGAGAAAGCCGTTATGCAGCCAGACCCGCACGAAAGGCTGGCCGGTGGCGCATTCGCTTTGGGCGATTTCGTTCTCGTGGTGGGGAAAGATCAGATCCTGGCCGCCGCCGTGAATGTCGAAGCTTTCGCCCAGATACTGACGGCTCATCGCCGAGCATTCGATGTGCCAGCCCGGCCGGCCGCGTCCCCAGGGGCTTTCCCAGCCGGGCAGATCGGGCGTCGAGGGCTTCCAGAGCACGAAATCGGCGGGGTCCTTCTTGTAGGGCGCCACCTCGACCCGCGAACCGGCGATCATCTCGTCGCGCGAGCGGCCCGACAGACGGCCATAGCCCGGCATCGTGGGCACGGCGAACAGCACATGGCCCTCGGCCTCGTAGGCATGGCCAAGCTCGACCAGCCGCCCGATCATGGCGATCATCTGGGGAATATGGGCGGTGGCGCGAGGCTCGACGTCGGGGGGAAGCGCCAGCAGCTCGGCCATGTCCTCGTGGAAAAGCTTGGTGGTGCGCAAGGTGATGGCGCCGATCGGCTCGCCCGATTCCTTGGCGCGGGCGTTGATCTTGTCGTCGACGTCGGTGATGTTGCGCACATAGGTGACGCGCGGATAGAGCCGCTTGAGCAGACGATAGAGGACGTCGAACACCACCACCGGCCTTGCGTTGCCGATATGGGCGCGGTCGTAGACGGTGGGGCCGCAGACATACATCCGCACATGGCCGGGATCGAGCGGCCGGAAGGGCTCCTTGGATCGGGTCAGGGTGTTGTGCAGCACCAGCGCCATGGTCGGTCAGGCCGTCAGGCGTTGAAGGGCGCGGGCGCGCCCGATGAAGGGAAGGAGCGCCGCCATCTCCGGCCCGTGCTCGCGGCCGGTGAGCGCCAGGCGCAGCGGCTTGAACAGCGCCTTGCCGGAGCGGCCGCTCGTCGCCTTGACCGCCTGGGTCCAGGCGGACCAGGTGGTTTCGTTCCAGGGCTCGGGCGGCAACAGATCGCCGGCCTGGGCGAGGAAGGCGGGATCGTCGGGGGCGGGCAAGCTTGGCCCGACCGTGCAAATATATTTCCATTCCTCGGCCTCGAGAACGCGATGAATGTTGCCGCGCACCGCCCGCCAGAAGGGTTCGTCGATGTCGGCCCGGGCCAGCCGGTCGCGCACCGATTCGAAAGGCAGGTGATGGAGCAGCCGGGCGTTCAAGCGCGCAAGCTCCTGCGGGTCGAAATGCGGCGTGGCGTGGGAGAATTTCGCCAGATCGAATTCGGCCATCAAGTCCCGAAGGCCCAGGCGCGGCTCGACCGCATCGACGGTGCCAAGCTTGGCCAGCAAACTGTTCAAGGCCATCGGCTCGATGCCGTTGGCCCGCATCTCGCCCAGACTGAGCGAGCCCAGGCGTTTCGACAGCCCCTTGCCCTCGGCGTCGGCCAACAGCGAGAGATGGGCGAAATCGGGGACGCGCCCGCCCAAGGCGGCGATGATCTCGATCTGGGCCGCCGTGTTGGTGATGTGGTCCTCACCGCGGAGGATGTGGGTGACGCCCATCTCGATGTCGTCGACCACCGAGGAGAGCGTGTAGAGGAAATTGCCGTCTTCGCGCACCAGCACCGGGTCGCTGACGCTGGCGGTGTCGATCTCGATGGCGTGATGGCGGGCCAAATCGTTCCAAGCCACCCGGCCTTGGCCAAGCTTGAATCGCCAATGCGGCGTGCGGCCTTCGGCCTCCAGGCGGGCGCGTTCGGCCGGGCCAAGCGCCAGCGCGGTGCGGTCATAGACCGGCGGTCGATGGTTGGCAAGCTGGTGCTTGCGCTTCAAATCAAGCTCGGCCGCCGTTTCGTAGCAGGGGTAGAGGCGGCCCGATTCCCGTAGCCGCTCCGCCGCCGCTCGGTAGCGCTCCAGCCGGTCGGACTGGCGGAACTTGGCGTCCCAATCGAGACCGAGCCAAACCAGGTCGTCTTCGATCGCGGCGGCGAATTCGGGGCGCGAGCGCTCGCGGTCGGTGTCGTCGAGGCGCAGGATGACGCGCCCCCCTTGGGCGCGGGCGAACAGCCAATTGACCAAGGCGATGCGGGCGTTGCCGACATGCAATAGGCCGGTGGGGCTGGGCGCGAAGCGGACGGTAACCGGCATGCGGCGCTAACCCGAAAAGGCGTTGGTGATCGGATAGCGCCGGTCGCGGCCAAAGGCGCGCGACGTGATCTTGACGCCTGGCGGCGCCTGGCGGCGCTTGTATTCGGCGCGATCGAGCATCCGCCAGACCCGGCGCACCAGCGCCTCGTCGAAGCCCTCGGCGACGATGGCCGCCAAGGGCCGCTCGCCTTCGACCAGCCGCTCCAAGATGGCGTCGAGAACGTCATAGGGCGGCAGACTGTCCTGGTCGGTCTGGTTGGGGCGAAGCTCGGCGGTCGGCGCCTTGGTCAGCACCCGCTCGGGCATCACCGGTCCCGTGGGGCCTTGCGCGCCCTTGGGCTGGTGGGCGTTGCGCCAGCGCGACAGCGCAAAGACGGTGGTCTTGTAGACGTCCTTAAGCACCGAATAGCCGCCGCACATGTCGCCATAGAGCGTCGAATAGCCGACGCTCATCTCCGACTTGTTGCCGGTGGAGAGCACCATGGGGCCGAACTTGTTGGAGATCGCCATCAGGGTGATGCCGCGGGCGCGGGCCTGGATGTTCTCCTCGGCGATGTCGGGCGTCCGGCCGGCGAACAGGGGCTTCAGCATGGTCTCGAAGGCCTGCATCGCCGGGCCGATCGAAACCTCGTCGAGCCGGATGCCCAACAGGCGGGCGCAGGCGGCGGCGTCGTCGAGGCTGTCTTGCGAGGTGTAGGGCGAGGGCATCATCACGCAACGCACCCGCTGGGCGCCCAGCGCGTCGGCGGCCACGGCGGCGGTGAGCGCGCTGTCGATGCCGCCGGACAGACCGATGATGACGCCCGGGAAGCGGTTCTTGGCCACGTAATCGCGCAAGCCCACCATCATGGCGCGGTAGATGGCGTCGAGCCGTTCGGGCTCGGGGACGAGCGAGGCGGGGGCGAGATCGCCCTTTTGGAAGGAAAGCGTTTCGACCGCCTCGTCCCAGGCGGGCAGGCGGGCGCGCAAGTCGCCCGTGCGGCCAAGGGCAAAGGAGGCGCCGTCGAACACCAGCTCATCCTGGCCGCCCACCTGGTTGACATAGACGAGCGCCAGCCCGGTCTCGGCGACGCGCGCCTTGGCGTGATCGAGGCGGCGGTGCGGCTTGTCGGTTTCGAAGGGCGAGCCGTTGGGCACCAGGAGAAGATCGGCACCCTGGGCCTTGAGATGGGCGGCAACGTCGGCGTACCACATATCCTCGCAGATCATCACCCCCAGCTTAAGGCCCAGAAAGGGGATCGGCTCGGGCAGGGGGCCGGGCGCAAAGACGCGGATTTCGTCGAAGACGCCGTAATTGGGCAGATGATGTTTGGCCCTTGCCGCCGCCACCCGGCCCTTCTCGATCAGCAGAACGGCGTTGACCAGATTGCCCTCCAGCCGCCAAGGCGTGCCGAGCAGAATCGCCGGGCCGCCGTCTTGCGTCGCGGCGGCCAGCGCCGTCACCTCGGCCTCGATGGCGTTAAGAAAGGCCGGCTTCAGCACCAGATCCTCGGGCGGATAGCCCGACAGCGCCAACTCGCCGGTGACCATCAGATCGGCGTTGGCCGCCCGGGCGCGCGCCGCCAGGATGCGGGCGCCATTGCCCGCTAGGTCGCCCACCGTGGGGTTGATTTGGGCGAGCGCGATCGAAAGCGATCCGGACATCGGGCCTACGGGCGGCGGAACAGGAACTCGCGGCCGACCTTGACCATCGGTTTGCCGTCATAGGCGATGATGTCGGCGGTGGCGTAGGTTTCGCTCCAACTGTCGGGCAGGTAGGAGCCGGTGCCGATGACGTCGATCGGCGCCTCCGAGAAGGCCATCACCCGGCATTTGGGCGGCGTGAAGCCCGAGGAGGCGACGATCTTCACCCGATCGAAGCCGGCCTCGTCCATCCGTTCGCGGAAATACCAGACGGCGGCCGCCGAAACGCCGGTGCCCACCAGATAGCGCAGTTCGACGTCGGTGCGGTAGCCGCGGATCGCCTTGGGCGCATGGCGCTCAAGCACCGCGTAAGAGGCCTGCGGATCGAGCCCTTCGAGAAAGCGCCCGCCATGGGTGTCGAGGCGAAAGGAAAGCTTGCCCTGGGCCGCCAGATCGGGAAAACGCCGGCAGACCTCGAGCGAGTCGGTCACCTCGCGGCCGAAATAGTCGTTGAGCACCACGATCGGCTCGCCGGGGAAGGTTTCGTGGAACATCTCGGCGGCGCGCACCGTGGAGCCCGCATAGCCGATCAGGGCGTGCGGCATGGTGCCGCGCCCCTTGGCCTCGCCGAAGAAATGGGCGGTGGAATCGGTCGAGGTGCCGACGAAGCCCTTGGCGCCTGCCTCCTTCTGCGCCGCCCGGGAGCCGACCGAGGCGGCGTAGGCCATCAACTCGGCCATGTCGGTGCCGGCGCAGTGGCGGGCGTCCATGGCGAGAAAGGCGACGTTGGGCAGATCAATGCACATGGTGTAGGCGTTGTAGGCGGCAACGCAGGCGGCGCCCAGCTTCTGCAGATAGATGGTTTCCAGCTCGACCAGATGCTTGAACGATCCCGAAAGATAGAGCAGCGGTTCACCGGCGCCCACCCAGGCGCCTTCGGGATAATTGAGGTCGATCTTGAAACGGATGCCCTGGACGCGCGCCACTTCCTCGAGCCAGGCCACCGCCAGCCTCGGCGTGCACAGCACGGGGCGACGCAGGAAGACGGCGTAGGTGACCTCCTGGTCGCCGAACTTCTCGATCACCGCCCGGGTGCGGGCGAAATAGCTGTCGGTGAAACGCGAAATCTCGGCGGCCTTGGGGCGGTAGGCGTTGGTCATCGCCGGCCTCCCGCCGCCACGGCGCGGGCCTGCGCCCGCTCGTCCTTGAGGGCGGCGGCGATCTGGAAGGCCAGTTCCAAGGCCTGGCTGGCGTTGAGGCGGGGATCGCAGAAGGTGTGGTAGCGGTCGGCCAGACGGGCTTCGGTGATCGCCTGGGCGCCGCCCATGCATTCGGTGACGTCCTGGCCGGTCAGTTCGAAATGAACGCCGCCGGCATGCGTGCCCTCGTCCTTGTGGACGGCGAAGAAGCCGTTGACCTCGGCCATGATGCGGTCGAAGGAGCGTGTCTTGTAGCCCGAAGCGGTGGTCACGGTGTTGGCGTGCATGGGATCGCAGCACCAGACCACGGCGCGGCCCTCGCGGCGCACGGCGCGGATCAGGGTCGGCAGGCGGTGCTGGATCTGTTCGGCGCCCATGCGAGTGATGACGGTGATCCGGCCGGGCTCGTTGGCGGGGTTCAAGAGGTCGAGAAGCCTTAGAAGATCGTCGGCCGACAGGTTCGGCCCGGCCTTGAAGCCGATCGGATTGCCGACGCCCCGAAGGAATTCGACATGGGCGCCGTCGACCTGACGGGTGCGCTCGCCGATCCACAGCATATGGGCCGAGCAATCGTACCAGTCGCCGGTGGTCGAATCGACGCGGGTCAGCGCCTGCTCGTAATTGAGCAACAGCGCCTCGTGCGAGGTGAAGAAATCGGTCTCGCGAATCTGCGGCGTGGTCTCCGAGGTGATGCCGCAAGCCTCCATGAAGGAGAGGGTTTCGTCGAGACGGTTGGCCAAATCCTGGTAGCGGGCGCCCTGCGGGCTGCCGGCGACGAAACCCAGATTCCACTGATGGACCTTGTGCAGATCGGCGTAACCGCCCTGCGAGAAGGCGCGCAGCAGATTGAGCGTGGAGGCCGACTGGTTGTAGGCCTGCACCATGCGGGCGGGATCGGGGGTGCGCGAATCCTTGGTGAACTCGGCGCCGTTGATCATGTCGCCGCGATAGGACGGCAAGGTGACGCCGTCAATGATCTCGTTGTCGGCCGACCGCGGCTTGGCGAACTGGCCGCCCATGCGCGACACCTTGACCACCGGGAAGGCGCCGCCGAAAATAAGCACGATCGCCATCTGCAACAGGATGCGGTAGGTGTCGCGGATGTTGTTGGGATGGAATTCGGCGAAGCTTTCGGCGCAGTCGCCGCCCTGCATGAGGAAGGCCTTGCCGGCCGCCACCTGGGCCAGGGATGCCTTCAAGCGCCTAGCCTCGCCGGCGAAGACCAGCGGCGGATAATTGCGCAATTGCCCCTCGACCCGGGCCAGATGGTCGGCGTCGGGGTAGGTGGGCACCTGCTGAATGGGCCGTCGGCGCCAAGTATCGGGCGTCCATTTCTCGGCCATCGCGCCATCCTCTTTCGCGGTTGCGAAAAGACAAGGATATACGCCACCCGGCCAAGGAATTCCAGCCGCTTGATGGCGGGCGGGGTCTGCCCTGGGGGGTGGACAGGGGCTTCTTGCATGCTATAACCCCAGCATGACGACCCAGCGACCCAAGGGGAGGGGCGCCAAGCCCCCCATCGTGTTGATTGCGAACGGACCCAACCTCAATCTGTTGGGCCGGCGCGAACCTGCGGTCTATGGCAAGGCCAGCTTGGCCGATATCGAACGGGCCTGCCGCAAGCGGGCGCAGGGCCTGGGCCTGGGCATCGATTTCCGCCAAAGCAACCAGGAAGGCGATCTGGTCGATTGGATTCAGGGCCGAATGGGCCAGGGCGGCGGCATCATCATCAACGCCGGCGCCTACAGCCACAGCTCGATCGCCATCCTCGATGCGCTCACCGCCGTCAACCTGCCGGTGATCGAGGTGCATCTGTCGCAAATCCACCGGCGCGAACCCTTCCGTCACCACTCCTATGTTTCGCGGGTGGCCGACGGGGTGATCCTGGGGCTGGGCGCCCAGGGCTACGAGTTGGCGCTCGACGCCATCGCCCGCCTGATCGCAAAGCGCGAGGACGCATGACCGGCAAGACCACCCTCGATTCCGATCTGATCCGTGAGCTCGCCAAGCTGCTGGACGAGACCGGATTGTCGGAAATCGAATACGACACGGGCGGCCTGCGCCTGCGGGTCGCCCGCAATCTGGTCGCCGCCCACGCGGTGGCGGCGCCGATGGCGGGAGTTTCGGCGGCGTCGGCCGGCCTGGCCCCAACCGAGGCCGGGCACCATCCGGGCGCCGTGACGGCGCCGATGGTCGGCGTTGCCTATCTGGCGCCCGAGCCCGGCGCGCCCAACTTCGTCAAGCCAGGCGACCAGGTGGCCGAGGGCCAGACCGTGCTTCTGATCGAGGCGATGAAAACCTTCAATCCCATCCGCGCCCCCAAGGCCGGCAAGGTGACGCTGATCCTGGTCAACAACGGCCAGCCGGTCGAGTTCGGCGAGCCGCTCATCGTTCTCGAATAGGGGCGGCCGGCGATGTTTGACAAGGTGCTGATCGCCAACCGGGGCGAGATTGCGCTGCGCATCCACCGCGCCTGCCGCGAGATGGGCATCCGCACCGTTGCCGTCCATTCCACCGCCGATCACGACGCCATGCATGTGCGCCTGGCCGACGAATCGGTGTGCATCGGCCCGCCCTCGGCCAAGCAAAGCTATCTCAACACCGCCGCCATCCTCTCGGCCGCCACCATCACCGGCGCCGAGGCGATCCATCCCGGCTACGGCTTCTTGTCGGAGAACGCCGACTTCGCCAGCATGGTCGAAGAGCACGGCTTCACCTTCATCGGCCCCTCGCCCGATCACATCCGCATGATGGGCGACAAGATCACCGCCAAGCTGGCGGCCCAGCGGGCCGGCCTGCCGGTGGTGCCCGGTTCCGAGGGCGCGCTGGCCGATCTCGACGACGCCCGTCGGGTGGCGGAAGGGATCGGCTATCCGGTGCTTCTGAAGGCCACCGCCGGCGGCGGCGGCAAGGGCATGAAGGTGGCGCGCGGGCCCGACGAGATCGAGGAGGCCTGGCGTCTGGCGCGCTCGGAATCGGCGGCCGCCTTCGGCAATCACGATCTCTACATGGAAAAGTACCTGGCCCGGCCGCGCCACATCGAGCTGCAGATCCTGGCCGACAATCACGGCGCCGTCGTCCATCTGGGCGAGCGCGATTGCTCGCTCCAGCGCAAGCACCAGAAGGTGTTGGAAGAGGCGCCCTCGCCGGCCTTGAACGGCCAGGCGCGCGACGCCATCGGCGCCGTCGCCGCCCAGGCGATGCGCACGCTGGGCTACCGCAACGCCGGCACCATCGAGTTCCTCTACGAAGACGGCAAGTTCTATTTCATCGAGATGAACACCCGGCTGCAGGTCGAGCATCCAGTGACCGAGATGATCACCGGCATCGACATCGTGCGCGAGCAGGTGCGGATCGCGGCGGGCGAGGAGCTTGGCTACGAGCAGGCCGATCTGCGCTTTGCCGGCCACGCCATCGAATGCCGGATCAACGCCGAGCATCCGGAAACCTTCACGCCTTCGCCCGGCCTGATCGGCGTCTATCACGCGCCGGGCGGGTTGGGGGTGCGGGTCGATTCGGCGCTCTATTCCGGCTATCGGGTGCCGCCCCATTACGACAGCATGATCGCCAAGCTGATCGTGCACGGGCGCAACCGCAACGAATGCCTGCTGCGCCTGCGCCGGGCCTTGGGCGAATTCGTGGTCGAGGGGATCGACACCACGCTGGCGCTTCATCAGCACCTGGTCGCCAACGCCGATTTCGTCAACGGCGCCTACGACATCCACTGGTTGGAAAAATTCGTCGCCCGCGAGGGATAATGACCCTCGTCACCCCAAGGATGCTGCTGGCCGCCTACGCCTCGGGCCTCTTTCCGATGGCGGAATCGCGCTGGGATCGCCATTTCCGCTGGGTCGATCCGGCGCGGCGCGGCATCTTGCCGCTCGAATCGTTCCACGCGCCGCGCCGCTTGCAAAAGACGTTGCGCCAAGGCGTTTTCGAGTTTCGCCGCGACGCGGCCTTCGAGCTGGTGATCGCGGCCTGCGCCGAACCGACGCCGGAACGCCCCGATACCTGGATCAACGAATCGATCCGCGACCTGTTCATCGCGCTCCATCACCTGGGCCACGCTCATTCGGTGGAAAGCTGGCAGGACGGCCAATTGGTGGGCGGGCTCTACGGCTTGGCCCTGGGCGGCGCCTTCTTCGGCGAGAGCATGTTCTCGCGCCAAACCGACGCCAGCAAGGCGGCGCTGGTCCATCTGGTCGGGCATCTGCGCGAACGGGGCTTCGTGCTGCTCGACACCCAGTTCCTCACCGCCCATCTCGCCCGCTTCGGCGCCGTCGAGATCGAGCGCGAGGAGTACCGCCAGCGCCTGGCGGCGGCGCTGGCCGTCAAGGCCTCGTTCGCGTAGCGGCGGTCGCGCCCCGGCATTCGAGCACCCAGACGTCGTAGACCGGATGCTCGATGGCCGAGAGGGCGGGGCTGGAGGCGAACATCCAGCCGCGGAAGACGCTTTGCGCCGGCTCGCCCGGCTGCGCTTCCCAAACATCGAGGAAGGCGGCGCTTTCCGGCGGCTCCTCGGGCGGGCGCCGAGTGCAGACGCGGACGATGATCTGGAAGGTGCCGAAACGCACGGTGTCGCCCACCGCCGCCTCCAGGGTCATGGTCTTGGCGGTCGTCTTGTCGAGCGCCTGCAACACCGCCACCGGCATCGGAATCTCCTCGGCCCGGGCGGCCAGGGGCAACAACAGAAGCGAAAGGAGCCCCGCCCGAAGGGCGGCCGTGGCCGGACTCATTCGGGCTTGCGCGGCTTGGCCGGATCTTCGGTGGCAAGGAAGATGATCTCGCCCACCAGCTCTTCCAGGGCCTTCATGTCCTTGGTCTTGGCGAGCGTCTGGCCGGGCTCGATCACCGTCTTGGCGCGGCCGGGCTCGAGCTTCAGGTACTTGTCACCCAACAGGCCGTCGGCGCCGATGCTGGCCTGGGTGTCGGTCGGCAGCTTGACCGAAGGCGCCAGGCTGATCTTGAGGATGGCGTTGAAGGTTTCCGGATCGAGCTTCTGATCGACCACCGTGCCCACTTTGATGCCGTTGATGCGGGCGTCGGCGCCGATCGGCAGCCCGCCCACCTTGGCGAAGCTGGCCGAAATTTCGTAGCCCTTGACCTTCTTGATGTCAGCGGTCGAGTAGGCGAAGGCAAGAAAGATCACCGCCACCAAGAGCACCACGGCGCCCAGCACCGTTTCGACGGGATTGCGGTTCATGGCTTGGGGGCTCCCTCGGGGGCTGGGGCGGGGTCGGGCGCCGGGGCGCGCTTGGCCTTGGCCTGGTTGACGATCTTCTCCAGCAAATCGACCAGATCGACCGAATCCTGGGCGTAGACGATGGTGCCGCCGGGGCGGATGATCTTTTCGTCGCCGCCCGGCTGAAGTTCGATGTATTTGGCGCCCAAGAGGCCGTCGGAATGAATGAGCGCCGCGGTGTCGGCGGGCAGCTTGACGTCGGGACGCAGGCGCAGCGTGGTGATGGCGCGGAAGGACTCGTCCAGGCGAAAGGCGGTGACGCGCCCCACCACCATGCCGGACAGGCGGACGGCGGCGCCCTCGAACAGGCCGTCGGTGCGCCGGAAGGTGACGCTGACGTCGTAGCCGGGCTCGGTCTTGCGCGAGCTGCCCATATAGGCCTGGGCGATGAAGAGCAGGCCGGCCAGGAAGACGAGGGTGCCGGTCAGCGCTTCCTTGGTCCGAACCGCAATCATCCCCGCCCCCGGCCGCCGGCGATCAGGAAGGTTGCCAGGCTTGATAATCGCCGCTGGCGCGCTCGCGCCGGCCGCCCTTCAAATCATGGCCGGGCGGCAGATAGGCCTGGGCGGTGCCGGTGGGATTGACCTGATGCTCCTTGCGCCAGCTTTTCGCCGGATCGGGAGTAAGCGGCGAATCGGTGGTGTAATGCAGCCAAGAATGCCATTCGGGCGGCACCAGCGAGGCGTCGCGCCCGCGCGCCAAGATCACCCAGCGCCGCTCGGCGCGGCCGTCGACATTCTTGAGATCCTTGCCTTTGAGCCGGTAATAGCGGTTGCCGATCGAATCGGTGCCGACCAGTTCGCCGCGAAAGAGCGTGTAAAGGCGGGTGCTGATGGTCATTTCGCCCTCAATCGAACCCCAGGAATTTCAATCGGGCGGACTATGCCATCGGCTCTGCGGTTCGTCCAGGGGCCATCGGGCCTGTGGATAAGTGGGAAAGTCCCGCAAAGGCGCGTACCGCCTGCTATATCATGCGATGCTAAAAAATTGTTAATACTACATCTAGTTACGCAGGCGGAATTAGGGTTGCCGATGTTACAGGCTTGTCATAATGTAGCGGCTCTTCGGGGGCACACCACAATATCTAGCGCCTTACCCCGCGTTTGAACGGGAACCATAAAACGTCTGGAAACGAGGTTTTGCATGCGTATCGAGCGGAAATTGACGGTCGAAGGCAAATCTCCCTACGATGGGATTGAATTCCGACGAGTTTCCAGCGAAATACGCAATCCCGACGGTTCGGTGGTCTTCAAGCAAGACGACATCCTGGTGCCCACCGATTGGTCGCAGGTGGCGTCCGACGTGCTGGCGCAGAAATATTTCCGCCGCAAGGGTTTGCCGGTGCGCCTGAAGCCGGTCGAAGAGGCCGATGTGCCAAGCTGGCTGTGGCGGCGCATGCCCGACGACGAGGCCTTGAATCGTCTGCCCGAGAAAGAGCGTCAGGCCGGCGAAACCAGCGCCATGCAGGTCTTCGACCGGCTGGCCGGCACCTGGACCTATTGGGGCTGGAAGGGCGGCTATTTCGACACCGAACGCGACGCAAGGGCCTTCTTCGACGAGATGTGCGCCATGCTGGCCCGCCAAATGGGCGCCCCCAACAGCCCGCAATGGTTCAACACCGGGCTGCATTGGGCCTATGGCATCGACGGCCCGTCGCAAGGCCATTTCTACATCGATTACATGTCGGGCGAACTGGTCAAGTCGGCCTCGGCCTACGAGCACCCGCAGCCGCACGCCTGCTTCATCCAGTCGATCGAAGACGATCTGGTCAACGAAGGCGGCATTATGGATTTGTGGGTGCGCGAAGCCCGCCTGTTCAAATACGGTTCGGGCACCGGCACCAACTTCTCCAAGCTTCGGGGCGAGAACGAGCCTTTGTCGGGCGGCGGCAAATCCTCGGGCCTGATGAGCTTCTTGAAGATCGGCGATCGTGCCGCCGGCGCCATCAAGTCGGGCGGCACCACGCGCCGCGCCGCCAAGATGGTGGTGGTCGATGTCGATCATCCCGACATCGAATCCTACATCGACTGGAAGGTGATCGAGGAGCAGAAGGTGGCGGCGCTGGTCGCTGGCTCCAAGCTGGCCAACAAGCATCTGAACGAGATTCTCAAGGCCTGCCGGCACTGGGACGGCGCCGACGAGGGCGCCAAGGCCGAATCGCGCTTCGATCCCCTGGTCAACAAGAGCCTGAAGAAGGCGATCCTGGGCGCCCGCAAGGCGATGATCCCCGAGAACTACATCCAGCGCGCCATCCAGTTCGCCCGCCAGGGCTTCGCCTCGATCGAATTCCCGATCTTCGACACCGATTGGGATTCCGAGGCCTACGTCACCGTTTCCGGCCAGAATTCCAACAACTCGGTCCGCCTGACCGACGCCTTCATGCGCGCCGTGCAATCGGACGGCGACTGGAATCTGGTGCGCCGTCACGGCGGCAAGGTCGCCAAGACCCTGAAGGCCCGCGAGCTGTGGGACCGCATCGGCTACGCCGCCTGGGCCTGCGCCGATCCGGGCTTGCAGTTCGACACCACCATCAACGATTGGCACACCTGTCCGGACTCGGGGCGGATCAACGCCTCCAACCCCTGTTCGGAATACATGTTCCTGGACGACACCGCCTGCAATCTGGCCTCGCTCAATTTGCTGGCCTTCCGCGACGCCCAGGGCGGTTTCGACATCAAGGCCTTCGAACACGCCACAAGGCTGTGGACCATCGTGTTGGAAATCTCGGTCCTGATGGCCCAATTCCCCTCGCAGAAGATCGCCGAGCTGTCCTTCCGTTTCCGCACCCTTGGCCTGGGCTACGCCAACATCGGCGGCCTTCTGATGGCGATGGGCATTCCCTATGACAGCGAGCGCGGCCGCGCGCTGTGTGCCGCCATCACCGCCCTGATGACCGGCGCCGGCTACGCCGCTTCGGCCGAAATGGCCCAGGAACTGGGCGCCTTTCCCGCTTTCGGCAAGAACCGCGATCCGATGCTGCGGGTCATCCGCAACCATCGCCGCGCCGCCCGGGGCGATTTCCAGGGCTACGAGAATCTCTCCACGCTGCCGGTGCCCTTGGACGCCGCCAACTGCCCCGACGCCGCCTTGGTCGAGGCGGCCAGACGCGCCTGGGACTTGGCGCTCGAGCAGGGCGAGAAGCACGGCTTCCGCAACGCCCAGGTGAGCGTGATCGCGCCTACCGGCACCATCGGCCTGGTGATGGATTGCGACACCACCGGCATCGAGCCCGATTTCGCCATCGTCAAATTCAAGAAGCTGGCGGGCGGCGGCTATTTCAAGATCATCAACCGCATGGTGCCCGACGCGCTCAAGACCATGGGCTATTCCGAGGCCGAGCGCGACGCCATCGTGGCGTACGCGGTCGGCCACGGCACGCTGCGCGACGCGCCCCAGATCAACCACGCCAGCTTGCGCGCCAAGGGCTTCGACGACGACGCGCTGGCCCGCCTGGAAGGGGCGCTCGCCAACGCCTTCGACATCAAATTCGCCTTCAACAAATGGACGCTGGGCGAGGATTTCTGCACCCGCGTGCTCAAATTCCAGCCGGCAAGGCTCGACGATCTTTCCTTCGACATGCTGACCGAACTGGGCTTTTCCAAGGCCGAGATCGAGGCCGCCAACACCCATTGCTGCGGGGCGATGACGCTGGAAGGCGCGCCGGCCCTGAAGCCCGAGCATCTGCCGGTCTTCGATTGCGCCAACCCCTGCGGCCGCATCGGCACCCGCTATCTGTCGGTGGAAAGCCACATCCGCATGATGGCGGCGGCGCAGCCCTTCATCACCGGCGCGATCTCGAAGACCATCAACATGCCCAACAGCGCCACCGTCGAGCAGTGCAAGGAAGCCTATCTGCTTTCCTGGCGGTTGGGCCTGAAGGCCAACGCGCTGTATCGCGACGGCTCCAAGCTTTCGCAGCCGCTTTCCGCCGCCTATCTGCCCGAGGAGGACGAGGAGGAGGCCGAAGCCCGCGTCCAAGCCCACCCGCCCAGCATGGCGGCGCGCACCGAAGCGGTGGCCGAGCGCATCGTCGAGCGCATCATCACCGCCCAGCGCCGCCGTCTGCCCGACCGGCGCAAGGGCTACACCCAGAAATCGATCGTCGGCGGCCACAAGGTGTATCTGCGCACCGGCGAGTACGAGGACGGCCGCATCGGCGAGATCTTCATCGACATGCACAAGGAGGGCGCCGCCTTCCGCAGCCTGATGAACAATTTCGCCATCGCCATCTCGATCGGCCTGCAATACGGGGTGCCGCTTGACGAATTCGTCGAGGCCTTCACCTTCACCCGCTTCGATCCCTCGGGCATCGTCGAGGGCAATTCGGCGATCAAGATGGCGACCTCGATCCTCGACTACATCTTCCGCGAACTGGCGATCTCCTATCTCGGCCGCCAGGATCTCGCCCATGTCGAGCCCGACGATCTCAAGCCCGACAGTTTGGGCCGCGGCCACGGCGAGGGCGATCTCACCGAACGGCCGGCCTACGGCGCCAATCTGGGCGCGGTGGTCGAGCGCATCACCAGCCGCGGCTATGTGCGCAACAATTTCTATGTGCTGAACGGCGGCGCCAACGCCAACAAGGGCCGGGCCGCCGAAACCGGCCTGATGCAGACGGCGGTGGGCGCCGAGGCCGCCGGGGCGGTGATCGATTCGGCGATGATCGCCCAGTTCGACGCCAAGGTGGAACAAATCCGCCAGGCCCGCCTCAAGGGCTATGAAGGCGACGCCTGCCCCGAATGCGGCAACTTCACCCTGGTGCGCAACGGCACCTGCCTCAAATGCAACACCTGCGGCGCCACCTCGGGCTGTTCGTGAGGTAAGGCCCGGGGATTGTCGAAGAGCGGCGTATGGCTTATCTTGTAAACCATGCGCCGCAATGAAGCCTCTGTGCCTTTGACCAGCCGGGTCGGTGCCCATGGACGGGTAACCCTGCCGGTGTTGGTGCGCGAACGGCTTGGGGTTGGCCCCGGCGAGACAATCGTATATTCAATTGCCAACGACACCATTGTCTTGCGGCGCGCATCGCCGCCGGACAAAAAATTTCTTCGCTTGGCCCAAGAGGCCTTTTCCGATTGGGATGCTCCCGAGGCCGATGAGGCCTTCCGTGATCTATAAGCGCCGGGATGTCGTCGCCATTCCCTATCCGTTTGTCGAAGGCCTCGAAGCGAAGCGTCGACCCGGCCTGATCGTATCGACGGAGGCCTTGCATGCCCGGCATGGAATATATTTCGTCGTTATGATCACCACGGCGAAGGCGGGCCTGCGGCCTGATGATTTGCCGATTGGAAACCCCAAAAAGGCTGGCCTGCCCGAGGGTTGCGTGATCCGTGTTGCTCGTTTGGCGACGTTGGGATCGGGGCAAATATCCCATCGGCTGGGCGAAATCACCATGGCCGAACGCAACGGCGTGATCGCCCAATTGCGCCAATTCCTCGTCGGCTGATGTTTCGTCGCATTGCCGTCCTCCTCGCCGTCAATCTGGGCCTGCTGCTGGCGGGCGCGCTGGCGGTCGAACTGGTCTTCGGCGAATGGCTGGGCGGCGACGGGCTGGCGGCGCTCAATGTCCAACGCAACATCGAAATCCGCTACCGGGCCGATCATCTTTATCCGGGCGGCGGCGCGATCGTCTATCGCCGCGACCGCTTCGGCCTGCGCGGCGATTACGGCGGCGATCCGTCGCGCATCGAGCTTCTCACCATCGGCGGCAGCACCACCAACCAGATCTACCTGGCCGAGGAGAAGAGCTGGCAGGCGGTGCTTGCCCGCGCCCTGGCCGAGGCCGGGCGGCCGCTCATCTACGCCAACGCCGCCATCGACGGCCAAAGCACCATCGGCCATCTTGCGGCCTTCGAACGTTGGTTTCCCAAGATTCCCGGCCTTCGGCCGACATGGGTGCTGGCCTATGTCGGCATGAACGACATTCTGGTCGAGGCGGGCGCCAACGCCGACGTGCTTGACCGCTTTCCCTCGTTCCAGCACCACATAAGGCGCAAGAGCGCCCTATATCGCCTGGGCCGCACCGTCTCGGGTTGGCTGGCCGCCAATCAGGGCCGCATGACCCACCAAAAGGTCGATTACGAGCGGGCCCGATGGACCGACCAGCCTTCGCGCCCCGATTGGCCGGCCCATCGCGCCCAGGCGCTCGCCGCCTACAAGGAGCGTTTGGCCGCCCTGGTGGCGGCGATCCGCAAAATGGGTGCCCAGCCGATTCTAATCACCCAGCGCCATGGCGATTGGCGCCGGCGCGAGGGTCGGCTCGAGGGTTTGGCGGAAAGCGAGGGCGGCCTGAACGGGGTCGACAACGCCATCCTGCTCGGGCTCTACAACGCCGTTACGATCGAAACCGGCCGCGCCCTGGGCGCCACGGTGGTCGATCTGGCCGGCGGGCTTGAGTTTGCGCCCGGCGACTTCTACGATCATGTCCACAACACGCCCCAGGGCGCCGAGCGGATCGGTCGTTTCCTGTTCGCCGCCCTGAAGGAAACCCTTCGTTAGGGAGAATCTGGCATGAGCGCCGTCGAACGCCGTCTGGCCGAGAAGGGAATCACGCTGCCGCCCGCCAACGCGCCAGTGGCCAATTACGTGCCTTATGTTCTCACCGGCTCGCTGCTCTTCGTGTCGGGCCAAGTGCCGGCGCGCGAGGGCAAGATGCAGGTCACCGGCCGGTTAGGTGACGGGGTGAGCTTGGAGCAGGGCTATCAGGCGGCCCAGCTTTGCGGCCTCAATCTGATCGCCCAGGCCAAGGCGGCGCTAGCCGGCGATCTCGACCGGGTGCGCCGGGTGGTCAAGCTGGGCGGCTTCGTCGCTTGCACACCCGAATTCACCGATCATCCCAAGGTGATCAACGGCGCCTCCGACCTGATGGTCGAGGCCTTCGCCGAGGCCGGCCGCCACGCCCGTTTCGCGGTCGGCGCGCCCTCGCTGCCCCTGGGCGCGGCGGTCGAAATCGACGCCTTGTTCGAGATCGGATGAGGACCGCCATGCCGATGCGTCTTGTCGTTCTGGGTCTTACTCTTCTGCTCGGCGCCTGCGCCGCCAAGCCGCCGCCGCCGCCCGAGCCGCCGCGGCTGATGGGCATGGCTACCGGCGACGTCAATGTGCGGATCAATCCCAGCCTGGATTCCACGGTGCTGACCGTCGCCTTCCGCAATTCGCTGTTCCTGCTGGTCGATTCCCAGAGCGATTGGTACCGGGTCGATCTGGGGGGCGCCGGCGGCGTCGGCAATGGCTGGGTGAAGGCGGAGTTCGTCGCCGTCGAGCCGCCGCCGCAACCCAAGGGACCGCCGATCCCGATCCCGGCCACGCTGGTCGACAAGGCAACCTTGTGGTCGAGCGCCACCACCGAGCCGAAAAAGCTGGGCGAGATCGAGAAGGGAACCGCGATCACCATCGCCGAGCGCCTCAACACCTGGTACCGCCTGATCGCGCCCCAGCCGGGTTGGATCGAATACCGCGCCGCCCTGATCGACGTGCCGGGGGCGCTGGCCGCCAAGCCGTTGCCGCCTGAAGGCAAGGATGTCCCGAAGAAATAAAACGCGCGTCGGCCTCAAACTGTCGCTGCTTGGCCTGTTGGCGGCCGGGGCGGCGGGACTGTTTGCCCGCGCTGGCGCCGCCGATTGGCAGACCGCCAGCCGCGCGCCGGTGGGGCTGGCGCCCGATCCGGTCACCCATGCCGAGGCGATCGTCCAGGTCTATGCGGCGCGCACCTGGGGCTGGCGCGGCGCCTTTGGCGTCCACAGTTGGATTGCGGTCAAGCCGAGCGACGCCAAGCAATATGTCGTTACCGAAGTGATCGGCTGGCGGGCGCGGCGCGGTCTGCCGGTGGTGGTCAATTCCGACCGGGCGCCCGACGCGCGCTGGTTCGGCAACGCGCCTGAGCTTCTGGCCGAGATGCGGGGCGAAGGTGTTGACGCGGTGATCGAGAAGATCGCCGCCGCCGTCGAGACCTATCCCTATCCCTTGGACTACACGATGTGGCCGGGTCCCAACAGCAACACCTTCATCGCCCATGTGGCGCGCCAGGTGCCCGAGCTGCGGCTCGAATTGCCGCCCACTGCCATCGGCAAGGATTTTCTGCCCGACGGTGCGCTGTTGGCCGAAACCCCCAGCGGCACCGGCTGGCAGCTTTCCCTCTATGGTCTGTTCGGCGTCTCGCTGGCCCGGGAGGAGGGGATCGAAGTCAATCTCCTGGGCCTCTCCTTCGGCCTCTCGCCCCGCGGGCCGGCGCTCAAGCTGCCGCTGGCCGGCCGGCTGGGGCCGGATAAGGTCAAACGGGAAGGGTGAGCGCCATGACCGAATCCGCCGAACCCTCGTACCGCAACAGCGCCCATCGCTGGGGCTGGCCGGCCAAGCTTTTTCACTGGCTTGGCGCCGTCCTGGTGCTGGGCCTCACCGCCCAGGGCTGGTGGATGACGCATCTGCTCGAGCGGGCCGGGCGCCTGCCGCAATATCATCTGCATGGCGTCATTGGCTATTATTTGGGAGTGGCGCTGCTTCTGCGCCTTGTCTGGCGGGCGATGAATCGCGCCCCCGATCATCCGCCGGGCCTGCAAGCCTGGGAGAACCGGGCGGCCACGCTCGGCCATTGGGCGCTTTATCTGGCGATGATCGCCATCACCCTGGGCGGCTGGCTGATGCACAGCGCCTTTCCGCGCCGCCAGGCGGTCGAGCTGTTCGGGTTACTGCCCATTCCCTACGCCTTCGCCGAACCCAACCGCGACCGGTTCCGCCTTTTCGAAGACGTCCATCTTTGGATGGCGTACGGTTTGCTGGCGCTGGTCGTCGTGCATGCGCTGGCGGCGCTCCGCCATCATGTCGTCAAGAAGAACGATGTGATGCGGCGGATGAGTCCTTTTGGCTAAGGGAGATTGGGTCGATGGCGGGTCTTTTTCGCGCGCTCTTTCTGATCGGCCTGATCGTTCCCCTTGCCGCCGCGGCCGCCGAGCGGGAATGGCAGGGAAGCGCCGGCGCGGGCGCCCGCTTTCAGGTTGACGTCGCGCGCACGGCGACCGAGTGGCAGGCCTTGTGGAGGAAAATCGGCCAAGAGCCGCCGCCGCCGCCCAACTTCGCCGAGGGCGAGATTGCCGCCGCCATCGTTCTCGGCACGCGGTCCACGGGCGGCTATCGGATCGAGCTGACCTTGGGAGCGCGGATCGACGGCGTCCAACTGGTCGAGTGGGAGGAACGGCCGCCGGCCGGCCCGGCCACCCAGGCCTTGACCGCCCCCTATGCCGTGCGAGGCTTCGACGTCGGCGCCGAACTGGCGATCGCCTTCCAGCGGCGCGGCGGGGATCGAACGTTGATCGTGCCGGAAGGCGAGTTTCGTCGCATCACCGCGCGGACCAACGCGACGACCAAGGCGCTTGACGAGCAGGAGCGCCGGATTCAGCACCTTCAGGATAACCTTCGAACCCTGGAAGACAAGCTGAGACGGATCGAGAGCGCGGTCGGCGTGCCGCCCATCCGACCGCACTAGAGCGTCGTGCGTTTAATCGGAATCGGCTTAAGGGATTGGTTACGAATTTGTGATTCATCTTGATTGGAGGTGGATCATGGGACGAGCCTATTCGAACGATCTTCGCAGCCGGATTTACGGCGATATCTCCAAAGGT
>JACRPC010000011.1 GCA_016214125.1 Rhodospirillales bacterium | reverse complement strand
TCAGGCACGTCAAAGCTCGGACCTTCGACGCCCTCTGGAGAGCCATCGGCGACGTCTGCCAACTCTATTCACCAGAAGAATGCTGGAACTATCTCAAGGCAGCCGGATATGCGTCAGATTAAACGCACGACGCTCTAGCGTTACAGGCGGGTTCGGGAAAAATCGACCAATAGATATTGACGGTTGTTGAAGCTTATCATCAAGAACCGGCGTGAAATTCTGGCCTTGCTGGCCAACCTGCCCCGCTGCGAAGCAGCCACCCACGACGAGATCTTGTTCTTCATTGATCGGCATCGTCTGGCGGGGCGCGGCATCGGCTATCTCGATGCGGGGCTTCTTGCGGCGGCAACGCTGTCGGGCGCCCGGCTGTGGACTCGCGACCGGCGCTTGGCCGAAATCGCCGACGATCTCGGCTGCGGCTATGGACCGATACGGTCGCCAACGGGGATGAAGCGCTAATCCGATCGCTTAAGGGGTCGGAAAAGCTACCCCACCGCCCGGTTGTCGATGAGCCGGGTTTTGCCCAGCCAGGCGGCGGCCAGCACCCGGGCCGGGCGGTCGAGCCGTTCCAGCGCCACCAGGCTTTCGGCGTCGCGGATCTCCAGATAATCGATCTTGGTGAAGCCGGCCTTCTCAAGTTCGGCCCGGCCCCATTGGGCGGCCTGAGCCGGCCATTCGCCACCCTTGGCCCGCCCGGCCACTTCGCCAAGAATCACGTTCAAGCGCGCCGCGATGGCGCGCTCGGCGGGCGAAAGATAGGCGTTGCGCGACGACATCGCCAAGCCGTCGGCCTCGCGCACCGTGGGCACGCCCTCGATCGCCACCGGAATGTCGAGATCGATGACCAGGCGCTTGATGACCTGAAGCTGCTGGTAATCCTTCTCGCCGAACAGCGCCCGATCGGGTCCGCCTTGCAGCAGCAGCTTGGCGACCACGGTGGCGACGCCGGCGAAATGGATGGGGCGGAAATCGCCGCACAGCCCCTTGCTCACCCCATCGACGGTGATGGTGGTCGAGAAGCCCCTGGGATACATGGCCTCGACCGGCGGCAGATAGAGCAGATCGGCGCCGGCGCTGGCCAACAGCTCGGCGTCCTTCGCCTCCTGGCGGGGATAGCGGCCGTAATCCTCGTTGGGGCCGAACTGGGTGGGGTTGACGAAGATCGACACCACGGCCTTGGCGCACACCGCCTTGGCGCGGCGGACCAGCGCAAGGTGGCCTTCGTGCAGCGCGCCCATGGTGGGCACCAGCGCCACCGTGTCGCCGGCCTTTTTCCAAAGGGCGATTTGGGCGCGCAAGGAGGGCACGGAATCGGCGATCGGCAGGGGCATCGCGGAATCGGTCACGCCTGGCCGCCCTCGGCCAGTTCCGCCAGGGCGGCGGAATTGCGGATCGTCACCTGGCCAGTGTCGGGAAGGGCGATGATGCCGGTCTTTTTCAACTGGGTCAGCGTGCGGCTCACCGTTTCGATGGTAAGCCCCAGGAAGTCGGCGATGTCGGAGCGGCTCATCGGCAGCGCCACCGGGCTGGCGGCATGGCCGCGCTCGACGGCGCGCCGAGAAAGGCTGGTCAGGAAGGTCGCCAGCTTCTCGCGCGCCGATTTGCGGCCGAGCAGCAGCATCTGTTCGTGCGCCCGCACCAGATCCTTGAGGGCCAGATTGAAGACGCGGCGTTCGATCACCGGAATGTTCTCGCGCACATTGTCGAGCTGGCGGTGGGGAAAGCGGCAGGCGGTGGTGCTGACCAGGGTCTCGGCCGAATAGGCGTAGCGGTCGTCGATCGCCAACCCGAAGATGTCGCCCGGAAAGAGAAAGCCGACGATCTGACGCCGCCCATCCGAGAGGAGCTTGTAGAGCTTCACCGCGCCCGAGGTGAGCGCGTAGACGTTGTCGGCCTGGTCGCCTTCGTCGAACACCGAGGCGTGCGCCTCGAAGCGAAGCTGGTGGCGGATCGAGGCCAGGCGAATCAACTGGTCGCGGTTCAAGCCCGAACAGAAGGCCTGTTCGCGGTTGACCTCGCAATGCTTGCAGGCGGGCGTCGGAAAATCGACCGGTTCGGCCAGCGTGTCGAGCAGGCTCATTGGCGGGGTTCCATGGCCGCGGCCGACGCGACGATCGCCGGCCCGGTCCTTTGTCCGAACGGCCCGGTCAGCGCAATTCGCGTCGGATTGTTGGGCACTCTTTGACTCCCGATCCATCTTCGGTTGGCACCGGTTTTTCCAACGCTTCGAACCGGCCCCCTTCGGAGCGCGGTTACTTTGGCGCGTTTCCGCCAGCCTGACAACGATGAAAAGTCATACCACGCCCCCGGAGCCTTGCCAAGGAATCTGCCTTTTGGCGATCAGGCGGCGATCGGGCGGCGTTCGGACGGCGGCGCCCGATTGTCCTTGGTCTTTGGGGTTCGGCTGGCTACATTCCCCCGATGTCGACCCTTGAAAATCCGCCTTCCACCCCGTTCCGGCTTCATCTGCAAAAGGGCCGTTCGGGGCGCGTCCGCGCGGGGCACCCCTGGGTGTTCTCCAACGAAATCGCCATGACGCAAGAGGCCAAGGCGCTTTCGCCCGGCTCGCTGGTGGCGCTGGTCGATGCGGGCGAGGAGCGGCTGGGGCTGGGTTATTTCAACCCCCACACCTTGATCGCGGTCCGCATGCTCGACCGGACCCCCGATGCCAGCCTGGACGCCGCCTGGATCGGCCAACGGCTCAAGCGGGCCTTGGCGCTGCGCCAGCGGCTGTATGCCGAGCCTTGCTACCGCCTCATTCATGCCGAGGCCGACGGCCTGCCCGGCCTCGTCATCGACCGTTTCGGCGCGGTGGTGGTGGTGCAGTCGAACACGGCGGGCATCGACCGACTGCAACCGCTTCTGCTCGACGCCTTGGCCGAAACGCTGGCGCCCCATGCCATCATCTGGGATCGCTCGAGCCCGGTGCGCGGGCTCGAAGGCCTGCCGATCGCCGAGCCCGAACTGGTGATGGGCGCCCTCGACGGGCCGGTCGAGTTGGCCGAGAACGGCGCCCGCTTTTTGGCCGATCTGCGCGCCGGCCAGAAGACCGGCTGGTTCTTCGACCAGCGCGACAACCGCGCCTTTGTGGCCGGTCTTGCCGCCGGGCGCCGGGTGCTCGATCTCTACGCCTATGCCGGCGGTTTCGGCGTTCTGGCGGCGGTCAAGGGCGCCGCCGAGGTGCTGATGATCGACCGCTCCGAGGATGCATTGGGCCTGGCCCGGCTGGCGGCCCGCCTGAACGGCGTCCAGGAACGCTGCCGTTTCGAAAAGGCCGAGGCCTTCGCCAAGCTGGCCGCTCTGGCCGAAGCGGGCGAGCGCTTCGACCTGGTGATCGCCGATCCGCCCGCCTTCGTCAAAAGCAAGAAAGACCTGGCGAGCGGCCTCAAGGGTTATCGCAAACTGGCCAGACTGGCCCAGACCCTGGTGGCGCCCGATGGGGTGCTGTTCATGGCGTCCTGCTCGCACCACGTAACCGCCGAGGCCTTCCACGAGGAAATCCGCCACGGCCTGGGCGCAAGGGGCGGGCGCATCCTGCGCGCCGCCGGCGCCGCCCCCGACCACCCCGTCCATCCCCATCTTCCGGAATCGGCCTATCTCAAGGCGCTGGTTCTGGCCTTGGATTGACCGCGCCTTCTTTCAGGAAGGTTCTTTCAGGAAAGTTCCGGCCTGGATACGGTCCTGATCGGCCTGGATTCGTGCCGCCAGAGGGCCGATTTCCACCCGGCCCCAGCGGTCGGCATGGATCAGCTCGGCGGCGGCCAGACGCGGTCGCCAGCCGGCCTTTTCCAGTTCCGGGCGGTCGTGGAAATGGCTGACTCGTCCCAAGCAAAGATAGGCCACCGGCACCACGCCTTTGGGAATCCCCAGAACCGTCTTCAGCTTGGCGTGATCGAGAATGCTCACCCAGCCGACGCCGATGCCCTCGGCGCGCGCCGCCAGCCACAGATTCTGCACCGCGCAGACGGTGCTGTAGAGATCCATCGCCCGGTGGTGGGTGCGCCCGATCACCACCGGCCCGGCGCGGTCGCGCTCGCAGGTGATGCACAGATTGATCGGCGCCTCCCGGATGCCCTCAAGCTTCAAGCGGCGATAGGTTGCCGCTTGGTCGTCGGGAAACAGGGCGGCGGCCTCGGCATTGGCTTTGGCGAACAAGGCGTGGACCTCGCTTTTCACCCGATCGTCGCGGATCAAAAGGAAGCTCCAAGGCTGCATGAAGCCCACCGAGGGCGCGAAATGGGCGGCCAGAAGCAGCCGGCTTAGGGTTTCGTCCTCGATCGGGTCGGGCGTAAATTGACCGCGCACGTCGCGCCGCTCCAGGATGGCTCGATAGATCGCCTGGCGCTCGGCCTCGGCAAAGCGGTGGTCGGGCGTGGGTTTGGATTCGCTCGCATGTCGGGATTCGGTCGCAATTCGGGATTCGATCATCGTCAGTCCCCTTCCGATGAAACGCGCCCGGCGCCGTCCGCGCACCGGGAACCATCCCTTCCGGCCGGCCTTCCGACTTGAGATCCGCCCCGGGCCGCGCCTTCCCGACCAAGCGGTCAGTGGCGTTCGGCGGCCCCGGTCCCTCTTACGGCGTTGGGCACGTCGCGGGCTTGCACCGCGTTTCCGATTCTCCCCGAACCGCGATTCGGGACACCGGAAGGTTCGGTCAGGCTAACGGTCAACTGAGCGGGCGACAAGTCCCGTCAGCGGTTGACGTCGATCACCACCCGGCCCTTGACCTGCCCCTTGAGGAGCGCCTGGCCGACCGCGGGCAGATCGTTGAACCCCTTGACCTGGGTCATGGCGTCGAGCTTGTCCATCGGCAATTCCTTGGCCAGCCGGTTCCAGGCGGCAACGCGCTCGGCGTAGGGGCTGATGCCGGAATCGATGCCCAGGATGTTGTTGCCGCGCAACAGGAAGGGCAGCACGCTGGTGGTGACCATGTTGCTTTCGGTCAGGCCCACCGAGGCCAGCGAACAGCGATGTTTGAGCGAGGCGATGGCGTTGGCCATGGTGGTGCCGCCGACATTGTCGATGCAGCCGATCCAGCGTTCGGAGAGCATCGGACGCTTGGGTTGCTGGGCCAGATCGGCGCGCGCCACCAGGGTCTTGGCGCCCAACATGGTTAGATACTCATGCGTCTCCGGCCGGCCGGTCGAGGCCGCCACCGTGTAGCCCCGCGCCGCCAGCACGGCCACCGCGACGCTGCCCACGCCGCCCGAGGCGCCGGTGACCAGCACCTCGCCCTCCATTTTCGGGTTCATGCCGTGCGCTTCCAGCGCCATGATCGCCAGCATGGCGGTGAAGCCGGCGGTGCCCAGGGCCATGGCGCGCTTGGCGTTAAGGCCGGCCGGGATCGGCACCAGCCAATCCGCCTTGACGCGGGCCTTGCCGGCATAGCCGCCCCAATGAATCTCGCCCACCCGCCAGCCGGTGAGGATCACCGCGTCGCCCGGTTTGAATTTGGGCGAGGCCGATTCCTCGACCGTGCCGGCGAAATCGATGCCCGGGATGTGCGGATACGTCGCCACCTGCTTGCCGATGCCGGCCAGGATCATGCCGTCCTTGTAGTTGACCGTGGTGAATTCGATCTTCACCCGGACATCGCCCTCGGGCAGGTCCTTGTCTTCGAGCGTGGTGAAGTGTTGCGACACTTTGCCGTCGGTCTCGTGCAGCATCAGGGCTTGGAAACTCATGGAATGACCTCGTCGCGGAGGGGAAGTGGGGCGGCGTTTATAGCATGGCGGGGCCTTTGGTTGGAAAGCCAAGGCGGACCTTCGCCGGGGTGCAAGCGGGCCATCCGACCCCATAGTAAATTGGAAATGCATGGTATTTTTCGGATTTTTCGGCCCATTCGGGCCTTGTCGGGGCGGGCTGAAATCCAGCTTGACATGCGAATGATTATCAATATCATCGCAGCAAATCCGATGCCACCACCAAAACAGGGGATTTTCGATGTCGATGGTCGTCGCCGGGCAAGCCGCCCTCATCTTGTTGCGCGAAGGCGCCGAGGCCCTGCTGGTCATCGCCGCTCTGGCCTCCTATCTGGCGCGGTTGGGGCAGGCCGGTCGCACCGCCATTCTTTATGGCGGCGCCGGTTTGGCGGTGGCGATCAGTCTGGTTCTTGCCTGGGTGATGGAACGCTTCCTCGATGGCGGCCACAACGACATCGTCGAGGGGCTGGTGATGCTGCTGGCGGCCGCGGTCTTGGTCTATGTCGCCGGTTGGCTGATCGCTAGGCGCGATGCCGGCCGCTGGCGCGAGCATCTGGCGGGCCAAGTCGGTCGCGCCCTGCGCCAAGACAGCCTGATCGCTCTCGGTCTGGCCGCCTTTCTTGCCGTTTTCCGCGAGGGTGCCGAAACCATCCTTTTCCTGCACGCGCTGGCGGCGGGGCAGGGTGGCTGGAATGTTTCGGTCGCGGCGGGCGTGCTGGGGGGCCTTGTGGTCCTGCTGATCCTGTTCGTGCTGGTGCGCGCTTTGGCGATCCGCTTGCCGCTGAAGCTGTTCTTTACCGCCACGGTGGCGCTGCTTTACGGCATGGCCTTCCTGTTCGTCGGCCAGGCAATCCAGGAATTCCAGGAAATGGCCTGGCTGTCGGTCACGGCAGCCGATCTGCCGGAAATCCTGGTCGGGCTCGGCCTCAATCCGACCTGGGAAGCCTTGGCGGCGCAATTTCTGCTGGTGGCGGCGGCGGCCGGTTTCGCCTGGTTGGAAAAGAGCCGGATGATCATGGCCGCCCACCCCCGCCCGGTCGCCTAGACGCGGTTCGCTGGGCTGCGTAGAGTACCTCCCGAAAAAAATTCGGGAGGACGCTCGATGACCCAGCCCTTGTGGTCGCCCACGCCGTCGGCTATCGCCCAGGCCGCGCTCACCCGCTTTGCCGCCTTGGCCGAGCAGCGCTTTTCGATCGCCGCCCCCGATTATTGGGCGCTGCACCGCTGGTCGGTGGAACGGCCCGATCAGTTCTGGAGTCTTCTTTGGGACTTCGCCCAGGTGACGGGCGACAAGGGACCCACCATCGTCGAGAATCTCGAACGCATGCCGGGCGCCCGCTGGTTCCCCCAGGCCCGGCTCAATTACGCCGAAAACCTGCTGTTGCGAAAGGACGAAGGCGACGCCCTGGTCTTTCGCGGCGAAGATAAAGTGCGCCGGCGCGTGTCCTGGCGCACGCTCACCGACCAGGTTTCCCAGGCCGCCCAAGGCTTGAAGGCCCTGGGGGTGAAGCCGGGCGATCGGGTGGCGGCCTATCTGCCCAACATGCCCGAAGCGGTGATTGCCATGCTGGCCGCCGCCTCGATCGGCGCCATCTGGTCTTCGGCCTCGCCCGATTTCGGCGTCCAGGGCGTGCTCGATCGCTTCGGCCAGATCGCGCCCAAGATTCTGTTCGCCGCCGACGGCTATTTCTATGGCGGCAAGACCCATGACGGGCTGGAAAAGCTCAAGGGCATCCAGGCGGGACTGCCCAGCCTGGAGGCGACCGTGCTGGTGCCCTACACGCAGGAGCGGCCAGCGCTGGCCGGTTTGGGCAAGGCCCGCCTGTGGCCCGATTTCCTGGCCGATCATCGGCCAGGCCCGATCGAATTCGCGCGCCTGCCCTTCGATCATCCGCTCTACATCCTTTATTCCTCGGGCACCACTGGGGTGCCGAAATGCATCGTCCACGGCGCCGGCGGCACGCTGTTGCAGCATCTCAAGGAGCAGCGCCTGCATTGCGACATCCGGGCCGGTGACCGGGTCTATTACTTCACCACGCTGGGCTGGATGATGTGGAACTGGCTGATGAGCGGCTTGGCCAGCCAGGCGACGCTGATGCTCTATGATGGTTCGCCCTTCCATCCCAGCGGTGCCGCCATTTTCGATTACGCCAGGGACGAGCGCTTCACCATGCTCGGCACCTCGGCCAAATGGATCGACGCGGTCGCCAAGGCCGGCATCCGGCCGATCGACAGCCACGATTTTCCCGATCTTCGGCTGGTGACCTCGACCGGCTCGCCCCTTTCGCCCGAGGGCTTCGAGTATGTCTACCATTCGATCAAGGCCGATGTTTGCCTGTCCTCGATCTCGGGCGGCACCGACATCATTTCCTGTTTCATGCTGGGCAATCCCACCTTGCCGGTGTGGAAGGGCGAAATCCAATGCCCGGGCCTGGGCATGAAGGTCGAGGTGTTCGACGAGGCCGGAAAGGCGATCAAAGGCGAGAAGGGCGAGCTGGTCTGCACGCGCGCTTTTCCCTCGATGCCGGTGGAATTCTGGAACGACGCCGACGGCGCCAAATATCACAAGGCCTATTTCGCCCGTTATGCCAATGTCTGGTGCCATGGCGATTGGATCGAGATCACGCCCCATGGCGGGATCATCGTCTATGGCCGCTCCGACGCCACCCTCAATCCGGGGGGCGTGCGCATCGGCACCGCCGAGATCTATCGTCAGGTCGAGCAGCTTCCCGAGGTGGTCGAGGCGTTGGTGATCGGCCAGGACTGGGACCACGATGTGCGGGTGGTGCTGTTCGTCCGGCTGCGCGAGGGCGTGGCGCTCGATCCGGCGCTCGTCGATCGGATCAAGGCCAAGATCCGCACCAACTGCACGCCGCGCCATGTGCCGGCCAAGATTCTGGCGGTCACCGACATCCCGCGCACCAAATCGGGCAAGATCGTCGAGCTTGCCGTGCGCGAGGTGGTGCATGGCCGGCCGGTGAAGAACATCGAGGCGCTGGCCAATCCCGAGGCGCTCGAGCTGTTCCGCGACCGGGCCGAACTGAGGAGCTAAGCCGTTAAGCCGCTAAGCCGCCCCTCAATTCTCCATGGTGAAGAGGTTGCCGAACTTGGCGACCTCCATGATCGAGCGCACCGGCCCCTGGGCGCCTTTCAAGGTGATCTGGACGTTGCGGCCCACCGCCTTGTCGCGGGCCAAGAGCAGCATGCCCATGGCCGCCGAATCGACGAACTCGACCGCCGACAGGTCGAAAACGCAGATTTTCATGCCCGGCTCCTCCAGAACCGCGATCAGGCTGCGGAAGGTGGCGTGGTCGGCAAAGGTCAGCCGCCCGCTCATGGCGATGCGCTTGCCATTGGGAATGCTTTCGACGCGGTGCTCCATGAATCCCTCCAAGAATTTGGCGTTCGGGCCCAGGCCCCCTTGCCTTGGTCGCCATTAAAGACGACTTGCCGCCCGACTTCACCTTGAAAATAAAAAGAATTGGTTACGGTTTGCAACATGGCCGGGCGGTCCCGGGCGCCGGCCGGGCCCGGGGCCAAGGGAGGCGAGGACGGGGTTGCGCGGCCCTTGGAATTTGCTACTGTCCCCGCCAACCGGAGGGGTGGCCGAGTGGTTTAAGGCGCCCGCTTGGAAAGCGTGTGTACGGGAAACCGTACCGTGGGTTCGAATCCCACCCCCTCCGCCATAACAAAGGGGAACCCCTCGTGGGTTCCCCTTTGTTATGGCGCGGGTGTGGCGTGGACGAACCCACCGGTTCGGCGAGCCGGCATTGCCGGCGAGCGACGCCGAGCGCTAGCGAAGGCGGTCCGTGGGCCGGTGACGATGATGGCGGCTCCGTGCTCAGGCGGCCATGAAATTTGCACCGGCCATTCGGTAAGGCTTTAGCCGCACAAGGCGACCCTCTGCGGGTCTTGGCCCCGCAGGCCTTGGATGCTGGGCGTACCGGGTCGCCGGCCTATACCAGCCAATAAACACAAGCATACAATTTCGCGTGTGAACCCCATATGTAGACAGTTGAGATAAGTACATAAACAACATCCAACAATATAATGCAAACTATTATTATATCAGCATTAACGAAAAAGTATTACCATTAGGGGGGGGCGATGCTATACTAATATTGGGTGTTGCAAGATGGTTTGTATACCCAACCGTGTTATTCAAGGTCGTCTCCTGGATTCATGAGGAGGGTCAAATGGGTTTGTTCGGCAAATTTGGCGCCCCCTCCAAGAACGCTGACGCCGATACCAAGCCCAAAGGAGGCTCTTCCGAGCCGAGGGCGATGGTTTCGGAACCCTCCCACGGCCAAAAAAGCCACGTCTCCCCTGACCTGACGCATCTGGCGAGCCGATTGCGTGCCGCAATCGCCAAGGGAGGCGTCGCCGGAACCGGGAGCGTATATTTTTTCGATCTCGACAAGGTTCGCGACAACCATGGAAAGAACTGGGCTTCTGTGGCGGAACGGGTTCACGCCTTGACCGACTCGGTCCTGAAAAAGCATCTCGAACCAACCGATCTGTTCGCGCGAATCGATGACACCACCTATACGATTTACCTTGCGGCTGCCAATCAGGAGCAGAACCAACTGCGCAGCGCCCTGATTGCCGAAGAATTGCGCCGCCGCCTGATCGGCCTTGGGCACGACGATTCAGATCTGGCCATCGGCTCCGCCACTCTCGATATCGCCAGCGGAAAAGTGCGGAAATTTGATCTGCAGAGCGCTGGCGCTCAGATGGCGGGCCGGCAGCCTCGAACCGTGATCAGCATCGAACCCACGGAGGGGGCGCAAATCCCCCAATCCAACGGCTCTCTGGTGGCGGTGGCGCCTTTGTTGGAGAAGGGCAAGGGTCCCCAAGGCAGGCCTACAACTCATGTGTCGCCGGCCAAGCACCCACCGCGGGCCAAGCCGACGTCACCCACTTTGAAACAAGCGCCGCCCAATCCCAATTGGGGCGGCCAAAGGACGAAGCGGCCGGCTGTCGACCTCGCCAACGTTCCCGAAGAAATGCTGCCCATGATCCTCGGCCCGCAAATGCAGTTTCGCGATAAGCCCGTGCGGACGCCAAAGCCGATACCGGCCGAGGTTATCGAGCAGGCGCCATTTCCGGCCGCGGCCGAGAACCTGAATTTCCTCTATCGGCCGATTTGGGATGTCCGCAAGAAGGCGATCACCGTCTTCCTGTGTCTTCCGGTGCTTCGGGACAGGAACGGCGACTTGTTTATCGATGAAATGATCGACGCCAGCCCGGACAACCATACTTCGTCCACGGTACGCGATCTGGCCGCCTTCGAGGCGGCTCTTGGCGAATTGGCCCGTGTGCAGGCCGAGGGCAAGACCATGGTGGCGGCGACCCTCCTGCATTACGAAACCTTGACCCACCGCGCGGCCCGAGCGGCCTTTGTCGCCAAGATGCAGGACATCGATTCGGCGATGCTGAAGCTGGTGGCGTTCGAGCTAACAGGCCTTCCTCCCGGTGTGCCGGTTTCGCGTCTGGAAGAGATCGTCGGCCTTTTGCGGAGCCGGTGCCGTGCCGTTCTCCTGCGGACCAAGCTTGATGCCGCCGACTTCGCGATCGCCGCCAACCTGCATTTGCATGCGGTCGGCGTCGATTGCCAGGCCAAGGATTTTCCGGCCGACTCCGATTTCAGCGCGCTGTCCCGCTACGCCGAAGCGGCCAATCGTCTTGGCTTGCGCACCTTCGCGCACAATCTTTCGTCGCTGGCGCACACGACGGGCGCCATCGCCGCCGGGCTCGATTATGTCGATGGCGATCCCGTCGCCGCCCTGATCGACAAACCGTGCGACATCCAGCTTTACAATTCGCTCAATCTGTTCTCGCCCCTTCTGGCCGGTACGGCGTCGCCGATCGACACACGAATCGATCCGGGCGCTTCGGCCCCCCAAGAGGAGGAGTAAACGGCCGTGGCCCTGGTCCTGGTCATCGATGACGAGAAGGCAATGCGCGACTTGCTTCGCCGCACACTCGAAGAGGCCGGCCATCAGGTGATGCTGGCAACGAACGGCCGCGAAGGCGTCCAACGCTATCGCCAACGCCGGGCTGATCTTATCGTCACCGACATCATCATGCCGGATCAGGAAGGCGTTGAAACCATTCTGGCTCTGATGCGCGACGATCCCCAGGCGCGCATCATTGCCATCTCGGGCGGTGGCCGCGCCCATTATATGGCGCCACTCGAACTCGCAGGCAAACACGGGGCGCGCCGCACGTTGGAAAAACCATTCCGCAAGACCGACTTCCTGGCGGCGGTCGAGGCTGTGCTAACCGAATCTCAGACACCGGTTCTGGCGGCGGTCGAGGCTGTGCTAACCGAATCTCAGACACCGCCCATGGGAGAGGAGGAGGCGCCATGAGCCTTCTTTTCCTCTCCCTGCGGGTTCGCCTGCTTCTCGTCGTTCTGGCGGCGCTCTTGCCCCAGGCGGTCAATTTGGCGCTCTCGGCACGAACGATGCGCGAGCATAGCCTGGAGGAAGCCAGGACCATGGCCCGCAATAACCTGATCGCGAACGTCACGGTCTACGAAGCCTTCTTTGACAGGATCGGCACCACATTGCGCATTCTGGCGAAATCCCCCGCTTTGCAGACGATGGACGATCGTTGCGACGAGCATCTCGCTTCGGTGTACCGGGAAATCAATAATGAAAAGGCCATCCTCACCAATATCTATTTTGTCAGCGCCGAGAGCGGAATCGCCGCCTGCAGCGCCACGGCCGCCGGCAAAGGGCTTGATCTTAGCGATCGCCAAGATTTCCAAAAGGCCCTGCAAACCCGCAAACTGACGATATCCGAGAAATTGGAAATCGGCCGGGCCTCGAAACGGGCAATTCTTCCCTTGGGCTATCCGGTTTTCGCCAAGGCTTCTTCGGCTCCCGTCGGAGTGTTGATGGCCGCGATCGACGCCGCCCATTTTCCCAGCCTGTCCTTGCTGGATAACCCGGAAGAAGCCGCTTTGATGCTTTTCGATTCGGTTGGAACCATCATTTCCCGCCTTCCCGACCACGACCGATGGGTCGGTCGCAATGTTTCGGATTCGGGGATTTTTCAGCATATTCGTGGCGCCGAGAGCGACGAGGGAATCGTCGAGACCACCGGGGTCGATGGGATCGCGCGATATTACGGTTTCAAGCGCCACAACCTTGGCGGCAGTTCCCTTTATTTTGCGATCGGCTGGCCGGACGAGGTTCTGACGGCCGACGCGGATCGCCACCTCGGACGCGATATTGCCGTTACCGTCATCAGCACGCTCCTGTCGTTGACTCTGGCTTGGATTTTCGTAAAGCACCTGGTGATGACGCCGGTCGATTCCTTGCTTGAACGAATTGGCAAGTTTGCCGGAAAAGTCAATGGCGACGAATTCGCCCGTCTCGACCATTCGGTCGGCTCGTTGACCGAGGAGGCCAAGGTTCTCCGCAACGAGAGTCGGGAAACGGAACGAGACTTGGAGGCGATCATTGACGCCTCGCCAACGGCCATCATCGTTCTTGATGCCGCCCGCAAGGTGATGCGTTGGAGTCGTGCCGCCGAAATTCTCTTTGCCCGATCGGCGAAAGAGGCAATAGGCCGCCGGCTCGATTTCTGGCCGGGGGACGATGGCGACGCGGTCGAAACCCTGGATGGGCTTCTTTCCCGTGTTTTCGGCGGGGCCAATCTCACGGGTAGCGAGCTGACCTGCAAGTCCGACGATAACCGGAGCATGATCTTGTCGATTTCCGTGGCGCCGCTTTGGTTCGGTGGCGACGTCAAAGGCGTCGTATTGATTGCCGAAGACGTGACCGAACGACGAGCTATCGACGAGCGCCTGCACCAAGCGCAGAAGATGGAAGCCATCGGTCAGTTGACCGGAGGCATCGCCCATGATTTCAACAATATCCTGGGGGTCATCGTCGGCAATCTCGATTTGCTCGAACAGTATTTGAAGGATTTGCCGGCAGCGGCGGACCTTGCCAACGCGGCAATCGAATCCGCGCTTCGGGGCGCCGAACTTACCAAAAGCCTGTTGGCCTTCTCGCGTCGCCAACCGCTGAAGCCCCGGATTGTCGAGCTTGGCGCCTTGATAAACGGCTTCAGCACCCTCTTGCGCCGGACGCTTGGCGAGCAGGTTGAACTGGAAGTCCAAACCGCGCCCGATCTGTGGCCGGTCATCGTCGATCCCACACAGATGGAGTCCACCCTTCTCAACCTTGCCATCAACGCCCGCGACGCCATGCCCGGAGGTGGAAGATTGCGGATCGGGGCGACCAATAAAGAACTGGACGACGACTACGTTGCGGCCAATCCCGAGGCCGCCCTGGGGCGCTATGTCTGCGTCGAGGTGACGGATACCGGAACCGGCATTCCCGCCAGCGTTCTGCCGCGCGTCTTCGAACCCTATTTCACCACCAAGCCGACGGGAAAGGGCAGCGGCCTTGGCCTTGCCATGGTCCACGGCTTTATCAAACAGTCGGGCGGCCATATCAAGATTTACAGCGAGGCCGGCTATGGAACGACGCTTCGCATCTATTTGCCGATGGCCCTGTCAAAGGACGCGGCGGAATCCGAACCGGCCAAGGTTTGGGCCGCAAAGAAAGGAAAGGGGGAATCGATTCTGGCGGTGGAGGACGATCCGAACGCGCTGAACACCGTCGTCTCCCAACTGACCAGCCTTGGTTATCGCGTTCAGGCCGCGACCAACGGCAAGGATGCCTTGGCGATCCTAAAGCGGGAGCGGGTCGATCTGGTCTTTTCCGACGTGGTCATGCCGGGCGGCATCAGCGGCATCGACTTGGCCAAGGCCTGCCATCAGCTCTACCCTGATTTGCCAGTTTTATTGACATCCGGTTTTCCCGGTTCCGTCCTTAATGAGTTGGCAAGCGACCCCGCGATCACGCTTTTGAACAAGCCCTACCGCTTGGCCGAACTTGCCGCGAAACTTCGGGAACTTTTTGAACGCACGAGCCGCTTGGAGGATAAGCCATGACAGGGCGCCTGATTGTTGTCGATGACGACCCGGCATTCGCCACCTTCGTTGCCAAGGTCGCCAAGTCCTGCGGATTTGCCAGCCGGGAAATCCATGATGCGGCGACGTTACCGAGCTTGATCGCCGAGTGGAGCCCCACCTACATCGTTCTTGATCTCAATCTGCCGAAGACCGATGGAATCGAGATATTGCGCAGCCTGGCCGAACAGAACTGCAAGGCGAACATCTTGATCATCAGCGGGTCCGACGACAAAGTTATAGGCGCGGCGCGCAAGCTTGGGCTGGAGCGCGGCCTGAATATCGTGGGAATTGCCCAAAAGCCCGTCCGCGCCAACGACCTTGCCAAGATTCTAACTACCGATATCGTTTCGCTCGGCACGGATTCACGGCCGCCGCTGCAGCAGGCGATCGAAGCCGGCGACATTTTTCTTGTCTACCAGCCGAAGATCGACTTTGCCAGCGGCGCGATGATCGGCGTCGAGGCGTTGGCACGCTGGCGCCATCGTCACCGCGGTATCGTTATGCCCGCCGACTTTGTCCATTTGGCCGAAACGACCGGCCTGATCGACCGTCTCACCGAAGCCGTTGTGGATGTTGGGATGGCGCAGCAGAGTGCCTGGAACAAACAAGGCATCGATCTCAACATGGCGATCAATCTGTCGGCCAAGAATTTGCACCACCTCGATTTTGTCGAAAACATCGATGCCGCCTGCAAGCGCCATGGCGTTTCTCCGGGTTCGATCACTTTCGAACTGACCGAATCGGCGGCGATGGATGACGCCACCCAGGGATTGGATATCCTCACGCGCCTGCGGCTCAAGGGTTATCATCTTTCCATCGATGATTTCGGTACCAGTTACTCGTCGCTGGTGCAGTTGCAGCGCCTACCATTCTCCGAGCTGAAGATTGACCGAAGCTTTGTCGCCGAGTGCGCCAACTCTAAGGATGCCCACGCCATTGTCACGACGATCAGTGGCCTTGCCAAAAATCTTGGCCTCAAATCGGTTGCGGAAGGCATCGAGTGCGAAGCCTGTTACCTAAAATTGATCGATATCGGTTGCGATATCGGCCAGGGCTATTTCATTGGTCGGCCGATGCCGGCCTCGGAATTGCCGCGTTGGGCTTCTGCCTGGAAAAAGCGCAAATGCGCGTAGCGAAGCGGTTGCGGACGGTCGGCAAAGGAATGACTTGGTTTGTTTTCACCGATGGAGCCGCATGATTGGGCTTCGGCGAGGAAAGGTTTCCGATCCGCTCATCATGAGCGCGGCCATCGCCAGCCGTCGTTTCAAGGTGTATCGTTTGGCGCCGGGCCCCCGTCTAAGCTGATGGACGAAGAGCGATCGTCCTCCATGTTACCGATTGACAGGAGAACGTCATGAGCAATCTAACCGCCCGCGACCGCGAATTGGTCGCTCTTGGCGCTGCGATGGGCAGCAACTGTGTGCCCTGCATCGAACACCACATTCCGGAATCGCGAAAAATCGGTCTTACCGATACGGAGATCCTTGCGGCGATCCGGCATGCCGACACCATCCGCCAGGTCCCGGCCCGCAAAGTGCTTGAGGCCGCCGAAAGACTTCTGTCGTCCCACCCGGGCGTCGCCGGTGACGATGATGGCGGCCGAAAAACCGAAACGGCGTGGCCTTCGGGCATGATGGCGGATCGAATGGCGGCGATGATGGGCACGCCCGGCTGCAGCGAACGCGGCCAGGCGACGGCACATCCCTCGCCCAACGCCAAGGGTGGCTGTTGTTGACGAGTCCGGAAGCCCTGGTCCGTACCCGGTCGGTCCGGGTGCGGACCCCTGTTCGGGAGCGACACCGATGATGACGGCGGAAGAACAGCCATCCTTCCAACAAGTGGCGCGCGACCTTTCCCGGCCGATCCTTCATTACCTCGAACGGTATTTCGGCGACCGAGGGGTGGCGGAAGAGCTGTGCCAAGAAACCCTGATGCGCATGGACAAGGGATACTCCACATTCGCCGGGCGTTCTTCGGTCAAGACCTGGGCTTTCGCCATCGCCAGCCGGGTCGCGGCCGACCACCTGCGCCACCCGGACCGGAGGGTTCGTTTTGTCGAGCTTACGGAAGCGGAGGAGGTGATCGATCCCCTCCCGGCGGTCGACGAACGGATCGTCGTCGACGAGATGAACGAATGTTTGCGGCAAGTGATCGACGGTTTGCCCGACGCCTATCGCGCCGCGCTCATCTTGCACGATCTCGAGGGTCTGACGGCGGAACAAACCGCCGAGATTTGCGCATGCTCGGTGGCCACGGCCAAGATCCGAATTCACCGCGCCCGCCTTCGGCTCAAGGAGGCGCTTCAAAAGGAGTGCGCCTTCTATTCCGATCCGGACGGGGCCTTTCGGTGCGATCGCAAGTGACCTGCCCCCGAAAATTGGCCCAAGAATGGCTGGAAAACTCTAATTTAGCTTCCGTCGCCATCTACCGGCGCGTCAAGTGACGGGGTCGCGATCGGTTTAGGATTCGGCGCCTTCCGACCCCACCCAAACGTGCCGGGAGCCTTGGGGTCGGCGCGGGCGTGCTTGTTGGGGGGCGCTCGGCGGGGACGACGATCCGGCCTCGCGCCCGGCCTGCCGTCCGGCTAGGATCGGGCGGTTAGGTCCGACCATCCGGAAGCGCGCATGATCCCTATTCACGACCAACCGATCGCCCAACGCCTGGACTGGCTGTTCGATCTGGCCGCCCGCCACGCCGCCGACTTCCAAAGCCCCGAGACTGCTGACACCATTACAGGCCCTGTTTATGCAGGAAAGCTATGTCCGTTGCAGCCTCTTCATTGGCGAGCCAATTCGCGTCGGCCGCGAGGAGAAGCATTGGCTCAAGGCGGTCCAGGAGCGGCGTTCCCTTAAGATATGCCCGCACCATTTCCGGCGGGAGACGGCCGATGGTCGCCACCACCCAGTTGGTGTTGCCGGCTTTGGTCTTTTCGGCTTCGACCAAGCATTCGAGCACACCTCGCGTGCCAATCGTGCGCAGCGCTTCGGAAGCGGCGGACGCGCTGCGCGGCTCATCCCTCACGAGAATCCCCACGAGCATTTCGATAACTGGCTTCGGCGTGTCGGGTCCAAAGGCGACAATGGCGTGATAGGCGACATTCTCTTCAACATCGCCAATCAAGGGAACGAGATCGGAATACGAATTTAGGCCGGCTTTGCCAAGCCCCCAGATCGCTGCCTGCCGTCGTTCATCGCCGTGAAACCGTTCGCTCGAAGCGACCTGTCGGAGCTGATCTCGCGCGAAGGCGGTTTTCAGTTCCGTCAGAATGAGGATTGCTTCCATGCTCATCTCAGTTGACGCATCGTCCCACAGCACGGCGCTAATGCGCTCCTGTCCCTTGGTCGAGCCGAGCACTGCGGCGCTGCCGGCCGCTTCAAGCACGACGCGGACTTCATGCTCGCTATCCAATACTCGTTCCAGGGCGGGCAACGCGTGCCTGTGCAAGTCAGCGCGAAACCGTAGCGCCTTCACCGCCGCGTAGCGGTCCATGGCACTTGCGGCGCCGACTTGATCGAGCGGGCGGTAGGCATTCCCGCGATAAGCATTCAAATCGGCGAGTGAACGCGGCGCGCCGGCGAGGATGGTTATGTCGGCAGCGAAGCGGTCATCCGACACGACATAGGCGTACTTACCGTTCAGCGTGTAGGTCTGCTTTCGCGCAGGCGCGCCATCGCCCTCCATCATGACAACGAGCTTGTCTCGCGAGACTGACAGCACCCTGCCGGGCCGGCTTGGGATCACCGCTGGCCAGGTCCGGTCGCGCTCGGCCCCTTCGGAGGCCGACTTGGGCGGGCCGAGTTTTGATTGTGCCGCCGAGTCGCGCAATGCCCGTGCCGTGAAATACACGGCGCCGGCGGCCGTCCGCGGGCTTGAAGCGCCGTTTACGCAGGCAATCAACGCGACTACGTCTTCATCGCGTAGACCGGCATCCCAGACTCGGTCTGGGTTGTTCGGTGCATCGCTCATCCTGATTTTGAGATCGCTTTTCGCACGCACTTCGACCCGTAGGCCAGTGCGTACGCAAAGCAGATCGGGTAAGCGCAGCCGTTTGACCTTGGTCGCCCAAATCTTGTTGGAGGTGCAATAGCGCTCGAGCTCAATGGGCTCGAAGCCGCGCCCCTTCAATTCCGCCGCTACTTGGCGCACGCCGAGCGCGCCCATCGTCAGGAAGCGCAGGAAGCTGCTATCGACCTTGAGCCCCATCAGCCGGATTCCTTTATTTTGACCGCCTTAATAAGGTCGCCAGGCTCTACATCCAGAGCCCGCGCGAGTAAAAATATGTTCTCAATGGAGATATTGCGCTCAGCGCGTTCAATCGAGCTAATGTAAGTCCTATGTAGCCCCGCCCGATCGGCCAGTTCTTCTTGGGATAACCCTGTCGATTTCCTAATGCGGCGGAGATTTCTTGCCAGTATTTCTTTAGGATCATCATTCACATTGAAAACCTCAAGCCGTGTTGCATTGAGGCTACGGATATGGTGACAATGAGTCTACAGACTCTGCGTTTCCCATCTGGTATTCTTATCGCAGTCTCGTCGTAACAGCCGCAGGAGAGCAGGCTTGGCGCCTAACCTCGAATCGCTTCCGGAGACGATAGCCGCTCCGCGCACAGACGCCATCTACAACTGCCACGCCTATCTGACGAAGGTGCCCGTCGCGGCGATCCGGCCTTTCATCGAAACGTTTACGGCCCCCAGTGACACTGTGGTTGATTTCTTTGCCGGCTCGGGCATGACGGGCCTTGCCGCGCTCAGCGCGGGCCGTAGGGCCGTGCTCAGCGACATCTCTGTTCTCGGCCAGCATATCGCGACCGGTTACCTTGCCGAAGTCTCGCCGATGGCGCTACGCGATGCGGCGGACGCCGCGATGAAGAAAGCGCGCGCCGCGCTTGGCGAGCTTTACAAGACGAAGCGCGCCTCGGATGACGCCGTCGCCGAACTCACCCGTACCGTCTGGTCCTTCACCTATATTTGTCCGGCCTGCACAAAGGAGATGGTCTACTACGAGCACATATCTCTGAGCGACACGCCGCCGAAGGCTTGCCCGTCCTGCAGCGGACCGTTTGCGAGGCGAACATGGAAGCGAGGCGAGGATGTACCGGTCGAGGTTGTCGTGACCGGGGAGGATGGCAAGCTCACCCCGCAACCGGTCTGCGACTTCGACCGCAGGATGATTGCGGCAGCCGCCAAAGACCGCCGTCAGAAAGATGTGCCCTCGCTTGCGATTACCGATGATCGCGAAATGTACAGCCGCTCGGGCCTCGCCAAGGCGGGCATGACTGAAACCGCGCGCTTCTTTTCCCCGCGGAACGCCATCGCTCTCCTGGAGCTGTGGAAAGCGGTCAATTCCACCGCCGATGAAAACGTCAGGCGCAAGCTGCGCTTTGCCTTCACCGCCATCTTGCCGCGGGCGTCGCGCCGCTATCAGTGGAGCGCCCAGCGCCCGCTCAACGCGCAGAATCAGACCTATTACATTGCTCCAGTTTACTACGAATGGAACGTATTCGAGCTGTTCGACCGCAAGGTCGATGCGGCGTTACGCGCCGATGCGGAACTCTTCGGCAGCCGATGGAGGCCGCTCTTCAGCCATGCCGGCGCCAAAGACGTTTCCTACGAGCTGGCTTCGGCCGACAGGCTTTCGCACCTCGGCGACGCCAGCGTCGACTACGCGTTCACGGACCCGCCGTTCGGCAGCAATATCTTTTATAGCGACATGAGCCTTTTCCACGAAGCCTGGCTCGGGCGCACTACAGATTGCACGAGTGAAGCCGTCATACACACAACCGGTAAGCGCAAGATCGGTACGGAATTGCGCTACGAGAAACTGCTGCGCGGCGCATTCGCCGAGGCGTTCCGCGTCCTCAAGCCGGGCCGCTATATGTCGGTTGTGTTCAGCAACAGCAGCGGGCGCATCTGGGGGCTGGTGCAGCGGGCCTTGCGAGACGCCGGGTTCAAAGCCGCTCCAGCGCATGTCGCGATACTTGATAAGGGACAGCGTTCGGTGAAGGGTCTCAACTCAGGCTCAGAAGGCGTGGTAACTGTCGATCTGATTCTGACAGTTCAGAAACCGACGCAGTCGGAGATGGCCGCCAATGCACGGCCTGCTGTAAACGGCGATACCCTTGCCCTAATCCGCGAGGTGATTGCGGATCTGTCCGTTGAGAAGGCGCGGAATCCGAGTTACGTTTATGCGCACGTTCTGACCAAGGCAATCCAGAAGCACCTTCTACTCGATGATCTCCACCTGGGAGACGTGCTGGTCGCGTTGCGGAAGGCCGGCTATTCCATCGACCGTAAATCGGGATGCCTCGCAATACCGTAGCTCAAACGGCGTCACAGGCCGCTTGAGGATTGACCTGCCCCCGAAAATTGGCCCAAGAATGGCTGGAAAACTCTAATTTAGCTTCCGTCGCCATCTACCGGCGCGTCAAGTGACGGGGTCGCGATCGGTTTAGGATTCGGCGCCTTCCGACACCACCCAAACGTGCCGGGAGCCTTGGGGTCGGCGCGGGCGTGCTTGTCGGGGGCGCTCGGCGGGGACGACGATCCGGCCTCGCGCCCGGCCTGCCGTCCGGCTAGGATCGGGCGGTTAGGTCCGACCATCCGGAAGCGCGCATGATCCCCATTCACGACCAACCGATCGCCCAACGCCTGGACTGGCTGTTCGATCTGGCCGCCCGCCACGCCGCCGACTTCCAAAGCCCCGAGGCCGGTCTGGCGCGCCGGCGCCATCAGGCCAACCATCCAACGGCGATCGCCGTTCTCACCTGCATGGATGGGCGGATCAACATCCCAGTCGCCACCCAGACGCCCACCGGCATCCTGATGCCGTTTCGCAATCTGGGCGGCATGTTCGATCTGGGTTGGCCGCATCTGGGCGAGGTGCTGGCCCATCACGTCCAGCGGATGACCGGCGCCGGGCGACGGGTGCTGCTGATCATTACCTATCACTGGTCGAAGGGCGATCCGCATCGCGGCTGCGCCGGCTTCCGTTTCGACACCGAGGCGGCCAAGACCCACACCGGGGCGATCCGCCGCCAGGTCGAGCGCGTTTTCGGTCCCGGCCATGACAGCGTCTATCCGCTGGTCTGCGGCTTCGAAACCGACGACGAGGCCCTGGTCGTGCATGGCCGCGACGGCGCCGTCCTCGATCTGGGCGCCCTGGCGCCCGGCGAGGCCTTGCCGCTTGGCCCCCGCCTCGACGTCCTGCTGCCCGACATGCCGGTGCCGATGCGGGCCGATCTGGCGGCGCTGCTCGACGGCAACCGGCGCCACATCGCCGGCGTGCGCGCCGCCGCCGCCCGTGGCGAACGCCGCCTCGATGTCGAACACCGCGAATGGATGATCTGCATCGGCCGCGGCTTCGATTTTCTCCACACCCCCAACCAGGCGCTGATCATCGGCCCCTACAGCCCCGATCTCGCCGATCCGATCCGCAAGGCGGCCGGGATTTTGGAAGGCAACATGCAGGCCGGCCGCATTCCCGACGACGGCGTCCTGCTGCTCGCCTCGGCGCCCTATTACGAGATCGGCGTCGACCGCGCCCGGGCCGAGCTGAAGGCGCGCTTCCTGGCCGCCCTGGCGGCCGAGGTGATCGAGGCCGATCGTCCCGCCCTGGCGGCCAAGATGACGCGGCGCACCGCCATTCTCGATTGGCGCTCCCGCAACCTGGAAATCCTGGACGATTAGGGCCATTTTTTCACGATCCGGAAACCGATCTCAATTCCGGACTTGCCACCCCAGGGGCGTCTTGGTCACACTTGGCGCCTCCCTCTTTTCCTCGCAGGCAGGCACGACTATGAGCGCACGCATCGCCGAAGGCGGATTGTCCGTCGCCAAGGTCCTTCACGATCTGATCGCCGACCGCATGGCGCCCGGCACCGGCGTCGCGCCGCAGGCGTTCTGGGCCGGGTTGGAGCGCATCGTCGCCGAACTGGGGCCGCGCAATCGGGCGCTTCTGGCCCAGCGCGACGAATTCCAGCGCCAGATCGACGCCTGGCATCTGGCAAGGCGCGGCCAGCCCCTCGACCGTGCGGCCTACAAGGCGTTCCTTACCGAGATCGGCTATCTGGTTCCCGAGGGTGGTCCCTTCCGGATCGGCACCCAGGGCGTCGACGAGGAAATCGCCCGCATCGCCGGACCGCAGCTCGTGGTGCCGGTGATGAACGCCCGCTTTGCGCTCAACGCCGCCAACGCCCGCTGGGGCAGCCTTTACGACGCGCTGTACGGCTCCGATGTGATCGCTGAAACCGACGGCCAGGGCCGCGCCGGGCCCTACAATCCCAAGCGCGGCCAGGCGGTGATCGCCCAGGCCGCTGCCTTCCTCGATCAGGCGGCGCCGCTCGCCAAAGGCCGCCATGCCGATGCCACCGCCTATCGGATCGAGAAGGGCCGGCTGGCGATCGTGCTCACGGACGGCGCCACCGCGCTCGCTCATCCCGATCGCTTCGCGGGCTTTGCCGGCGATCCGGCCAATCCCAGCGCGGTGCTGCTGCGCAACAACGGCCTCCATGTCGAGATCGCCATCGATCGCGCCCATCCGATCGGCCGAAGCTCGGCGGCGGGCGTCAAGGACGTGGTGATCGAGGCGGCGCTCACCACCATCCAGGATTTCGAGGATTCGATCGCCGCCGTCGATGCCGAGGACAAGACCGTCGCCTACGCCAACTGGCTGGGGCTGATGAAAGGCGATCTGGTGGAAAATTTCGACAAGGACGGCCGCACGGTCAGCCGCGCCATGGTGGGCGATCGCGCCTACACGGCGCCCGACGGCAAGCCGCTGGTTTTGCATGGCCGCAGCCTGCTCTTGGTCCGCAATGTCGGCCATCTGATGACCTCCGACGCGGTGCTCGACAAGAACGGCAGCCCGATCCCCGAAGGTTTCCTCGACGCCATGGTGACGACCTTGGCGGCGCTGCACGATCTCAAGGGCCTGGGCAAGCACCGCAACAGCCGCGCCGGCAGCTTCTACATCGTCAAGCCCAAGATGCACGGGCCGGAAGAAGCCAAGCTCACCGACGATCTGTTCGCCCGGGTCGAGGAGGTTCTCGGCCTGGCGCGCAACACCCTGAAGGTGGGGGTGATGGACGAGGAGCGGCGCACCACCGTCAACCTCAAGGAATGCATCCGCGCCGTCAAGGACCGCATCGTCTTCATCAACACCGGCTTTCTCGACCGCACCGGCGACGAGATCCACACCAGCATGGAGGCCGGGCCCTTCCTGCCCAAGGAGGCGATCAAGAAGGAACCCTGGATCGCCGCCTACGAGGATTGGAACGTCGACATCGGCCTCGAATGCGGCCTCAAGGGCCGGGCGCAGATCGGCAAGGGCATGTGGCCGAAGCCCGACGAGATGCGCCAGATGGTCGAGATCAAGATCGGCCATCCCAAGGCGGGCGCCAATTGCGCCTGGGTGCCGTCGCCGACCGCCGCCACCTTGCACGCGCTCCATTACCACGCCATCGATGTCGCCGCCCGCCAAGACGAGCTGGCCAAGCGCCCGCGCGCCAGTCTCGATCACATCTTGTCGATTCCCCTTCTGGCCGGGCGCAATCTGTCCGAGGCGGAAATCCAAGCCGAACTCGACAACAACGCCCAGGGGATTCTCGGCTATGTCGTGCGCTGGATCGATCAGGGCGTCGGCTGCTCGAAAGTGCCCGACATCAACAACGTTGGCCTGATGGAGGATCGCGCCACGCTGCGCATTTCCAGCCAGCACATCGCCAACTGGCTCCATCACGGCGTCTGCTCCAAGGAGCAGGTGATGGCGACCCTGAAGCGGATGGCCGAAGTGGTCGATCGCCAGAACGCCACCGACAAGGCCTACCGCCCGATGGCGCCCCATTTCGAATCGAGCGTCGCCTTCCAGGCGGCCTGCGATCTGGTGTTCCTGGGTAGCCAGCAACCCAACGGCTACACCGAACCGGTCCTGCACGCAAGGCGCCGTCAACGCAAGCAATCGTCTTAACCAGGGAGACCCCACCATGCTGTCCATTCCCCGACTGTCCGTCGCCGAGGCCCGCATCCTGATTGCCGGCGCCAGCGCCAAGGCCACCGAGATCGGCGTGCCGATGTGCATCGCGGTGACCGACGAATCCGGCACCCTCATCGCCTTCGAGCGCATGGATGGCGGCAAGACCGCCAGCGTCGCCATCGCCCAGGCCAAGGCCCGCACCGCGGCGGCCTCGCGCCGCGCCACCCACGAGATCAACGCCGCCAGCGGCCCGGGCACCCTGGCTTTCGGCATTCACGAATATCTGTGCACGGTGGGCGGCGGCCTGCCGGTGGTGGTGAACGGCGCCGTGGTCGGCGCCATCGGGCTTAGCACCGGCACCGCCCAGCAGGACATGGACTGCGCCCAGGCCGGCATCGACCGCCTGATGGCCAGCCTGAAATGACCGATCGGGTCGGCCTGGTTGGCGAGCTTAGGGCCGTCGTCGATCCCCAATTCGTGATCGCCGACGCCGAGACGCGCCGCCCCTTCGAATGCGACGGGCTTGCCATCTACCGCCAGATGCCGATGCTGGTGGTGCTGCCCGGTTCGGCCGACGAGGTCGCCCAAGTGATGCGTATCTGCCACCGTCACAACGTGCCGGCGGTTGCCCGCGGCGCCGGAACCGGCCTTTCGGCCGGCGCCATGCCGCATGGCGAGGGCGTGCTGCTGGGCCTGTCGCGCTTGGCCGCGATCCGCGCCATCGATCCCTTGGCCCGCACCGCCCGGGTCGAGCCCGGCGTCACCAACCTTTCCATCTCGCAGGCGGCGGCGCCCTTTGGTCTTTATTACGGGCCCGATCCCTCGTCGCAGATCGCCTGCACCATCGGCGGCAACGTTGCCGAGAATGCGGGCGGCGTCCATTGCCTGAAATACGGCCTCACCGTTCACAACGTCCTGGCGGCCAAACTGGTGACGGTCGAGGGCGAGATTCTCGAGCTGGGCGGCCCGGCGCAGGACGCCGCCGGCTACGATCTGATGGCGCTGATCACCGGCTCCGAGGGTTTGCTGGGCGTTCTGGTCGAGGTGACGGTGAAGCTTTTGCCGACCCCGGAACGGGCCCAGGTGGTGGTGGCCGGCTTCGCCACCTTGCGCCAGGCGGGCGACGCGGTGGAACGGCTGATCGGCGAGGGCATCATTCCGGCCGGGCTCGAGATGATGGACGGGCTGGCGATCCGCGCCGCCGAGGATTTCGCCCATGCCGGCTATCCCACCGAGGCCGAGGCGCTCTTGCTGTGCGAGGTCGATGGCAGCGCCGCCGAGGTGGCGGCGCAGATCGCCCGCGTCGATCGGGTGATGCGCAGCTTCGATCCCTTGCGCATCACGGTCTCGCAAAGCGAGGCCGAGCGGGCGGCGCTGTGGAAGGGCCGCAAATCGGCCTTTCCGGCGGTGGGGCGCATCTCGCCCGATTACTATTGCATGGATGGCACGATTCCCAAGCGCGAGCTTTCCAACGTGCTGGAGGGCATCGCCCGGCTTTCCCGCCATTACGGGCTTCGGGTCGCCAACGTCTTCCATGCCGGCGACGGCAATCTGCATCCGCTCATCCTGTTCGATGCCAGCAAGCCGGGCGAGACCGAGCGCACCGAGGAATTCGGTGCCCGCATCCTCGAACTGTGCGTCAAGGCGGGTGGCTGCATCACCGGCGAGCACGGCGTCGGCCTGGAAAAGATCCGCCAGATGCCGGCCCAGTTTTCCGACGCCGAAATCGCCCAGTTCCTGGCAATCAAGGCGGCCTTCGATCCCACCGGCGCGCTCAATCCCGGCAAGGGGGTGCCGCTGCTGGCGCAGTGCCGGGAATATCGGGCGGTGAGCGGGGCGCGATTCTGATGGCCGATCTCGAAGCCCAATTGGCCGAGCAGGTTACGGCCGCCGCCGCCGCCAAACGGCCACTGCGCATTGCGGGCGGGGCGACCAAGACCGCGATCCTTGGCCGCGCCATCGAGGGCGAGGTGCTGGCGGTGGGCGGGCATTCCGGCATCGTAAGCTACCAGCCGACCGAATTGGTTCTCACCGCCCGGGCCGGCACGCCGTTGACCGAGATCGAGGCCGCCTTGGCGGAGCGGGGCCAAGCGCTGTCCTTCGAGCCGCCGCATTTCGGGGCGGGCGCCACGCTGGGCGGCACGCTGGCTTGCAATCTCTCCGGCCCGGCCCGGCCCTGGGGCGGCTCGATCCGCGACATGGTGCTGGGCGTGCGGCTGATCAACGGCCAAGGGGAGCGGCTGCGCTTCGGCGGTCAGGTGATGAAGAACGTCGCCGGCTTCGATGTGTCGCGTTTGCAGGCGGGCGCCTTGGGCACGCTGGGCGTGATCACCGAAGTGAGTCTCAAGGTGCTGCCCAAGCCGCAAGCCACGATGACCCTGGTCGAAGAGTCGAGCGATGCCGACGCCATCCAGACCATGAACCGGCTGGCCGGCCGGCCTTGGCCGATCACCGGCGCCGCCTGGTTCGATCACCGCGTCCATCTTCGCCTGGCCGGCGAGCCCGAGGCCGTCCAGGCGGCCAGGCGCGAAATGGGCGCGATGGCCGAGGGCGATGAGTCCTTCTGGACCGAGCTGCGCGAACAGCGGCTGGATTTCTTTCGGGGCGCGGTGCCGCTCTGGCGCCTTTCGGTCGGTTCGACGGCGGCGCCGTTGGAGAAAGGTCAAGCGACGCTGATCGATTGGGGAGGCGCGTTGCGCTGGCTGCGCGGCGGCGAGGCAGCCCACCGCCAGGATCAAGCCGCCAAGGCCGGCGGTCACGCCAGTCTCTTTCGCGGCGGCGATCGGACGGGCGAAGTCGCCCATCCGCTGCCGCCGGCGCTGGTGGCGGTGCACCGCCGTCTCAAGGCGGCGCTTGATCCGGCGGGTGTGCTCAATCCCGGCCGCCTCTACGGGTGGCTGTGACCATGCAGACCGAGCTGGCCCCCCGCTTCCGCAACCAACCCTTCGGCCCTGAGGCGAAGGCGATCCTGGGCGCCTGCGTTCATTGCGGCTTTTGTACCGCGACCTGCCCCACCTATCTCGATCGGCGCGACGAGCGCGACAGCCCGCGCGGCCGCATCTATCTCATCAAATCGTTCCTGGAAGGGGGCGAGGCGGGGGCGGGCACGCGGCGCCATCTCGACCGCTGCCTCACCTGCCGTTCCTGCGAGACCACCTGCCCGTCGGGCGTGCGCTACGGCCGGCTGATCGACATTGCCCGCAACGTGATGGAGCACGAAATCCCCCGCAACCCGGTGCAGCGCCTGTTTCGCTGGGCGGTGCGCCGGCTGTTCGGCGATCCGGCCTTGGCGGCGCTGGCGATGATGGGGGCGCGGCTTCTGGGCCGGCTGCCGGCGGCGGGTGCCATGGGCGTGTGGCCCCCGCCGCGGCACAAGCGGGTGGTGCTGGCGCTGGCGGGCTGCGTTCAGCCTTCGGCGACGCCGGCCACCAATCATGCCGCCGCCCGCATTCTCGATCGGTTGGGCATCAGTCTGGTGGCGGCGCCCGAGGCCGGCTGCTGCGGCGCGCTCGACCATCATCTGGGGGCCGGCCAAGACGGCCGGGATCGCATCCGCGCCAACATCGACGCCTGGTGGCCGGCGATCGAGAAGGGGGCGGAGGCCGTTCTGCCCACTGCGTCGGGCTGTGGCGCCATGATCGCCGATTACGGCGCCCAGATGGCCGACGATCCGGCCTATGCCGACAAGGCCCGGCGGGTTTCGGCGCTGGTCCGCGATCCGGCCAACCTGCTGCTGGGCGAGAATCTGGCGGCGCTGCGGCCGCGTCTTGGCATCGGCCGCATCGCCGTCCATGTGCCCTGCTCGCAGCAGCATGCCCTCGGGGCGCCCGACGCCGTCGAGACGCTGCTGCGCCGGCTGGGCTTTCAATTGGTGCCGGCTCCCGACAAGCATCTGTGCTGCGGCTCGGCCGGCACCTATTCGATTTTCGAGCCGGGGATGGCCCGGCGGCTGCGCCGGCGCAAGCTCGACGCCCTTCAGTCCAACCGGCCCGATCTGATCGTCACCGCCAATGTCGGCTGCCAGCTCCATCTGGGCGCCAAGGCCGGCGTGCCGGTGCGCCATTGGCTGGAACTGCTCGACGACCTTCCCTCATGAGCGCGCGCGCGGCAAAACCCCCGCGGACGGGCGGCGGTGCCCAACCCGGCGTGGTGCAATCGCTCACCCGTGCCATGAGCCTGCTTGACGCCCTGGCGGCGGCCGAGCGCGGCCTGGGCCTCTCCGAAATCGCGCAGCGGGTAAAGCTGCCGGTCTCCACCGTCCATCGCCTCCTCACCACCTTGCAGCGCTTCGGCTACGTGCATTTCGAGTCCGAGCGTGGCCTCTGGCAGGTCGGCGTCCAGGCGTTCGTGGTCGGCGTCTCCTTCCTGCGGTCGCGCGACATCGCGGCGATCGCCCGGCCGATCCTGGCCCGAATGATGGAGGCGAGCGGCGAAACCGCCAATCTGGCGGTTGCCGATCAGGGCGAGATCATCTACCTCGCCCAGGTGGAAAGCCGCGAGATGATGCGGGCGATGGCCAAGCCCGGTTCGCGGGTGGCAATGTATTGTTCGGCGCTGGGCAAGGCGATTCTGGCCGCCTGGCCCGAGGCCGAGGTGCGCCGGCTGATCGAACGGCGCGGCCTGGCGAGGCTTACCCCCAACACCATCACCAGCGGCGCCCGGTTGCTCGACGAACTGGCGGCGATCCGTGAGAAGGGCTACGCGCTCGACGACGAGGAGCATTCGATCGGCCTGCGCTGCGTGGCGGCGGCCATCTTCGACGAGATCGGCCAGCCGGTGGCGGCGGTCTCGCTTTCGGCGCCGAAGGCCCGCTTGCCCAACGCTCGCCTCGATCCCCTGGGCACGATCGTCCGCGACGGCGCGGCCGAAATTACCCGGGCCTTCGGCGGCCTCAAGGCACCGCCGGCGACGATTACGCGGCGTGGGTGATCGGCGGCGCCGGGTCTTGCGCCCGGACCCGTTCGGCCTCGCTGATGTAGTCGCGGGTTAGCGGAACCGCCTGGGCGTCGCGGCAAAGCTGCATCTGGAAGACCATATTGATGCGGTGGCGGAAAGAGAATTCGCAACCGGCCAGATAATAGGCCCACATCCGGCAGAAGCACTCATCATAGAGCCGGGCGATCGCCGCCCGATTGGCCTCGAAATTGTGCCGCCAGGCCTTGAGGGTTTCGGCGTAATGAAGCCGCAGGATTTCGATGTCGGCGATCCAAAGATCCGAGCGTTCGACCGCCCGCGTCACCTCGGACAGCGCCGGGCAGTAGCCGCCGGGAAAGATGTATTTCTCCACCCACGGGTTGGTGACGCCGGGACCGTCGGCCCGTCCGATGGAATGGAGAAGCGCCACCCCGCCGGGCGCCAGAAGTTTGGAGATCTGGGCGAAGAACTGATCGTAATGGCGAAGGCCGACATGCTCGAACATGCCGATCGAGACGATGCGGTCGAACGGCCCCTCGACCTGGCGGTAATCCATCAATTCGAAGCGGACCCGATGCGCCAGTCCGGCGGCCTGGACGCGCTCGCGCGCCGCCTCGAGCTGCTCGCGCGACAGCGTGACGCCCAGGACCTCGACGCCGACCTCGCGGGCGAGATGCAGGGCCAGGCTGCCCCAGCCGGACCCGATGTCGAGCACCCGCTGGCCGGGCTTAAGCCGCAGCTTGGCGGCGACATGGCGAAGCTTCGCCTGCTGCGCCTCGGCCAGCGAGGCGTCGGGCCGGGTGAAATAGGCACAGGAATATTGCATCGACGGATCGAGGAAAAGCTGGAATAGCTGGCGCGACAGATCGTAGTGGTGGGCGACCCGGCGCATCGCCCGCTCGATCGGATTGTGCTGGACGATCCAGCCCCAGGCGCGGCCGATCCGAAACAGCATCCGCTGCCAGGCCTGGCCGCGCAGCCCGATCTCGTTGGCGTAGATGATGTCGAAGAAATCGGCCAGCGAGCCTTCCTCGAGGGTGAGGCGGCCGTCCATGTAGGCTTCGCCGGTCTTGAGCCAGGGATTGAAGAACAGTTCGCGCGCGAGGCGCCGGTCGTGGAGATGGATGGCGGCACGCGGCGCCTGATCGGTGCCGAAGACGTGGCGATCGCCGTCGGCGTCGATCACCGTCAATTGCCCGGCCCGAATGCCGTGGCGGAGGAAACGGATGACATTCATTCGCGGCACCCTTGATCGCAACGCTCGGCCCGAACGAAACGTAAGGAGACTGCAACAATCTGTCAGACCCCGTATCCTTTCGATATTTATTGGTCTGTCAAGGGGCGTTTTGCGGCAGAGGCCTTGGTCGGCGAGCCCGGTCAGCCGCCCGAAGGGGCCAATGGCGTCAGGGCGTAGCCCTTGGCGCGCATGCAGAAGCTTTGCAGGCGCATTTCCTGGAAGGGATCGCCGCCCGGGCCAAGCCCGTAAGTGGGCTGGGCGTAGGTCCAGCGCCGCCGATAGGGATCGTAGGTGGGGCCGGGGCCAAAGGCGCCAAAGCGGTCGAAGCGGCGGGTCGCCCAGGCTTCGCGCCAAGCGGCGTGCCGGCAATAATTGGAATCCTGGGCGGCCTCCAGGGGTGTGACGCCCGGCTTGGTCCAGGCCATCGGCGTACCGCAGGCCGCCAAAAGCGGCGCCAGGATCAGGGCCAAGCGAAGGAACCCGCGCATCGTTCGCCAACCTCCCAGGCCGCAGGATGGGCCGCGAGGATGGCGGAATTATGGTCGGCCTAACCCTCGGGGGTCAGCAGCGACACGCCCAGCCGGGCGCGGCGGATCAGCCATGGGCTGGGGCGGAAGCGCGGATCGGCGTAGAAGGAGAACAGCGCCGCCAGGATCGCCAGCACCCGCATCGGCCCGATGGCGTCGCCCCAAGCCAGCGGCCCCTTGGGATAGCCCAGCCCCAGCATGACGGCGCGGTCGATGTCGTCGGGCTTGGCGATGCGCTGCTGGGCGATGTCGCACGCGACGTTGACGATGTTGGCGACGATGCGCGGAATGACGAAGCCCGGGCAATCATGGATGACGCTCACCGGCACGCCGCCGGCCGCCAGCACCGCATGGGCGGCGTTGCGATAGGCGGGGTCGGTGATCGGCGTCCCCATGATGGTGCGCCGACGATCGAGTCCCATCAGGGTGTCGAGCGCCACCGTGCGCCGTCCGTCGAGCTTCAGCATCTGGCAGGCCGTGGTGGTGTCGTGGCCCAAGGGCGTCACTAGGCACAGCGATTGCGGACCCGGCTGGGCGCCGTCGTCGATCGGGGCGCCGCCGGCCAGCGCCATGCCGGCCACCAGCTCGCGGTCGGGGCCGGGCATCACCCAGATCGGCGGCAGTTGGGCGGGCGTCGGCACCGGCGGCTCGGGCGGTTCCTGCTTCTGGCCGCCCTCGTAGCGGTAGAAGCCCTGGCCGTTCTTGCGTCCGAACAGACCGGCCTGGACGCGGGCGCGGCCCAAGGCGGTCGGGCGGTAGCGGGGTTCGTGATAGAACTGCTCGTAGATCGATTCCATCACCGCCTGCGAGACGTCGAGCCCGGTCATGTCGTAGAGCTCGAAGGGGCCCTGGCGGAAGCCGGCGCCGTCGCGCAAGATGCGATCGAGGGTGGCGAAGTCGGACACGCCCTCGGCCACCAGCCGGAGCGCCTCGGGCCCGTAGGCCCGGCCGGCATGGTTGACCAGGAAGCCCGGCATGTCGGCCGTGCTCACCGCCTGGTGGCCGACCCGCTTGGCCAGTTCGGTCAATCCCTCGGTGACCCAGGGTGCGGTGCGCTGGGCGCCGATCACCTCGACGATCTTCATCAGCGGCACCGGGTTGAAGAAATGCCAACCGGCCACCCGCTCCGGCCGCTGGCAGGCCTGGGCGATCGCCGCCACCGACAGCGACGAGGTGTTGGTGGCAAGGATGGTCTCGGGCGCCACCAGACTTTCCAACTCGCGGAACAGGGCCTGCTTGACGTCGAGCTTCTCGACGATCGCTTCCACCACCAGATGGCAATCGGACAGGCCGGGCAGATGATCGACCACCACCATCGAGGCCATGGCGCGGGCCACCTGATCTTCGGAAAGCTTGCCCTTGGCGGCCAGCTTGGCCAGCATCTCGCCCACCGCGACGCGGGCTTCCAGCGCGGCGCCCGGCTTGGCGTCGTAGAGGCGGGTGGCGATGCCGGCCTGGGCGGCGATCTGGACGATGCCGCGCCCCATGGCGCCGGTGCCGACGATGCCGATGACGAGATCGAGACGGTGGGCGTCGAAGCTCATGGTCATTTCCCCTGATAGATCGGCTTGCGCTTGGCCAGGAAGGCCTGCATGCCCTCGTTCTTGTCGGCGCTGGCGAACAGCAACTGGAAGGCCTTGCGCTCGAGCATGAGGGCGCTGGAAAGCGAGGCGTCGGCCCCGGCCAGCACGGCCTCCTTGATCTGCATCGCCGCCAGGGGCGGAAGCTGGGCGATGTCGCGCGCCATCGCAAGCGCCTGATCCATCAGCTCGGCGTCGGGCACCACGGCGGAGACCAGCCCGATCGCCAAGGCCTCGCGGGCCGCGACCGGCTTGCCGGTGAGCAGCAGCCGCATCGCCTGGAACTTGCCCACCGCCCGCACCAGACGCTGGGTGCCGCCGGCGCCCGGCATGACGCCCACCCGGATTTCCGGCTGCCCCAGGCTGGCGCTTTCGCCGGCCAGGATGATGTCGGCATGCATGGCCAGCTCGCAGCCGCCGCCCAGCGCGAAGCCGGCCACCGCGGCGATCACCGGCTTCGGGCATTCGGCGATGGTCTGCCAATAAAGATGGGTCTTGCGCAGCATCATCTCGATGGCGCCGGCCGGCTCCAGTTCCTTGAGATCGGCGCCGGCGGCAAAGACCTTGGAACCGCCGGTGAGGATGATGGCGCGCACCGCCTCGTCCTGGCCCAACTGACTGAAGGCCTCGGCGAGCAGGCGGCGCACATTCATGTTAAGCGCGTTGCGCGCCTCGGGCCGGTTGAGCGTGATGCGGCCGATGGCGGTTTCCGGATAATCGATCAGAACGTCCGGTTCGGCCATGACGGGCTCCTGGGGATCGGGTGGTCCGGGGGGCGGCCAGGGGCCGGCCCAAAGGGACTGAATGATCGTTCGGCGCCCTTGCCGATGTCAAGGCGGACGACCAGAGCGGGCCGGGCCGGATCAGGCCCGGATTGCGCCGCTTTGAGCCCGATTGGCACCACCCAAGCGCCGATCTTTGCCCGGTTTGCGCCGCTTTGACTCAGCTAAGTCATTGATATCGTTCTAATCATGCCCATTTCCGGGCGATTTTTTTAGCATTTTTTGCCTTAAAGCCAGGCCCGGACAAGAGAATTTCCGGTGTTTTGCGAGCGATTCGCAATGATGGCGGCGCCGATCCCGTAGCTTAGGCAATGTTCATGAAATGTATTATGACGCGGCGTCCGTTTCAAGATATTTTATCTTATCAATAGAAATTTTGAACAACATACCTTTGCCTTGACGTGAGGAAGGGCCGCCTCCATAATTCTAGCCATAAATTCTAGCTAGAAGAGGCGGCCATGCCCCCATCAACCTGGTCGTTGCACGACGCGAAAAACCGGTTCAGCGCCGTGGTCGAGGCGGCGAGCGAAGGCGATCCGCAGACCGTCACCAAACATGGCAAGCCCGCCGTGGTCGTGGTGGCCGCCGACGACTATGCCCGGCTGCGCCAGTTGGAAAAGCTGAAGGCTCCCAGCTTCGTCGATCATCTGCTGGCCATGCCGGGCGATGCGGGCGCGTTCGAGCGGCTGGATGGCCGGCTGCGCGACACCGAGATCTGATGTATCTCCTCGACACGGTCGTGCTGTCCGAATTGCGCAAGGAGCAAAGGTGGCGCAATCCCGGCGTCGTCGCCTGGATCGAGACCGTGGCCCCGGCGGACTTGTTCGTGAGCGTGTTGAGCATCGGCGAAAGCGAGCGCGGCATCGAAGGCCAGCGGGCGGTCCATCCCGCCTTTGCCGACGCGTTGGCCGGGTGGCTGGAGGTCGTGCTTCGCGTGCATGGCGATCGCATTCTGCCGGTAACGGTGGGGATCGCCCGGCGCTGGGGAAAATTGTCGGCCCGGATCGGCAATAAGGGGCTCGATCTGGCGATCGCGGCCACCGCCCTGGAGCACGGCCTGACCGTGGCGACCCGCAACCTGGCCGATTTTGCCCAAACTGGCGCCGCCAGCTTCAATCCGTTCGAAACGCCCCCGCGCGCCGAACGTCCCTGATCCCCCCGCCCCATTCCCCGCCTTCAAGCCCAAGGCCGATTGGGCTATGCTGACCGGCAGAAGGGCCGCCAACGGCCCCAGGGAAACGTGCCGGCTTTCATCATCAACGCGTTTGGAGGACGTTCATGCCGAACACGGCGTTCGCGGCCGCCACCCATCCGGTTCGCGCCGATTTGGTGGCCGCCCATCAGAAGGCCTGGGAGCGCATCGCCGCCCCGGGAACCTGGCTTACCGGCAAGCGCCGGCTGGCGGTGGCGGCGGAAATCCGCCAGGCCCGCCAATGCGCCCATTGCCAGGCCATCAAGGCGGCGCTGTCGCCCCACGCCGTCAAGGGGACGCATCAAAGCCTGGGCGAACTGTCGCCAGCCGAAATCGAGCTGGTGCATCGCGCCGTTTCCGATTCCGGGCGCTTGAGCGAAAGCTGGGCGATGGCCCTGCTCGATCAGGGCCTGCCCGATACCGAGTATGTGGAGATCGCCGGGCTGGTGGCGATGGTGTCGGTGATGGACGCCTGCACCCTGGCGCTGGGCCTGCCCGACACGCCTTTGCAGGCGCCCAAGCCGGGCGAGCCCAGCCGCTACCGTCCGCCCGGCGCCGCCAAGAAAGCCGCCTGGCTGCCGATCACCGAGCCCGAGGATGCGGTGGAGGCCGACGGCTATCTCTATCCCAGCCCCAAGGCCGGCTACATCTATCGCGGCCTGTCGCTGGTGCCCCAATCGCTGCGCGATTATTGGGAGATGGTCGAGGCCCACTATCTGACCGCCCAGCACATCTACGATTTCGGCACCTCGGGCCCCAGGGCGATTTCAAGGCCGCAGATGGAGTTGATGGCGGCCCGGGTTTCGGCGCTGCATCAGTGCGCCTATTGAACCACCGCTCATACGTACATGCTCCGTGAGAGCGTACAGCGTGCGGATGGTAAGGTAAGCGTAAGCGATGTGACCGAGGGGCTGTCCCAGGCGACCGAAATCGCCCAGGCGCCGATGCTGGTGGAGTTCGCCGAGGCGGTGGTGCGCCGCGATCGGCCGACCGTCGATCGGGCCCGCGCGGCGATCGAGAAGGCGATGGGCGCCCAAGCGATGGTGGATGCCGCCGCCACGGTGGCCGCCTTCCACGGTTTCGTGCGGATCGCCGACACGATCGGCATTCCCTTCACCACGGCGGTGCGGGGCGCCGACGATCCGGCCTTGCGCGAAAGTGCAGGCATCAATCGCTTCTATCGGGTGCAGGCGGCGGGGACGGGGTAGGGGGGGCTTGACGGACTGTACGCGTTACCCGTATAGTTGGTCATGCGCCGGCTGAAGGCGACCCGAACCTATCTCAAGCGGGCCAAGCGCCTGCTCGATGCGGCGGCGCTTGACGCCCTGCACGATTTCGTGGCCGCCAACCCCGAGGCGGGCGACATCGTGGCCGGGACCGGCGGGGTGCGGAAGCTTCGCTGGGGCTTGGCCGGCCAGGGCAAGCGCGGCGGCGTTCGGGTGATTCACCTTTACCTAGGCCACCGCGAAACCATTTGGTTGCTCGACATCTATGCCAAACGCGAGCAGGCCGATCTGAGCCCCGACGATGTGAAAGCCATTCGGCGGGTGGTGGCCGCCATTAAGGACGAGGAGAGCCCGACATGACCACGCCAGCCAAAACGGCCAAGACCAAGCGGACGCAAGAAAAGCCGTTGGGGCGGACGCCGGCGGGGCGGCGCTTGGAACAGGCGCTCAAGGAGGTGCTGGCCGATGTGTGGGGCACCAAAGCCTTGCCGGTGGTAGCCCGGGTGCCCGATGCGATCGACGTGCGCCGCGTTCGCCAAGGAACGGGTCTTAGCCAGGCCGAATTCGCCGCCCGCTTCGGCATCAACCGGCGCACCCTTCAAGATTGGGAGCAGGGCCGCCACGAACCCGATGCGATGGCGCGGGCGCTGCTGACCATCATCGCCCGCGAGCCCGAAGCCGTGCGCCGCGCCCTGGCGGCGTGAGGGGGGGGATTCTTAATCGTCACCGGATTCTTGAGTTACTGGACGCAGATAACATGCCTTTGAACTTAGGCCATCAAGAACTCCCCGATACTCCCCTGGAGCGTGCCATGATGCTCCAGAATATGCTTATGTCTTTGGCCCAAAATGGGAACATCGACGATAGTGTTTACGCGCAATTGCGCTCCGAATTTATGCAGGATACGACTCGCCTTCTGCTCCCGGAATTCATCCGTACTTGCCGAGACCAAAATCAATTATGGTCATTTTTGAAGCAGGTGGCGTCGGGAACCGGGTCATGGGCGGCTCGTCGAAGTCACATCGACAATGCCTTCCGACCACTTCTTGATCACTTGGAAGGGCGCAACTCGGCCCCGGCAGACACAAGCATTTCAGAAGCGCTGCTATCTTTTGACCCTGATGGAGTTCATCGGGCGTGGGAAAGAGCTTTGAACAGACGCAATGTGGACCCCGAAGGAGCGATCACGGCAGCGCGGACACTTTTAGAAACCGTCTGCATGCGAATCCTGGATGATGCCGGTGAAACCTACGGGCCAAGCGATGATCTCCCGAATTTGTATGGGAGAACCTCAAGGATCCTTAGCCTTGCCCCTTCCCAACATACGGAAGATGCATTTAGAGCAATACTCGGAGGATGTCACACCGTCGTCCAAAATCTTGGAACGCTCCGAAACCGAATTAGCGATGCCCATGGGCAAGGCCGAAATCCGGTAAGACCTGCTCCGCGGCATGCCGCGCTTGCGGTAAATCTTGCTGGCACTATGGCAACTTTTCTAGTTGAAACGTGGCTAACCCGCCAGAGTGCCCAAGCACGTTAATTAGGCGGTGATTGTAACCACATCGTTCTGGGGTGTTGGGCAGGTATATCCCCCCCTCTTGACGCCCCGTTAGCTTTGGCCTAGAAATCGCGCGTTTCCGGGATGTCCTGTCCCATTGCTCCCGTTGGGGGTCCGCCGGTCCGCGAGGGTTCGCTCGCCGGCGCGCAACCGCTTTTGGGGGTTCGATGGCGCCAGGAGAGCGACGGAAGCGCGATCCGAACGGCCCACATTCGACCGAGTGAAAGGACATCCGACCCCGTGTTCGAGGCCTTAAGCGGCAAACTCTCGGACGTCTTCGAGCGCCTGAAGCGCAAGGCGGCGCTTACCGAAGAGGACGTCAACGAGGCAATGCGCGCCGTGCGCGTCGCGTTGCTCGAGGCCGACGTCGCCCTGCCGGTGGTCAAGGATTTCATCGCCAAGGTCAAGGAACGCGCCATCGGCCAGGAGGTGATCCGTTCGGTCACCCCGGCCCAGATGGTGGTGAAGATCGTTCACGATCATCTGGTGGAGACGCTGGGGTCGCAAGGGGTCGAGATCGATCTGGCGGCGACGCCGCCGGTGGTGATCCTGATGCTCGGCCTGCAAGGTTCGGGCAAGACCACCAGCTCGGCCAAGCTGGGTCTGCGTCTGACCAAGCTTTACAAGAAGAAAGTGCTGCTGGCCTCGCTCGACATCTATCGCCCCGCCGCCCAGGAGCAATTGGCGATTCTGGGTCGCCAGGCCGAGATCGCCACCCTGCCGATCGTCGCCGGCGAAAAGCCGCAAGCCATCGCGGCGCGCGCCCTTGATGCCGGGCGGCGCGAGGGCTTCGATGTGGTGATCCTCGACACCGCCGGGCGTCTGCACATCGATCAGGCGCTGATGGACGAGATCGCCCAGGTTCGTGACATCGCCAAGCCGACCGAGACGCTCCTGGTCGCCGACGCCATGACCGGCCAGGACGCGGTGACGCTGGCCCAGGCCTTCCACGGCCAGATCGGCATCACCGGCCTGATCCTGACCCGGGTCGATGGCGACGCCCGTGGCGGCGCGGCGCTCTCCATGCGCGCCGTCACCGGCCGGCCGATCAAGTTCTTGGGCCAGGGCGAGAAGCTCGACGCGCTGGAGCCCTTCCACCCCGACCGCATCGCCGGGCGCATCTTGGGCATGGGCGACGTGGTCGGGCTGGTCGAGAAGGCCGCCCAGATCATCGAAAAGGACGAGGCCGAAAAGCTTGCCGCCAAGGTGATGAAGGGCAAGTTCGATCTCGACGATCTGGCCGGCCAGTTGCGCCAGATGAAGAAGATGGGCGATCTCGACGGCATCCTGGGCATGCTGCCCGGCATGGGCAAGATCAAGGACAAGCTGGCCAGCGCCAAGATCGACGACAGGCAGATTTCCCGCCAGGAGGCGATCATTCTGTCGATGACGCCCAAGGAGCGGCGCAACCCCGATCTCATCAAGGCTTCGCGCAAGCAGCGCATCGCTAGGGGCTCGGGCACCTCGGTGCAAGACGTCAACCGGCTGCTCAAACAGCACCAGCAGATGGCCGGCATGATGAAGCAGATGGGCAAGCTGGGGCAGAAGGGCCTGATGCGTCATGGCCTGGGCGCTCTCTTTGGCAAGAACCCTCATCCCTGAACCCAATTCCCCGATCGCAACGAAAGGAACATCCCAAGCATGTCGTTGAAAATCCGCCTCGCCCGCGCCGGCGCCAAGAAGCGCCCCTTCTACCGCATCGTGCTGGCCGACACCCGCAGCCCGCGCGACGGCCGCTTCCAGGAGAAGCTGGGCACCTACAACCCGATCCTGCCCAAGGACCATGCCGAGCGGCTGGTCATCCAGGAAGAGCGCATCAAATACTGGCTCTCCAAGGGCGCGCTGGCCACCGATCGGCTGGCCCGCATGTTCTCGGAGCGCGGTCTGATGGCCAAGCCCGCCATCCCCAGCCAGACCAAGAAGAACCAGCCCAAGGCCAAGGCGCAGGAGCGCCTGAAGCAGGCGGCCCAAGCCGAGGCCAAGGCCGCCGAGGCGCCCGCCGCTGGCTGAGACCCTGCCCGACCAAGGCCTGGTGCTCTTGGGCGAGGTGGTGGGCGTTCAGGGCGTCAAAGGCCTGGTGCGCATCCGCAGCCACACCGCCCGGCCCGCCGATCTGGCCGCCTACGGCCCCCTGGTCGACGAAGGGGGGCGGCGCTTCGTGGTCGCGGTCAAGGGCCAAAGCCGGGGCAATGTGCTGGCCAGCCTCTCGGGCGTCGCCGATCGTGATGCCGCGCTGGCGCTGCGGGGGACCAAGCTCTATGTCGCCCGAAGCGCCTTGCCGCCGCCCGAGGACGAGGACAGTTTCTACCAGGCCGATCTGATCGGCCTTAGGGTCGAGGACGAGGCGGGCCAGGCGTTGGGCCGGGTGGCGGCGGTCGAGAATTTCGGCGCCGGCGATCTGCTCCGGCTTAAGCTGGACTCGGGGGCCGAGGAGTATCTGCCCTTCACCAAAGCGGTAGTGCCCTTGGTGGAGATTTCCCAGGGGCGGATGGTGATCCGGATGCCCGCTTGGGTGTTGGTCGAGAACGGAAAAGAGGAGGACGAGGCGCGTTGAGCGGTTGGCGGGCGACGGTCTACACCCTGTTTCCCGGCATGTTCCCGGGACCCCTGGGCCACTCGCTGGCCGGCAAGGCCTTGGCCGAGGGCGTGTGGGCTCTGGAAACGGTGGACATCCGGGCTTTCGCCTGCGATAAACACCGCACCGTCGACGACACCCCGTTCGGGGGCGGGGCCGGAATGGTGATGCGGCCCGACGTCATCGACGCCGCCCTTTCGGGCGCCGCCGGCCCTGGGCCGCTGGTCTACCTCACCCCGCGCGGCTGGCCGCTCACCCAACAAAGGGTGAAAGACTTGGCCGGCGGAGCGGGGATGCGGGTGCTCTGCGGCCGCTACGAGGGCGTCGACCAGCGGGTGCTCGACGCCCACCAAGCGGTGGAGCTGTCGCTGGGCGACTTCGTGCTGTCGGGCGGCGAGCCGGCGGCCCTGGCGCTGATCGATGCCTGCGTGCGCCTGTTGCCCGGCGTCTTGGGCAGCGAGGCCTCGCTGGAGGAGGAGAGTTTCGAGCGGGGATTGCTGGAATATCCCCACTACACCCGGCCGCCGCTGTGGCGCGACCGGGCGGTGCCGGAGGTTCTGCTCTCCGGTCACCACGAGCGCATCCGGGCCTGGCGGTTCGCAAAGGCCCAAGAGACGACGAGGGAACGCCGCCCCGATCTGTGGCGGGCCTTCGCCAGCCAAACCGAGGAAGAGGACTGACGTGTCATGAACATCATTGCCGAATTCGAAAAGAGCCAGATCGCCAAGCTGACCGCCGAGCGCGCCGTGCCCACCTTCCGCGCCGGCGACACGCTCAAGGTCAACGTCAAGGTGGTGGAAGGCGAGCGCACCCGCGTGCAGGCCTATGAGGGCGTCTGCATCGCCCGCAAGAACAGCGGCCTCAATTCCTCCTTCACCGTGCGCAAGATTTCTTACGGCGAGGGCGTCGAGCGCGTCTTCCCGCTCTACTCGCCCGCCATCGCCTCGATCGAGGTGGTGCGCCGCGGCGACGTCCGCCGCGCCAAGCTCTATTACCTGCGCGACCGGCGCGGCAAGGCCGCCCGCATCGCCGAGGCTCAGGGCTCGTGGGTGCAAAAGCCCGACGCGACCCCGGAGGCCGAGGTCCTGGCGCCGGCGCCGTCGGAAGCCAAAGCCTAGCCGTCACCCCTAACCGCCCACCCTTAACCGCAAGCGGATCGGGATCATGGCCAAGCCGCGCACGCTGTTCGAGAAGATCTGGGACGCCCATGTCGTCGAGGTTCAGGAGGACGGCACCTGCCTCCTCTACATCGACCGCCATCTCGTTCACGAAGTGACCAGCCCGCAGGCCTTCGAGGGGCTGCGCCTGGCCGGCCGCACGGTGCGCCGGCCCGATCTGACCCTGGCGGTGGCCGATCACAACGTGCCCACCAAGGATCGCGGCCAACGCATCGCCGATGACGAAAGCCGCATCCAGATCGAGACCCTGGACAAGAACGCCCGCGATTTCGCCCTGCCTTATTTCGGCATGGCCGACATCCGCCAGGGCGTGGTGCACATCATCGGCCCCGAGCAGGGCTTCACCTTGCCCGGCACCACCATCGTCTGCGGCGATTCCCACACCGCCACCCACGGCGCCTTCGGCGCCCTGGCCTTCGGCATCGGCACCTCGGAAGTCGAGCATGTGCTGGCCACCCAGACGCTCTTGCAGCGCCCGGCCAAGACCATGCGCATCCAGGTCGATGGCGATCTGGCGCCCGGCATCACCGCCAAGGATCTGGCGCTCTACATCATCGGCCGCATCGGCACCGCGGGCGGCACCGGCTACGCCGTCGAATACACCGGACGAGCGATCAAGGCCCTGTCGATGGAAGGGCGGATGACGCTGTGCAACATGACCATCGAGGCCGGGGCGCGCTCGGGTCTGGTGGCGCCCGACGAAACCACCTTCGACTACGTCAAGGGCCGGCCGATGGCGCCCAAGGGCGCCGCCTTCGAGGCCGCCGTTTCCTATTGGAAGACGCTGAAATCGGACACCGGCGCCAAATACGACGCCGAGCACCGTTTCGACGCCGCCGAGGTGGTGCCGATGGTCACCTGGGGCACCAGCCCCGAGGATGTGGTGCCGATCACGGCGCGCGTTCCCGATCCCAAATCGGAAAAGGACGAGGCCAAGCGCAAGGCAATGGAGCGGTCGCTGGCCTATATGGGCCTCGCCGCCGGCACGCCGCTCGAGGACGTCGCCATCGACCGGGTGTTCATCGGGTCCTGCACCAACGGCCGCATCGAGGATCTGCGCGCCGCCGCCGCCATCGCCAAGGGCCGCAAGGTGGCGAAAAGCGTCAACGCCTTGGTGGTGCCGGGCTCCGGCCTGGTCAAGGAACAGGCCGAGGCCGAGGGGCTGGACAAGATCTTTCTCGATGCCGGCTTCGAATGGCGCGACGCCGGTTGCTCGATGTGCCTGGCGATGAACGCCGACCGGCTGGCGCCCAAGGAGCGTTGCGCCTCGACCTCGAACCGCAATTTCGAGGGCCGCCAGGGCCGCGAGGGCCGCACCCATCTGGTGAGCCCGGCCATGGCCGCCGCTGCCGCCATCGCCGGCCATCTGACCGACGTGCGCAAGCTTTAACCCGGAGCGCCCGCCATGAAGAAATTCACCCAATTGACCGGCGTCGCGGCGCCGCTGCCGATGATCAATGTCGACACCGACATGATCATTCCCAAGCAGTTCCTGAAGACCATCCAGCGCACCGGCCTGGGCAAGAGCCTGTTCTTCGAAATGCGCTACGACGCCAAGGGCGGCGAGAAGCCCGATTTCGTTCTGAACAAGGCGCCCTACCGAAATGCCACCATCTTGGTGGCGGGCGAGAATTTCGGCTGCGGCAGCTCGCGCGAGCACGCGCCCTGGGCGATCCTCGATTTCGGCATCCGCTGCGTCATCGCGCCCAGCTTCGCCGACATCTTCTACAACAACTGCTTCAAGAACGGCGTGCTGCCGATCAAGCTGCCGCAGACCGAAGTCGACAAGCTGATGGACGACGCCCAACGCGGCGCCAACGCCACCGTCACCGTCGATCTCGAGAAGCAGGAGATCAAGGGCCCGGACGGCGGCACCATCCGCTTCGAGATCGATCCCTTCCGCAAGCATTGCCTGCTGAACGGGCTCGACGACATTGGGCTGACGCTGGTGAAGGCCGAGACGATCGGCGCCTTCGAAGCCCGCCGCGCCCAGGAATCGCCCTGGCTGGTACCCGCCGCCCTGCGCTGAAGGAGACGTTGCCATGAGCGCGCCCGCGAAATCGATCCTGATTCTGGCCGGCGACGGCATCGGCCCCGAGGTGATGGCGCAGGTCAAGCGCGTCATCGACTGGATGCAGAAGAAGGGCCTGGCCCAGTTCGCCCTGGAAGAGGGTCTGGTGGGCGGCGCCTCGTACGAAGCGCACGGCACGCCCTTGACCGACGCCACCATGGCCCGCGCCATGGCGGTCGATGCGGTGCTGCTGGGCGCGGTCGGCGGCCCCAAATGGGACGATCTGCCCTTCGAGAAGAAGCCCGAGCGCGGCCTTCTGCGCCTGCGCAAGGATATGGAGCTGTTCGCCAATCTGCGCCCGGCCCTGGTGTTCGATCCCCTGGTCGAGGCCTCGACCTTGAAGCCCGAGATCGTGCAGGGCCTCGACATCATGATCGTGCGCGAGCTGACCGGCGGCGTTTATTTCGGCCAGCCGCGCGGCATCGAGACCCTGGCCAATGGCGAGCGCAAGGGCGTCGACACCCAGGTTTACACGACCGGCGAAATCCTGCGCATCGGACGGGTGGCCTTCGAGCTGGCGCGCAAGCGGGGCAAGAAGCTGTGCTCGGTCGAGAAGGCCAACGTCATGCTTTCGGGCGTGCTGTGGCGCGAGGAGATGACCAAGCTGGGCAAGGACTATCCCGACGTGCAGCTTTCCCACATGTACGCCGACAACTGCGCCATGCAGCTCGTGCGCACCCCCAAGCAGTTCGACGTCATCGTCACCGACAATCTGTTCGGCGATTTGTTGTCGGACTGCGCGGCGATGCTGACCGGCTCGCTCGGCATGCTGCCCTCGGCGTCGCTGGGCGCCGCCGACGCCCAGGGCAAGCGCAAGGCGCTTTACGAGCCGGTGCACGGCTCGGCCCCCGACATCGCCGGCAAGGATTTGGCCAATCCGCTGGCCACCATCCTCTCCTTCTCGATGATGCTGCGCTATTCCTTCGATCTGGGCGCGGCGGCCGATCTGGTCGATCAGGCGGCCAAGAACGTGCTGGCCGGCGGCTTCCGCACCGCCGACATCATGCAGCCCGGCAAGGCCAAGGTCTCGACCAGCGTGATGGGCGAACTGTTGATCCGCGAACTCGACAAGCTGAAGGGGTAGGGGGCGGCCTGGCCCGACCGGTTGGCTTGCCAGCGGGGGAGAAAGCGGCGTGAGCGCGGAATTGAAGGATTTCGTCCAGGCGGCGTTGGCCAAGGGCCTTGGCCGCGACGAAACGGCCGCCGCGCTCCGCCAAGCCGGCTGGGGCGAGTCCGACATCAAGAACGCGCTGGGCGCCTTCGCCCAGGTGAATTTCCCCATACCGGTGCCGGTGCCCAGGCCCTACGCGACGGCCTGGGACATGTTTATCCATCTTCTGCTCTTCACCGCGATGATGGCGGTCGTCCTCAACGGCATCGACATCCTGTTCGACGCCATCGACCATTTTCTCGAGCCGGCGCGCAAGACCGGCGGCATGGCGGCCTTCCTCAAAGGCATCCGGATGAACGTTTCGGTGCTGGTGGTGTTCGTGCCCCTTTACGCTTTCGCCGCCTACACCATCGAAAAGGGCCTGATCGCCAATCCGACCCGGCGCCATTCCCGGCCGCGCAAATGGGTGGCGCATCTGGCCCTGTTCGCCACCGCCCTCGTTCTGTGCGCGGTGATGATCCGGGTGATTTATGGCGCCTTGGGCGGCGAGATCACCGCCCTGTTCCTTCTGAAGGCTCTGGTGGTGCTTCTGGCGGCCGGCGCCATCTTCGGCCATTTCTTCCGCCAGATGAAGCGCGACGACCAGTTCCGCTAGCCCTTCACACCCTGATCTCCGCCAGCGCCTCGGGGGCGAACAGCTCCTCGGGCGCCAGGCGGCGGTGGCAGACGCCCTGCTCGTGGGCGAAGCGCAGGAAGGCTTCCAGCGTCACCCGGTTGGGCGCGAGCCCATAGGGCCAGAACGGTCCGCCCTTGAAGACGCTTCGTTCGGCGCGTTCGAACAGATCGACGCCCCAGGGCAGCGGCACATGGGCCGCCGTGAGATCGCCAAGCCGTGCCAGGCTGCGCGCCTTGGCCTCCTCGAAAGCGAGATAGAGATTGCGGGCGATCCAGCGGTTGGCCTCGTAGATGTCGCGGCGGATCGCCACCGTGTGCATGATCGGGAAAATGCCGGTCTTGGCGAAATAGGCGGCCTCGGCCGCCGGATAATCGGGAAAGAGGCGCACAAGGCGCGGATCGCCGGCCGTGAAGGCCTTGGGCGGGCGGGCGCTGATGAGCGCATCGATCCGTCCATCGAGCAGAAGATCGTTCAAGCTGCAATCGGGCATCGAGACCAGTTCGATGCCGGCGGGCAGCTTCAAGGTCGAGGGCTCGTCGCGGCCGGGATCGTTGACGCCGGCCTGCACCCAGCGGATCGAGGCCAAGGTGATCCCCACCGTGTCGCTTAAGAAGCCGCGGGCGTAGATGGTGGCGGTCTGCGACCATTGCGGCACGCCCACCGTGCGGCCGGCCAAATCCTCAGGGCGCTGGATCGGGCCGTCGGCCCGCACATAAAAGGCCGAATGGCGGAAGACCCGCGAGGGAAAGACCGGCAGCGCGATGAAGCGGTCGTCGCTGCGCGAGCGGGCCGAGCAATACATGCCCATCGACAGTTCCGAAACCTCCCATTCGCCCCGATCGTGGAAGCGGAAGAAGATTTCCTCGACGTTGAAATTGAGCACGCGCAGCGCGATGCCGTTCGGCCGCACCCGGCCCAGCGCCAGATCGCGGAGGTGATCGTAATCGCCGAAGGCGCCGGTCAGTTCCAAATCGGCCATGGACGAAACCCCTTTCCTTATGCCCTCAATCGCCGGGCGCTCGCCTCCGCTCGCTTGGCTTTCGCCGCACGGGCGGCGCGGCGGCCTTGCCGCCGAATATCTTGCCCATCGACCGAGTCTGAGACGAAACCCCCTTGTCGGACGATGCGCTTCCGATGTTAGGATGCGGCCGACCAAAAGGGCAATGGGGCCAAAAGGGCAATGGGGAGTGGGGGCGGATGAGCGGCGCGGAGCGTTTGTGGTGCGAGCGGGGCGGGCGGGCAAGCGGGCCGCTGCTGGTGCTGCTGCACGGGTTGGGCTGCAACGCCGCCGTCTGGGATGGCCTGAAGCCAAAGATCGCTTCTGGCTGGCCCGGCCGCTGGCTGGCGCTCGACTTTCGCGGCCATGGCCGCTCGTTTCAGGCCGCGCCCTATGGGCTGGGCATCCACGCCGCCGATGTGGCGGCGCTGATCGATCCCGAAGACGAGGTCGTGCTGCTCGGCCATTCGATGGGCGGCATCGTGGCGGTGATCCTGGCCAGCGGCCTGTTCGGGGTCAAGGTGCGCCGCGCCATCGCCTTCAACGTCAAGATGGATTGGAGCGACGAGGATTTCGCCAAGGGTCAGGCCCTGGCCCAGGCGGCGCCCAAACTGTTCGACAGCCAAGCCGAGGCGATTGAGCGCTATCTGAAGGTTTCCGGTTTGAAGGGCTTGGTCGATCCGACTTCGCCCGCCGCCGCCGTGGGCGTTCGCGCCGAGGGCGGCAAATTCCGCCTGGCGGTCGATCCGCGCACCAACGGCTTGGGCAAATCGGATTTCGCCGCCTTGGGCAAGGCAGCGCAAGCGCCGCTCACCCTGTTGTGCAGCGAGAAGGACCCGATGGCAACGCCCGAGGGCATGGCGCGGCTGGGCGCGCCGGTGCGCCTGATGGCCGGGCTCGGCCACAATGTTCATGTCGAAGCGCCCGAGGCCTTCTGGCGGGCAATCGAGGGCGATCTTGGGGACGCGTGATCTTGATCCCGATTGGACGCCTTCCGAACCAGCCCGCGAGGGCGGCGGGCAGATCGGCGTCAAATCGGTCGAAGTCGGCTTGAGGGTCGCCGCGGCGCTCGCCGCCGCCTACCGGCCGCTGATGCTCAAGGATTTGGCCAAGGCGCTGAACATGCCCTCGGCCAAGGTGCATCGCTATCTGGTGAGCCTGATCCGCGCCGGTCTGGTCGAGCAGTCGGGCCAGGGCGGCCAATACGGGCTGGGGCCGATGGCGCTCAGGGTCGGGCTATCGGCGCTCCATCAACTCGACGTCGTGCGCTTCGCCGGCGCCGCCATCGCCGATTTGCGCGACCGCACCGACCAGACCGCCCTGTTGGCGATCTGGGGCGATGCCGGCCCCACCATCGTGCGCTGGGAGGAATGCCGCCGGCCGATGGCGGTCAATGTGCGGCTTGGCTCGGTGCTGCGCCTCTTGGATTCGGCCACTGGCCTGGTCTTTGCCGCCCATCTGCCGCGCCATCGGATCGCCGACCGTCTGGCCGAGGAGATGAAGGAGCGCAGCCGCAGCGAGGAGGATCTCGACCGCCGCCTGGACGAGATCCGCGCGCGCGGCATGGCCCGGGTGCGCGGCCAGCAGATGGCCTCGATCAACGCCCTAAGCGCGCCGGTGTTCGACGGCGCTCGCAATCTGGTGGGGGTCATAACCCTCCTGGGTTCGGAGCGCGATTTCGACGCCGAGTGGGACAGCCCCCTGGCCAAGGAGTTGAGCCAGACGGCCCGGCAAATTTCCGAGCGTTTGGGTGCGGTATACGTTGATTGACAGGGGCTTGGCGCGATGTTATGCAATTTGGAAGAAGTTATGCTTTCCATAATAACGGGTGGTGGAGACGTTCGAGCGGTCTGATCGCGTCGCGCTTGGCCTTCAAGGCCAAGGCGGCTTCGGACCCACACCACCTTCGGATCGACGACAGGCCCACGAACCGACGCGGATCGGAGGACGGACGATGAGACTGGGAATGGTGATCGACTTGAAGCGCTGCATGGCCTGCTATGGCTGTCAGATGTCGTGCAAGACCGAGCATGGCACGCCGCCGGGAATCTTCTTCGCCCGCGTGCTGAAGCGCGAGGAGGGCACCTATCCGAGCAATCGGATGATCTTCCTGCCGGTCTTGTGCAATCACTGCGAGGACGCGCCCTGCGTCGATGTCTGTCCGACCGAGGCCAGCCATTACGCCGAGCACGGCATCGTCGACATCGATCACGACAAATGCGTCGGCTGCCATTCCTGCATGGTCGCCTGCCCCTACACCAACCGCTATTTCCGCGACGAGAAGCAGCATTATTTCGGCGCCGCCGGACCGACCCCCTACGAGGTCGCCCGCTCCGACCGCCATCCGGAAGGGGTGGTGATGAAGTGCAATTTCTGCCGGCCGCGTCTGGCCGAGGGCAAGCTGCCGGCCTGCGTCGACAATTGCGCCGCGCTGGCCCGCACCTTCGGCGATCTCGACGATCCCAACAGCGCGGTCTCGCGCCTGATCAAGGAGCGCGGCGGCTTCACCCTGCATCCCGAGGCCGGCACCGGCCCCAACGTCTATTACCTGGCACCGTGAGGAACCGACGATGGACACCCAGCGCTACAACCAACTGATCTCCGACCTGCGCTCCGATTACCGGCCGCAGCGCGAATGGGGCGAAGGCAAAGGCCTCTTGATGGTGGTCGGCCACTTCCTGGTCGGCATCGCCGGCGGTGCCTGGCTTTTGGGCACCCTTTACGGCTCGGCCTGGACGCTGGTCCTTGCCTTCGTCCTGGGCGGCCTGGGCGGGCTGGTCCACCTGGCCTTTCTGGGCCATCCCGAGCGCGCCGTCGGCATGATGCGCCATTGGCGGACTTCGTGGGTGTCGCGCGGCTTCGTCGGCCTGTCGCTCTTTCTGCTGGGCGGCGTGCTCTATCTGCCCGGCCAGTTCGTGGCGCTGGGCGCGGCCGGTCCGGCGCTTAATCTGATCGGCGGCGTCATGGCGATGCTGGGCGCGCTCACCATCATCGGCTATATGGGCTTCGCCTACACCGCCTCGAAGGCGATTCCGTTCTGGAACTCGCCCCTGCATCCGGCGCTCTACGTCGCTTACGCGCTTAGGGGCGGCATCGCCGCCCTCTTGATCGTTGGCGCCGTCAAGGGGGGCGTGCCGGCCGAGACGCTCTTGAAGCTGTGGATCGGCGTTACCGCCGTGGTCGGCCTCTTCTTCATCATGGAGCTGCAAGGTGCGGCGACCGGCGGCAACGTGGCGGCCAAGCAGTCGGTGCACGAGATCCTGAACGGCCGGGTGTCGATGGTCTTCTACGGCGGCACTCTGATCGTCGGTCTGGCGGTGCCGGCGCTGCTCTTGGCCACCTCGCACGCCGCCTCGGCGGCGGTGATGGCCCTGATCGGCATCGCCTCGGCGGCCGGCGACTTCTTCATGAAGCTCTCGACGGTGCGGGCGGGCGTCTATCTGCCGCTCGTCATCCCCGCCCGCCATCACCGGCGGGCCTAGAGGGTCGGGGCGCGGCGCCGATGGACCTCAAGGTCAGCTTCATGGGCGTGATTGCCGGCCTGACCGGCGAGAAGGAGCGCACCTTCAGCTTCGAAGAGCCGCCGACGCTTCGCGGCCTGCTCGACACGCTGGAGGCGCGCTACGGCGAAACCTTCGCCAAGCGCATCTACCGCAGCGCCACCCAGCCGCGCCTGTTGCAGCTTTGTCTGCGCATCTTCGTCGACGGCAACCTGGTCGATCACCAGGCGCTCGACGAGCCCCTGCCGCCGCCGCCCGCCGACCGGCCCAACGGCGAAATCCTGGTTTATCTCTTGCCCGCTTCCACTGGAGGGTGATCGATCATGAACGTGCAAAGCAAGATCCCGACGACCGCGAAGGAAGACAAGTGGATTCCCTCGGTCTGCAACATCTGCTACGGCGGCTGCTCGATGCAGGCCCACCGGGTGGACGGCACGGTGATCAAGATCGAGGGCAACCCGAAAAGCCCGATCGGCGGCGGCAAGCTCTGCGCCAAGGGCCTGTCGGGCATGATGATCCTTTACGATCCGCATCGGGTGAACACGCCTTTGCGCCGCACCAACCCCAAGAAGGGCATGGGCGTCGATCCGGGCTGGAAGCCGATTAGCTGGGACGAGGCGATGGCGGAAATCCTGCCCAAGCTGAAAAAGCTGCATCAGGAAGACCCGCGCCAGCTCGTTCTTCAGGTGACGACGACCATCACGCCGGCGTCGCTCTTGTTCTTCGCCTTCGGCTGGGCCTTCGGGTCGCCCAACATGTGGGTGGCGGGCGGCGGGCTCCATTGCGGCAACGGCGCCCACGCGGCCGGCGGCATCACCCACGCCTCCTGGTCGGTGGTGCCCGATTTCAAGCATTGCAACTACGCCCTCTATTTCGGCGCCTCGAAGGGCCATGGCGCCGGCCACGCGGCGACCCCCAACATCACCCTGGCCGCCGACGCCCGCGAGCGCGGCATGCGCAGCGTGGTGGTCGATCCGATGTGCAACCCTTCGGCCGCCAAGGCCAATGAGTGGGTGCCGATCCGGGTCGGCACCGACGCCGCTTTGGCGCTGGCGATGTGCAACACCCTGGTCAACGAACTCGACATCGTCGACCGCGAGTATCTGCGCGACCGCACCAACGCCATCTATCTGGTGCGCCCGAACGGCTGGCACGCCCGCGACGCCCAATCGGGCAAGCCCTTGGTCTGGGATGCCGCCGCCAACCAGGCGGTGGTCTATGACGCGCCGGGCGCCAAGAATGCGGCGCTCGAAGGCACCTATCAGGTGAACGGCGAGGCCTGCCGGCCCTCGTTCGACATGATGAAGGAACACCTGAAGAAATACTCGGCCGAAGAGGGCGAGCGGATTTCCGGCATTCCCGCCGCCACCATCCGCCGCCTGTCGCGCGAGTTCGGCGAGGCCGCCCGGGTGGGCAGCACCATCGTCATGGATGGCCATACGCTGCCCTATCGCCCGGCCGCCGCCATCTTCTTCCGCGGCGCCCAGGGCCACAAGAATTCGATGTACAACTGCTTCGCCATCGACCTCTTGAACCACATCGTCGGCGCCGCCGACGTGGTGGGCGGCTGCCTGGGCTTCAACCCGGTCTGCTACGGCCATCCCGAGACCAAGCGGCCCTATTACGTGCCGCGCAAGGACAAGGACGGGCTGATGGCCACCGGCACCTGGATGCTGCCGCATGTGCCCTATCCGCCGGCCGATCCGCGCCAGCCCGATTCGATCGGCTTCATCGAGCTGTTCCCGCTGTCGCACGTTTCGCCCCTGATGGCGTCGTCGGACCAGAAGGAGTGGTGGAGCAAGTTCAATCTGCCCTACCGGCCGAAGATTCTGCTCAATTACGGCGCCAATTCGGTGATGAGCGTCGGCAACAAGGAGGCGGCCTCGGAGGCCCTGAAGGAGTACGAGTTCATCGTCTCCTTCGACATCTTCCTCAACGAATTCTCGGATTTCGCCGACATCATCCTGCCCGATGCCTGCTATCTGGAGATTTTCGATCCCCGGCCCAACTTCCCGATGATCTTCAACCATCCGGCCGGGCCGGGCGAATGGGGCTGGCCGATCCGCCAGCCGGTGTCGCCGCTCACCCATGAGCGCAAGGGCGCCCGCGACGTCATGCTCGACATCGCCTACAAGCTCGATCTCGGTCCCGAGATCAACATGGCGATGAACAGCTATTACAATCTCGACGGGCCGCAGATGCTCGATCCCAAGAAGACCTACACGCTGCCCGAGGTCTTCGACCACGAACTCAAGCACAAATTCGGGCCGGAGCGGGGCCTGGAGTGGTTCAAGGAGCACGGCATCATCACCTGGCCCAAGAAGACCGAAGAGGTCTATTGGCGCACCTTCCTCGATGTCCGCATTCCCATCTATCACGAATATCTGATGGATTTGGGCGAGCGCACCGGCAAGCTGTGCGCCGAAGGCGGCATGCATTTCGATCCGCGCTATTACGGCCCGCTGCCGGAATGGCTGCCCTGCCCCTCGCACGAGGAGAAGGACGCCAGCTTCGACCTCTATTCCTTCTATTACCGCGACACCATCCATGTGAACGGCTTCACCATGGAGAATCCGTGGCTGGACGAGATCGCCCAGCTCGATCCCTTCTCGTACAAGATCGCCATCAACGCCGAGACGGCGAAGAAGAAGGGCCTGAAGGACAACGACGCGGTGCGGCTGGAAACGCCGACCGGCCGTCATGTCGAAGGCCGGATCAAGATCACCGAGGGCATCCATCCGGAAGGCGTCGGCATCGCCGCCTGCGCCGGCCACTGGACGCCGCACCAGCCGATCGCCAAGGGCAAGGGCATCTTCTACAACGACCTTTTGGAGATCGATTTCGAGCACACCAGCCCGGTCAACCTCAACATGGACTTGTGCTCGAAGGTGCGAATCAGCCGTTACGAAGGCCCGCTTGGGTAAGGGGAAACCTTAGGGGCGGTAAGTTTGTATGGCCGACCTCGCCGGGGTCGGCCATACTGGTTTCAAAGCGACAACAATTTTCATCAGGGGAGAGCAATCATGACACGACTGAACCGGAGACAATTTGGCCTGGCGGCGGTGGGCGCCGGCTTGGCCCTGGCCCTGTCGGGCGCGCCCGGCCAGGCCGCCGACCCGCCGATCAAGGTGGGTTCGTTCCTGTCCTACACCGGACCGGCCTCGTTCCTGGGCGATCCGGAAAAGAAGACGATCGAAATGGAGATCGCCAAGATTAACAAGGCGGGCGGAATCAACGGCCGCAAGATCGAGTTGATCATGTATGACGACGCCGGCAACCCCGAGCGGTCCACCAGCTTCGCCAAGCGGCTGATCGAGAACGACAAGGTCGACGTCATCGTCGGCGGCTCGACCACCGCCATCGTCATGACCGTGCTGCCCTTGATGGAGCAGGCCGGCATGCCCTTCTTCAACCTGTCGGGTTCGGTGCTGCCGATCGAGCCGGTGCGCAAATGGATCTTCAAGAACGCGCACACCGACCGCATGTCGAACGAAAAGATCTTTGCCGAAATGAAGAAGCGCGGCATTTCGAAGATCGGCATGATCTCCGAGAATGTCGGCATCGGCAAATCGGGCCATGACGAAGCGCTGAAGGTGAAGGGCAATTACGGCATCGACGTGATCGCCGACGAATTCTACAACCCGCGCGATCCGGACATGACCGCCCAGCTCACCCGGATCAAGAACACGCCCGGCGTGCAGGCGGTGGTCGTCTGGGGCTTCGGCCAAAGCCCGGCGATCGTCACCAAGAACTATCGCCAGCTCGGCATCACCGCCCCGCTCTACCACACCCACGGCGTCGCCACCGTCGAATTCATCCGTCTGGCCGGCGAGGCGGCCGAGGGGGTGCGGATGTCGGCGGCCGGCGTCATCGTCGCCGATCAGCTTCCCGACAGCGATCCGCAGAAGAAGACGATGCAGGAGTTCATCAAGAGCTACCGCGAAGTCTACAAGGACGATGCCTCGGCCTATGCCGGCTACGCCTATGACTCCCTGCATATGACCTTGGCCGCCATCCGGCGCGCCGGCACCACCGACAAGGCCAAGGTGCGCGACGAGATCGAGAAGACCTCGGGCTATGTCGGGGTCGGCGGCACCTTCCACCTTTCGCCCACCGACCATCTGGGCATCGACGCCCAGGCGCTGCGCATGGTCGAGGTGAAGAACGGCAAGTTTGTGCTTAGCGAATAGCGTTGGCCTTTCCAGCGCCCCATCCCGGTTCGGCCGGGGTGGGGCGTTTTCTTTTTGTGTTGGCGCCCACCCGGTGCGATAACAGGCGCTAAGCAGGAATCGCCGGGGGGTGGGCGTGGCCGTCAAGCGGGCGCAGAAGGGAATCCAGTCGATCGAGGTCGGCTATGCGGTGCTTCGGGTGCTGGAGCATGCGCGCGGACCCCTGCCGCTGGGCGAGGTCGCCAAGGCCGCCGGCATGAGCGCCAGCAAGGCCCATTCCTATCTGGTGAGCTTGGCCCGCGTCGGGCTGGTGGCCCAGGACCCGGTGACCAACCGCTACGGGCTGGGGCCGGGCGCCCTGCGCCTTGGCTTGGCCGCCCTGGCGCACATCGATCTGCTCACCGCCGCCCGGGCCGCCATGTACGATCTGGTCGACGCCACCGGTCATACGGTCTTTCTGTCGGTGTGGGGCAATCTGGGGCCGACGGTGATCGCCCGGCTGGAAGGCGCCAATCTGGTGCCGGTCGAGGTCAAGGTCGGCACGGTGATGCCGATGCTGATCTCGGCCACCGGCCGCGCCTTTCTGGCCTTCCTGCCCAGGGTGGTGACCGATCCCCTGGTCAAGCCGGAGCTGAAACGGCTGGAACTGGCAAAGGCGCGCGGCCAGCCGGCCCTCTTCGATTGGAGCGTCGTCGAGGAGGCTCGCCGCCACGGCGTGTCGCGCGCCCTGGGCCATGTGCTGCGCGGCTTCGGCGGCTTCGCGGCGCCGATTTTCGATCACGAGGGCCAGGTGAGCGCCGTCATCACGGTGATTGGCGACATGAATCTGATCGACGCCCGCTTCGAAGGCCCGATCGCGCGCCGCCTTCTGCACGCCACCAAGGCGCTGTCGCGCCAGATGGGCTACGTCGAGAAGAAGGCGGCCCTGTAAGCCCGCGTTGCGTGCAAACGCAATCATTCACCATGCGTGAATGTGTTCACTGTCGCCTTGCTTGGGCGGGGACGATGGCGTAGCGTTTGGGCGTCGAGGGGCCGAGGCAAGGCCGCCGACAGGGGAAACGACAACCGAAATGGGGCGCCTCCGGGCCGCGGTCGGCGCGGGGTGCGGATTTCGGGACCAAGGGGGAGAGCCGCCATGAGCGTGACGACCGATGGAAGCCCGCCCCCCAAGGCCGGCTCGGCTGAGGCCAAGGCGGCTTATGACCGGCGCTGGCGGCGCCTGCTCGACACCGTGGCCCTCAAGCGGACCGACCGCATGCCGGTCGTGCTCTACGCCACCTTCTGGCTGGCCAAATATGGCGGCGTTTCCCACAAATCGCTGATGTACGACTATGAGAGCACCAAAGCGATCTGCGAGCGCGCCGTTTTGGAATTCGATCCCGACTTCACCAACAATCTGGTGCTCTTCACCGCCATGGGGCCGATGATGGAGGCGATGGGCCTCAAGACCCTGCAATGGCCGGGGCACGGCGTGGCCGAGGACATGCCCTATCAGTATCTCGAATACGAATACATGAAGGCCGCCGACTATCCCGAATTCCTGCACGATCCCACCAACTACTACCTGAAGAAATTTCTGCCCCAGGTGGCCGAGGTGTTCGAGGGCTTCGTCCATCTGCCGCCCTTCCCGACCATGAGCGGGCTGCGGGTGATGAGCACCATTCGCGCCTTCGCCAATCCGGCGCTCAAGGCGTCGCTCACCCGGCTGATGGCGGCGGCCGACGAGGTCGAGCGCTTCGGCGGCCATTGCGCCGCCTTCGCCCGGCGCGCCGCCGAGCTGGGCTATCCCTTGATGACCAACACCCTGGCCGGCAATCCCTTCGACGCGGTGGCCGACTATTGGCGCGGCGCCATCGGCGGCCTCACCGACATGCGCCGCCATCCCGAGCAGCTTCTGGCGGCGATGGACAAGGTGGCGCCCTACATGCTGGCGCAGATCGTGGGCGCCGCCAAGGCGGCCAACCATCCGGTGATCATGATCACCACCCATTGGCCGGGCGACACCTTCATGTCGCAAAAGCAGTTCGAGACCTTTTGGTGGGCGCCCTTCAAGAAGCAGCTTTTGGGCTTCATCGAGGCCGGCCTCATTCCCATGGTGCTGTGGGAGCACGAATGCGACAAGCGCCTGGAAACCATCGCCGACGTGCCGGCCGGCAAGTGCATCTACTGGTTCGAGCGCACCGACAATCTGATCCGCGCCCACGAGATCATGGGCGATCGGGTGGCGTTGCGCGGCGGAGTGATGGCCTCGACCATGGTGACCGGCAAGCCAGCCGACGTTGACGCCGAGGTCAAGCACGTCGTCGACAAGGTGTGGAACAAGGGCGGCCACCTCATTCTCGATTGCGGCATCGGCATTCCCGACGAGACGCCGATCGACAACGTGCGCGCCATGTTCCGGGCGGCCCGCCAATACGCCGGCTAAAGCCGGTTCTCAATTGACGACTACATACTCGAGGGAGGAGAGCACCATGAGCGGAAAAACCTTGCTGATCGCGGCGGCGCTGGCCGTTTTGGCCCTGCCCGTTCAGGCCCAGCAGAAGGTCAAGATCGGCTACGTCAACACCTTCAGCGGCCCCAACGCCGTCATCGGCAACGAACAGCGCGACGCCTTCGAACTGGCGCTCGACCAGTTGGGCCGCAAGATGGGCGGTCTCGAGGTCGAGGTCACCTACGCCGACGATCAGCAGAAGCCCGATGTCGGCAAGCAGGTGACCGAGAAGCTGATCCAGAGCAACGCCGTTCACTTCCTGACCGGCTACATCTGGTCGAACGTTCTCTTGGCCTCGGTCAAGACGGCGGTCGACGCCGAGACCTTCCTGATCAGCGGCAACGCCGGCCCCTCGCAGATCGCCGGCGAGCAGTGCTCGCCCTGGTTCTTCTCGATCTCCTGGCAGGGCGACCAGACCTCGATGGCGCTGGGCGAGGCGCTCAATCAGCGGGCCGTGAAAAAGCTGTTCATCATCGCCCCCAACTACGCCGCCGGCAAGGACGTGGCCGAGGGCGTCAAACGCACCTACAAGGGCGAGGTGGTCGGCCAGGAAATGACCCGTTGGCCCGAGCAGCTCGATTTCGCGGTCGAGCTGAGCAAGCTGCGCAGCGCCAATTCCGAGGCGGCGTTCGTCTTCTATCCCGGCGCCGCCGGCCGCCAGTTCTTCCAGCAATACGCCCAGTCGGGGCTGAAGGAAAAGACGACCCTCTATTCCGTCTTCTCGGTCGACTCGCTCAACCTGCCGCAGATCGGCGATTCGGCGGTCGGTTCGCTCAGCACCCAGTCCTGGGTGGCCGATCTCGACAATCCGGTGAACAAGAAGTTCGTCGCCGACTTCCGCGCCAAGCATCAGCGCACGCCGTCCTTTTATGCCGCCCAAGCCTACGATTCGGTGATGATGATCAACGCCGCGGTCGCGGCGGCCGGCGGCAATCTCGCCAACAAGGAGGCGATGCGCCAGGCGATGCGCAAGGCCGACTTTCCCAACACGCGCGGCAAGATTCGCTTCGGCAACAACCATTTCCCGATCCAAAATTTCTATCTTCAGGAAGTGGTGAAGGACGCGCGCGGCGAATACGGCTTGAAGGGCTTGAGCGTGGCGCTCAAGGATTCCCAGGACCCCTATCACGACAAATGCACGATGAAGTGGTAAGCGGGCGGATCAGACGGCCCGGGGGAGGACGAAGTTGAAGGTGGCGCCTTCGCCGGGCCGGCTTTCCACCCAGATGCGGCCGCCCAGATGCTCGAGGATGGTGCGGCTGATCGCCAGCCCCAAGCCCGAACCTTCGGGCTTCTCGGTCAGCGTGTCGCCCACCTGACGGAACTTGTCGAACACCGCCTCGTGATGGTCGGCGGGAATGCCGGGGCCGTTGTCGGCCACCGACACCCGCACCCCCTCCGGTGTCGCGGCCAGCGTCACGGCGATCCGGCCCTTGTCGGGGGGCGCGAATTTGACGGCGTTGGAGAGCAGATTGACCATCACCTGGATCAGGCGGTCGCGATCGGCCGGCACCGGCGGCGCCCCGGCTTCGAGATCGACGGTGAGAGTCACCCCCTTGTCGCCGGCCAGGCGCTGGGTGGCGGTCAGCGCGGCTCGCACCGCCTCGGCGACGTCGAGCGTCCGGATGTCCCAATCGAGCGAGCCGGCCTCGATCTTGGCCAGGTCGAGCACCTGATTGATGAGCCGCGTCAGGCGCTCGGATTCGCTGATGACGATGCGCAGGAATTCCTGGCGCTGGCCGAGATCGAGCTCGGGATTGTCGTGCAGGATTTCCGAGAAGGAGCGGATCGAGGTTAAGGGCGTGCGCAGTTCGTGGGTGATGGTGGAGACGAAATCGTCCTTCAGGCGATCGAGTTCCTTCAGGCGTTCGTTGGCGGCGGTAAGTTCGGCGGTCGCCTGCTCCAGCTCCTTCGATTTCATCTCGAGCTTCTGGCTGTAGGCCAGGATCTGCGAGGCCTCGTCGAGGATTTCCATCACCTCCTGCAGCCCGACCACCTCGCCCTTGGCGACCGAGGCCACCATGACCCGGGCCGAGGCGGCGCCGATGGCGCCGGCCAGGATGCGTTCGGCGAAGTTGACCAGATCGGCATCGGCCTCGCCCTGGAGCGCCAGATCGAGCCCGCGTTCGGCGGCGTAAAGGGCGAAGGCGCGCGCCGCCGCCTCTTCGCCGACGAAGCGCCCGACCAGCTCCTGCAAATCGGCGACCGGCGCCGTGCCGCGCCAGAAGCGGCCGCCGCCCGCTTCGCCCGAGGGGCGGAAGACATCGACGAACAGCGCCGCCTGGATGCGCTCGATCGCCCCTTGGCCCGAGGCCAGCGACACCGCGATGTAGAAGCCGAGATTGGCGATCAGGCTCCAGATCAGGGAATGGGTGATCGGATCGAGGCCGGAAAGGCCGAACAGGGCGTAGGGCTTGAGGAGAGCGAAGCCAAAGAGGCCGTGATCGACGAAGCCCACCGGCAGCCAGCCGGAGCGGGCGAAGGAGGGCAGCAGAAGGGTGTAGAGCCAGACGCCGAAACCGCCCATCAGGCCGGCGACGGCGCCGGCCCGGGTGGCGCCGCGCCAGAAGATGCCGCCCAGCAGCACCGGCGCGAACTGGGCGGCGGCGGCAAACGACACCAGACCGATGGTGACCAGCGCGAAGGACTGGCCGATCAGCCGCACATAGAGATAGCCCAAGAGCACCACGACGACGATGGTCCAGCGGCGGATGGCGAGCAGCAGGCGGCTGAGGTCGCGCCGCTGGGCGAGATTGAGGCCCTCGATGCGCAGCAGCACCGGCATCACCAGGTCGTTGCAGACCATGGTGGCCAGCGCCACCGTCTCGACGATGATCATGCCGGTGGCCGCCGACAGGCCGCCGATGAAGGCGAACAGCGCCAGGAACTGGTGGCCCTGCGAAAGCGGCAGCGCCAGCACGAACAGATCGGGATGCACGGTGCCCGGCTGGAAAGTGAGCAGGCCGGCAAAGGCGATCGGCAGCACGAAGAGGTTGATGAGCAGCAGATAGAGCGGAAACATCCACATCGCCCGCTTGATGTGGACCTCGTCGACGCACTCGACCACCGAGACCTGGAATTGGCGCGGCAGGCACAGAATCACCAGCATCGACAACAGGGTGAGCGCCACGAAATCGCCGATGGCGCCGGCATCGGGCATGGTGAAGAGCCGCGCCAGGTCGGCCCGCTCGGCCGCCTGGCGGAAGATGTCGCCCGGTCCGGCAAAGAGGCCGAAGGCGACGAACAGCCCCACCGCCAGGAAGGCCAGGAGCTTGACGATCGATTCGAAGGCGATGGCCGCCACCATGCCTTCGTGATGCTCGGAGGCGTCGATGTGCCTTGTGCCGAACAAAATGGCGAAGGCGGCGAGAATGGCGGCGACGTAAAGGGCGGTGTCGGCGTGGAAGGGGGTGTCGGCGCCGGGCAAGGGCAGGCCGGGCGTGCTGCCGGGCGCCGCGAACTCGACCAGCGCCGTGAAGGAGGCGGAAACCGCCTTTAGCTGCAACGAGATGTAAGGCATGATGCCGATCACCGCGATCACCGTCACCAGGCCGGAAAGAAACGTGCTTTTGCCGTAGCGCGAGGAGACGAAATCGGCGATCGAGGTGATGCGGTGCGTTTTCGAGATCCGCACCATCTTGCGCAGCACCAGCCACCACAGCGCCGCCATCAAGGTCGGCCCCAGATAGATCGGCAGGAAGCCGACGCCGGTCTGGGTGGCCCGCCCGACCGAGCCGTAGAAGGTCCAGGAGGTGCAGTAGACGGCGATCGACAGCGCGTAGATCGCCGGGTGGGCGATCAGGCTGCGCCGGGCGTCGGCGCGCTTGTCGCCCCAATAGGCGATGGCGAACAGCAGGCAGAGATAGGCGAAGGCGACGCCGATGACCACCGCCCCGCTCATGGCCGGGTCCCGTTCATCCGTCGATTCCGGAGGGCGGATCGCCCTCGATGGCCAGCGCCATCACCGCCACCAGCCCCGCCCAGGCCAGGAAGAGATAGACATAAAGCAGGGGAAAGCCGGCCAGGAAGCCGCCGGCGTTGAAGACGCGCAAGAGTGGCGGCAGGAACAGGAAAGCGCCCAAGAGGAACACCCCCACCAGGCGGGCGGTGACGCTGCTTTGGCGGACCAGGCGCAGGGCGCGTTGTCGGGTGCGGCGGTGCGGCATGGGTGGGCCTCCTCCTTCCCTAGATCCGCGCCTGGCGGGCGCGGACTTCGGCGGCCATGTTGGCCGCCTTCATCACCTGACCGAAGGTGGCGATGCCCTTGGTCTCGACGATTTCGATCAGGCGGACCAGCACCGCCGCCGTCGCCAGGGCGTCGCCCAGGGCGGTGTGGCGGTCGGGAATGTCGATCAGGAAGCGCTGCGCCACCCCGTCGAGCGAATGATCCTCGAGATGGGCATCGGCCAAGAGCGAAAGCAGCATGGTGTCGAGCACCGGATTGGCGAAGGCGACGCCGGTCGCCTTTTCCTTGAGCTGGAGGAATTTCATGTCGAAGGCGGCGTTGTGGGCGACCAGCACGGCGTCGCCGGCAAAAGCCTTGAACTGCGGCAGCACCACGCCGATCGGCGGCTTGTCCTTGACCATGGCGTCGGTGATGCCGTGGAAGCGGATCGAGTCCTTGGGAATGGTGCGGCCGGGATTGACCAGGCGCTCGAAGGTTTCGCCGGTCAAGAGCCGTCCGTTGACCACCCGCACCGCGCCGATCGAGATGATCTCGTCGCCTTCGCTAGGCTTCAAGCCCGTGGTTTCGGTGTCGAAGACGACGAAGGTGAGGGCGCGCAAGGGGCGCTCGCTCAAGCGGCCGGCGTCGCTGTGGGCGCTCATCAGGCCGAAATCGTAGAATTCCGGCCGGGGCGGCAGTTCGGGCGCCGTTCCCTTGATCGGCGCGCCGGCCGGCGCCAGCAGCGGCACCCGCAACACCGCCCGTCCGCCTCTTGCCTGGCACCACATCTCGGAGCCGTGGCGCTCGAAGACGTCGCGCAGGCGGTAGGGGCCGTCGGCATCGGCCAGGGGCTCGTCGAGCCAGGCCTCGATCTGCTGGGCGCTGACCGTCGGTCCCTCCCAGGCCAGGTCGAGATAGACCCGCTTGTCGCCCAGCATCGTTTCGGCGTCGAAGGCGGCAACGCCGGTCTTGGCGTGCAGGCGGCGCAAAAGCTGCTCGAAGCCCAGCATCAGCAGATGGGAATCGCCGTGCAGCCAGAGCGGAATGCCGACCAGGGTCAGGGCCAGCGCCCGGTCCTTGGCCAGGCGGCGGTCGATGCAATTGACCAGATCGGCGGCGTGCAGATCGGCCATCGGCCAACGGCCCAAGGCGTGGCCGCGATATTCGCGGGCCAACGCTTCCAGCCGATCCGACAGGCGGGTGCCTTCGTCGAGAATCACCTGATCGAAGGATTGGCGGACCGCCGGCGCCATGTCGGGATAGCCGGCCAGGGTTTCGGCGGCGGCGCGCAGATTGGCGATCGGCTGGCGCAATTCGCGGGTCATGGCGCGGCGCACTTCGTCGCCCTTCTCGATCTCGGCGATGCGGCCCGAGATGTCGCTGAAGGTGACGACGTAGGCGGTGATCTTGGCGTTGGCGTCCTTGATCAGCCCCAGCCGGCCTTGCAGCATCAGGCGGGAATCGGCGGTGGCGCAAACGAAGGGCACCGTCGCTTCGTCGTCGGAGGCCGGGCGGCGGCGGTGCTGAAGGAGATCGAGGGTGTGCAAGACCGGCGCCCGACTGACCAGATTGAAGAGCGGCCGCCCCAGCCCCAGCGCGTCCGAGCCCTCGAACAGGCGGATGGCCGCCTGATTGTAAAGCAGGATCTGGTGGCTCATGTTGCAGACCAGCACGCCTTCCGAGAGGTCGACCAGGATCACCTCCAGCCAGCGCTTCTGCTCCTCGCTTTTGGCGGTGGCCTGGTCGAGCGCCTGGCGCAGATCGTCCTGGCGGCCCTGCAGAACCTGGACCAGCGCCTCGACCGCCGGCAGAAGCGCCCCCAGCCAGTGCGGGCCGGGCCGGATCAGACCGCGCTGGGCGCCCTTGGTGCGGGCCTGGAACTCGACCTCGTTGGCCAATTGGGCGGCCGGCCCCATCAGGCGCTGGTCGAGGATGAAGGCCAACACGCCGACGCCGACCACGAGGACGAGCGCCAGCAGGCTGCGGGCGGGAGGATCCAAGCTGGGCGCAAGGTAGAGGGCCGCGACGGCCAGAACGGCCAGCAGGGCGAAGGCGAGGGCGAGACCGGCGCGCGGACTCACCGGCCAATCCCTCAGGCGAGGTAGTGCTTGACCCGCTCGACCACCTCGCGGGTCGAGAAGGGCTTGGTGATGTAGTCGTCGGCGCCCATCGCCAGGCCTTTTTCGCGCTCGATGTCGCGGCCCTTGGCGGTGAGCATGATGATGCGCACGTTCTTCCAGTCGGGGTTGGCGCGGATGGTCTGGCAGACGTCGTAGCCGTCGCGCTTGGGCATCATGACGTCGAGCAAAATGAGATCGGGCGGGCTTTTCGCAACTTCGGTGAGCGCCGCTTCGCCGTCGCGCGCCACGCGGACATCGAACCCCGCCTGCTTCATCAGGAATTCGAGGGAAAGGACGATGTTCGATTCGTCGTCGACCACCAGGACGGATCGGGTCATCTACGCGGGTCTCCCTGTGGACCAAACGGTTGACGTTCGGTTTGTTGGAGCCAACCCGCTTGGCCCGCGTTGGCGGGGCATGGACGGAGGCTCCCGCCAACAATAGCGTAAGAACTTGCCCGAAATCCAGCGGCCTGCGCGTACCGATGGTCTTTGCCAAGGGGCCCGGTTTTGGCTAAATAGACCGCATGACCATGGAAAACGCGCCATTGCCGCACCGCGCCGCCCTGCTCCTGGTCGGGCATGGTTCGTCGCGCCGCCCCGACGCCTCGGCGCCCATCCGGCGGCTGGCGGATCGGCTGGCCGCCGAACACCGCTTTGCCCGCATCGAGACCTGTTTCTGGAAGGAGCCGCCCTTCATCGGCCAGGGTCTGGATCGGATCGCCGCCCCGGAAATCTTCGTGGTGCCGGTCTTTGCCGCCGAGGGCGAGTTCACCCGCGTCATTGTGCCGCGCGAATTGGGCCTGACCGGGACGCTCACCGTGCGCCCCGATGGCCGGCGCATCCATTATTGCCGGCCGGTCGGCACCCATCCCCGGGTGACCAACCTCATCCTGGCCCGCGCCGACGACCTCATCGCCTCGGAACGTCTGGAGCCCAACTCGATTGCCCTGTTCCTGGTCGGGCATGGCAACAAGCGCGGCGGCGGCGCGCGGACCACGGTCGACGAACTGGCGCAGAAGCTCGACGCCTCGGGCCGCTATGGCGAGGTGCGCGCCGTCTTCCTTGAAGAAGAGCCGCTGGCCGCCAGTTGGTCGGCGCTGACCGATCGCCCCAACATCATCGTTCTGCCGCTCTTGATGGCCGAGGGCCAGCATGGCGGGCACGAATTGCCGCTGCTCTTCGGCCTGCCGGCCGATTTGCCCGACGGCCAATCGGTGATCGCCGGCACCTGCCAGGGGCGGCGCATCTGGTTTTGCCGCGGCATCGCCGACGCCGAGGCCCTGGCCGACATCATTCTCGATCTGGTGCGGGAAACGCGTTAGGCGTCGGAAGGCGGGGCGGCGGCCCAGGCGGCCAAGCGGGCGGCCAAGTCGCCGGCAGTGGCGGCATCGAGATCGAGCGTGGTGAAACGCTTGCCCTCGCGGATGCGCAGGCGAAGCATCGCCAGCCCGCCTTCATGAATCACCTGGAACAGCACCAGCTCGCGCCCCCAGGGCGCCGCGAGGCGGGCCAGTTCGGTCGTGGTTTCGCTCATAGGGCCTTCCTTTCGCCGTTGGTGCCGACGCGCTCGTAATAACGGGCCCGCCAGATCAGACGCGGCTTGGCGGGATCGTCCTCGAAGCCGGTGCGGGTGTGCAGGACGTTGTTGCAAATCAGGCCCTGGCCGGCCTCCAGGCGGTGGTCCAGGCGGCCGGGCGGATCGCCGGCCAGAATCGCCTCGAGCGCCGCCTTGGCCCGTTGCACGGCCGGATCGGCGCTCCAGGCGATGCTGCGGGTGCGCGCCGTGTAGCGCATCGCCAGATGGCCGTCTTCGTCCCAGGTGAAAACCGGGCTCGGTTGCGGCGGGCGGGGTTCCAGGCCCGGCTCGGCCTGGGCCGGGATGGTGAAGGCGTCGGGCCGTTCAAGTGCCGCCGTCCATTCGGGGTCGCGGTCGCGCAGCGCGATGTAGAGGCGATCGGGATCGTAAAGGGCGTTGACGCCGCCCCGTAGGGCCGGGCGCAGGCAGTGCAGAATCAAACCCCGCACCGTGCGGTCGGGCGGATTGTAATAGCCGTCGGTGTGCCAGGCGATCGGCCGGTTGGTGTAAGGGATGAAACGAGCGCCGGAGCCATGCTCCCTGACCGCCAGCGCGGAAATGCCGTCGTCATCGGCCAGTTGGTTGGGGTCGAGCGAGACCAGGCCGAGCGCCGCCGCCAGCGCCCGAAGTTCCGCCTTATCCAGTGGCCGGTCCGGGCCGCAATAGACCGCCATGTTGAAGCGCCGGCAGCGCTCCAAAAGGGCGCTTCGTTCGGCTTGGGTCGGGTTGCCCGGATCGGCCAGCCGAACGAGCAGATCGTCAAGCGCCGGGATGGCCCCGAGCTTGGCGGCCCGCCAGGCCTGATAATCATCAATCATTTGAAATTTCAAAAAAATATTTCATTTCCGGCCCGCCTTGCCCTCGTCACGCTAGCCCAGTTCGGGGGGCAAAAAAAGCGCTGGATTTTTGCTTGGGACATTATATTATGATGTAATAATGTACGAGGCCAAGGGGGCGGATGGCCGAAATCGCGACCGCCGACCCCGGCAAGAAGAGTGCGTGGAGGAACCCGACCAGGGCGGAGCTCTGTCAAAATTCCGCATAAGTCGGCTGTGAAATGAGGCGGCCCGGCCCAAGCGAAGGCCTGGGCGCCTTGAACCGGATCGTGTCGCAAGGAGGAAAGCGAATGGCCAAAGCGATGCCCAAGACGCCGCTGCTCGACCAGTTGGAGAGCGGGCCCTGGCCCAGCTTCGTCACCGGCTTGAAGCGCCTGGCGAAGGCCGAGGACAAGCCCTATGCCGACATGATGAAGGACCTTCTGGGCCAACTCGAACATTCCTACGAGACCCGCAAGGGCTATTGGAAGGGCGGCACGGTGGGCGTGTTCGGCTACGGCGCCGGCGTCATTCCCCGCTTCTCCGAGGTGGCCGAGAAGTATCCGGCCTCGAAGGAATTCCACACGCTGCGCGTCATGCCGCCGGCCGGCATGCACTACACCACCGATCTGTTGCGCCAGATGTGCGACGTGTGGGAACGCCACGGCTCGGGCCTCATCGCCTTCCACGGCCAGTCGGGCGACATCATGTTCCAGGGCACCAGCTCGGAGAAGGTGCAGGGTGCCTTCGACGAACTGAACGAAATGGGCTTCGATCTGGGCGGCGCCGGCGCCGGCGTGCGCACCTCGGTCTCCTGCGTCGGCGCGGCGCGCTGCGAGCAAAGCTGCTTCGACGAGGCCAAGGCGATGCGCCGCGTCGTCAACGCCTTCTTGGACGACATGCACCGGCCCTCGCTGCCTTACAAGTTCAAGTTCAAGTTCGCCGGTTGCGCCAACGACTGTGCCAACGCCATTCACCGCGCCGACATGGCGGTGATCGGCACCTGGAAGGACGACATGCGCGTCAACCAGGCCGAGGTGCAGGCCTACGTCAAGAAGAACGGCCGCAAGCAGATGATCGATCAGGTCATCCGCATGTGCCCGACCGAGGCCTTGTCGCTCAACGACGACGACAGCCTGGACGTCGACAACAAGAGCTGCGTGCGCTGCATGCATTGCATCAACGTGCTCACCAAGGCCCTGAAGCCCGGCAAGGAACGCGGCGCGGCCATCCTGGTCGGCGGCAAGCGCACCTTGAAGATCGGCGACCAGATGGGCACCGTGGTGGTGCCCTTCCACAAGCTTGACACCGACGAGGATTACGAGGCGCTGGTCGAACTGGCCAAGAAGGTGGTCGAGTTCTTCGCCGAGAACGCGCTCGAGCACGAGCGCTGCGGCGAGATGATCGAGCGCATCGGGCTGGTCAACTTCCTCGAAGGCATCGAGCTCGATCTTGATCCCAACATGATCCGCCACCCGCGCACCAATTCCTACGTCCGCATCGACGGCTGGGACGCCGAGGTGCAGAAGTGGAACGCCCGCAAGAAAAGCGCCGCCGAGTGATCGACCGCAGGCGCAACATGGAGGACCGATTGCATGGCTGAACTTCGTCGCCCGACCGAGAGCGGGGTGCCCGATCCCTTCCCTTACATGCACCCCCTGATGAAAAAGAACTACGGTCATTGGGCCTGGCACGACCGGCCGCGTCCCGGCGTGCTCCACCATGTTGCCCAATCGGGTGACGAGATCTGGACGGTGAAGGCCGGCACCCAGCGCCAGATGGATGTCGGCACCATCCGCAAGCTTTGCGAGATCGCCGACACCTACGCCGAGGGCTATGTGCGCTTCACCGTGCGCTCGAACATCGAGTTCATGGTCTCCAAGGCCGACAAGGTGGCGCCCCTGGTCGAGGCTTTGACCAAGGCCGGCTTCCCGGTCGGCGGCACCGGCAATTCGGTGACGATGATTTCCCACACCCAGGGCTGGCTGCATTGCGACATCCCCGGCACCGATGCCTCGGGCGTCGTCAAGGCGCTGATGGACGAGTTGCACGACGAGTTCACCCACGAGCGCATGCCCAACCGAGTGAAGATCACCACGAGCTGCTGCCAGATCAATTGCGGCGGCCAGGGCGACATCGCCATCAACGTCCAGCACACCAAGCCCCCCAAGATCAATCACGAGCTGGTGAGCCTGCAATGCGAGCGCCCGGCGGTGGTCGCCCGCTGCCCGGTGGCGGCGATCCGCCCCGCCCTGGTCAACGGCAAGCCGACGCTGGAGGTCGACGAGAAGAAATGCGTCTGCTGCGGCGCCTGCTATCCGCCTTGCCCGCCGATGCAGATCAACGATCCCGTCAACACCAAGATCGCCATCTGGGTGGGCGGCAAGCATTCCTCGACCCGCTCGCAGCCCAGCTTCCACAAGCTGGTGGCGGCCGGGCTGGAAAACAACGCGCCGCGCTGGCCCGAGGTGGCCGCCGTGGTGAAGTCGATCCTGCGCGCCTATCAGAAGGACGCCCGGGCCTGGGAGCGGGTGGGCGAATGGATCGACCGCATCGGCTGGCCGCGCTTCTTCGAGCTGACCGGCCTGCCCTTCACCAAATACCACGTCGACAATTGGCGGGGCGGGCGGGCCAGCCTCAACGCCTCGGCGCAGTTGCGCTTCTAGGCCGCCGGGAAAGGGGAGAGGGGGATGAAGTTCGCCATCCTGGTCAATGAGGGGCCGTTCAACCACCAGGCCTCGGATTCCGCCTATCAGTTCGCCAAGGCGGCGCTGGAAGCCGGTCACGCCATCTTCCGCGTCTTCTTCTATTACGACGGCGTCCACAACGCCAACATGCTGGCCGAGCCGCCGACCGACGACCGCAACGTGGTGAAGAACTGGTCGACGCTGGCCGAGGATCACAAGGTCGATCTGGTGGTCTGCGTCGCCGCCGCGCTCAGGCGCGGCATCAAGAACGACAATCTGGCGCCCGGTTTCCGCATCTCGGGACTGGGTCAATTGATCGAGGCCGGCATCCAGGCCGACCGCCTCGTCACCTTCGGCGATTAGGGGGAGGGGAGCCATGATGGACGAAGATCGCACCGACGAGGCCGAAGGCGGATCGGGCATCGTCAAGAAATTCATGTACGTCAACCGCAAGGCGCCCTACGGCACCGTCTACGCCCTGGAAGTGCTGGAGATGGTGCTGATCTCGGCCGCCTTCGATCAGGATGTGCATCTGGTCTTCACCGACGACGGCGTCTTCGAGCTGAAGAAGGGCATGGAGACCGCCGGCATCGGCATGAAGAACTTTTCCAACACCTATCGGGCGCTCGAGGGCTACGATATCGAGAAGCTCTATGTCGATCAGGAATCGCTCGACGAACGCGGCCTGGCGGAAGCCGATCTGATCGTGCCGGTCACCGTTCTCAGCCGGGCCGAGATGGCCAAGCTGATGGGCGAGATGGACGTGATCCTGAGCGCCTAGGGGGAATGACGATGAGCCTGTTGCACACGGTTGCCAAATCGCCCTTCGAGCGCGACGCGCTTTCGAGCTGCCTCGACCTTTCGCTGCCCGGCGCGGCGATCCTGCTATACGAGGACGGCGTCTATGGCGCGCTCAAGGGCGGGCGGTTCGCCGAGCGGCTGGCCGAGGCGGCCAAGACCCGCGCCCTCTACGTGCTGGGGCCCGACTTGAAGGCGCGCGGCCTGGGCGAGGACAGGCTGATTGCCGGCGTCACGGTGGTCGATTATCGCGGCTTCGTGGAGCTGGCGGCCAAGCATCAGGCCGTGCAGGCTTGGTGCTGAACCCAACCAACCCAACCATTTTCATTCGCATTCGAGAAGGAGACGAGACCATGGCGTATCAGGCGAACGGCAAGACGGTGGAGACCGACGAGGAAGGCTATCTCGTCAACATCAACGAGTGGTCGGAAGAGGTGGCGGGCGAGATCGCCAAGGCCGAGCAGATCGCCATGAGCCCCGAGCATTGGGAAGTGGTCAACTTCCTGCGCGAATATTACAGCGAATACCAGATCGCCCCGGCAATCCGGGTGCTGACCAAGGCGATTTCGAAGAAGCTGGGGGCGGAGAAGGGCAGCAACAAATATCTCTACGAGCTGTTCCCCTATGGTCCCGCCAAGCAGGCCTGCAAGATCGCCGGTCTGCCCAAGCCCACCGGCTGCGTCTGAAGGGAGACGGGCCCACAGGGGCGATCATGGCCATATCCGGCGTATCGACCTTCTATGCGGTGCTGTTCTACGCGGCGACCGCGATCTTCCTGGGCGGCTTGGCCTGGAAGATCGGCCAGTATTGGCGAACGCCCTCGCCCCTGAAGATCGCCGTCACCCCGGCGCCGGTGAGCGCGCCCGGCGCCGCCCTGCGGGTGGCGCGCGAGGTCGTGCTGTTCGAGAGCCTGTTCTTCTCGAGCCGTTGGCTGTGGATCATGGCGGCGCTGTTCCATGCCGGCCTGGCCCTGGCGCTGGTCCGCCATCTCCGTTATTTCCAGGACCCGGTCTGGGAGCCGGTGGCGCTGGCCCAGCCCTTCGGCATCTATGGCGGGCTGGCCATGCTGGGGGGGCTCTTGATGCTGCTGGCGCGACGGCTGGTGATCGACCGGGTGCGCTTCGTCACCGCGCCCTCCGATCTCTTGATGCTGCTGCTGCTGATCGGCATCGGGATTTCCGGCTTCGGCATGTCGGCGATGGCCCGCGTCGATGTCGTGATGGTGAAGGCCTTCTTCCGCGGCCTGCTGATGTTTCAGATACGGCCGCTGCCGATCGACCCGCCGCTTCTTTTGCATCTGGCGGCGGTGGCGGCCCTGATGATCCTCTTTCCCTTCTCGAAGCTTCTGCATCTGCCGGGAATCTTCTTCAGCCCCACCCGCCACCAGGCCGACAACCCGCGCGAGGCCCGCCATCTGGCGCCCTGGGCGGCCAAGCTCGAGGAGAAGAGCTGATGGCGGCCGGCCCCAAGATCGAAGCCCCCACGCTCGACGCTCTTCCCACCGTGCCGGCGATCGATCCGGGCGCCATGGCGGCCTCGAAGCCCTATGTGGCGGCCAAGGCGCACCAGGAGCCCTTGGGCTTTCCGGGCGAATTGCTGCCCGACTGGGAGGCGCGCGCCATCGCCAAGCTGGGCGAACTGTTAGGCAAGTACCGCTCGCTTAGGGTCTATCTCGACATCTGCGTCAAATGCGGCGCCTGCGCCGACAAGTGCCATTTCTTCCTGGGCACCGGCGATCCGCGCAACATGCCGGTGGCCCGCCAGGATCTGCTGCGCGACGTCTATCGCCGCCATTTCACGCTGGCCGGTAAAGTTTTCGGCGGCCTGGTGGGCGCGGCCCCGCTCACCCGCGAGCGGCTCGATCAATGGTATTCCTATTTCCATCAATGTTCGCAATGCCGGCGCTGCGCCGTCTTTTGCCCCTACGGCATCGACACCGCCGAAATCTCGATGGCGGCGCGCGAGATCATGGATTCGATCGGCATCGGGCAGAAATATTCGAACGAGATCATCGCCAAGGTCCACAAGATCGGCAACAATCTTGGCCTGCCGCAGCCGGCCTTGGAAGACACGCTTTTGGGCCTGGAAGAAGACGTCAAGGAGGCCTCGGGCCAAGACGTCAAATTCCCGCTCGATGTCGAGGGCGCCGAGGTGCTGCTGGTCACCCCTTCGGCCGATTTCTTCGCCGAGCCGCATGTCGATGGCTTGATCGGCTACGCCAAGGTTTTCCACCAGGCCGGGCTCTCTTGGACGCTGTCCTCCTACGCCTCCGAGGCCGGCAATTTCGGCATGTTCATCGGCAGCTACGAGCAGATGCGCAAGATCGCGCTACGCATCCGCAAGGCCGCGTTGGATTTGAAGGTCAAGCGTATCGTCTTTGGTGAATGCGGCCATGCCTGGCGGGTGGCCTACGCCTTCTTGAACACGCTGGCCGGCCCCTTCGATTTCCTCGATCCGCGCTATCCGGTGCCGCAGCACATCATGGAGCTGACGCGCGGCTTCATCCGTTCGGGCGCCATTCGCCTCGATCGCGACGCCAACGCCGACAAGGTGGTGACGGTGCACGATTCCTGCAACATCGCCCGCGCCACCCGCATGGGCCCCGAGCCCGGCAGCCAATTCGTCTATCCGCGCGACATCCTCAAGGCCGCCTGCCCGAAATTCGTCGACATGCATCCCGACACCACCCACGAGCGCACCTTCTGTTGCGGTGGCGGCGGCGGGCTGTTGACCGACGAATTGCTCGATCTGCGCGTCAAGGGCGCCAAGCCGCGCGTCGAAGCCTTGAAGCAGGTGGTGGAAAGCCACGGCGTCACCCATCTGGCCGCCATGTGCGCCATCTGCAAAAGCCAGTTCACCAAGGTCTTGCCCTATTACGGCTACGACATGGGCATGGTGGTGAGCGTCCATCAGTTGGTCGGCAACGCCATCCGCATGGGCGAACATTCGTAAAGACGCGAGGGACCAGCCATGACGCACCAGATGACCGACGCCAGCCAGCTTTCCTACCGCCGCTACAAGGATGGCGACGCCAAGGTGACGAACTGGCAAGACGAAATCTTCCAGGCCGGCTGGTCGCACAAATGCCCGACCTATGTGCATCGCACGCCGCCCTGTCAGGCGAGCTGCCCCTCGGGCCACGACATTCGCGGCTGGCTCGACATCGTGCGCGGCGTCGACAAGCCGCCCCAGGGCATGAGCTGGCAGGAATACGCCTTTCGCAAGATGACGACCGCCAACCCCTTCCCGGCGGTGATGGGCCGCGTTTGCCCGGCGCCCTGCGAGGATGGCTGCAACCGCAACGAGGTCGAGGATCATATCGGCATCAATTCGGTCGAGCATTATATCGGCGATTGGGCGTTGGCCAACAAACTCGCCTTTCCCAAGCCCGCCAAGGAGAGCGGCAAGACGGTGGCGGTGATCGGCGGCGGCCCGGCCGGCCTGTCGGCCGCCTACCAGCTTCGCAAGCAGGGGCATGCGGTGACCATCTTCGATGAGCATGCCGAACTGGGCGGCATGATGCGCTACGGCATTCCCGGCTACCGCACGCCGCGCACGGTGTTGGACGGCGAGATCGCCCGCATTCTCGACATGGGCGTGACCGCCAAGATGAAATGCCGCATCGGCCGCGACCTCTCCCTGGCCGAACTGGAAAAGGCGCACGACGCCATCTTCTGGGCGATCGGCACCCATTCCGGCCGACCCCTGCCGGTGCCGGGCGCCGACGCCCCCAACTGCATCACCGGCGTCGATTTTCTGAGGGCCTTCAACCAAGGCCGCCTGAAGCACGTCGCCCAGCGCATCATCGTGGTCGGCGGCGGCGACACTTCGATCGACGTGGCCTCGGTGGCGCGTCGCCTGGGCCACATCACCCAGGTGCATGACAAGGATCGCGTCGAGAACGTCGTGCTTGGCCAGACCGCGCATGACGTGGCCGCCACCGCAAGGCGCGAGGGCGCCCAAGTGGTGCTGACCTCGCTCTTTCCGGTCGAGAAGATGATGGCCGCCGAGCGCGAGGTGAACGACGCCACCCGCGAAGGCGTGGCGATCAAGGGCGGCATCATGCCCCTGGAAGTGCTGAAGGGACCGGACGGCCGCGCCCGCGGCCTCAAGATGTGCCGCTGCACCATGGACGGCATGAACCCGATCCCCGAGGCCGGCACCGAATTCGAGATCGAGGGCGATCTGATCGTTTCGGCGATCGGCCAGAAGGGCGATCTGGACGGCCTGGAGGCGCTCGACAACGGCAAGGGCTTTATCAACGCCGACAAGCATTTCCGGGTGCCGGGAAAGCCCAAGCATTTCGTGGGTGGCGACATCGTGCGCCCGCATCTCCTGACCACCGCCATCGGCCATGGCTCGATCGCCGCCGAGGGCATCGCCACCTTCCTGGCCGGGGGTGAATTCGGCAAGCGGCCGAAGGTCGACGTCCATCACTTCAACATGATCGACACCCTGCGCGAGATGGGCCGGGCGCCCGAGCGCTTCGCGGGCGAGGGCATTCGCGGCACCGACGAGTCCAAGGTCGCCGTCCACAATTACGAGGACCGCTCGGCGAGCGAGGTGGTGCCGGCCGATCACTTGTTCCTGGGTCATTTCACCTTCACGCCGCGCCACAAGCGCGACGAGATCCATATCGGCGCCGATCGGGTGATCGGCAATTTCGAGGAGCGGCTGGTGGCGCTGGCCGAAGAGCGGGTGGTGGCCGAGGCCAAACGCTGCATGAGCTGCGGGCTGTGCTTCGAATGCGACAACTGTCTGGTCTTCTGCCCGCAAACCGCGGTGAGCCGCGTGAAGAAGAGCGATCGGGCGCTGGGGCGTTATGTCGAGACCGACTACGCCAAATGCATCGGCTGCCATATCTGCCGCGACGTCTGCCCTTCGGGCTACATTCAGATGGGGTTGGGGGAATAGTGGTCCGCATCCTGCTCGCCCTGCTGATCGGCATGAGTCTGGGCGGTTTGGCCCTGGCGGCCGAGCCGGTGATTCCCAAGGCCAAGGGCGAGCGTTGCGTCGAGGACAGCCGGACCATGCGGACCAGCCATATGGAGCTGTTGAAGCATCAGCGCGACCTCACCTTGCGTGCCGGGGTGCGCGGCACCAAGCACGCGCTCAAGGATTGCCTGACCTGCCACGCGGTGCCCGACGCCCAGGGCCAGCCGGTGGGCATCGAGGATCAACGCCATTTCTGCAATGTCTGCCACGGCTACGCCGCCGTGCGGATCGATTGTTTCGAGTGCCATGTGTCGAAATGAGGAACCCTTGACCGGGCTATCGCGGCGCGGCCTTTTGCTGGGCGGCGCGGCGCTTTCGCTTGTGCTGGCGCCGGGGCTGACCCTGATCGCCCAGGCCCGACCGGCCGGCCGGCCTGCCTCGGCCGCCCAGCGCTGGGGCCTGTTGATCGACACCGCGAAATGCACGGCCGACTGCACCGCCTGCGTGAGCGCCTGCAAGACCGAGATGGGGCTGCCGGACCATGGCCGCCCGGCCACCGACGCCCAATATCTTCGCAAGGTGAGCGTGGGCAATCCGGCCAACGGGGTCGAGCGTTCGGTGCCGGTGATGTGCCAGCATTGCGCCAAGCCGCCCTGCGTCGATGTCTGCCCCACCGGCGCCTCGATGAAGCGCGCTGACGGGGTGGTGCTGGTCGATCGCCACATCTGCATCGGCTGCCGCTATTGCATGATGGCCTGCCCCTACAAGGCGCGCTCCTTTGCCCACGAGGCGCAAAGCGGCCAGCGGCCGCACAATCCGCGCGGCAAGGGCACGGTCGAGGGCTGCACGCTCTGCGTCCATCGGATCGATGCCGACCGGCTGCCCGCCTGCGTCGAGGCCTGCCGGGCCCAGGGCAAGGGGGCGATGCTGTTCGGCGATCTCCACGATCCTCAATCCGAAATCGCCCGGGCGCTCGCCGCTCAGCCGGCCACCCGGCTGCGCGCCGATCTGGGGCTCGACCCCGCCCTGCGCTATCGGGGGATTTGACGCCATGGCTGAAGCCCAAGCCCCCATCCTTCAGGAACGCGATTGGCGCCGGCCGGGCGTGCTGGCCGCCTTCGCCTTTTTGGGCGCGCTGGTTCTGGTCGGGTTGGGCGCCGCCTGGCACATGGAGCATAACGGCCATTGGGTCACCGGCATGACCAACCAGGTGGTCTGGGGAATGCCGCATGTCTTTGCGGTGTTCCTGATCGTCGCCGCGTCGGGGGCGCTCAACGTGGCCTCGATGGGCTCGGTGTTCGGCCGTACGCTCTACAAGCCCTTCGCGCCGCTTTCCACCCTGCTGGCCCTGGCGCTCCTGGCGGGCGGGCTGGCGGTGCTGGTGCTCGATCTCGGCCGGCCCGACCGCCTTGCGGTCGCCATGCTCCATTACAATTTCAAATCGATCTTCGCCTGGAACATCTTTCTCTACACCGGATTTTTCGCGCTGGGGCTTTGGTATCTGTGGTGGCAGATGGACCGCAACCGCTTTGCCCGAAGCGGGCGGCTGGGGCTGGCGGCGTTCCTCTGGCGCCTGGTGCTCACCACCGGCACCGGCTCGATCTTCGGCTTTTTGGCGGCGCGCGAGGCTTACAACGCCGCCATCCTGGCGCCCTTGTTCATCGCGCTCTCGCTGGCCTTCGGCACCGCCTTTTTCCTTCTGGTGCTGATGGGTTCGGTACGCCGGGCCAACCAGGAAGTCTACGACCGGCTGCGCCCGCTTCTGGGTCTGTTCGTCGCCGTGGCGCTGTATTTCGTTGCCGTCCAGCATCTGACCAACCTTTACATGGCCGGGCGCGAAGGCGTTGAGCGCTTCCTCTTGATCGAGGGCGGCGTTTATCCGTGGCTGTTCTGGCTGGGCGCGGTGGGGCTGGGCGGCGTTCTGCCCCTCATCCTGCTTTTCCATTCGACCTTCGTCCGGCGCGGTCACTTGGCGCTGGCCTCGGCGCTGGTGCTGCTGGGCGGACTGGCCCAAATCTACGTCATCATCATCGGCGGCCAGGCCTATCCCTTGAACCTCTTCCCCGGCATGGCGGTGGCGTCGTCCTTTGGCGACGGCCAAGTGGCCGCCTACGCGCCCTCGGCTCCCGAATTCCTGCTTGGTCTGGGCGGCGTGGCGCTCGCTTTGGCGATCGTGCTGGCGGGCCAAGCGGTGCTCCGCCTGCTGCCACCTTCCGAACCGAAATCCTGACCGATGCGCCGTCTGGTTCTGTCGGCGGCGCACAAATCCTCAGGCAAGACGACGTTGACTCTTGGCCTGTTGCGGGCCTTCGCCGATCGCGGTCTGGCCGTGCAGCCCTTCAAGAAGGGCCCCGACTACATCGATCCGCTCTGGCATGGGCTGGCGGCCGGCCGGCCGTCGTGGAATCTCGATTTCTTCACCATGGGCCGCGACGAAATCGCCGCCACCTTCGCCGCCAAGGCCCAAGACGCCGATCTGGCGCTCGTCGAGGGCAACAAGGGCCTTTATGACGGCATGGATGTGGAGGGGGCCGACAGCAGCGGCGCGCTCGCCCATCTGCTGAAGGCGCCGGTGGTGCTGGTGATCGACACTAGGGGTATGACGCGCGGCGTGGCGCCCTTGGTGCTGGGCTATCGCGCCTTCGATCCCGGCCTGGCGATCAAGGGGGTGATCCTCAATCAGGTGGCCGGCCCGCGCCACGAGAAGAAATTGCGCGAAGCGCTGGCCCGTTACGCCGACATTCCGGTGCTGGGCGCGCTCGCCCGCGATCCCGGGCTGGTCATCGCCGAGCGCCATCTGGGGCTGGTGCCCGCCAACGAAGCCAGCGAGGCCGAGGCCGCCGTGGCCCGCATCGCCAAGGCGGTTGGCGATCAGGTCGATCTCGATCGGCTGTTGGACTTGGCCGAGGCGGGGCCGTTTCCCCATGGGGCGGCGCCGAAACCGGCCGCTCCCAAACCCGATTTGCGCATCGGCATCGCCCGCGACGCCGCTTTCGGATTCTACTATCCCGACGATCTCGACGCCTTTGCCCGGGGCGGCGCCCAACTGGTTCCGTTCGACACGCTTGGCGATGCCACGCTGCCCGAGGGTCTGGATGGGCTGTTCATCGGCGGCGGCTTTCCGGAAACCCATCTCGACCGGCTGGCCGCCAATCGCTCGCTGATCGAGGACATCCGTGGCCGTCTCGCCGCCGGCCTGCCCGCCTATGCCGAATGCGGCGGGCTCATGTATCTGGCGCGCTCGATCCGCTGGGGCGATCGGCGGGCCCCGATGGTGGGCGCCATTCCGGGCGAGGTGGTGATGCATGATCGTCCGATGGGGCGCGGTTATGTACAGCTCGAGGAAACCGGCGCCGGCCCCTGGCCCTTGATGCGGCCCAAGGGCGGCGCCGTCGTCGCCCATGAATTCCACCACTCGACGATCGAAGACCTGCCGAAAGGCGGGCGCTTCGCCTATCGGGTGGCGCGGGGCGCCGGCATCGACGGCGCGCATGACGGGTTGGTGATCGGCAATCTGGTCGCCACCTACGCCCATCTGCGCCAGGTTGGCGAAACGCCCTGGGTGGATCGGTTCCTGGCCTTCGTGCGTCAGATCAGGCGGTAGGACAACACCGTCCTCAAACCCGATCTTCGGCCAAGGCATTTCAACCACCAAGACACCAAGGCACCAAGGCGATTTCTTCCGCCTCTTGGTGTCTTTGTGCCTTGGTGGTTAAGGGCTTTTCGTGTGGAGCCGCATGTTGCCGGACCGGAGTTAGGTTTCAGCCCGATGGCGTTTGGGCCGATAGTCTTTCTTCCAGAAAATCCTCGATCGTCTTCAGCTCGGCCGGGTCTTCGAAGAGAACCGGCGCGGCGTCGAGAAGGCGCTTGGACAATTCGGCCCGCCAGGCGGGATCGTTGGCCAGCCGCAGCGCCAGATCGACATAATGCGCCCGATCGCGGGCAATGAGGTCGTCGATGCCCATCTTCCGATAGGCGGCATAGGTGACGCGCTCGCGCAGGAAGCGGCTGGGCAAGGTGACGATTGGCACCCCCAAGGCGAAGGCCTCGAGGCTCGACGAGCCGCCGCCAAAGTGCAGCGGATCGAGCACGCAATCGGCCTGGCGCAGCAGTCCCTGATAAAGCCGGGCCTCCAGGCGTTTGAGCACGATCAGCCGCGCCTCCAGATTGGTGATCCGGCGCGCCAGCCGGGCCTTGAAACGGCGGGTGATTTCCGGATGCTGCTGTTCGATCACCACCAGCTTGCCCTGGGGGTCGCCCTCCAGGATGGCCGCCAGCACGGCGTCGAAATCGGGATGGAACTTGAACAGGCTTTGCGCGCAGACATAAAGATGCGCGGCATCGGGCAGGCCGAGTTCGGCCCGCGAGGCCAGGGGCTCGCGGGTCGGCGGGCGGCGCATGTAAAGAGGAAAGCCCGGCAGGCGGAAAAGGGGCTCGGTGTAAAGCTCCTGCCCATCCGGCGCATCGAGGTCGGCGCCCGAAATACTGCCATCGAGCGTGTCGATGCCGGTGGTGTCGGGATGGCCGCAGGCCACCAACTGCACGGGGGCCAATCGTGCGAAGGCCAGGAAATAGGTCGTGGGCTCCATCCCGATGTCGGGATAGTAGAGAAGATCGAGTTCCGCCTGGGCGATGGTTTCGCGCAACGAGGCCAGCGGACCGGCCAAGTGCGCCGCCCGGTCGGCCGAATGGGCGATCGCCTGGGCGACGCCGTCCATCGCGCCCAATTGAAAAACCACGGTTTCGAAGCGCGTTCGGTCGAGCCCGGCGATCAGGGGCTGATTGAGCTTGCCCATAGTGTGGGCGCGAAGATGGCGCGAGACGAAGCCGATGCGAATTCGCTTGCCCGGTCGCGGGCGGCCAAGGCAATGGGGCGCGGTGAAGGAAAGATCGGGGCAGGCGGCGCGATAGAAGCGGGCCAGTTTTTCCTGGAGGGCGCGGTTGCTCTGGCCGTGATAGGCGAGATGGAAGGTGGTGGCGCCCACGTGGCGCTCGGGATCGGCGATGGCAACGTCCATCGCCGCCAGCCGATCGAGATCGGCCCCCAGGCGGGCGCGTTCGGTGGCGATCTGCTCGGCCGAATTGGGAATCACCGGCATCAGGATGGCCCGCTTCACCGCCAGCGCCGGATCGAAGGATTGGGCCAGCGCCTCGTCATAGGCGCCGGCCGCCTCGTCGCAGCGGCCGCAGGCCTTGAAGAGATTGCCTTTGGCGATGAGCGCGTCGGATCGTCTTGGCAGGCTGGACAGAAGGGTCAGACCCTGATCGGGGAAGCCGTGATCGTTCAAGGCCTCGGCCAGATCGATGGCGGTGGGTACGTCGTCGGGCCGCTGGGCCAGCGCCGCCTTGAAGGCGGCGACCGCTTCCTTGAACTGGCCTTGAAGATGATGGAGATTGCCGAGATTGGCCAAGGCCGGGGCGTGGCCGGGCTTGAGCGCCAAGGCCTGAAGAAGCGCCTGGCGCGCCGCCTCGGGTCGGCCCAGCCGCATCGAGAGCGCGCCCTGGCTGTTCCACAATTCCGCCCGCTCGGGGGCCAAGGCGAGGGCGCGGGCCAAAAAGGGCTCCGCCAGGGAGGGCTGATTTTCCGCCATCAAGGCGCCAGCCAGATCGCCCAAGAGGCCAACCAGGGTTTCCCCCAGGCCTTGCTGCAGGGGTTCGGGAGCGGCGATCAGGCGGCGGGCGAGCGCCGCCGTCTCCTCCAGCCTCGCCGCCGCCAGGGATTCCGCGGCCAGGGCCAAGACCTTAGCCGCCCCCAGGGCGGAACCCTGGGCCAAAAGCGTGTCCGCCATCGTCAGGAGCGGCGATATGGTCATGCGCCCACGATAGTGCGGATTGGCCGCCAAGGAAATATCCGCCCATGGACGAAACGACCCATCCGCGCTATATTTGTTGAGGCCTTACCCGAACCACCCCAAGGGATAGCGGCTCCGACCATGTTCGCCGACCTCACATTGACACCCAAGGAAGCCCAGCGGCTCTGCGCGCTGGGGCTGATCGCCGAGCGTCCCTACGGCTATGCGGAGTTGGCGGGTGCGGTGCGTCATTTCCTGGGCCGGGTGATGGGGCCGTCGCTCGATCTGATGGGCACCTCGATCGAGCTTCTGCGCTATGAGGGGCTGGTCTCGGCGGTGTCGGGCGAGGGCGACGACGCCCAGTTGACCATCACCGAGGCCGGACGGCGCGAGCTTGAAAAACTTCTGGTGGCCAGACTGCGTCCCGGCAGCGACCTTTCGAAACTGATTACCGCCTTGAAGATGCGGTTCCTCCACCTGTTGGCACCCGAGGCACGGCGCGATCAGGTGGAGACCCTGATCGATTCCTGCACCAGCGAACTGGCCCGCTTGGCCGATCTGCGCGGCCATGAAGTCGAGAACCCGGCCAGCCGCGCGCTGGTGGCTTGGCTCGATCTCGAGATCGATCAGCTCAACGCCCGGGTCGCTTGGCTCGACGAATTCCTGGCGACGATCTGAGCGGCTGGGCGGCGCGGTCCGCCGGCCGATCCAAATCCTTCTGAACCGACAAGAGCGCCAATTCTCCGGCGCCTTTTTTTCGCGTCGCCGCCACCGCCCGATAGGTGGCGTCGACGGCGCGGGCCAGCGCCTCGGGCATCGGTCGCTTGCGCAGCCGGTGGGCGAGCAGCAGGGCGGCGAACAGATCGCCGGCGCCCTTGTAGGTGCCGGGCAGCAGGGGGGTGCGCACCCGCCAGGCCTGGGTGGCGGAAACGGCGATCACGTCGAGCCGACCCTTGGGCGTGTCGCCAAGCCGCGCCGAGGTCGTCACCACCCACCTTGGTCCCCGGTCGATCAAGGCCCGCGACGCCGCCAACAGATCGGCCCGGCTGGCGATCGTATGGCCGGACAGGTAAGCCAGCTCGAAGGGATTGGGGGTAAGGATGTCGGCCAGCGGCAGAAGATCGCGCGCGAGGGCGCGGGCCAGGCTTTGGGGCACATAAAGGCCCTTGTCGGCATCGCCGAGCACCGGGTCGCACAGATAAAGGGCGTTGGGCCGCGCCGATTTCAGGCGCCGGATGGCTTTGGCGCAAACGCCAACCGCGCCCGCCTGGCCGAGATAGCCGCTCATCGCCCCGGCGCAAGCCGCAAGGAAGCCATGCCGCGCCAGCCCGTCGGCCAAGTCCGCCAGACGGGCCGGGGCAAGCGGACGGCCGGAAAAGCGGCCATGGCCGGGATGGTTGGAATAAAGCACGGTGGGCAGAAGCGCGGCCTCGAAGCCCAGACGCTCGAAGGCGAACAGCGACGCCCGGGCGCCCACCCGTCCGACGGCGACCAGCGAGGAGATCAGCAGCAACTGGGGATCAAGGCGGCGCGCCACGGCTATTCGCCGCGATTGAGAACGGCGCAGGTGGTGGTGGCGTGGGCGTAAAGCTTGCCCTGTTTGTCGGTCAAGCGGCCCTCGGCGGTGCCGATGGTGCGGCCGACCTGGATCGCCTTGCCCTCGGCCAGCACATGGCCGACCCGGTCGGTGAGCGGGCGCACGAAACTGATCTTGAATTCCAAGGTAGTGACGCCTTGGCCGGCCCTCAGCATCGAAAAGACCGCCATGGTCATGGCGGAATCGAGCAGGGTGGCGTGATAGCCGCCATGGATGTTGCCGCCCGGATTGAAGAAATCGGGGCCGGGCGCGCCTTCGAAGAGCACCCGGCCCGGTTCGACCTCGATGGCGGTGAAGCGCAGCGGCGCGCAGATGGGCGCCATGGGAAGGTCACCGGCGATCATGCGCCTTATGTATTCGACGCCGCTCAATTTGCCCATGATCTCGGGGGGCACAACGCCGGTTTGGCGATCGGTCCAGGGGCCGCGGTGGGGCATTAAGACACTAAGTCCTTGCTTGGGGTGGATCAGCGCTTCTTGAACAGATTGCCGTGCGGCAGGGGGGTGAAATCGGCCAGATTGGCCGAGGGCTTGCCGAACAGGAAACCCTGAACGTAATCGCAGCGGCAATCGCGTACGAAGGCCAGGCTTTCCGGGCTGTCGACCATTTCGGCAATCGTCTCGACCCCCAGACGGCTGCAGAGTTCGGTAAGCGCCGAGAGGAAGGCGCGGCCCTTGGGCGCCTTCTGGGCGTTCTTGACCGCCGAGCCGTCGATCTTCACCACATCGACTTCGAGGGCCGAGAGATATTGGAAGCTGGCGGCGCCGGCGCCGAAATCGTCGAGGCAGACATGGTGGCCCTTCTTGCGCAGGCCCTGGATGAAGGCGTTGGCGCTTTCGAGATCGCTCATCCGCGAGCTTTCGGTAATCTCGAACATCAGCTTGCCCTTGGTCCAATCGTTGGCCTTCAAGAGCTTGTGCAGGCCCTCGACATAGCCGGGCATCCCAATCGAGAAGCCCGAGATGTTCACCGCCACCCGGTACTTGTCGTTGTTGCGCGGCATCTTGGACAGCCACTCGATCACTTTCTTGGCCATCGCCAGATCGAAATCGTGGATGAGGCCGGTTTCCTCGGCGAAGGTGATGTAGCGGTAGGGCGATTCGCCGGGCGCGCCCTGCTCGAAGCGGCACAGCGCCTCGTAGTGGTGAATGTCGCCGGTCTTGATGTCGATGATCGGCTGGAGCGCCACGTAGAACTTGCCCTCGGCCACCATGCGCTTGAAGCCGTTGACCTCGTTCACCCCCTTGGTGACCAGAGTGCCGATGTTGGCCGACAGCTTGTCGAGGCGGAATTCGGCGCCGGCCTCCTTCTGGAAGCTGGAGAGCGCGTACATCAAGCCCTTGGCGAGATCTTCCTGATTGATCGCATCGGCGCCGGCCATGTCGAGCGAGGCGGCTTCGACGGTGACGCCCTCGCCGGTGGGATCGGCCCGCTTGGCGAGAAGGGTGATCTGTTCCTCGATCGAGGCCAGATCGACGGTGGCCTGATGGACCAGGCTGAATTTGTCGTCGTCGATCTGGGTGGCGGTGTCGCCATCGACCGAATTGGCCTTCAGGGCGGCGCCGACCGAACTCATGAGCTGATCGGCGGCGCCGGCGCCCAGCCGGGTCTTGAGGTCGGCCAAGCCGGCCAAGGCCACCACCGAGACTTCGGCCTTCTGTCCCAGCTCCTGCATCTGCTTGATGCGCTGGCTGGCGGCCTCGCTGAAGGCCTCGTGATTGACCAGGCCGGTCTTCTGATCGCGGACCACATGATCGGAGGCGCTGGCCAGCGAGGCGGCGCGCATCCGCATGGCAATGAAGAACTTGCCGTCGAGATGATAGCCGGCGACCGAAACCGGCAGATTGGGGCCGTGCAGGCGACGGAGCCTAAGGATTTCGTTGTCGTGGCGGCCCCGCGCGTACACGGTCTTCAGGAAATGGTTGACCAGGGGGCCATCTTCGGGGGCGAAGAGGTCGGCCAGCGGTGTACCGGGCAGGTCCTTGGGCTTGCGGCCGACGAAAGCCTCGGTGGCGCCTGAGGCGAAGGTGAGCGCCCCATTGCGGTCCAATTCGAACAAGAGATCGGCCCAGCAGAAGGCAAGCGCCACGTAACGCTCACGCTCGGCCTTTTGGGCAGGCGAGACGGCAGAGGCCGGTGTCGGGGCCGCAGCCGGAGCCAACGAGGAAGGTGGCTTGGGCTGGACCGAAGCGGGAGCGGCCGTGACGGTCATCTGATTATCAAAGCCCCTTCGGCTCCCTCTGGCAAGTCGAGACTAATAGGTAGGAACCGCGATTGGCGAAGTAAAGGGGTTCCAAATCAGCGCAGGGCGGCGGCGATGTTGCCGCCATCGACGGTGATCACGCAGCCGGTGGTCTTCTCGGCCAGCGCTAGATCGACGAAGGCCTGGGCGACGTCCTCGGCCGTCACCTCGCGGCCCAACAGATTGCCGGCCATGTAATCATGCTCGCTTAAGCCCCGCGCCTGCGAGCGCGTTTTGATCATGGCGTCGGTCAAGAGGCCGGTGCGAATGCGATCGGCGTTGACGGCGTTGGCGCGGACGCCATCCTTGCCGTGATCGACCGCATATTGGCGCATCAGCGCCAAGGTCGCCGCCTTGGGCAGGCCGTAGGGACCGAAATCGGGACCGGGATTGATCGCCTGCTTGGAGACGTTGAACAAGAGCGCGCCGCCGGTTCCCTGCGCCCGCATCACCCCCAGCGCCGCCTGCGCCACCTTCTGATGGGCCCAGAAATTGAGTTCGAAACTGTCGCGCAAGATTTGTTCCGAGACGCTGCCGATGCGGCCCTGCCAGGCGGCGCCGGCGTTGGAGACCAGAATGTCGAGTCCGCCGAAATGAAGGGCGATGGCCTGGACGGCCCGGGCAACCGAGGCGGCGTCGGTGACGTCGCTGGCCAGCGCCAAGCCGCCGATCGATCGGGCGACGGCGCGGGCGGCTTCGGGGTCGCGGTCGAGCACGGCGACCTGGGCCCCTTGGGCGGCAAAGGCCCGGGCGGTGGCGGCGCCGATGCCCGATGCCCCGCCGGTCACCGCCACCACCTGGCGAGCCAAAGGCTTCTCGGCCGATTTGCCCAGCTTCGCCTGCTCGAGCGACCAATATTCCATGGCGAACAGATCGGCCTCGGCGATGCTTTCGAAGCGGCCGATGCGCTCGGCGTCGGTGATGGTGGCCACTGCCGTTTCGGCCAGATCGGCGGCGATCGCCGCCTCCTTCTTGCTGGCCCCCAGCCCGAACAGGCCCACACCCGGCACCAAGATGACGCGGGGATAGGGATCGAGCGGCTTCTTCTTGGGATTCTGGTGGGCGTTGTGGTGGGCGAAATAGGCTTGGTAGCCGGAGACGAATTCCCCCAGCGCCGCCCGGGCCGCCTTGGCGAAATCGTCCAGCCGGCCGGCCTCGGGCGCCGGCACGACCAGCGGCCAGCCCTTGGTGCGGATGACGTGATCGGGCGTCACCGTGCCGCGCCGCGAAAGCGGGGCTACCGCTTTGGCGCCCGCGTAATCGAGGATGGCGGGGGTGGCGCGGAAATCGAGAATCATCCGCCGATAGCGGCCCTGGGCGGCGTCAAGCGGCTGGGCGACCAGCCCGCGCAGGATGGGCGCCACCAGGGTCGGCGCCGCCAAGTCTTTCGGCAGGCGGGCGGGAAGGAAAATTCGCCCGCGCGTGCCCTGCGCCAAGCGCTTCTCGGCCTGGCTGACATAGCGGATGTGGCGGTCATAGGCCTCCTTGGCGGTGGCGCCGAAGGTGAACAGGCCATGCTTCAAGAGCACCAGCCCCTCGGCCCTTGGATGGGCGTCGAAGACGCGCTTGGCCGCCAGGGCCAGATCGAAGCCCGGCATGATGTAGGGCACCAAGGCCAGCTTGTCGCCGTAAAGCTCGCGCGCCAGACGGGCGCCGTTTTTCTGGTCGGTCAGGCTCAGGATGGCGTTGGCGTGGCTGTGGTCGATGAAGCTGTGCGGGATGAAGGCGTGCAGCAGCGTTTCGACCGAAGGATTGGGGGCGCCGGCATCGAGCAGATTGACCCGCTGCAGATTGACCATCGCCTCGTCGGACATCGATTTGATCGCGGCGGCCTTGAGGAGAGGCTCGAGGCGCACCGCCGGCAAGCCCGCCGGCTCGATCGATCCCATGTCCCAGCCCGAACCCTTGACGCACAGCACCCGCACCGCTTGGCCGGTGGCGTCGGCCATCACGGTCTTGACCGAAGTGTTGCCGCCGCCATGCAGGACCAGCTTGGGCTCGGAGCCGAGCAAGCGGGTGGTGTAGACGCGCAGCGCCCGATCGCGGTTGACGCCCGCCTTGGCGTAACCGCGGATGGCGGCCTTGGCGTCGGCGTCGGACCAGAGATTTTTCATGGAGCCTTCTCGGGAAAGAGCGCGCGCAGCCCTTCGGGCGTTGCCGGACAGATACCGCGTTCGGTGACAAGGGCGGTGACCAGGCGGGCCGGAGTGACGTCGAAGGCCGGGTTGGCGACCGCGCTGCCCTTGGGCGTCACCTGAACCCGCGTGATCCGCCCGTCCTCGGCCAGGCCGGGGATGTGCGAAACCTCGTCGCCGGCCCGCTCCTCGATCGGGATCTGCACCAGCCCGTCGGAAATCGTCCAGTCGATGGTTGGGCTGGGCAGAGCGACGTAGAAGGGCACCTTGTTGTCGAAGGCGGCCAGCGCCTTCAGATAGGTGCCGATCTTGTTGCAGACGTCGCCGCTGGCCGTGGTGCGGTCGGTGCCCACGATCGCCAGATCGACCCGGTGGTGCTGCATGTAGTGCCCGCCGGCGTTGTCGGCGATCACCGTGTGCGGCACGCCATGCTGGCCCAATTCCCAGGCGGTCAGGCTGGCGCCCTGGTTGCGCGGCCGCGTCTCGTCGACCCAGACATGGACCGGAATGCCGCCGTCATGGGCGGCGTAAATGGGCGCCAGCGCGGTGCCCCAATCGACGGTCGCCAGCCAGCCGGCGTTGCAGTGGGTGAGGATGTTGACCGATCCCTGGCAGCCCTTCCTTTCCCAGGCCTGGGCGATCAGGCTTTTGCCGTGGCGGCCGATCGCCTCATTGATGGCGACGTCCTCGTCGCAAAGCGCCGCCGCCCGCTGCCAGGCCGTCAGCGCGCGCTGGGCCGGCGGAAGCGGCGTCAGGCCTGTCTGCATGGCATCGAGCGCCCAACGCAAATTGACGGCGGTGGGCCGGGTGGCAAGCAACCGGTCATACGCCGTCTTGAGGCCCGCATCGGAGGGATCGGCGTTCATCGCCAGCGCCAGCCCATAGGCCGCCGTGGCGCCGATCAGGGGCGCGCCTCGCACCTGCATCGCCTTGATGGCGTGCGCCGCTTGATCGAGGTTTGCCAGCGACCGGGTAACGAACTCGTGCGGCAGGCGGGTCTGGTCGATGATCGTCACCGATCGGCGGTCGGCCGACGGCCAGATGGTGCGATAGGGAACGCCGTTGATTTTCATCGCTTGCCTGGGCTTGTTCGGGGACCGCTAATCTAAGGGGGCGTTTAAGGGTTCCGCAAGAGTTTGCGCGAATTGCGATGTTTTTTCTTGCTCTTTCTCTTGCTACCCTTGAAGCGGGGAAAAACGATGACCACAATAAACAATCAAGACGCCGAGAATCGGTCGGGGGCCTGAATTCCTTTCGCGGCGGGGGTCAATGCCGATGTACCAGAAGCCGTCGATCCGTCTGCTCACTTGGGCGACATTTGTCCTCCTTGTTTTGGTTACGATCAGCTTGGTGACCTGGCAGGCGCTGAGCAGCAGCCGCCATTTGGTGGGCGAGTATGTCGGTCTGCTGCGCGAGGCCGCCATCGGCCGGATGGAGCGCGAAGTCCAGAACCTTCTGGCCAGCAACGACCGCCTGCTTGACCTTATGGTGTCCCAGGCCGCCTTTCGGGGCGAGCGCGACGAGGTGCAGGCCCGATTCCTTGACAATCTCAAGCACCATCCGCAGGCCGGGGCGATTTTCTACGGCGCCGAGGACAAGAGCTTCGTCGGCGTCGAGCGCCGGCCCGACGGCACGATCATCCTGACCCGATCGGACGCCGGCACTGGCCACGCCTTTGTCGGGCAGCGTCTGGCGGAGAATGGCGAACGGGGTGAGGAGATCAGCCGGCTGCCCGATTACGATCCGCGGGGCCGTCCCTGGTATCGGGCGGCGCTGCCCTTGGCCGAGCCGCGCTGGACCGAGATCTATTATTTCGGCCCGCACCGCTCGCTGTTTGTCACCGTCGTGCAGGCGATCCGCGATTCCCGGCGCCAGGTCGAGGGCGTGATGGCGGTGGGCATCCACCTCAAGGGCATCGACCAGTTCCTCAAGCAGCTCGATCTGGGTCCGAACGGGCGGGCTTTCATCTTCGAGCCCTCGGGCCTGATGGTCGCCAGTTCCGAGGGCGGCGCGCCGGACGATTCGGCGGCCGAACCGGCGCGCCGGCACGCCACCGCCAGCCCCGACCCGCTGATTCGCGCCGCAGCCGCCCAGGCGGTGGTCAAGGCCGGAGCCCTGGATCGGATCAGCATGCCGGTCGAATTCACCTTCGAGGTCGAGGGTGGGACGCATCGAGCCCGCCTGCAGCCCAGCGTCGACAGCAACGGCATGGTCTGGCTCCTGGGCGTGGTTCTGAGCGACGCCGATTTCGAGGCGCCGTTGCTGCACCAGAGGAATTTCCTGCTCAGCGTGGCGCTGGTCATCTTGATCGTCGCCGGCCTTTTGGGTGCCCTGGCCGGCAGCCGCTTCACCAACGCCATCCAACTGATGGCGGCAGCCGCCCAGCGCCTGGCGGCCGGGCATCTCGATCAGACCATGCCGGCGATGATCAGCCGCGAATTCACCCAGTTCGGCGACGTCTTCGTCGCCATGGCGAGCAAGATCAGGGAAAACATCGCCACCTTGGAATTGCGGGTTGCCGAACGGACCCACGAACTCGACGACAAGAACCAGGCCCTTTTGACCGAGGTTCAAGAGCGCCGCAAGGCCGAGGAGGAGGCGCGGCGCGAGCACGCCCTGGTGATGGGGTTCATCGACTCGCTGCCCGGCATCTTCTATCTGATCGACCGCGAGGGGCGTTACGTGCTGTGGAACCGGGCGCAGGAATTCGTCACCGGCTACAGCCCCGAGGAGATGAAGAATCGCCATCCGCTCGATTTCTTTCTGGGCGAAGACCGGGCGCTGATCGAGAGCCGGATCGGCCAGGTCTTCCAGACCGGCTCGGGCGAGGTCGAGGCGAGCCTGGTGACCAAGGACGGCCGTTCGATCCCCTATTTCTTCTCCGGCCGGCGGATTTTCATCGAAGGCCAGCCGCATCTGATCGGCGTCGGCATCGACATTTCCCAATTGAAGGCGGCCGAGGAACGCATCCGTCATCTGGCCAGCCACGACAATCTGACCGGGCTGCCCAACCGCAATTTGCTGGAAGACCGGCTTGCTAAGGCGATGGCGCTGGCCAAGCGTCAGCAGGCCAAGCTGGGCGTGCTGTTCATCGATCTCGACGGCTTCAAGGCGGTCAACGATCGGATGGGCCACAGCGCCGGCGATCTGGTGCTGAAGGAGGTGGCGCAGCGCCTGCAGGAATGCGTGCGCGACGCCGACACGGTGGCCCGCCTGGGCGGCGACGAATTCATCATCCTCTTGATGCCGGCGATGGCCGAGGGCGTGCTGACCCGGGTGGTCGGCAAGATCCTCGATGCGGTGTCCAGGCCCTATTGGATCGGCGAGCGCGAAGCCCATATCGGCGCCAGCATCGGCGTCGCCTTCTACCCCGACCATGGCGAGACGGTTGAGGACATCCTGGGCGGCGCCGATCGGGCGATGTATGTCGCCAAGGAGCACGGCAAAGGCACCTTCGCCATCGCCCAGCCCGCGCAAAAGGTCGATTAAAGCCCGGCCGATTTCCGAAGGACGCGGCCCGCCACCGCGTCGAGCTTGGCCATGAGCGCCGGATCGCGTTTGTCGGGCGCGGTGATCAGCGCGCTGTCCAGCGCCCGCTGGCAGCCTTGGCGGCAGGGCAGGGGCTGATTCTTGAGCTTGGGCGCCACCACCTTGACCAGAGCGCGCGCCTTCTCGGCGTTGTCGAGCAGCACCTTGATGATGCTGTCGACGCTGACATGGTCGTGGTCCGGGTGCCAGCAATCGTAATCGGTAACCATGGCCACCGTGGCGTAGCACAGCTCGGCCTCGCGCGCCAACTTGGCCTCGGGCATGTTGGTCATGCCGATGACGTCGGCGCCCCATGAGCGGTAGAGGTTGGATTCGGCCAAGGTCGAGAATTGCGGGCCTTCCATCACCACATAGGTGCCGCCGCGCCGATGCGGGATCTTCAAGGCCGCCAGCGATTCCTCAAGCGCGTCGCCCAGGCGGCCGCAGACCGGATGGCCCAAGCCGACATGCGCCACCAGGCCGGTGCCGAAGAAGCTTTTCACCCGCGAAAACGTGCGGTCGATGAACTGGTCGACGACCACGAAGGTGCCGGGCGGCAGTTCTTCCTTGAGCGAGCCGACCGCGCTGATCGAGAGAATCTCGGTGGCGCCCAGGCGCTTCAAGGCGTCAATGTTGGCGCGGTAATTGAGTTCGGAAGGCGGGATGCGGTGGCCGCGCCCGTGCCTTGGCAAAAAGCAGAGCTTTTGGCCGTCGAGCGTGCCGGTGAGGATTTCATCCGACGGTTCGCCCCAGGGCGTTTCCACCTTGACCCAACGGGTGTCGGCCAAGCCGGCGATCTCGTAAAGGCCGCTGCCGCCGATGATGCCCAGAACCGGAGTGCTCATAGGAAGGCTCCCTGATCAAGAAAAGGGCCGCCGGCAGGGCTGCCGGCGGCCGATTGGATTTCCGATCGGGCCCGACTCAGTGCAGGTCGGCCCAGATCTTGCGCTTCAAGGCGTAGAGCATCGCCGTCAGCACGACGAGGAAGATCATCGTCTTCAGGCCCAGGCTCTTGCGCTCGTTCAGTTCCGGCTCGGCCGCCCAATTGAGGAAGGCGGCGATGTCCTGGGCGATCTGATCGGCGGTCGCCTTGGTGCCGTCGGCGTAGGTGACGAGGTCGTCCTGCATCTGCGGCGGCATGGCGATCTGGTTGCCGGGGAAGGCCGTGTTGTAGTTCATGCCGTCGGCGACCGTGACGTCCTTGGGCGGGTCCTTGTAGCCCATCATCAGGGCGTGGATGTAGTCGGGCCCACCCTTGCGCGCCTTGGCCATCAGCGACAGATCGGGCGGCAGGGCGCCGTTGTTGGCCGAACGCGCCGCGTTGTCGTTGGGGAAGGGCGGCACGATGCGGTCCGACAGGCGGGCCGGGCGCTTGAACATGTCGCCGGCATCGTTGGGGCCGTCCATCACCTCCTTCTCGGCGGCGATCTTCTTGATGGCGTCCTCGGACAGGCCAAGCGCGGTCAGGTTGCGATAGGCCACCAGCTTCATCGCATGGCAGTTCGAACAGACGTCCTTGAAGACCAGGAAGCCGCGCTGAAGCTGCTTCACATCATACTGGCCGAAGACGCCGTCCCAGGACCAGGTCCGCTTGGGAATGGCGGGCCCTTCCGAGGCCGGGGCCGCGCCGGCGGCAAAGACGCCAACGGCAGCGGCAAGCGCGAGGGATAGCAGACTGCGCATCACGCCTTCTCCTTCAGCACGGGCTGGCTGATGCTGGCGGGCACCGGGCGGGTCGGTTCGAGGAAGCCCAGGACCGGCATCAGGATGAGGAAGTGGAAGAAATAATAGGCGGTGGAGATCTGGCCGATCAGCACGAAATGGCCTTCGGGCGGATTGGCGCCCACCCAGCCCAACACGATGCAGTCGATCAGGAAGATCCAGAAGAACTGCTTGTAGATCGGGCGGAACTTGGCCGAGCGGACCTTGCTGGTGTCGAGCCAGGGCAGGAAGAACAAGACGATGATGGCGCCGAACATGGCAACCACGCCGCCCAGCTTGTCCGGGATGGCCCGCAAGATCGCGTAGAAGGGCAGGAAGTACCATTCCGGGACGATATGCGGCGGCGTCACCAGCGGGTTGGCCGGGATGTAGTTGTCGGGCTCGCCGAAGAAGTTGGGCGCGTAGAAGACGAAGAACATGTAGAAGATCAGGAACACCCCCACCCCGTAGAAATCCTTGATCGTGTAGTAGGGGTGGAAGGGGATGGAATCGGCCGGGGTCTTGATCTCGACGCCCAAGGGGTTGTTCGACTTCGAGGTGTGCAGCGCCCACAGATGCACCACCGCCAGCCCGAAGATCACGAAGGGCAGCAGGTAGTGGAGCGAGAAGAAGCGGTTGAGCGTGGGGTTGTCGATCGAGAAGCCGCCCCACAGCCAACTGACGATGTAATCACCGACCACCGGCACCGCCGAGAACAGATTGGTGATCACCGTGGCGCCCCAGAAGCTCATCTGGCCCCAGGGCAGCACATAGCCCATGAAAGCGGTGGCCATCATCGCCAACAGGATGATGACACCGATCCACCACAGAATCTCGCGCGGCGCCTTGTAAGAGCCGTAATAAAGATTGCGGAACAGGTGGATGTAGACGACGATGAAGAACATCGAGCCGCCGTTCATGTGCAGATAGCGCAACAGCCAACCGTAATTGACGTCGCGCATGATGCGCTCGACCGAGTTGAAGGCGTGGTCGACATGCGGCGTGTAGCTCATGGCGAGGAAGATGCCGGTCATCAGCATCACCACGAGCACGAACAGGGCCAGCGAGCCGAAGTTCCACCAGTAGTTCAGGTTCTTGGGCGTCGGGTAGGCGACCGCCGAACCGTGCATCAAGGTGAAGATCGGCAGGCGATCATCGACCCATTTGATGAGTTTGTTGTTCCAGACGGGAGCGGGAGCGCTGCTCATCGCGATGATCCTTCTAGCCGATGCGAACCAGGGTGTCGCTAAGGAAGGTGTATTCCGGGACCGGCAGGTTGGCCGGCGCCGGACCCTTGCGGATGCGACCCGAGGTGTCGTAATGCGACCCGTGGCAGGGGCAGAACCAGCCGCCGAACTCGCCCTTGGGCTCGGCCGGCTTCTGGCCCAGCGGAATGCAGCCCAGATGGGTGCAGACGCCGACCATGATCAGCCACTCGGGCTTCTTGACCCGGTCCTTGTCGGCCTGGGGTTCGCGGAGCGCTTTGACATCGACGCCTTGGGCGGCCTTGATCTCGTCGGCGGTGCGATGGCGCACGAACACCGGCTTGCCGCGCCAGGTGACGGTGATGCTTTGGCCCTCGGCGATCGGGCCCAGATCGACCTCGGTTGAGGACAGCGCCAGCGTGTCGGCCGCCGGGTTCATGCTGTGCACGAACGGCCACAGCGCCAGGACGGTACCGGCGGCGCCGACCGCGCTGGTGGCGTAAAGCAGGAAATCGCGCCGCGACTCGCCCGATTCGGGTGCCGCCGGGCTGGGCTGGGCGTGGTCGTGGGTGGTGCTGCTGGCCATGCGGTTACCCTCGTGTTGACCCCGATTGACGGGTCCATTACCCCTTATGGCGTCTCCGGCCAGTCCAGACTTGATGGCGGTTAAGCGGGCCGGGACGCGATTGCCCGCCTTCCCAAGACGACGCGGGGCGGCGGCTTTTCGCGGTGCACCCTATACCCCATTGCAGCCCCCTTGAAAAGCCGGAAATGATGCCCAAGCAACCCACGAAGCCCAATCTTTCCTTGGTCTTGTTTCAACCCGACATCCCGCAGAATGCCGGGGCGATGCTGCGTCTGGCCGCCGCCTTGGGGGTGGGGGCGGAATTCATCCTGCCCTGCGGCTTTCTTCTCGACGACCGCAAGCTCCGGCGGGCCGGGATGGATTATCTCGATTTGATCGAGCCGCTCCGTCACCCATCCTGGGAGGCGTTCGAGGCCGACCGGCGAGCCAAAGACCGCCGCCTGGCCCTGCTCACCACCCAGGGCGATCAAATCTACAGCGATTTCCGCTTCCAAGCCGGCGATGCGCTGATGGTGGGGCAAGAAAGCGCCGGCGTGCCCGAAGCGGTGCGCCAAGCCGCCGATGCCAGGCTGGTGATCCCGATGGTGCCGGGTGCCCGCTCGCTCAACGTCGCCCAAGCGGCTGCCATCGCCCTGGCCGAGGCGTTACGGCAGTTATCCTCACGCCCCGCTATTGGCGATTTTTAGGCCGTTCGTCTCGGGCGGTCGGTGAACGAGGGCCATGTGGTCGCGCCAGCGATGCCAATGGCAGACATGATCGGCGATCAGCGCGTGGCCTTCGCCGGCCGGGTGGATCTTGTCGCCCTCCTTGAGGGCGCGCATATAGCGGTGGTCGGGCAGAAGCAGATTGTAGAGATCGAGATAGGGCACGCCGATCGCCCGCGCCAGCGTGCGGAAGGATTCGTTCAAGCCGGCGACGCGGCTGTTGTTGTGGCGCCACAGCCGATCCTCGGGATCGCGAAGCTCGACCTCCTTGGCGCCGAGCGGCGCCGGACCAAGCCACAACACGGGGCGAAGTTCGCGGGCGTTGCGCAGGATCTCTTCGGCCAGGAACAGGGTTTCCGGCAGATTGGCGCGCAAGGTTTGGTCGTCGGCGGCCGCCATGTCGTTGCGCCCGAAGGCGAAGACCAACAGGCCGCCGGCGCCTTCGGGCAGGCGCAGCGCCGTTTCCGCCGACCAGCGCCTTGCGATGTCGGCCGTCCGGTCGCCCGCCACCCCCAGGGGATAGAAGGAGACCGCCGAGCCGAACCGCCGCTCGGCCCTGGCCAGACGGCCGATCCAGCCCAGTCCCGCCTCGTCGCCGTCGGGCAGGGTCTGGTCGTCGCCGAAAAACAGGACCGTCAGGTCGGTCATCGCTTTGCTCCTTCGATTCCCTAGGCTATTCCGGTCCGGCCCGGGGGTCTGTGACCCGAATCACAGGACGCGAAGGGTTGGGGGCGAAAGGGTCTGTCCATCCTAGATGTTGCTGTTTGAGGCCAATTGCCGGAGGTAGTCGAGCGCCGCCCCGCGATCGGCTTGGAAGTCGCCTTCTTCCCACCAGGCGAGCGCGGCGTCGAGCAGCGCGCCCACCTGGGGGCCAGGGGGAACGCCAAGCGCCAGGACGTCGCGGCCCTTAAGGGGCGGTTCGGGGGCTTGCCAGGCCCGGATATCGGCAAGCAGGTCGAGCCACGGCCCCTGGGCGGCGTCGGGCGCGCGCGGATCGACGGTGCGCCTTGCCGCCCATTCGATCAGCGCCCGATCGCGCAGCGTGGGCGCGCCCAGATGGTAGAGCAGGCGGCGGCGCGCCCGGGAATCGAGCGTCGGATCGGGGCGGGCGCCCGGCTTGGCCAGCCTGGCCAGCCGCTCGGTCTGCTCGTTGGACAGGCGCAGCCTTTGGGCGATGGCGGCGGCGCCGTCGGCGTCGGTCTCGATCAGCGAAGCCAAACGACGCAGCGCATCGGGCGTCAGGCCTTCTTGCTTGATGCCGCGATCCTCGAACCAAGCCATTTGCCGCAGCCGGCCGAATTCCTTGGCCTCGGGCAGAATGTGGGGCAGCACCCGCTCGCCCTGCATGAGGAGCAAGACGCCGGCCGGATCGGGCGCCAAGAGGATGCGGATCAATTCGCCGCGCACCCGCTCGCCCGACAGGCGGGGCAGGAGATGGGCCAGCTTGCGGCAGGCGGCCAGCGATTCGACATGCGGCGGCGGCGCGCCGTAATGGGCGTAGAAGCGGAAGAAGCGCAGAAGGCGCAAAACGTCTTCCTCGATGCGCTGCACCGGATCGCCCACGAACCGCACCACGCCGCGGCCCAAATCGGCCAAGCCCTCGCAAGGGTCGTGGATGAAGCCGTCTTGGGTCATCGACAGGGCGTTGATGGTGAAATCGCGCCTGAGCGCGTCGGCCTCCCAATCGTCGGTGAAGGCCACCCGGGCGCGCCGGCCGTCGGTTTCGACGTCGTGGCGCAGCGTGGTGATTTCGAAATGCGCCTTGCCGATGACGGCGGTCACCGTGCCGTGCTCGATGCCGGTGGGAATGGCCCGGATGCCCGCCCGCTCGAGAAGCGCCATGACCGCGTCGGGCGGGCGGCGGGTGGCGATGTCGATGTCCTTCACCGCCCGCTTCAAGATCGAATCGCGCACGCAGCCGCCGACGAAGCGGGCCTCGTCGCCCTCGGCCATCAGGGCCGCCATCACGGCTTGGGTTTCCGGCGCCCGCATCCAGGGCTGGGGCGCGATCTGGCCTTCGGGCGGCTTGCCGGCGGCGGTCATCGCCCCGCCAAGACCTCGTAGAGATTGACCAGGATGCCTGCCGTGGCGCCCCAGATGTAATGGCCCTCATAGGGCATGGCGTAGAAATGCCGCGAACGCCCTTGGTGCTCGCGCGAACAAAGCTGATGGTTGGCCGGATCGAGGACGAAGGCCAGCGGCACCTCGAAGACTTCCTCGACCTCGAAGGGATCGGGTTCGAGATCGAAGGGCGGCTGGACCATCCCCACCACCGGCACGATGCGAAAGCCGGTGCCGGTAACGTATTCGTCCAATCGGCCGATCAGGGTGACGTGGCGGCGCCCCAGCCCGATTTCCTCCTCGGTCTCGCGCAGCGCCGTCTGGATGGGGTCGGTTTCCTCGGCTTCCAATCGGCCGCCGGGGAAGCTCACCTGCCCGGCATGGTTGGTGAGATGGGTGGTGCGTCGGGTGAGAAGAATGGTGGGGCCGCCGTCGCGCTCGACGATCGGCACCAGCACGGCGGCCGGCACCAGGGCGGCCAGCGCGCCGGGCGTCAGGCGGTAATCGAGATCGCCCGGCTCGGGATGCGGCGAGGTGCGCAATCCGGGCGTGCGACCGCCCAACAGCCGCGCCATCTCGGCGCGGCTCAGTCCGCCTCCGTCACGGGACCGATCGGAAAGAATTGTCCGCTGCTCCATATGCCGAACGTTGTCTCGCCCTCGATGGTTTCCTCGATGCCGAGATTGACCAGCTCATAGTATACCGGGCGAGCGAGCCTTGCTTCCAGCCCATCGCGCACCAAAATATAGGGAATTCGTTCGCCCTTGATTGGACAAATTCCGAAGCGCAGGGGGTGCTGGGCGTCGAGAGTCACCATTTCGTCGACATTGGTGCGGAAGCTCACCACCCGCTCGCGGCCCGCCGAGGCGTTGTAAAGCTCGACCGCCAGGAAGGGCGCGTCCTCGACCTCGATGCGGCCCCGCTCGGCCGGGGTGGTGAGCCAGTAATGGCCCTCGGCGCAGCGCGAGAGGACGGACGCGAACAGGCACACCATCTCTTTGCGATGGATCGGCGAGCCGTGATAGAACCAAGTACCGTTCCGGTCGATGCGGATGCCGAGATCGCCGCACTCCGTCGGGCGGGAGGCCGGGGTAACCGGCGCGGGCGGGGCGGGGGCCTTGATCATCCGTCGATGCGTCCGTCCGGGTGCGAAGGAAAGGTAGACATGGATATGGGAACGCCCGAAGCCTCTGTCCAGAAGGCCCTCGACACTTTGCAGGCGGTCGGTCAGTCCTTGGCCGGGGCCAAGGCCGAAATCGCCCGCGTCGTGCTGGGCCAGGATCGCGTCATCGAAGAGACCCTTATCACGCTGCTGGCCGGCGGTCATCTGCTGCTGGTGGGCGTGCCTGGCCTAGCCAAGACCCGGCTGGTCGAGACCCTGGGCATCGTTTTCGGGCTCGACGCCAAGCGCGTCCAGTTCACCCCTGATCTGATGCCGGCCGACATTCTGGGTGCCGAGGTGCTGGAGGAAAGCGCCAGCGGCCAGCGCGCCTTCCGCTTTCTGCCCGGTCCGGTCTTCGCCCAGCTCTTGATGGCCGACGAGATCAACCGCGCCAGCCCGCGCACCCAATCGGCTTTGTTGCAGGCCATGCAGGAAGGCCGGGTTTCGGTGGCCGGGGCCTATCACCCGCTGCCCCAGCCCTTCCATGTCCTGGCCACTCAGAACCCCCTGGAGCAGGAGGGCACCTATCCCTTGCCCGAGGCCCAGCTTGACCGCTTCCTCATGCAGTCCGACATCACTTATCCCGATCGGGCGGCGGAAAAGGCGATGATCATCGCCACCACCGGCCCCGAGGACGCCCATCCGCAAACCCGCCTGAGCCCCAAGGCCCTGATGGAGGCCCAGGCGCTGCTTCGCCATGTGCCGGTGGGCGACAAGGTCGTCGAGGCGATCCTGACCCTGGTCCGCCAAGGCCGGCCGGAAGAAAGCGCGATCACCGACATCCGCCGCCATGTCGCCTGGGGTCCGGGGCCACGCGCCAGCCAGGCCCTGATGCGCGCCGTGCGCGCCCGCGCCGTGCTTGATGGCCGGCTGGCTCCTTCGATCGAAGACGTTCTGGCGCTGGCCGGGCCGGTGCTGCGCCACCGCATGGCCCTGTCCTTCTCCGCCCGCGCCGAGGGCGTGACCTTGGCGCAGGTGATCGAGCGCCTGTGCGCCCCCCTGGCCTGAACGCCGTCGAAGCCGTAAGGGCCGAAGGCGAGAGCCTGGCCGCCCGCCTGCCGCCCTTGCTGTTGGCGGCGAAGCGGGTGGCGGCGACCGTGGCGCAAGGGGTGCATGGTCGGCGCCGGGTGGGGCCGGGCGACAGCTTCTGGCAGTTCCGCCGCCACCAGCCTGGCGACGCCGCTGAGCAGATCGATTGGCGGCAATCGGCGCGTTCGATGCACCTGTTCGTGCGCGAGACCGAATGGGCGGCGGCGCAATCGGCCTGGCTGTGGCGCGACCCTTCGGCCTCGATGGATTGGTGCTCCGAGATCGCCCTGCCCCGCAAGGGCGAACGCGCCGATCTGCTGCTTCTGGCTCTGGCGGCGCTTCTGCTGCGCGCCGGCGAGCGGGTGGCGCTGTTGGGCGACCGCACGCCGCCGACCAGCGGGCGGGCGGTGCTGGAGCGCCTCGCCGTCACCTTATTGAGCGCCCCCAAGGGCGGGGGCCTGCCGCCGGAGGCGGAACTGCCGCGCCACGCCCAGATCGTGCTGTTTGGCGACTTCCTGGAGCCCTTCGACCGCCTGGAGGCGCGTTTGGCCGAACTGGCCGGCAAGGGCGTGCGCGGCCTTCTGCTGCGTATCGAGGACCCGGCCGAGGCCCGCTTTCCCTTCCAGGGCCGCCTGCGCTTCGAAGGCTTGGAGGGCGAGGCGCCGATCCCCATCGATCAGGCCGAGGAATTGGCCCCGGCCTATCGCCGCCGTCTCGCCGCCCATGAGGTGGCGCTGGCCGATTTCTGCCGTCGTTTGGGCTGGGGTCTGATCCGGCACGCCACCGACACGCCGCCCACCACCGCCCTCTTGGCCTTGCATCAGGCCCTGGCCGAGGACCGGCGGCGATGAGCGGGCTGGGCTTCCTGGCGCCAAGCCTGCTTTGGGGCCTGCTGGTCCTGCCGGTCCTGTGGTGGCTGTTGCGCGTCGTGCCGCCGCCACCCCGCCGCCAGGCCTTTCCGCCCCTGGCCCTGTTGGCCGATCTGGTCGGCACGAAACGGACCAGCCACCGCACGCCCTGGTGGTTGTTGCTGCTGCGTCTGGTCATCGCCGCCCTGGCGATCGTCGCGCTCGCCCATCCGGTGCTTAATCCGCCCGCCGAGGGCGGTGGTGACGGCCCGATCCTGCTGGCGATCGACGATGGCTGGGCGGCGGCGCGCTCCTGGGATGCGGTCCGGAGCCAGGCGGACATCCGGATCAAGCGGGCGGAGCGGAGCAATCGGCCGGTCCTTCTGCTCGCCACCGCGCCAGCCGAGGATGGAAATCCGCCGACCGCCCGACTGCTGACGGCGTCGGCGGCGGGCGCGGCCTTGGCGGCGTTGACGCCAAAACCCTGGCCCAGCGATCGTCGAGCGGCGGTTGGCGCGCTGGCCGCCATTCGGGTGGAACGGTTCTCGGAAATCGTCTGGCTGGCCGACGGCCTTGAGGATGGCGGGTCGGGCGATTTGGCGCGGGCCCTTGCCGCGCTGGGTCCCACCACCCTCCATCGGCCCGATCCGCCCGCTTTGGCCCGCCTGTTGCGCTTGGCCCCCGCCCAAAGCGGCGATCTTACCTTGGACGTGCGGCGTGCCCAGGGCGGCTTTGCCGAGACGGTGCCGGTCAAAGCCTTGGACGGGCAGGGGCGGGTGCTGGGCCGGACCGAAGTCCGCTTCGAGCCCTCGGCCACCAAGGTCGAAACGCGGTTCGATCTGCCCTTGGAAAGCCTCAACCGGGTGCAGACCTTGGCGCTTGAGGACGAATCCGGCGCCGGCGCGACAGTGCTGCTCGACGAGGGTGGCCGGCGCCGTCCGGTCGGGCTGGCGGTTGCCAACCGTTCGGAGGCGTTGCAGCCGCTCACCGGCGAACTCTATTACGTCGAGCGCGCCCTGGCGCCCTTCGCGGAAATCCGGGCCGGCGAGGCCATGGCGCTTCTTGAGCGGCCTCTGACACTTATGGTTCTTGGCGATTCCCAGCCCTTGCCGGAAACCGCCCTGGGCGCGGTCGAGCGTTGGATCGCCGAAGGCGGCGTGCTGGTCCGCTTCGCCGGCCCAAGGCTGGCCGAGCAGACCGGCGAACCGCCCCTGGTGCCGGTGCGCCTGAGGGGCGGCGGACGTTCGTTTGGCGGCACCCTCTCCTGGACCGAACCGGCGCGGATTGCCCCCTTCGCGCCGGAAAGCCCGTTCGCCGGCCTGGCGGTGCCCGACGACGTCCGCGTCACCACCCAGGTGCTGGCCGAGCCCGGCCCCGATCTCGCCCGGCAAAGCTGGGCGCGTCTGGCCGACGGCACGCCCCTGGTGACCGCCAAGCGCCTGGGCAAGGGCTGGCTGGTGCTCGTGCATGTGGGCGCCAACACCGGCTGGTCGAATCTGCCGATCTCGGGCCTGTTCGTCGATCTGTTGCGCCGCGTGATGGCCTTGGGGACCGGCTTGGCCGAAATCCAGCCGGCGGCGCTGGTTCCGCAAACGGTGCTCGATGGCTTCGGTCGGCTGGTGCCGCCCGGCACCGCCGCCGTGCCCTTGAAGGCGCCGGAGCTTCTGGCCCTGCCGCCTGGACCCAAACATCCGCCGGGCTATTACGGTCCGGCGGACAGCCGGCGGGCGCGCAATCTGGCGCCGCTCTTGGGCACGCCGAAAGCGATCGAGGCCCTGCCCGATTCCATCCAACGCCGGCCCTTGGCCGAAGCCGATCGGGCGGCGGAAATCGATCTCAAGCCGGCGCTCCTGGTGGCGGCACTTCTCTTGCTGATGATCGATCTGGTGCTTTCGATGCGGCTGCGCGGTTTGCTGACCGCTCTGTTCCTGCTGGCGGCGCTGGCGCCGGCCGGTGCCGCCGAGGACGAGGCCTTCGCGCGCATGGCCGGGCTTGAGCCCCGGCTGGCCTACATCCTGACCGGCGACGCCAACAAGGACACCGCCAGCCGGCTGGGCCTTGAGGGCCTGACGCGCATGCTGGCTAGGCGCACCACGGTGGAATTGGCGGCGCCGATCGGATTGTGGCCGGAGAGCGATCCGTTTCTTTTCTTTCCGCTCGTCTACTGGCCGGCCGGTACGGCGATGCCGACGCCATCGCCGGCGGTGCGGGTCAAGGTGGGCCGCTATCTCGCCCAGGGCGGGCTGATCCTGTTCGACAGCGGCGACGCCACCGCCCTGACCGAAGGCGAAAGCGCGGCCCGCCTGGGCGCCCTCGCCCGCGCCCTCGATCTGCCGGCCTTGCGGCCGATCCCCGGCGATCATGTGCTCGGGCGCAGCTATTACCTGCTCGATTCCTTTCCCGGCCGCCACGCCGGCGGTCCGCTCTGGATCGAGGCGGGCGAGCGCGCCGGCACCGACGGCGTCACCACCATCGTCGCCGGCCGCAACGATTGGGTCGCGGCCTGGGCGCAGGATGCGCGCGGCCGTCCGCTCTTCGCCACCGAGCCGGGCGGCGAGATGCAGCGCGAGATGGCGTTCCGCTTCGGCATCAATCTGGTGATGATGGCGCTCACCGGCAATTACAAATCGGATCAGGTGCATCTGCCGATCATTCTGGAACGGTTGCGCCGATGAACGCGCTGGCTTTCTCCCCGCTGATCGGTTGGACGGCGATGGCCGCCCTGGCCGGGTTGGCGCTGATCCTGTTCGGTCTGGCCGCCTGGAAGCACGCGCCCGGTCTGGGTTGGCGCGCCTTGGCGGTAGCGATGCTCTTCGTCCTCCTGGCCGATCCGCACAGCGTGATCGAAGAACGCAAGCCGCTTTCCGACATCGCGCTCATCGCCGTCGATGACAGCGCCAGCCAGAAGCTGGGCGGGCGGCCGGTGCAAAGCGCGGCGGCGCTGGCGGCGCTGAAAGCGAAGTTGGAGCGGATGGAGGGGGTGGAAACCCGCACCGTCCAGGGTGGGACGGCGCCGGCCGGGCAATCGGGCACCCATCTGTTTGCCGTCGTCGAACGGGCGCTGGCCGATATCGCCCCCGCCCGGCTGGGCGCGGTGATCCTGATCACCGACGGACAAGTGCAGGACGCGCCCGAGCGTCCGCCCTTTGCGGCGCCGCTCCATGTCCTGCTCACCGGCGCCAAGACCGACAAGGACCGCAAGCTGTCGATCGTCGAGGCGCCGAGCTTCGCCCTGGTCGGAACCCAGACCCAGATCCGCATCCGTCTCGACGAGACCGGCGCCGTGCCGGGTACGCTGGTCGATCTTGCGGTGCGCCAGGCGGGCGGGGCGCCGGAAATCCTGCGCGTGCCGGTGGGCCAGGTGGTGCCGGTGCGGGTGCCGATGCGCCATGCCGGTCCGGTTTTGGTGGAAATCGAAGCGCCGCTGCTGCAAGGCGAATTGACGGCGGCCAACAACCGTCTGGCCGCGACCATCAACGGCGTGCGCGATCGCTTGAAGGTGCTGCTCATTTCGGGCGAGCCGCATCCGGGCGGACGGGCCTGGCGCAATCTTCTGAAATCGGACCCGGCGGTCGATCTGGTCCATTTCACCATCCTGCGCGAGCCGGAAAAATTCGATCCGACGCCCGAGAAGGAAATGGCCCTGATCGCCTTTCCGGTGCGCGAATTGTTTGAGCGCCGGGTGGCCGAATTCGATCTCATCGTCTTCGACCGCTACCGCCGGCGCAATTTCATGCCGGCCGCCTATTACGAAAATCTGGTCCGCCATGTCCGCAAGGGCGGCGCGCTCTTGATCGCCGCGGGGGCCGAATTCGCCGGGCCCGACAGCCTCTATCGCACGGCCTTGGCCGATGTCATGCCGGCGCGGCCGACCGGCCTAGTCTCGGGCGAGCCCTATCGGCCGCAGATCACCGCCACCGGCAAGCGCCATCCGGTGCTGACCGGGCTGGAGGCCGAGCGCTGGGGCCGCTGGCTGAGGATGGTGGCGCTGGAGCCAAGGGGCGGTCAGCCGGTGATGAGCGACGAGGGCGGCCGGCCGCTCTTGATCCTGGAGCGGATGGGCGAGGGGCGGGTGGCCCTTCTGGCCAGCGACAGCCTGTGGCTGTGGGGTCGGGGTTTCGACGGCGGCGGCCCTCAGGCCGAGCTGATGCGCCGCATCGCGCATTGGCTGATGAAGGAACCGGCGCTGGAGGAGGAGGCGCTCGCCGCCAAGGCCCAGGACGGCAAGCTGGTGGTCGAGCGCCAAAGCCTCGATCCCAATCCGGCGCCGATCACCGTCACCGGCCCGGATGGCGCGGAGCATCGGCTGACGCTTCAGGATCAGGGCGACGGCAAGGCGGTGGGCTCGCTGCCCACCCCGGAAACCGGCCTCTGGCGGGTGGGCGACGGCTTGCGTGCCGCCGTGGTGGCAGCGGGCGTGGTCGATCCCCTGGAATTGGCCGATCCGATGGCCAGCGAGGCCAGGCTGATGCCCCTGGTCCAGGCCTCGGGCGGCGGGCTTTTCCGGCTGGCCGAAGGAGGCGTTCCCGAACTGGTGCGCCGCACGCCAGGCGACAAGGCGGCCGGTCCGGGCTGGATGGCGCTCCGCGCGCCCGGCGAGGCCCAAGCCAGCGGCTTGGCGCAAAAGCCGATTTTGCCCGGCTGGGCGGCCTTGGTCTTGGCGTTGGGCCTGCTGATGTGGGCGTGGTGGCGCGAGGGCCGACGGTGATTTTGGCGTAATTCCGATTGACGGAATCCGCCAATCGGAGGACGCTCTAACCCGACAGGGTTCAGGGAAAATGGCCGACGAATCGCGTAACCGTCCAAGGGGCGACGCCCCCGCTTCGCTCAAGATCGCCTACGATGCCGAGAAGGCGGGCGAAACGCTGTCCGCCGCGCCTTCGCCGGCCGGAGAATCGCCGCGCCCCGAACCCATCCTCGATGCCGAGCGCGCCCAGGCGGCCGAACTGATCGACCGGGCGGGTTTGAACGAGTCGTCTTCCGACTATGTCGATCTGCCGCCGCCGGTCTCGCCCTGGCCGCGCCGTTTGTTGCTGGGCGGCGCCTGGGCGCTGTCGCTGGGTTGGCTGGCTGTCATCGGGCGTTATCTTGACGCCGCCGTCGGCTGGTCCAACATCCTGGCCTTGTTGCCGCACGAGTTTGGCGGCCTGGCGGGCGGGGCGCTGCTGCCGGTGGCGCTGCTCTGGCTGTTGGTGGTGCATTTCGAGCGCGGGCGCGAATACCGCGCCGAGGCCCATGCGCTCCGCCGCCAGCTCGAACAACTGACCTTGCCGACGCCGCAGGGCGAACGGCGCGCCCAGGTGGTGGCCGACAGTTTGAAGCGCCAGGCCCAGGAACTGGCGCAGGCGAGCAAGAGCGCCGCGGTCGAGACCGCTTCGGTCGGCATCCAACTCAAGCTGCAGACCGAGGACATGCTGAAGGCCGCCCAATCGGTGGGCGACCGCGCCGGTTCGGCGGTCAAGCTGTTGGGCGAGCATGTGCGCGAACTGGCCAGCGCCGCCGAGGCCGCCTCGAGCCGCGCCCGCGAGGCCGAAATCGCGCTTAGGCGCCAAGTGGCCGAGGTCGATCAGGTGTCGGCCGCCGCCCAGACCCGCTCGCGCGACAGCGAAACGCTGATGCGCGCCATGGCCGAGACGCTCGACAAAACCAGCCAGGAGGTGGCCAGCCGGACCGAGACCATGGCCGATCTGATGCGCCGCCAGCAGGAATCGATGACCAGCGCCTCGGAAACCACGCTGGCGCGGGCCAACGAGGCGGCCCGCCTGATCGACCAGCACGCCGTCAAGCTCTTGGCCGGCACCCAATCGGCGGCCGAGCGCTTCGAGACCATGGCCGGACGGCTGGACAGCCAGTCGGCCACCGTCGACGGCCGGTTAAAGGATCGTAGCGCCGATCTCGACCGGGTTGCCGCCCGTCTGGCCGAAATGGCCGAGCGCATCGACGGCATGCTGGCCCAGCAGGTCAACACTATCGAGCAGGTTTCCGGCCGGGTGATGTCGCGGGTGAAGATCATCGAGGAAGCGGTGACCGTACAGTCGCGCGAATTGGTTTCGGCCTCCGACCAGGCGATGGAGCGCTTCCGGATCATCGAGGAGTCCTTTGCCAAGAACCGCAAGGAATTGGTCGAGGCCAGCGACATGGCCGCCAAACGCATCGGCGAGGTGGGCGAGCTGTTGAGCGCCCGGGCCAAGGATCTGGCCGAGGGCACCGATCGCTCGGTCGCCGGCCTTCTGGCCGCCAGCGAGGCTTTCCAGGGCCACAACCGCGATCTTGGCAACGCCAACGACCAGATGGGCGCCCGCACCCGCGAGGTCGCCCAGGCGATGAAGGCGCACACCGAGGAGCTGCTGAAGGGCGCCGATCAGGCGGCGCAGACCGCCGAACAGATCCGCATGACCCTGCGCAAGCAGTCCGACGAACTGACCGACATCGCCAACATGGTGACGGCGCAGACACGGCTATCCGAATCCTCGCTCACCCAGCAGGCCCGCCATCTCACCGCCACCTCGGACCAGGCGATGGCGCGCATCAAGGCGATCGGCGAAATCCTGCGCAACGCCACCAGCGAACTTACCGCCACCTCGAGCCGCGTCACCTTCGATCTTGAATCGCTGGGCGAGGGGCTGCGCCAGCGCGCCTCGGATATGGTCGAGGCGGCCGAGCAGGCGGCCAGCCGCACCAACGTGGTGGGCGAATCCCTGGAGCGGCGCACCCAGCAATTGGCGGAATTGTCCGACCACGCCGCCGCCCGCCTGCAAAGCGTCGGCGAGTCGATCCGCAAACAGGGCGAGGGTCTGGCCCTGGTGGCCGATCAGGCCGAACAACACATCAAGGACGGCGCCCAGACCATGGAGGGGCAGGTCGATGCGCTGGGCCGGGTGTCGTCGAACGCCCAGGCCTTGCTCAAGGCCTATTCCGACGCCCTCAAGCGCCAGTCGGACGACATCGCCCAGGCCTCGGATCACGCGCACATGCAGGCGCGCAGCGTCACCGACGTCTTGCGCCAGATTACCCAGGATTTCGCGGAGAGCGCCGGGCGGACCTCGGCCAACGTCTCGGCGGTCAACGACATGCTGCGCCAAAGCATGCGCGAACTGGTCGGTTCGTCCGAGCGGGTGTCGGCGCATGTGCGCGCCGCCGGCGAGGGCTTCCGCCGCCAGTCGGGCGATCTGGGCGAGGCGGCCCAGCGCACCGTGCAGGAAGTCCAAGAGGTCTACGACAAGCTGAAGAGCCAATCGGGCGAGCTGTTCTCAACCGGCGACCGCGTCGCCGCCAAGGCCGAGGAGCTGGGCCGGGTGTTCGAGCGTCAGGTCGAAGACCTGATCCGCACCTCGGACGCCGCCGCCGCCCAGGCCTCGGCGCTCAAGCAGATGCGGGCCGAAGTGGGGGTGGAAAGCTTCCTGCAGGGCGCCGCCTTCGTGGTCGAGCGTCTGCAGGCCTTGGCGGTCGATATCGCCAGGCTGCACCAGCCGGCAATCGATGACGACACCTGGCGGCGCTTCCAGAAGGGCGATCAGGCGATCTTCCTGCGCCGGCTGCTTAAATGGCTCGACAAGGGCCAGATCAACGCGGTGCGCGAGCGGGTCGCCCAAGATTCGCAATTCCGCGATTACGTGGTCCGCTACGTCAACGAATTCGAAAGCCTGTTGGCCCGCGCCAAGACCTCGGACCGCGCCGACGTGCTTACCGCCACCTTCACCAGCGCCGAGGTGGGCAAGCTCTACCTGCTGCTGGCCCGAATCTTGGGGCGGATCGAGTAGGCGCGTCCGGGCGGCCGGCGGATTTGGCCGCGCGTCACCCCAATTTTCCCGATCCGCGAACCGCCCGCGCCATGGCCTGGATATGCTCGGGCGTGGTGCCGCAGCAGCCGCCGATGATGTTCGCCCCCGCCTTGACCAGCTCCGCGGTATGCGACGCCATATAGTCCGGGCTTTCCTTGAACACCGTCTTGCCGTTCTCGACCGTCGGCATGCCGGCGTTGGCGTGCACCAGGATCGGCCGGTTGGGCACCGCCGCCTTCATCCGCCCGACGATCGCGATCATGTTGGCGATGCCGTTGCCGCAATTGGTGCCGACGACATCGGCGCCGGCGGCGATCATCTCGATGGCCGCCTGTTCCGGGGTGACGCCCATCATGGTGTGAAAGCCCCTGGGGCCCAGCTCGAAGGTGAAGGTGCAAAGCACCGGAAGCTGGGTGTTCTCCTTGACGGCGCGCACCGCCTGGCCTGCTTCGATCAGCGAGGCCATGGTCTCGATGCAGATGGCGTCGGCGCCGCCTTCCGCCAGGGCCAGAGTCTGCTCCTTGAAGGCGGCGTAAAAAGCGGCCGGGTCGGTGTCGCCGCCCTCGTCCTCGGCGATATGACCGGTGGGGCCGACCGAGGCGGCGACATAGCCCCGGCCGCCGATCGCCTGCTTGGCGAGGCTGGCGGCGGCCCGGTTGATGGCGCGCGTCTGCTCGGCAAGGCCGTAGGCGGCAAGCTTGATCGGGCTGGCGCCGAAGGAATTGGTCTCGACCATGTCGGCGCCGGCGTCGACATAGGCTTGGGCGATGCCTTTCACCACATCGGGGTGCGACAGGCACCAGGATTCCGGGCATTCGCCCGGGCCCAGCCCATGGGCGTGCAGGAAGGTGCCCATGGCGCCGTCGGAAATCAGGATGTCGCCTTGCGCCAAACGTTGCAGCAGCGAAGCCATGCTCTTACTCCTCAAGGACGGTTCCGGTCGGCAGGGCGAGGAAGACCTTGCGGGCCGGATTGGTCTTGGACATCGAGACGCCTCCCCCTTGTCGAGCCGGATCGAGGCTAATCATATTTTCGCGGGGGCGCTAGTCGCTCGAATCGGCATCGAGGGTCCAGGAATCGAGCATCGCCCGCGCCGTCGGCAGGGTTCCGGCGAATTGCTCGACGGGCGCCGTGTAGCTCCAGACATGGAGGATCGGCGCTTTGGCGCGCGGCAGGATCACCACCCATTGGCGGAAGCCTTCGCCCTTGCGCACGAAATCGGCCACCATCTGGTAGCCGATGATCGGCTTGGCCTCGCCTTGGCGCTTGATGAAGGGCTTGCGGGTCTGAATGGTCAGCTCGACCGTGTCGTCGCGCATCCGCCCTTCATAGGCCGCCAGTTCCTGGGCGGCTTCGGCCGCCATGTCGTCGGAGCGCGCCACCCGAACGTTCTGGATCGCCACCGTGGTGTGGAAGGCGGGCGTGCCGGGCGGGCCGCCGAACACCACCGAGAAGCGCACCGGCTCGACGGGCTGCCACAGGCCGGGATAGCGGATCGAATAGCCGTAATGGGCGGGCGCGAAACGCTGATCGAGCGCCAGCGGCGCATCCTCGCCTGGCAGATCCTGCGCCTGGCCGAGGCCAGCGATCAGCAGGCCGGCCAGGGCAACGAGGGTGGCGCGGATCACGCCAAAGCCTCGCGCCATTGCGCCAGACGCTTGGCCAAGACCTCGGGCGGGTAGGCGACGGGCGGCGCCTTGCCCCAGACCGGACCCGGCCAGGCCGGATCGCCTCGAAAGCGCGCCACCACATGGATGTGCAACTGCGCCACCACATTGCCGAGCGCCCCGACATTGATCTTATCGGCGCCGGTGAGGCGCTTCAGGGTTTGGGCGGCTCGGGCAATTTCCTCGGTCAAGCGGGCGCGGTCGGTCGGTTCAAGGTCGAACAGTTCGACGAGGTTGGGACGGTCGGGCACCAGGATCAGCCAGGGATAGGCGGCGTCCTTCATCAGCAGCACGCGCGACAGCGGCCATTGGGCGATCGCCTCGGTATCGGCTGCCAGGCGGGGATCGAGATCGGCCATCGACGCGGTCAGCGCGTCGAGACCGGTTTGGCGGCAACCTTGCGGGCCTTCTTCGATTCGTAGGATTGCATGGCCTTGACCACCTTCGAGGCCAGCTCGGCCGGGTTCTGGTTGCTCTTCAGGCCCAGATTGATCGCCTCGGCCAGCTTGACCATGAGTTGGCGGTCGCGCTCCGAGGGATTGGGCATGGCGCGGATGACGCCCTCGACCACGGTGTTGAGCTTGTTGCACAGCTCGGCGATCTGCTGATAGGCGGTCGCGGCCAGACGGTGGTTCAACTCCATCAGCGCCCATTTGAGGTCGCGCAACGCCTGATCGCCCTCGCCCTCGATGTCGGCCTTGCCCAGCGCCACCAGAAGCCGTTTGACCTGGAAGGCGATCTGGAAAGCCAGCCTGAGGATCATCTCGTCGTTCATCTTGTTCAAGGTCTGGTCGATGGCGCGCTGGAGCGAATCGACATCGACCTTGCGGTTCGTCGCCTTGATCTTCAGCGTGTTGGGGACGTGGAAGGTGGGAATCGGATCGACGCCCTCGCGGTCGCCCTTGCGCCGGTCGGGGCCGACATAGGTGCTGGTGGCGACGAAGGGTCGGCGGCGCTCCATCAGCGCTTCCATACGCTCGAAGATTGCTTGGGGCGCGATCGGCTTGATCAGGATGTGATCGGCGCCGCTGCTCACCAGCTTCTCGATGTCGTCGATCTTGGTCTGCCAGACGGTGAGGATCACCGACAGGAAGGGGTTCTTGCCCAGACGGTTCATCCGCATTTCGCGGATCATCTGGCAAGTGTCGCCCTCGGGCATGTGGGCGTCGATCAGGAGAAGATCGGGAAAGATCTTGTCCAGATCGTCTTGGAATTTTTTGATGTGATTGTAGTCGGCGACCGTGCGGAAGCCGGCGCTCGACAAAGCTTGGCGCAGATTGTTGCGAAGCTGCACGTCCGGATCGACCAGAACGATTTGCACCGATTGCTTGGCCGCCGCATCGATCGTGTTGATCATACCCTCCCGCTCCCGCGCCGGGTGGCCCTGGGCCGCCCTGTCCTCTGCTTTTTCTACGGATTGTTATCATAAGATGATATTGGTCAAGCTGAAAGAGGGTGAAATGCGGAAATGCGCCTGAAATCGGCAATTTGGGTTTCGGCCCTGATCCGGCGTTTGGACGGGATGGGGCTGGCGGTGGCGGTGGTCCGTCGGGGCGATTCGGATGGCGGCGCCGTCCTGCTCAAGCACAACCGGATGGGCGCCGGCGTACGGGTTCTCGCCCAGACCCGGACCCGCGACGGCGAGCCCGCCTGGATGGCCGGCACCGGGCCGGCGGCGGTCGGCGAAGATCAGGCCGATGCCTATATCGGCCGGGCGCTCGATCGCGATCCCGACCTGTGGGTGGTCGAGATCGAGGACCCCAAGGGTCTGTTCGAGCCCGACGAAAAAATCATCTAGGTTTCCCGGCAGCCGCAGACGAGTAGCGCTTGGCGCATGTGGGTGGGCACCGGCGCCACCGCTTCGATCGGCTCGCGCGAGGGATAAAGCGGCAGGCGAATGGCGCGGGCGTGCAGATGCAAGGGCTGGTCGGGCGGCAGGGTGCGGCCATAAACCGGATCGCCCAGCACCGGGCAGCCCAGATGCTGACAATGGACGCGAATCTGGTGGGTGCGGCCGGTGCGCGGGCGCAGTTCCAGCCAGCAAAGCCCATCGCCCAGGCCGAGCACGCGGTATTCGGTGAGCGCCTTCTGGCCGTTCTGGGGATCGACCACCATCTTCCAGCCGCTTTTGGGCGTCAGCTTGGCCAGGGGTTGATCGATCACCCCCTCGGGGGTGGGCGGGCGCCCTTCGACCACCGCCCAATAGACCTTCTCGACGCGGCCCTGCTCGAACAGCCGGCCCAGCTTCTTCAGCGCCTTGCGATGGCGGCCCAAGACCAAGCAGCCCGAGGTGTCGCGGTCGAGTCGATGCGCCAGACTCGGCCGGTCGGGTAGGCCAAAGCGAAGCGGATCGAGAAACTGTTCGAGATTGGGGCCGCCCTTGGGGCCGGCATGGACCGGCAGCCCGGCCGGCTTGTCGAGGATCAGCATCAGCGGATCGCGATAAAGCAAGCGCGCCAAAATTTCGTCCGGACTCATAGGGCGGATTCGATTCGCAGAACGCCGAATTTCGCCAGCCGAAGCAAGCCGCGCGCCAGCAAGGCACGGCGCGACGGTTCGAACAGCGCCGCCACGTCGCCGAGGCTGGTGGCGCCAGCCTGGGCGATGGCGGCCAGGGCGCGCGCCGTTTCCTCGGGCGTCGGCAGGAGGGCCGGATCGATGAAGGTGGCCAGGGGCGATTCCAAGATCAGGCGGCGCCGCTCGGGCGCGAAGGCGGGCCCGGGCGCGATGCGCATGGCGGGCGCCAGCGTCTCGGTCGGATAGCTGGCGAACATGCGGAAGGGGTCCGGGCGGGCGGGATGGACGTTGGCGGGGTCGATGGCCGGCCCGGGCGTTGCCGCCCGGCGAATTTCGGCCAGCGCCTCCCAGAGCTTCTGGTGGGCGGCAACGATGCGCGGCCAATCGAACTCGGCCTTGGCGCGGGCCTGTCCGGCTTGGCCCAGGCGGGCGCGCAGTTCGGCATCGTCGGCCAGGCGGACCAGCGCCTCGGCGGCGGCCGCGACATCGACGGCGACGAACTGGCTGGCCTGGCCCAGCGATTGAAAGACGTTGTCGATCCCGGCTTCCAGGCGGACCGCCAGATCGCCGCCCGAGCCGGGCATCGCGGCGCGCACCGGCACCAGAAAGCCGTCGATGCCGGGGCGGACCGACATGCGGTAGCCGTCCCAATCGGCGCCCACCACCGGAATCCCCGCTGCCATGGCCTCGATCGGCGTCAGGCCCAGCGTTTCCTGGTGATTGTCAGGCAGGGAAAGGAAGATATCGGCCGCTGCCCAAGCCTCCTCGATCATGCCCTCGGCCTGGCCGTCGAACAGGCCGGGACGGGCCGAGGGTGCGATCGTCGCCGCCGCCTGGGCAAAGGCTTGGTGCGTCTTCGCGTCGGGGGCGCGGCCGACCAGAATCAGGCGCAAGGGCTTGGAGGTTTTCTTGGCCGCTTCTTCGACCGCCAGGAACAGGGGCAGGGGATTGGCCTTGTCGAAGGGGGTGAGGCGCCCCAGCGCCAGCACGGCGATCTCGCCCTCAGCGAGGTCGAAGCGGGCGCGCGCCCGCTGGCGCCGCAGGCGGAGCGCCGCCAGCGCCTGGGCGTCGACGCCGAAGGGAATCACCGGCAATTGGGGAAGGCTCGGCCTCGTGGCTCCCAGCCGTTCCCTAAGATAATCGGCCTGGGCGCTCAGCACCGTCTGCGCCGCCTTCATGCCGTCCTCGGAAATGCAGACCAGCGCGTCCCAGGGTTCGAGGGGCGCCGCCGGCATCGCCGCCAGGGCGTCCAGCACCACCGGCGAGGAAATGGTGTAGGTGATGCCGACCAGGCTGTAGGCCCGGGGATGGTAGCGCCGTCGCCGCCAGGCCCAGGGCGCCAGGCCGGGCGACATGTAAAACAGGGTGCCGATCTTGCCCAAGGGCTCGTGCGCGGTGGGGCCGATCCAGGCGGTGCGGGACTTGCCGATGGCCTTCAAGACCCGGTCGGCAAAATGCTGGGCGTCGGCCCGGCTGGGCGCCAGACAGGCGAACTCCTCGACCCCGGCATGGGCGAGGAAGGCTTCGAGAAAACCTTCATTCGCCGACAGGCGGCCCTTGGGCTGGTCGGCGCCGCGATTGTCGAAATCGACCCGGGTGTAATAGAGGGCGGCGTTGGCGGGCATGGCGATCCTTTCCGGGCCAGACTATCCAGTCGCCGGCGCAAGAGCCATGGACAATTATGGGCCGATCGCGCACATTGGCCGGACAACCGGGGAAACGACCAGGGGGCCATGGGCCGCAATGAAACGGAAATCGACCGAATCGGCGGGAGCCTACCGTCTCGACGACATTGCCGGCTTTCTCTTGCGCAAGGCCTATCAGCGGGCCTCGGGCAACCTGATGCGCCGGATCGGCGAGCACGATTTGACGCCCATGCAGTTTTCCGTTTTGGTGCGGTTGCGCGAGCGGGGCCAGGTGTCGCAGAACGAACTGGGCCGTCTGGCCGCCATGGACCCGCCGACCGCGCACGGCGTGGTCCGCCGCCTGAAGGCGCGCCATTTGATCGACGCCAATCCCGATCCGGCCGACAAGCGACTCGTGCTGCTCTCGCTTACGCCGGTGGGCGCCGAGCTGATCGAACGTCTGGTGCCGATGGCCGAAGCCAGCAACGTCGAAACCTTGGCGGTCCTCAGCGAAGCCGAGCAGCGCACCCTGATCGATCTGCTCAGACGGATCGGCTAGCCCGGACCTCTTGGCGCTGCTCGCCCAGCCCCTCGACGCCAAGGCGCATCACGTCGCCCGGCTTTAGGAACACGCCGCGTCCCATGCCGACTCCGGCCGGGGTGCCGGTGGTGATGACGTCGCCGGGCTTCAACGTCAGAAAACGACTGAGATAGGCGATCAATTGGGCGACCCCGAACACCATGTCGGCGGTGCGACCCTGCTGCATGCGGGTGCCGTTCACCTCGAGCCACAGCGTCAGGGCTTGCGGATCGGGAACCTCGTCGGACGTCACCAGCCAGGGGCCGAGCGGTCCGAAGCCGTCGAAGGATTTGCCCTTGATCCACTGCCCGCCTTGCTCGAGCTGATAGGCGCGTTCGGATAAATCGTTGCACACCATGTAGCCGGCGACATGGGACAGCGCCCGCTCCTCGGCGACGAAACGGGCCTCGGTGCCGATGACCACCGCCAACTCGACTTCCCAATCGGTCTTCACCGAGCCGGGCGGCAGAACGAGCGGATCGCACGCACCGGCCAGCGAGCCGGTGGCCTTGCTGAACAGCACCGGTTCGGCGGGCAGCGCCATCTTGGCCTCGGCGGCGTGGTCGCGGTAATTGAGGCCGATGGCAAAGAAATCGCGAATGCCGGCGACCGGAACGCCCAGCCGGACATCGGGATCGAGGGCGGGAAGGGTGGTGGGATCAAGGGCCCGCAAACGCGCCAGCGCCACGGGCGCCAGAGAGGCGGGATCGAGATCGGCAAGATGGGCGGAAAGATCGCGCGCGACGCCGGCGCGATCAAGCAGCCCCGGCTTCTCGAATCCTTTGGGGCCGTGGCGCAGCAGTTTCATGGGATCGAATCAGCGCGGCGGCAGCTTGACCGTTTGGCACCAGAAGCCTTCGATGGTGCGGACCACGGCGATGAACTGGTCGAGATCGACCGGCTTGGTGATGAAGCAATTGGCGTTCAGCTCGTAGCAGCTCACCACGTCTTGCTCGGCCTGCGAGGTGGTGAGGACGACGATCGGAATGCGCTTGAGATCGGGATCGGCCTTGACCTCGGCCAGCACCTCGCGCCCGTCCATGCGCGGCAAATTGAGATCGAGCAGCACCAGATGGGGTCGCGGCGCCTTGCCATGGTCGCCTTGGCGGCGCAGGAAGCTCATCGCCTCGACGCCGTCCTGGACGACGTGAAGCCGGCACCGGTTGCCACCACCTTCCTTGAGGGCCTCGACCGCCAAGCGCGCATCGCCTGGATTGTCTTCGACCAATAGAATCTCGACCGCTTCCGAACCCGAGCGCATGCCCCTGTCTTCCAATACCCCCGCATGCCGGCGTCTTGTTGCGCCGTCCGCGTCGAAAAAAACAATGTTCGCATCATAACCGAGTTTTTCAATCCGGCAAACAAAATAGGGTATTATATCGCGCGACTGCCTTGATTTTTGCTAAATAACCTTAAGTAAAATATCGCTAATCGCCGACGTAAACGGCAAGGATTGGCGGGTGGCGGAGGCGCCGCCGCTGACCGGTTCGGATGGATCGATCAACACTTAGGAAGACTTCTTGTCGCCTTCCTCGTTTTCCACGCCATCGGGCATTTCGTGGACCACCGCCTTGTGGCAATCCATGCAGGTTTTCTTTTGGTCGATCCCTTCGGGATGTTTGCGCTTGGCGCGCCGACCCTGCTCCTCGATGTTCATCGCGCTGTAGTCATGACAGTTGCGGCATTCGCGGGAGCCCGAGGTCTGCATGCTGGCCCAGACCCGCTTGGCCATCGCCAGCCGCTCGGCCTTGAATTTCTCGGGCGTGTCGAGCGTGCCCAGGAAATGGCCGACCACATCCTTGGCCGCGTAGATCTTGGCCGCCAGATTGGGGAGGAAGGAGCGCGGCACGTGGCAATCGGCGCATTCGACCTTGACCCCGGCGCGGTTCTTGTAATGCAGCGACTTCTTGTATTCCTCGTAGGGAATTTTCATTTCGTGACAGGAGATGCAGAACTCGATCGAACTGGTGCCGGCGGAAAAGCCGAGGAAGCCGTTGTAGGCGATCAGCAGCGACAGTGCGCCCAAGATGGCGATCGGGCCCCAACCCCAGCGGGTCGACGGTTTCGTAAACCACTTCCAGAATCGCATCAGCACGGCGCGAAGGCTCCCGTTTGGCCGCCCCTGGCCTTGTTCGTGGTGGGATGATCGCTCCGGTTGCTCCCGCCCCCAATAGGGAGGCGGGAGGTCCGGCGTCGTTCAAGTTTGGATCACGGGACCGATCAGCCCCAGCTATCCTTGACGATGTTGGCGTACCAGCTATGCGCGTAAGCCAGTTCGCGTTTCTTGTCCTCGGCCGAGGCGTCGATGGGCGACAGGCCGCCCGAGCCCTGAACCTCAATGATCTTGTTCTCGGCGGCGTTGAAGCGATAGACGCCGGCCACCGAGAAGGCGTAGTCCTTGCCAGCCACCGAGTAGCAGGTGTTGATGAAGGCGGGATCGCCGGGCTCTTTGCCCGAGAGCAAAGCCACCACTGCCGCCGCCGCCACCTTGGCCTGCGAATTGGCGATGTAGCCCGACTTCGGCATCGGCGCCACGTTCAAGGTGGCGTCGCCGATGACATGCACGCCCGCCACCTTGGTCGATTCGAAGGTCTTGAGGTTGACCGGGCACCAGGCGCCCTCGACCAGACCGGCGGCAAAGGCGATCGGTCCCGCCTTCTGCGCCGGGATGATGTTGATGACAGCGCCCTTGTGCTTGTCGAAATCGCCTTCGAGCTGCATGCCCTTGACGTCGACTTTGGTCATCTTGCCGTTCTTGGCGCCGGGCACCCATTCGATCAGGGCGTTGGGGGTGCCGTAACCGTAAAGCTCGGTCCAGGCCTTGATGAACAGGCCCTGCTTGGAGAAGGCGTCCTTGGGGTCGAGGATGATGATCTTCGACTTCGGTTTCTTGGCCTTCAGATAGTGGGCGATCATGCTGGCGCGCTCGTAGGGACCGGGCGGGCAGCGGTAGGGATTGGGCGGTGCGGCCATCAGCACCACGCCGCCGTCCGGCATGGCTTCCAACTGCTTGCGCAAGAGCGTGGTCTGCGGGCCGGCCTTCCAGGCGTGCGGGATGGTCTCGGCCGCCTGGGCCGAATAGCCATCGATCGAGCCGTAATTGAAGTCGATGCCGGGCGCCATGATGCAGCGGTCGTAGGCGAAGGTCTGGCCGCCCTGGGTGGTGACCTTCTTGCCGGCGCCGTCGATGCCGGTGACCATGTCCTTGACGACCTTGATGCCGGCCTTCTTCAGGCCGTCAAAGCCCACCTTGAGCGATTCGACGGTGCGCTCGCCGCCGATCGCCTCGTTGCTCATGAAGCAGGTGTGGTAGCTGTCGTTGGCCTCGATCAGGGTGACGTCGAGCGTGGCGTCGGCGCGCTTGAGATAACGGGCCGCCGTGGCGCCGGCCGGGCCGCCGCCCACCACCACAACTTTGCCACCCGCCGCCTTGGCGACGTGCGGCATGCCGATGACGGTGCCGGCGGCCAAAGCGGCGCCCGACACCTTGAGAAAATCGCGACGATTGGTGCGAAACATGTCTTGGTCCTCCCCGATCACTTCTGGCTGGCGTAATAGTGGACGAGGGCGTCCACGCCGGCCGGACCCTGCTCCTCGAAGAGGGCATCGACCTTCTGCTTCTTGCGCTTTTCCATCTCGCGCTTGCCCGACTTGAAGTCGGCCATCGAGTAGGCGAGATAGCCGGCGGCCTGGCCGGCCAGAACGCCGATACCGTCCGATTTGCGGCCGTTCTCCTCGTGGCAGGAGTCGCAGTATTTCTTATGCAGGCCGGCGCCGGTCTTCGCCTTGGCGTCGTCGAACTTCTGCGGGTTGCGACCAAAGGGCTTGGCGTCGAAATATTTCGCCATCGCCTTGATCTCGTCATCCGAATAGCCTTTGGCGATCCGGCCCATCACCGTCGCGGCGCGTTTGCCCGACTTGTATTCCTGCATGGTGGTGACGAAATACTCTTCCTTCAAGTTGGCGATGGTCGGCGCGGCGCCGTGCGTGGTGCCGTCGGAACCGTGGCAGCCGGCGCAAGCCTCGGACAAGGTGGCCGGGCTAACGCCCTGGGCCAATGCCCCGCTTGCCGGTACCAGGGCGACCGCCAACGCTGCCGCCAATATCCGAAGCGCTGTCATGGATCGAACCCTCCTTTGGATCGTTGTTTTTCCCCGCAGGTCCAATCGCGCAACAATGTTGCGCAATCGGCCAGGCTGGCAACACTAACATGCAAAATTCGAATTTCACAGCAAAATTTTGGATTGCTGATAAAAGGGAAAAAGACGTGATTTGCCAGATTGTTGCAGGTCAGCGCTTGCGGAAGGCGACGCTGGCCAGCCAGCCCGCGGCAACGGCGATCAAGATGGCGGCGATGCCGTACAGCGCGGCCTGGTAATGGGCAAAGTCGTATAGATCGGCGCCCAGCCCGATCTTGCCGATGATGAGCGGCGTCATCTGGGCGCTCACCACTTGGCGTTCGCGCACCAGATAGACCTCGACCCGATAGGTGCCGACCGGAACGTTGGCCGGAAAATGCATCTCGGTTCGGAACAGCCGGTTGCCCAAGACGTTGATCGGCTCGACTTCGTCGGAAAAGACGCCTTGATTCTGCTTCAGGCGGATGAGCGCGGCGCGGAATTCGCCCACCTCGCCGCCTTGCGCGGTAAGCTTGAGATTGGCGAGCCCGATCTGGTGGCGTTGGAAATCGCCGCCCTTGACCGCCATCTCCTCCAAAGGCCGGGTGGCGGCGATGTGGTAGAATTGCGGCGCGTCGGTAAAGCGCCGCTCCTCGCGGTTGATCCAGATGCCGGCGGTGCGCGCTTTCTTCCGCACCAGTTCCGCCTTTTCGGGGCCGCGCACCACCACGATGACATCGCCCGGCCCGTCGGTGGCGCCGAACAGCAACACGTCGGTGCCGGAAAAGCCGGCGGTGATCGCCACCAGATGCTTGGAGAGGTCGGCGACCAGCGGCTCTTCCTGGGCCGAGGCGGGGCGGAGAAAGAGCAGCAGGACCGCCAGGATCAGTCCGGCCGGCATTAGTGGGCGACCCCGCCGCCCAGCGAATAGAGATCGGTGGGGGTAACGAGCAGATCGACGAGCAGCTTGGTGCAGACGCCAAGGATGATCAGCGCCAACAGGCCGCGCAACTGCTCGCCCTTGAGTTTGGCGCCCGCCCGGGCGCCGATCTGGGCGCCGATCACGCCTCCGACCAGCAGGAGCACCGCCAGCAGCACGTCGACCGTCTGGTTCATCGTCGCTTGCAAGAAGGTGGTGTTGGCGGTGACGAAGATGATCTGGAACAGGCTGGTGCCCACCACCACCGAGGTCGGCATGCCCAGAAGATAGATCATCGCCGGCACGACGATGAAGCCGCCGCCGACGCCCATCAGGGCCGCCAGGATGCCGACCAGGACGCCGATCGCCAGCGGCAGCAGGGCGCTGATGTAAAGGCGCGACTTGCGGAAGCGCATCTTGAAGGGCAGGCCGTGCACCCAGGTGTGCTGGTGCAGCTTGCGCCGGGGCGCGCCGGCCGGCCGGCGGCTTTGGCGTATCGTCTGCACGCTCTCGATCAGCATCAGCCAGCCGATGATGCCCAGAACCACCACATAGGCGAGCGAAATCACCAAATCGATCTGGCCCAGCCCGCGCAGAATCTTGAACAGCCAGACGCCGAAGGTGGAGCCGACGATGCCGCCGGCCAAAAGGACGAGGCCCATCATGACGTCGACATTGCCGCGCCGCCAATGCGCCAGCACGCCCGACACCGACGAGGCGACGATCTGGTTGGCTTCGGTGCCCACCGCCACCGCCGGCGGCACGCCCAAGAAGATCAGGAGCGGCGTCATCAGAAAGCCGCCACCGACCCCGAAAACGCCGGAAAGGAATCCGACCCCGCCGCCCAGCCCGAGCAGGACCAGGATGTTGATGCTCATCTCGGCGATCGGCAGGTAGATTTGCATCCCCGTTCCCCTTCCGGCGCCGCTCAGCCGCCGCCGACGATCGGCAAGCCCCGCGACGCCCAAGCGAGAATGCCGCCTTCCAGGCGATGCACCGGACCGGAATAGCCGGCCGCCAGCAAGAGCGCCGCCGCCACGCCGCAGCGATGGCCGCTGCGGCAATGGATCACCAGATGATGGCCGGCGGGAATGGCGGGAATGGCCCCCGGATCGAAGCGCGACAAGGGCACCAGGGTGGAGCCGGCGATATGGCCGGCCTGGTATTCCGTCGCCTCGCGCACATCGACCAGCACCACCCGATTCTCGTCTTGCCAGTGTTGGAGCGTGTCGCAATCGATCAGGCGGATGGAATCGGTCGAGGCGGAGGGCTGGGAAGCCGAGGAGCCGAGCATGGCGAAAGCCTGGTCAAAACGGGATGTCAGGGAAACGACGATGGAAGCTATTAATTTAGAAGAACTGCATGTACGGCGCAAGGAGTTTCGGGAGCGATCTCTGCGATTGGGCATTGAGTTTCCGCCCGCTTCGATGGCGCCGAACAACTTCCGAAATTTCCAAGCGCTCGCCTCAGAGGTCGGTCTTGGCCGCCGACGTCCTTAAAGCCTTCTCGGCTTTCAGGATCGCCAGATCGAGCGCGCCCAGATTGTAGAGATAAGGTTCGTTGAGCGTGCCGAGATTCCAAGAAAGCCGGCCGTCGGCGCCAATCGGCGGCGGCACGCCCGGGGCCGGCTGGCCGGCCACGAACCACAGCCGATCGAAGAAAGGCAGCAGGAAGCGGCGCTGGCCGCTCAACAGCGCGCTGTCGTAACGGTCGGCGGCGAAGAATTCGGGCACCATCAGGATGATCGCGCAGTGGGGTTGGGTCATCGCCAGATTGCCAAGTCCGGCGCCGAAAGGCAGCGCCACCATCTCGGCCTGGCGGACCTGGGTCAGCAGATCGAGCGGATCGAGCGTTTCCGGCAGCAGCGCTTCGAAGCCGCGCTCGCGCAGGAGCGCTTCCACCTCGTCCTGATTGGCGATTCGATGCCGGGGCATGAAGCGTCGGCGCGACAGAAACAGGCGGCGATGGCCCGGCTCGGCCGGAACGGCCCGGGCGGCGCGCTCGGCGATCAGGGCACAACCCAGCGGGCCGCGCCCGCTTGAAGGGACGTGAAGTTCGTCGAAGCGAAAAAGCGCTCGTTGATCTGGGGGCGGCTGGAACAGGTTAAGGCGCTCATCGGGAATGCCGAAGGCATTGAGCAAGGTTCGATGTTCGTCGAGGCGAAGGTTGAGCGCGATCGGCAGCCGGGCCAGATCGGGAAAGAGATGTTCGGCGGTGAACAGCGAGGCCAGGAAATCGAGGACGAAATGGCCGAAATTGACGTGATTGCGCAAATAGAGATGCGGCGCCGCGACCGGAGTGACGGGAAGATCGAGCAGGCCGCGATCGAAGGGAAAGCGCTGATCGGCCAGGTCCCAGACCGCGCGCACCCGACCGTCGAATCCGCTGCCGGCGCCGGTGCTGACCGGCAGCCATTCGATTTCCTCGGTGTTGAGATCGTCGGCGATCGAGAACAGATGCTGGGTGAGCACCGGCCCGTTCTCGACCACGAGATAGGCGGGCTTGGCGCAGGCCACCGCAAAGCCGCGGGCGGCCCGCGCCTGGGCGTCCTGGCGCACCCGGTTCCAGACATAGGGCAGGGCGGCTTGGGCAAGCGCCGGCGGGAAGCGGTCGGAAAGATCGACGCCGCGACAGGCGTAGCCGGCGGCCCGGGCCCAATCGGCGGCTTCGAGCGCCCGGCCCTGGAAGGTGGAAGGAAGGGGGTCGTCCGACATTGGTTTCCGAGAAGGTGGTTCGGGGCATCCTAAGACATTCGGACCGGGCACGGAAAGCGCCTCTCCCAAACGCCACCGGCCGCCGGGGCGACCGGCGGCCGGGATAGCGAAGTTTGGCGAAGCGGCCTCTCAGCGCGGTGCGATCACCATCACCATCTGGCGGCCTTCCATCTTGGGGAATTGCTCGACCTTGCTCACCGGATCCAGCTCTTCCTTCACCCGTTCCAGCACCTTGGCGCCGATGTCGAGATGGGCCAATTCGCGGCCGCGAAAGCGCAACGTCACCTTGACCTTGTCGCCTTCGTCCAGGAACTTGCGCATCGAGCGCATCTTCACCTGGTAGTCGTTCTCGTCGATGTTGGGACGGAGCTTGATTTCCTTGATCTCGATGACCTTCTGTTTTTTCCGAGCCTCGTTCTTTTTCTTCTGAGCCTCGTACTTGAACTTGCCGTAATCGAGAATTTTGCACACAGGCGGCTCGGCGCCCGGCGACACCTCGACCAGGTCGAGGCCGGCTTCCTCAGCGCGGACCAGTCCGTCACGGGTGGGGACGACCCCGATCATCGTCCCATGTTCGTCGATGAGGCGGATGGATCGCGCCTCGATCTCGTCGTTGACGCGCGGGCCCTCGCGATTGGGCGGCGTCGGCGTTGGCGGCTTGACTATCAAAAACCTCCCTGGATTGAGAAAGACACAAGCGGCGCGCCAAACGACCCTAAAGGGTCCGCGCGCCGCCCCACGCTAGGGCGTGCCCACCCGGTCGGGGGGCAACGCTTCCCGGGCCAGTGTAGCGATCGCTTGATCGAGCGCAAGAATTTCTTGCTTGGCGCCCCCCAGCCTTCGTAGGGCGACGGTGCGGTTTTCCGCCTCGCGCTTGCCCACCACCAGGATTGCGGGAACCTTTTTCAGCGAATGTTCGCGCACCTTGAGATCGATCTTCTCGTTGCGCCGATCCGCTTCGACCCGAAGACCCGCCCGGCGCAGGGCCGTCTCGACCTCGCGGGCGAAATCGTCGCCCTCTTGGGTAATCGTCGCCACCACGGCCTGCACCGGCGCCAGCCAGGCGGGCAGGCGGCCGGCGTAATGCTCGATCAGGATGCCGGTGAAGCGTTCGAGCGAACCGAACAGCGCCCGGTGCAGCATCACCGGCCGGTGCTTGGCGCCGTCGGGGGCGACGTAATTGACGTCGAAGCGCTCGGTCAGGTTCATGTCGACCTGAAGGGTGCCGCATTGCCAATCGCGGCCGATGGCGTCGCGCAGCACGAATTCGAGCTTGGGGCCGTAAAAGGCGCCCTCGCCCGGATTGAGCGTGTAGGGATGGCCCATATGGTCGAGCGCGCCCTTGAGCGCCGCTTCCAGCTTGTCCCAGGTGGCGTCGTCGCCGATCCGCTTGGCCGGCCGGTCGGAGAATTTGATCCGCACGCTGTCGAAGCCGAAATCCTTGTAGATGTCGAGGATGAGTTCGACCACCTGGCGGCACTCGGCCTCCATCTCGTCGAGCGTGCAGAAGATGTGGGCGTCGTCCTGGGTGAAGGCGCGCACCCGCATCAGCCCGTGCAGCGCGCCCGACGGCTCGTAGCGATGCACCTTGCCGAATTCGGCCATGCGCAGCGGCAGGTCGCGGTAGCTCTTGATGCCCTGCTTGAAGACCTGGATGCCGCCCGGGCAGTTCATCGGCTTGATGGCGAAGACGCGCTCGTCCTCGGTCTGGGTGAAGAACATGTTTTCGCGGAAGGTGTCCCAATGGCCGCTGGTCACCCAGAGCGCGCGGTCCATCACCTCGGGGGTGTTGATCTCGACATAGCCGGCCGCTTCCTGGCGCCGGCGCATGTAGTCGACCAGGGTGCGGAAGACCGTCCAGCCCTTGGGATGCCAAAAGGCGGCGCCCGGCGCCTCTTCCTGGAAGTGAAAGAGATCCATCTCGCGGCCGAGCCGGCGGTGGTCGCGCTTCTCGGCCTCTTCGAGCATGGTGAGGTAGGCGGCCAGATCCTTCTCGTTGGCCCAGGCGGTGCCGTAGATGCGCGACAGCATGGCGTTCTTGGAATCGCCCCGCCAATAGGCGCCGGCCACCTTCATCAATTTGAAGGCGGTGCCGAGCTTGCCCGTCGAGGGCAGATGCGGCCCCCGGCACAGATCGAGCCAATCGCCCTGGCGGTAGATGGTGACCACCTCGCCGGCCGGAATGGCCCCGATCAGCTCGGCCTTGTAGAACTCGCCGATCTTCTTGAAATGCTCGATCGCCTTGGCGCGCGGCCATTCCTCGCGCACGATCGGCAGATCGCGGGCCACGATCTCTTTCATGCGGGCCTCGATCTTGGGCAGATCGTCGAGCGTGAAGGGGGTATCGCGGGCGAAATCGTAATAGAAGCCGTTTTCGATCGCCGGGCCGATGGTGACTTGGGTGCCGGGATACAGCTCCTGCACCGCCTGGGCCATGACGTGGGCGGCGTCGTGGCGCATGAGCTCGAGCGCCTCGACGCTCTTGGCGGTGACGATCGCCACCTTGGCGTCGCGGGTGATTGGGGTCGAGAGGTCGCAAAGCGTGCCGTCAAGCGTCATCGCCAAGGCCGATTTGGCCAAGCCGGCGCCGATCGCCTGGGCGATCTCGGCCCCGTTGGGGGAGCCTTCGAAGGTGCGGACGCTGCCGTCGGGCAGTGTGATGGCGACCATGCTGGGAATCCGTGCGTCAAAAACGGTTATATGGGAAGCGAAAGGCGGGAGAGTAAGGGGAATCGGCCGGCTGTCAAGCCGGGGGGTGAGGGCTGGGCTTCGTCCCTTAGGCCGCCCGGAGGGCGCGAATGCGTTTGATCTCGTCGGCGAGCGCGATGCGGGCCTTGGCGACGTCGTGGGCGGCTTGCATCCGGGACCATACCTCCGGACCGTCGCCGACAAGGGCGCCCAGGCGCACCGCCATTTCCGGCGTCACCGGCGCCATCTCGGCCAAAATCTTGTGCAGCATCTGGCGCGAGACGCCCAGGGCCCGGGCGGCGGCGGTGACGCTCAGTTTCATGGCGGGCAGGATGTCTTCGCGCAACAGCGCTCCGGGATGGGTGGGAATGCGAGGTTTCGGCATCGGCTTTCCTTATTCAATGGTACTGCTCAAGATCGACATCAAGGGCATCCTGGCCGTCCCAGGCGAAGGTGATGCACCAGGGGCCGTTGACATGCACCGTGTAGCGCAGGGGCTTGCCTCTCAACGAATGGAAATCGAACCCGGGCACGTTCATCTCGCTTGGAACAACCGCGACATCGAGGCGGTCGAGGCGACGCACGATGCGGTCCCGCAATCCAGGCGCCACGCGGCGGCTGGCTCCGGTCTCGAACAGCTCCTTCAGCCCCTTATGCCGCCAACTTCGGATCACCCCGTTACTGTAAACAAACAGTTTACAATGTCAATGTCCGATCGGCCCGCCCGCCCCGCATGGCCGGCATGAGAAACGGCGATTGTTGGCGGGGCGCCAATCCCGATATAATGAGTAAGGTCATTTGGGCGGCAGGCTTTGGCGTCCCGATGGGGCGGCGGGGCTTGCTCGCTTGATCCAGATAGGACGACGACCATGAACCCGATGCCACCGCCAGCGACCAAACCCAACCCCGTTCTTTATGCCATCGTGGCGATTCTGATCGCGCTGCTCGCCGGCGGCGGGTTCTTTGGCTATCAAAAGATTGTCGGATTGCAGCGCGACATGGCCAATTGCAGCGAAGCCGGCTGCAAGAGTCTGGCCGAGCAGTTGCGTAACCTAAAGGGTGGGTCCGCGCCCGCCGGGGCGGCGTTGGCGCCGGCGCAAGCCGAAGGCGAAATGCAGCGCCTCAAGGAGGTCTTGAAGGCGGCCGAGGAGGGCCGCGACCAGTTGGCGGCGCAGGCCCAGGCTTGCGGCGCCGAGGGTTGCCAATCCCTGGCGGGTCGGTTGGCGAAGGCGGAAAAGGACGTGCAGGCGCTGAAAGCGCAGGTCAAGAAGCTGCGCGATCAGGTGGCGGCGCTCGGCCAGGACAATCAGCGGATCAAGGACGAGCTGGCGAAGGAATTCTCCGGCCTCACCGGCCAGCGGCTGCTGCTCAAGGAGATCGTCCGCATCGGCCCCTTCGCCATCGGCTCCTTCGAGCCCAGCGAGGCGCAATTGGCCGAACTGAAAGAGGCCCTGGCGACCTACAAGAACACGCCGCTTCTGGTGGTGGGCGTCGCCGATCATCGGCCTTATCAGGCGCCCTCGGCCGAATTGAAACAGCTTGGTCTGATGCTGGCGCGGGCCGAGATCGTCAAGAGTCAGGGCTACGAGGTCTACTATCAGGTTCGCCGCAACGATCCCGGCGTGCCCGAATCGCGCGGCTTGGTCGTCTATCAGATGGGTCTGCAAAGCAAGGCGGTGAGCGCCCTGCCGCAGGAAAACGCGGTGTCGATGGCGATGCCCGCCTTCTACACGCTGCCGTAGGAACGGGGAGTCAAGGCGAGGGCGGGGCGCGTTCCATGCCCATCGGCGCCAGCGCCGCCGCCACGTCCGGACCGGCCAGCAGATCGAGCAGCGCCTGAACCGCCTGGGCGTTGCCGGCTTTGGTCGAGGGCGCGCCGGCATAGACGGTGTAATTCTGGATGGCCGGCGGCAGCGGACCGACCAGGGTGACGCCCTTCACCGGCACGATCTCGCTGATCTGATGCAGCCCCAATTCGGCCTCGCCCTTGAGCAGAAGATCGGCGACATAGCCGCCCTGCTTGAGTTTGGCCTTGGGCGCGACGGCCTCGGCGATGCCCAGCCGTTGGAGCAGGCCGGCGATATAGACACCGCTCGACCCGCCGCTTTTCGGGTCGATGTAGGCAATGGTGGGGGCCGCCAAGAGCGCCGCCTTGAAGCTTTCGACGCTGGCGATGTCGGGCTTGGCGGCGCCGTCGCGCACCATCACCCCCACCCCGACCCGCGCCAGCGGTTTCATCCGCTCGGCGACGACGAAGCCCTTTTCGCCCAAGCGGGCGACGGCTTCGGGGGAGACGATTAGCAGATCGAAAGCCTCGCCCTTCTCGATCCGGGCGCTGAGCTGGCCGACGGTGCCGTTGTCGATCGCCAGCTTATGGCCCGTTTGGCGCTGATAGATCGGCGCCATCGCGTCGACGACCTTGCGAAAGGCGCCGGCTGAAAGCACCCGCAGCTCGTCGGCGGTGGCGGGGGACGTCGCCGCAAACGAGGCGAGAAGAAGAGCGACCGAGAAGGGGCGCAAGCGCATGGTTCGACCCGGGAACGACCGGCGGCTCGGCCGAAACCGAACCGCCGGCGTACCGCTTACTTCGCCAGCGTGAAGGCGCCGTCCTTGACGGTGACCAACACGCGCGACCGTTCGTCGACGCCGTTATGGTTGCCGGCGTTCATATTGTAGATGGCGTGGGTGCCGACCAGATTCTTGATGTTCTCGAGCCCTTCGCGCAGGGCGGCGCGAAATTCCGGTGTGCCCGGCTTGGCCTTGGCGAGCGCGCTGGGCAGCGCCGCCTGGACCATGAGGAGCGAATCGTAGGCGTAGCCGGCAAAGCCATTGCGCACTTGGGGATAGTTGGCTTCGAAGGTCTTGAAGAAATCGAGCGCCACTTTCTTGATCGGGTTGGAATCGGGCAGATCGTTGGCGACGATCAGCGGTCCCGAAGTGGCGAACGCCCCTTCCACCGCCTTGCCGCCGTTGCGGATGAAGTCGGGCCCGATGACGCCGTGCGAGTGATAGATGTTGCCGGCGAAGCCGCGCTCCTTAAGGGCGATGTGCGGCAGGGTGGCCGGGGTGGCGGTGGCGCCGACGAAGACCGCGTCGGGTTTGGCGGCGACGATCTTCAGGATCTGCGAGGTGACCGAGGTGTCGGTGCGGTTGTAACGCTCATGGGCGACGATCTGGATGCCGCTGTCGGCGGCCTGTTTCTCCATCGCCTTCCAGCACAGATCGCCCCAGCCGTCGGCGAAGCCGATGAAGGCCAGCGTCTTCACGCCTTTCGCCTTCATGTGTTCGGCCAAGACGCTGGTCATCACCGGCACCGATTGCGGCACCGTGAAGACGTAGGGGCGCTTGTCGTCGGTCACTTCGACCGGCGAGAGGCAGACCTGCGCCACCTTGAGTTCGTTGGCGGCGGCGGCGACGGCCAGGCAGGGCGGCGTGTTCGAGGGTCCCAGCACCACGTCGACCTTTTCCTCTTCGGCGAATTTGCGGAAGTTCTGCACCGCCTTCGAGGGATCGCCGGCGTCGTCCAGGAAGACGTACTTTACCTTCTGGCCGCCCAGCGTGTCGGGCATGTTGTCATAGACCCGCTTGTAGAAGCCGCCGATCGAGGCGGTGGGGCCGGTGACGCCCATGGTGAGACCGATGGTGAGATCGGCGGCCTTGGCCGGTTGGGCCAATCCCAGCGCCGCGGTGAAAGCAGCGGCGGTGGCGAAGAGAGCCAGACGTTGCATGCGAACCTCCCGTTCAGATTGCGTTGAAACGATTCATAACCGCTTTTTCAGCGCGGCGGCAAGCGGAGCGCGCCGTCGAGCCGGACCACCTCGCCGTTGAGCGCCCGATTTCGCACCATGTGCAAGACCAGATCGGCGAATTCCCGGGGTTTGGCGAAGCGCCGCGGGAAGGGGATCGAGGCGCCCAGCGCCGCTTGCGCCTCGGGCGGCAGGGTTTGCAGAAGGGGGGTTTCGAAAATGCCGGGCGCGATCGCCAGCACCCGGATGCCGAATTGCGCCAGTTCGCGGGCGATGGGCAAGGTCATGGCGACCACGCCGCCCTTCGAGGCGGAATAGGCGGCCTGGCCCACCTGGCCCTCGAAGGCGGCGACCGAGGCGGTGGAGATGATGACGCCGCGCTCGTCGTCGTCGAGCGGGGGCGCGGCGCTCATGGCGGCGGCGGCCAGGCGCAGCATGTTGAAAGTACCGATCAGATTGACGCGCACCACAGTATCGAAGGCGGCAAGGTCCATCGGCCCCTCGCGGCCCAGCACCCGCTTGGCCGGAGCGATGCCGGCGCAATTGACCAGCACCCGCGGTGGCCCCAACTGGCGGACAATGGCGGCGACGGCGTCGGCGGCGCCGGTCGGATCGGCCACGTCGCAGCATTGGGCGAAGCCGCCGATCGCTTTGGCCTGGCTCGCCAACGCCTCGGCGTTGCGGTCGACGAGCGCCACTTTGGCGCCTTCCTCGGCGAACAGGGCGGCGACCGCGGCGCCCAAGCCCTGGGCGGCGCCGGTGACGATCGCGGTCTGGCCGGCGATCTCCATCACGCCCCCTTGTCGACCAGAAGAAGCCGGGCCAAAGGCGGTTCGGCGTAAAGTTCCCGCACCCGGTCGGCGCGGTTCTCGCGCACGGCGCGCTGATTGACCGAGCCCTTGTCGGTCACTTCGCCATGGTCGATCGACAGCGGCTGCTCCTCGACCAGGAGGGCGACGATGCGGTTGGAGGCGCCGGTGGCTTGGCGGTTGAGCGCCTCGAGATGGCCCTGGAAGGCTTGGCGGACTTTGGGGTGGGCGAGGATAAGGGCGGGCGTGGCGTTGTGGCCGAGATCGGCGGCAAGCGCGCGGCAGGCCTCGATGTTGGGGAAGGCCAGCACCCGCAGATCGTCGCGGTCGTGGCCGGCGATCACCACATCCATCACCAGCGGCTTGAAGGCGGCGATGAATTGGGCACGCACGGCGTGCACGCTGACCCAGGTGCCGGTCGCCAGCTTGAAGTCCTCGGCGATGCGGCCGTCGAAGGCCAGGCCGCGCGACGCATCGGCGGGATCGGCAAAGCGCACCGCATCGCCCAATTTGTAAAAGCCGTCCTCGTCGAAGGCGGCTTGGGTGAGTTCGGGTTGGCGCCAATAGCCGGGCGTGATGGTGGGGCCGTGCAGGCGGCCTTCCAGCCGGCCCTCGATCGGCACCAGCTTCATGGTCATGCCGGGCGCCGGTAGACCGACATTGCCGGCGCGATCGACCTTGGCGCTGGAAAAGGTGGCCAAGGGCGCGGTTTCGGTGGCGCCCAGGCTGGTCAGCATCGGAATCGGCCGGCCGGTCTCCGCCAAGGACAGGGCCCGCAATTCGTTCCACACCGGCTCGAGTAGGCTGGCGCCGGCATAAAACATCACCTGAAGGTCCTTGAAGAAGGTGCGGCGCAGATCGGCATCCTCCTTGAAGAAGCGGATCAGCGCCTCGAAGCCGGCGGGCACGTTGAAATAGAGGGTGGGCGAAAGCGCCTTGAGATTGCGCACCGTCTCGCCGATGCGGTCGGGCAGCGGCTTGCCGGCGTCAATGTAAAGCGTGCCGCCGTTGAACAAGGTGAGGCCGAAATTGAAGCTGCCGCCGAAGGTGTGGTTCCAGGGCAGCCAATCGACCAAGAGCGGCGGCCGATCGAGCGCCTGGGCGAAAGCCAGCCGCGCCATGCGCTGGTTGGCGGCCAGCATGCCGTGCGTGGTGATGACGCCCTTGGGCACCCCCGACGAACCCGAAGTGAACAGGAATTTGGCGATGGTGGTCGCGCCCACGCCCGCATAGGCGGCGTCCACCGGCGGGCCCGGACGAACCGCCGCCAGGCGGGAAAAGGCGGTGGCCTGGGTTAGCGGCCCCGGCGCCGCGTCGCCGACCACGATCTCGCAGCCGGCGGGCGCACAGGCCTCGATGGCCTTGGCGTAGGGCGCGCCCTGGGCGACGTAGATCAGGCCCGGCCGGATCAGATCGAGGATGTGATGAAGGCGTGTGAATTTGGCCGAGAGCAGCGAGTAGGCCGGCGAAATCGGCACGAAGGGAACGCCGACATGCATCGCCGCCAGCGCCAGACGCGCATGGTCGAGATCGTTGCCCGACAGGATGGCGATCGGCCGCTCGGGCCCCAGGCCGCGATCGAGCAGGGCCTGGCCGATGGCGCGGGCGTCGTTTAAGGCCTGGGCGTAGCTTAGGGCGCGCCAGGCGCCGTCGGGGCCGCGCTCGGCCATGAAAGCGCGCGTGCCCGCCACGCGGGCCCAATGGAGAAGCGGCTCGGTCAACCGTTCGGGATAGCGGCCGAGCGGGTAGGGCGAGGTCAGCGTAAGGGTGCCGTCGGCCTTGCGATCGATCACCGTCTGGGTGAGATCGTAATCCGCGCGCTCGGTCCAATAGGCCGTAGTCGGATCGGTCATTGACGTTGCTCCCGATCTGTAATGTTCCATAACAATCGAGGGTCGTCAATCGCTCCGCCGCCTTGCGCGGGCGGCGGGGCGCCGCCATAATGGCGCCGATGCGGTGTCCACGATAGGCGGCTAGACGAGCGATGACCCGGACCACGCGGCGCACGCCGCCCCAACGCCCTCGACGGCCGGCGCCGGCCGGGCCGGTTGATGTCTCGGCGCTGTCCGACATGGTCGGCTACCGGCTGCGCCGGGCCACCGCCGCCGTCTATCTCGATTTCATCGCCACCTTTCGCGCCACCCAGCTTAGGCCCACCCAATTCTCGGTCTTGACCGTGATTGCCACCAATCCCGGCCGGACCCAGTCGGCAATCGCCCAGGCGCTCCATTTGAAGCGGGCCAATTTCGTCGTCCTGCTCGACGAGTTGGAGGCCAGGGGTCTGATCCGGCGCGCGCCCTCGAGGGGCGATCGGCGCTCCTACGCGCTTCACCTCACCGACAAGGGGCAGGCGGCTTTGAAGACGCTTCGCCGCCTCAACCGCCGGCACGAGAGCCACATCGCCCGAAAGCTGGGCGCCGCCGGCCGCCGGCACCTTCTAGAGCTCTTGGAACGGCTATCGGTTTAGGCCTTTTTTTTGGGACGGCGGGCGGCCGCCTTTTTCTTGCGGTTCTTGGCGATGAAGGATTTCAGGCGGTCCTTGGCCTCGCGGTTGCCCTGGGCGATCCCGGCCACCAGCGCTTCGGTGAGATAGCCGCTGGCGGCGGGCATGTCGGCGATGTAGGGCAGGGCGTGGATGACCGCGAAATTGGTCATCGCCGCGTTGGCGGCGACGCATCGGGCAAGGTCGAGGCCCTTGGCCAGACCGGCCCCATCCTCGACCAGATATTGGGTAAGGCCCAAGGCCTGGCCTTCTTGGGCGGTCAGGCGCCGCCCGGTCAGCATCATGTCGGTCATCTGGGCGGCGCCGATCAGGCGCGGCAGACGCACCGAGCCGCCCCCGCCGACGAAGATGCCGCGCTGGCCCTCGGGCAGGCCGTAGAAGGCCGAGCGCTCGGCCACCCGCAGATGGGCGGCGCAAGCCAGCTCGAGGCCGCCGCCGATGACGGCACCGTGCAGGACGGCGATCACCGGGGCGGGCGAGAATTGTATCGGCTCGAAGGCCCAGTGCCAGAGGCGCGAATGGGCGAAGCCCTCGATGACCGAGCGTTCGGTAAGTTCGGTGAGATCGAGACCGGCGCAGAAGCTGGGCCCCTCGGCGTGGATCACCACCGCCTTGACCGCCGGGGGAAGGGATTCGAAAAGATCGTGCAGCCCGACCACCGTCGGCTCGTCGAGCGCGTTGTGCTTGTGCGGCCGGGCCAGGCGGACGGTGAGGATGGCGCCCCGGCGGCGGACGACGAGCGAGCCGGGCAAGCGGACGCGCCGGGTGCGGCTGGGGCGGGTGGCCATCATGACGGGTTCCCTTCGGGCAGAATGTTATCGTCCATAACAATAGGCGCGCGTCGGGTCAAGATGGGCCGGACAAGCCGGGAAGTATTGGCCGCCAAGCCCGCTTGTAAGGCCGGGCCGGCTCCCTTATCCTTGCGCGATGATCGTGGGTCGTTGCCGTTCCGGATTGGTCGGCCGCTTGGCGGGCGCCTTGGGCGTTCTGGCGGTGCTGGTCAATCTGTCGGCCTTGTCGATGCCCAAGGCCGCGTCGCCGGCCGGCGGATTCTTGGCGCCGGCCGATCTTTGCCAAGCGCATGGCGGCGCGCCCGGTGCTCCCAACCCGGCGGCGGATCACGATTGCTGCCCGCTTTGTCCGCCAACCGCGTCCCTGCTGCCCGCCTTGGCGCTGGCGCCGCGATACGTCCCCCAGGCGAGGGGGATGGCGTTTTCCTTCGCTTGGGACGAGGCTGGGCCGGTCCGTTCCGATCATTCCCACGCTCCACCGCGCGCGCCACCATCTCCGACCTGATCCCGTGAATTCGGTTCTCACGGCGAGGACCCCTTTGGGCTCGCCGGCTTTACCCTTCTGCGATCGAGGTCAATCCATGCCGTTTTTCAAGTCCTTTGTGGCCGTGTTGTTATTGGTAACGTTGCCGCTTGGCGCAGCGCAGGCCCAGCATTCCCACAAGCCCAAGCCGGAGGCGCCCAAGCATCCCCAGTGCGCGAATCCCAACCCCAACCCCCATTGCGCCAAGGTGGCGACGCCCGCCCTCGATCCGCAGGGCCGGCTGTGGCTGGCCTGGGAGCAGGCGGGGCGGGTCTATGTCGCGGCTTCCGCCGACGGTGGGGCAAGCTTCGATGCGGCGCGCACCATCAATCCCGAGCGTCAGACCATCGACAATAACGGCGATGGCCGGCCGAAGATGGCGGCCGGCGCCGACGGCGCACTCTATGTCAGCTACACGGAGCGGCTGGCGAAACCGTTCACCGGCCATATCCGCTTCAGCCGTTCGCTCGACGGCGGCGCCACCTTTTCGCCGCCGGCGATCGTCAACGACAATCGCGAGGAAATCGGCCATCGCTTCGATACTCTCGACGTGGCGCCCGACGGCACGCTGGCCGTGCTCTGGATCGACAAACGCGACATCGCGCCGGCCGTGGCCGCCGGACGCCCCTATCCCGGCGCCGCCCTCTATCTGGCGGTCTCGACCGATCGCGGCGCCCGCTTTTCGCCCAACCGCAAGATCGTCGACAACAGTTGCGAATGCTGCCGCCTCGCCATCGCCCATGACCGACAGGGAAGGCGGGCGCTGCTGTGGCGGCATGTCTTCGGCGCCGATCTGCGCGACCACGCGCTCACCACCTTTCTCGATGCCGAAACGGCGGGGCCGATCCGGCGAGTGAGTTTCGACGAATGGCATACCGACGCCTGCCCGCATCACGGCCCGGCGCTCGCCATCGATCCGGCCGGCGTCTATCACATGGCCTGGTTCGATGATGGCACCGCCGGCCAGGGGCTGTTCTACACCCAAAGCCACGATGGCGGCCAAACGATCGGCCGGCCGATGGCGTTCGGCGATCGCGCCCGTCAGGCGTCGCATCCGGCGCTGGCGGCGGCCGGCCCGGCGCTTTGGCTGGTCTGGATCGAGTTCGACGGCCAGGCGACGGCGCTCAAGGCCATGCGCTCGGCCGATGGCGGGCAAAGCTGGTCGGCGCCAACAACGGCCGCCCAGGGCGGCGCCGAAGCCGATCATCCCCAGTTGCTCGTTCGGGGCGGGCGGGCCTACGCCTCCTGGCTTTCGCAGCCGGAAGGCTATCGCCTGGTCGCGCTTGAGGGCCGGCCATGAGCGGGCGGCTTCTGGGGGCGTTGCTGGTCCTGCTGGGCGGTCTCGGTGCGGCCCAGGCGGTGGACATGAAAGCCCTGGAAGGCGGCGACTATGCGGCGCTGCGCGCCCAGCGCCAGGGTCGGCCGCATGCGATCGTGCTCTGGTCGGTGAGCTGCGCGCCCTGCCTGGGCGAGATGGCCCTGTGGCGCAAGGTGCTGGGCGAGCGGCGCGACGTCGATCTGGTGTTGATCGCCACCGACGGACCCGAGGAAGGCGAGGCCGTGCGGCGCCTGTTCGAACGTTATGCGCCAAGCCAGGCCGAGGCCTGGCAATTCGGGGTTACCCCGGCGCGGCGCCTGCGCTACGAGATCGATCCCGGTTGGTCGGGCGAATTGCCGCGCGCCTATTTCGTCGAGGCCGACGGGCGGGTGACGGCGAAAAGCGGCACCCCCGAGGAAGCGGCCCTTCGCGCCTGGGTGGCGAAGGCGGGCGGGCGCTGACGGCGGGTGCTGACGGGGGTCAGGCGGCGCGGCGGCGCGCCTCGCTCCGCGTGACGGCCAGCACGGCGGCCAGGGTGATCAGCACCGGGAAGATCGACAGGGCGTTCACCGTCTGCCAGCCCAGGGCCAACTGAACGAAGCCCGAGGCGAAGCTGGTGATGGCGGTGGTGGTGAAAACCAGGAGGTCGTTCAGGGCCTGGGTCTTGGCACCTTCCTCGGGTCGATGGGTTTCGGTCAGAAGCGTGGTGCCGCCGATGAAGGTGAAATTCCAGCCGATTCCCAGGCAGGTCAGCGCCACCATGAAATTCCAATAGGCGATGCCGGCCAGGTTGATCGCCATGCTGGCGATCAGCAGAAGCGCGCCCGCGGTGATAATCCGCATCACCCCGAAGCGGCGAATGAGATGGCCGGTGAAAAAGCTGGGCACGAACATGCCCAGCACATGCCAGCGCAGCACGTCGGTGGAATCGCCGAACGTGAAGCCGCAGCCGACCATGGCGAGCGGCGTGGCCACCATCACCAAATTCATGACGCCGTAGCCGGTCAAGGCGGCCAGCACCGCCACCACGAAACGCGGCTGGCGTGCGATGGCCACCAGCCCCCGGCCGGTTTCGCCGCGCGCCAGCTTGACCGGGAGCGGAATCCGCACGAATTGCAGGGCCAGGATGTTGAGCAGGCAAAGGCCGCCCAAAGCCAGATAGGAGCCGGCGAACAAGGCCGGCGCCAAGATTTCGGCGGTCTGATTGGCCAGCTCGGGTCCGATGAAGGCTGAGGCCACGCCGCCCGCCATGACGTAGGAAATGGCGCGCGGCCGAAAGGCGGGGCTCGCCGTTTCGGCGGCGGCGAAACGCAGATACTGGTAGAAGGCGCTGTGGATGCCGATGCCGATGGCGGAGAGCGCCAGAAGCCAGAAATTCCCCCAGATCATCGCCAGAGCGGAAACCAGCGCCGCCAGAAGGCCGATCGCCTGGCCCAGCGTGAAGCCCAGGCGCCGTCCGATCCGCCCCATGATCAGCGACGCCGGCACCGTGGCGACCATCATGGAAAAGAACTGGATGGCGAGCGGCACGGTGACCAGCTCGGGCGTTGGCGCCAGCGTCTTGCCGGCCAGGGCCACCACGGCAAACACCAGCACCGCGCCGCTCATCGACAGGGCCTGGCAGACGCAAAGCACGATCACGTTGCGCACGGAGGAATCGCGGGAGGTTTCGCGGGACATGTTTTGGGGTGACCGGCCGGTTGCGAGGCGGCCACCCTGCCCGAAAAATGATCGGCCGACAAGGTGTGTGCGTTGGCGGGGCGGAGGGGGCTGCCGGCGAACCTTCTCTCGTTTGAAATCAATATGTTACCTCTGCCGCAGACGCCCTCAAACGGGTAGCTCCCTTGAAACAAATGCACTGTTACCGTAATTCCAAACGTCATCGACGCCAGAAAGGAAGCGGCCAGCACGCTGGCGACCAATGAATTCCGCTCTCACACCTCGCACTGTCAATCTGCTGAACTTCAATGCCGCCCAGCTTTTCCAAAGCTGTCGCAACATTTAACCGACCAGTAACGTCGCCCACGACTACATGATAAGTGGGAGAAGAGTTGTTTGCAAACAGGCGAATAGTTGCGATCAGCATGATCTTATCCGACGTTCCGAAGCATGTTGTTGCAAGCATGTAACCCACATCGGCATTTGGCTCAGTGATTAGGGCGGAGCCACCCACCACGAAAGACGGATTTTTCTTGCCCAGAATGTAAGGAACGCAGATCGGTCGGAACTCGCCTGGATCGAGTGAGCATAGCACCTGCCCGTATCCGATCTTCGCCAGGAGCCGCGCAAAGCTATCTGGCACGTGCCTGAACTTGGCTGTCAGTGGCGCGCCATGTTTTTGCTCGAACGCCATATTTCTTTCGTGATCTGACAGAGCCACAAGCGTCCACAAAGGCGACAGATCAACAGCCTCAGGCATGCCCTCGAGCAATCCCGCGCGTGTCATACTGTAGAAGACCATTGGCGCGGGATATTGGCTGTACGGCACAATTATCTCGCCAAGAGCAAAATGTGTTGGCCGTTTCTTTTTTCGGCGACTGGGGGCATTGTAGCTTATACGCGCATCACCCCATAAACCCCGTGCGACATCCTGCTCGAAACGCTTTGTTATGTCTGCGCAAGCATCACAACTTGCTTTCAGGATTATGTGTTGGCCGCCGAGCGAGAGCGGCACTATGTGTTCATCCGTCAAGCGAACACCCTCAGCACCGCAATAGATGCAGATGCCCTTAGACGCGATCTTTGTCGGCCCATGCGTCAACACAACCCCCAAAGAATCGGCTTAGTATCTCTGTGGGGGTCCGGTGACAGTGCACTCACCCGCCCCACAAACCCGTACCTTGATCCGGTTCGCAGTCAACACCCTATGGAGAATATCGCAGAGGAGAGAAAGGATGCTGTCAGTGAAATCGCTCTCCGGCGTCCAACTCGGTCAACGGCTGTGACGCGAGAACGGCGTAGCGCGCCTGGGTTTCACCCCGGTGCCCACAGGCAGAGAACCGTTTCCGAAAGAAGATTGGCGGAGGGGGGGAGATTCGAACTCCCGGTACCCTTGCGAGTACGCCGCATTTCGAGTGCGGTGCATTCAACCGCTCTGCCACCCCTCCGCTTTCGGGGCCGGACCCTAACCCAAGCTGGGCCGGCCCGCAACCCTTTGGGCGGTCAGTTCGCCACCTTGGCCGCCAGGGCGGCTTCGATGGCGGCCAGCGCCGCCCCCGCCTTGTCGGGATCGGCGCCGCCCGCCTGGGCCAGATCGGGCCGGCCGCCGCCGCCCTTGCCGCCCAGGGCCTCGGCCCCGGCGCGCACCAGATCGACCGCCGAAACCGTCTTGGTGAGATCGTCGGTGACCCCCACCACCAGCGACACCTTGCCCTCGGCGCTGGCGATCAGCGCCACCACGCCCGAACCCAGACGCTTCTTTTCGTCGTCGGCCATGCCCTTCAAGTCCTTGGCGCCGACCCCGTCCAAAAGGCGGCCGGCGAAGGCGACGGCGCCGATGCGCTTCTCGGGCGCCGGCGCGGCCCCGCCGCCGCCCAGTGCCGCCTTCTTGCGCGCCTCGGCCAAGTCGCGCTCGAGCTTCTTGCGCTCGTCCAAGAGTACCGCCACCCGCTCAGGCAAATCGGCGGGCGCCGCCTTCAGCACGGCGGCGGCGCGAGCCAGCGCGCTTTCCGCGTTGGCGATGTGGTGGAGCGCCGCTTCGCCGACCACGCCCTCGATCCGGCGCACCCCGGCCGCCACCGCGCTTTCGGCGACGATCTTGAACAGGCCGATATCGCCGGTGCGCCTTGCGTGAGTGCCGCCGCACAGTTCGACCGAATAGCGCTTGGCCTCGCCGGCCTGGCCCATCGCGACCACCCGAACCTCGTCGCCATATTTCTCGCCGAACAGGGCCATGGCGCCGGCCTTGATGGCGTCGTCGGGCGACATCAAGGTGGTGGCCACCTTGGTGTTGGCGCGGATTTCGCGGTTGACCTCGTCTTCGACGGCGCGAATCTCCTCGGCCGCCAGGGCCTTGGGATGGCTGATGTCGAAACGCAGACGGTCGGGCGCCACCAGCGAGCCCTTTTGCGTCACATGCTCGCCCAGATGATGGCGCAGCGCGGCGTGCAACAGGTGGGTGGCCGAATGGTGGGCGCGCAAGGCGGCGCGGCGCGACCCATCGACCGCCAACACGCAAGGCTGGCCGACGGCGATCGCGCCTTGGCCGATTTTGGCCTTGTGCAGAATGAAATCGCCCAGTTTCTTCAGGGTATCGACGATGGCGGCGTTTCCGCCGGCGACGCTCAGGCTGCCGCAATCGCCCATCTGGCCGCCCGATTCGCCATAGAAAGGCGTCTGGTTGACGACGATCCAACCTTCCTGGCCGGCGGTCAGGCGGTCGACCGGCTTGCCCTCGGCCACCAGCGCCAGCACGGTGCCTTCGGCGGTTTCGGTGTCGTAGCCCAGGAATTCGGTGGCGCCCACCTTTTCGCGCAGCTCGAACCAGACGGATTCGGTGGCCGCCTCGCCCGAGCCCGCCCAGGCCTTGCGCGCCTCGGCCTTCTGGCGGGCCATGGCGGTGTCGAAGCCGGCCTGATCGACGCCGATTCCCTTGGCTTTCAGCGCATCCTGGGTGAGATCGATCGGAAAGCCGTAAGTGTCGTAGAGCTTGAAGGCGATCTCGCCCGACAGGGCGGCGCCTTTGGCCAGGCGGCCGGTTTCCTCGTCCAAGAGCTTCAGGCCGCGCTCGAGCGTCTGCTTGAAGCGGGTTTCCTCGAGCTTCAGGGTTTCGGTGATGAGCGCCTGGGCGCGGATCAGTTCTGGATAGGCGGTGCCCATCTGTTTGATCAGGGCCGGCACCAGACGCCAGAGCAGCGGCTCGAGGGCGCCCATCAGATGGGCGTGGCGCATGGCGCGGCGCATGATTCGGCGCAGCACATAGCCGCGGCCTTCGTTCGAGGGCAGCACGCCATCGGCGATCAGGAAGCACGACGCGCGCAGATGATCGGCGATCACCCGGTGCGACACCTTGTGCGGACCGTCCGGCGCCACCCCAACCGCATCGGCCGAGGCTTGGATGAGCGCCCGCATCAGATCGACGTCGTAATTGTCGTGCTTGCCTTGCAGCAGGGCGGCCAGGCGCTCGAGCCCCATGCCGGTATCGACCGACGGCTTGGGCAGATCGATGCGCGTGCCGTCGGCCAACTGCTCGAACTGCATGAAGACCAGATTCCAGATTTCGATGAAGCGGTCGCCATCGGCCTCGGGGCTGCCGGGCGGGCCGCCCGGGATGTGATCGCCGTGATCGTAGAAGATTTCCGAGCACGGCCCGCAAGGGCCGGTGTCGCCCATCGCCCAGAAATTGTCGCTGGTGGGAATGCGGATGATGCGCGCGTCGGGCAGGCCGGAAATTTTCTTCCACAACGACCAGGCCTCGTCGTCGGTGTGGTAGACGGTGACGGTGAGCTTGTCGGCGGCGATGGCGAAATCCTTGGTGACCAGCCTCCAGGCCAGTTCGATGGCGCGGTCCTTGAAATAATCGCCGAACGAGAAATTGCCCAGCATCTCGAAGAAGGTGTGGTGGCGCGCGGTGTAGCCGACATTGTCGAGATCGTTGTGCTTGCCGCCGGCGCGCACGCATTTTTGCGAGGTGGCGGCGCGCTGATAGGGCCGCTTCTCCTGGCCGGTGAAGACGTTCTTGAACTGCACCATGCCGGCGTTGGTGAACATCAAGGTCGGATCGTTGCGCGGCACCAGGGGGCTTGAGGCCACCACCGTGTGGTCGTGCTTGGCGAAGAAATCGAGAAAGGCGGATCGGATTTCGTTGGCGGTCGACATGCGGACTCGATCCCTCTGGTCTTGCCGGTCTTGGTGCTGGCCGGAAGTTTGTAGCCCGAGCGCCCGCGCCCTGTAAAGGAAGGGGAGGGGCGGGGCTGTCCAGGCCAAGGCGTTGGTTGCGCCCAACCCGATCGGCGGCGGATCGGCGTTTGGCCGGGCCCTGTCCCAAGGCCACGTTAATTTAATGAAATAAAAAAGACTTTCTAAGCGCAATCAAATCGGTTGCAAGTATATTGGAATATGTAAGAGTCGCTTTGCGTCAAGGAAAGGGCCGAACCAGGCCTGCCATATCGATCAACAGGGACGAGGCGCCGATGGACGATCGGTCCGATAACGGGGCTGCCAAGGTGTTGGTTGTCGAAGACAGCAAGTTCTTCGCCAACCTCTTGAAGAACGGCATCGAGAGCCGGCTTGGCTTCGAGACGCTGATGGCGCCCAGCTACGCCGATGCGGTGCGCCTGGTGCAGCAGCATCGCGGCGGCATCCTGGCCGCCCTGGTCGATCTCAACCTGCCCGACGCTCCGGACGGTGAGGTGGTGGATTACATCCTGGTCGAGCGCATTCCGGCGATCGTCTTCACCGCCACCTATACCGACGAGACGCGCGAATACGTGCAGGCGAAGAACATCGTCGATTACGTCACCAAAGACAATCCGGCCAATCTTGATTATCTGATCGAGCTTCTGGGCCGGCTGCATCGCAACGGCGGCGTCAAGGTGCTGCTGGTCGATGATTCCAAAGTGGCGCGGATGCACACCCGTGAGCTACTCGAGCGGCACCGCTTCCTGGTGGTCGAGGCGGCCAGCGCCACCCAGGCGATGAAGACGCTGGAGAGCGATCCCGCCATCCGCCTGGTGATCACCGACTATCACATGCCCGAGGTCAACGGCGCCCAGTTCGTCAAGCAGATCCGGAGCAAATTCCGGCGCGACGAGTTGGCGGTGATCGGGCTATCGGCCTATGGCAACGATCTTCTCTCGGCCCGCTTCATGAAGAACGGCGCCAGCGATTTCCTCAACAAGCCGTTCCTGGTCGAGGAGCTGTTTTGCCGCATCTACCAGAATCTCGATCTGGTCGGCCATATCCGCGAGCTGAAGAACGGTCTGGCCCTGATCGATGCCCTGCGGCGCAAGGCCGAGCGCTTGAATTACGTCCGCGTGCGCGCTGATCGGCCGATCGCCGATCCGGTGGTGCTGTTGAACGGCTACGCCGCCTTCCTCGACCGCCAATTGGTGGATGGCGGCCGATCGGCGGTTCGGCCGGAAAACGCCCGAATCCTCGATGCCGCCAGGGCGCTCGAGGAGGCGTTGGCCGCCGCTCGGCCAGAGGCCAAGAACGGCGCGAAGGCTTCCTAACGCTGATTCCAGCGGTCGAACGCAAAAGGGGCGGTTCCCGAAGGAACCGCCCCCGTCGCGTGGAGAGGCACGCCGGAAACGATCAGTCTTCCACCGTCTGGCCGTCCTGATCGCCAGGGCCGCCGGCCAGAGCCTCGGAAACCTGGGCGGCGTTGGCGCGCAACTGGGCCTCGATCTCGGCCGCCACCTTGGGATTGTCGCGCAGATATTGCTTGGCGTTCTCGCGGCCCTGGCCAATGCGGGTGCCGCTGTAGGAGAACCAGGAGCCCGACTTCTCGACCAGCCCGGCCTTCTGGCCAAGATCGATCAGTTCGCCCGGCTTGGAGACGCCCTCGCCATACATGATGTCGAAATCGACCACTCTAAAGGGCGGCGCCAGCTTGTTCTTTACCACCTTGATCCGGGTCTGATTTCCCACCACCTCGTCGCGTTCCTTGATGGCGCCGATGCGACGGATTTCCAGGCGGACCGAGGCGTAGAATTTCAGCGCGTTGCCGCCCGTGGTGGTCTCGGGATTGCCGAACATGACGCCGATCTTCATCCGGATCTGGTTGATGAAGATGATCATGGTGTTCGATTTCGACACCGAGGCGGTGAGCTTGCGCAAGGCCTGGCTCATCAGGCGGGCGTGCAGGCCGACATGGGCGTCGCCCATCTCGCCTTCCAGTTCGGCGCGCGGCACCAGGGCGGCGACCGAATCGACCACCAGCACGTCGACGGCGCCCGAGCGGACCAGCGTGTCGGCGATCTCCAGCGCCTGTTCGCCGGAATCGGGCTGCGAGATCAGCAGATCGTCGAGATTGACGCCGAGCTTGCGGGCGTAGACCGGATCGAGCGCGTGTTCAGCGTCGATGAAGGCGCAGGCGCCGCTCTTCTTCTGGGCCTCGGCGATGACGTGCAGCGCCAAGGTGGTCTTGCCCGAGCTTTCCGGGCCATAGATTTCGACCACCCGTCCGCGCGGCAAACCGCCGATCCCCAAGGCGAGATCAAGGCCGAGCGAGCCGGTGGAGATCACGTCGACCTCGACCGAGCCCGATTTCTGGCCCAGCCGCATGATCGAGCCCTTGCCGAAGGCGCGTTCGATCTGGCTTACCGCCGCGTCCAAAGCCTTTTGTTTGTCCATGTTGTCCTTTTCCACCAAGCGAAGCGCGGTCTGGCTCATGACGTTCCCCTTATTCCATAGATGCGGGATCGGTTGCAATGCACGCATCGTACATAGAATGTTCCAGAACGCAAGCAAAACATATAAGGCGTTGTTTTATAACGATCTTGGTGTGTTTGTTCGTTAACGTTCGCCTTAAATCCCGATTCTACAGCGCCGCTTTCACGGCATGGGCGAGCTGTTTCAGACTAAACGGCTTGGGCAGAAAATGGACGTCGGGCAGATCGGCCAGGGCGCCCCGGGCGGTATCCTCGGCATAGCCGGAAATCAGCACCACTTTAAGGGCGGGGTGCTCGACCCGAACCAGGCGGGTGAGCGTGATGCCATCCATGCCGGGCATGACGACGTCGGTGATCATGAGGTCGATCGGCTCGCTGTTGACCAGCTCCAGCGCCGCCTCGCCGTTCTTGGCCTCGATCACCCGATAGCCCTTGTTCTTGAGGGCGCGGCAGGCGAACAGCCGCACCGCATCTTCGTCCTCGACCAGAAGGATGGTGCCGCCGCCGGCCGGCGCCGCCGCCGGTTCGTCGCCGGGCGCCGAGCCCAAGGCCGGCGGTTGGGCAGCATCACCCGCCGGATAGCGCGGCAGCACGATGGTGAAGGTCGAGCCCTGGCCGGGCGCGCTGTCGACCAGGATGAATCCGTCGGTCTGGCGCAAGATGCCGTAGACGGTCGACAGGCCAAGCCCGGTGCCGGCCCCCACCGCCTTGGTCGAGAAGAAGGGTTCGAAGATACGGCCGATGACTTCCTTGGGAATGCCGGTGCCGGTGTCGGAGACCTCGATCAGCACGTATTCGCCGGCGGGAATGAGTTCGGCCCCGCGCTGGGTGGGGCGCTCGAAACGCGCCGTGCCGGTGCGGATCGCAAGCTGGCCGCCGCCCGGCATGGCGTCACGCGCGTTGACCGCCAGGTTGATGATCACCTGGTCGAACTGGCCGGGATCGACGCGCACCAGACCCAGATCGCCGCCATGCCGAAGGTCGAGTTCGATGGTTTCCCCCATCAGGCGGCGCAGCAGATGCGAGAGCTCGACCAGGGCGTCGGTGACGTTGACCAGACGCGGCTTCAAGGTCTGGCGGCGGGAGAAGGCCAGAAGTTGGCGGACCAGATTGGCCGCCCGGTTGGCGTTCTGCTTGACCTGCATGATGTCGGCGAAGGAGGGATCGCCCTGGCCGTGGCGCTGCAAGAGCAGATCGCAAAAACCGATCATCGCCGTCAGCAGGTTGTTGAAATCGTGGGCGATGCCGCCGGCAAGTTGGCCCATCGCCTGCATCTTCTGCGCTTGCGCAAACTGAACTTCCAGATTCTTCTGCTCGGTGGTGTCGATCAGGTAAAGGGCGATCGCCTCCAGCCCGCCCTCGGTCTCGTTGGCCGGCAGGGCGTTGGCGAACAAGGTGGCGGCGATTTCGCGGGCGCCTTGCAGCCGGACGTCGAGATGGATGGCCTTCGCCGCCCCCATCACCAGTTTGGAAAACTGGGTGGCGACGTCGGCCCGGTCCTCGGGCGCCAGACGCTGCGATAGCGGCTGGCCGATCATGGTTTCCCCCGGCAGACCCATCAGGGCGGCGAAGGCGCGGTTGACGGCCCGCACCGTGCCCTCGGTATCGACGATGGCGATGCCGACCGGCGCTTCCTCGAACACCCGTTCGAGTCCTTGGGCGGCGAAGCGCAGGCCGTCGCGGGCGGCCGCCGAATCGGGCAGCGCCACCAGGACGGTCTGGTCGTTGCCGACCGGGCTGGCCAGAATCCGGGCCCGCACGCCGACCCGGCCCTCGGGCGCCCGCAGCCGGACATCGACGGCGCCGGCGCTGGGCAGCACGCCCTCGCTCAGGAGTCGGTCGGCCGGCTCGTTCTCCAGCGCGGCGGCGGGAAGTTCGAGCAGCGCGGCCAGCCGGCGGTTGACCCGTTCAATCCGGCCCCGCCGGTCGATCGCCGCCACTCCCACCGGAAGGGCATCGAGGAGATCGCCCAGGCGATCGAGATCGTCGCGCAAGGCAGCCGCAATGGCGTGGCGCGCCGTCGATTCCTCGGCCAGCCACAGCACCGCCCCGTCGCCGCCCGGCAGCGGGCGGGCGGTCATGTCGAACAGATCGCGCCGGCCGTTGGGGCGGATGAGGAGCACGGTATCGGCGCCGTCGCGGCCGTTGGCGGCCTGGGCGGCCAGCCGGGCCAGGGATTCCCGGGCGGCCTCGTCGAGTTGCGGGCCGTCGATCAGCGCGGCCGGGCTGGCCTCGCCGAACAGGGCGCGGGCGGACTCGTTGGCCTCGACGACCCGGCCGGCGGCGTCGACCACCGAAAACGCCAGACCCAGCCGCCCGACCGCCAGATCGAGGCGGGCCAAGCGATCCTCGGCGCGGCGGCGCGCCCGGCGCTCGTCGGCCAGCAGGGCCAAGGCGGCCACCGCCGCCAGCCCGGCCGCCGCGGCGGCGATGCGCAGCGGATGCTCGCCGAACAGCAGAGCGCCGGCGGCGGTCCCCAGCGCCAGGCCGGGAACCGCGAGCGCCAGGCCGGCGCGCAGCCGGTCAGAGTTTTTTCTTGAGACGCATGACATAGCCGATGACTTCGGCAACCGCCTTGTAATGTTCGGGGGGAATGGTTTCATCGACCTCGACCGCGGCGTAGAGTGCCCGCGCCAGGGGCGGGTTTTCGACCAGGGGCACCTCGTGCGCTTCGGCCAATTCGCGGATGCGCAGCGCCAGGAAGTCGACGCCCTTGGCGACCACCTGGGGCGCCGGCATGGTCTCCATGTCGTAATGAAGGGCGATCGCGTAGTGGGTGGGGTTGGTCACCACCACCGTCGCCTTGGGCACCGCCGCCATCATCCGGGCCCGGGCGCGCTGCATGCGCAGGCTGGCCAGCTTGGCCTTGATCTTGGGATCGCCCTCGGTCTCCTTGTTCTCGTCCTTCACCTCCTGCTTGGTCATCCGCAGGCGTTTCATGAAGGTCCAGCGCTGGTAGACATAGTCGGCGCCGGCGACGAAGGTGTAGACGCCCAAGGTGGTGGCGGCCAGAGTGAAGACGACCTCGCGGATCACACCCAGCATTTGCAAGGGGTCGAGTTCGACCATCTGCGGCAGACTCGCCTGGCGGGGCTCGACGATCGTCCACAGGATGGTGCCGACCACGACAAGCTTGATCGTCGCCTTCAAGAATTCGATCAGCGACATCGGCGAGAACAGCCGCTTGAGCCCGGCCAGCGGATTGAGTTTGGAAAAGTCGGGCAGCAGGCGCTTGCCGACCCAAAGGAAGCCGACTTGCCCAATGGTGCCAAGCACGCCCAGGAGGAACAGGAAGCTGAAGGGGATCAGCAGCACCAGGCCGATTTCGATTGCCAGGCCGACGAACAGGCGCTGCAGCGCCGCCGGATCGACGGCCATGGTGTGCGGACTCTCGACGAAACGGGTAAGGGTCGGCAGGAGATTGACCGCCATCCGGCTGCCCAGCCAGCCGACGATGACCGTGGTGCCAAGAAGCATGAGCCAGATCTTGACCTCTTGCGACATCGGCACGTTGCCCTCGGTGCGGGCACGGCCAAGTTTTCGCCCGGAGGGCTGTTCTGTTTTTTGGGATTCGTCGGCGTCTTCGTCGGCCATGGCCCCATCCTAGCCCGGCACCAGGAAGGCCTGGAAGACCGATTCGTAGTGGCGAAGGAACCACAGCATCAGGCTGGGCAGGGTGATGGCGAACAGCGCGATGGTGATCAGGATCTGCAGCGGCAGGAGAACGAAGAAGACCTGCATCTGCGGCGCCAGTTTCGACAAGATGCCCATCGCCGACTGGACGACCAGGGAAAAAACGATGAACGGCGAGGCCAGCTTGATGCCCAAGAGGAAGCTGGCCGAGACCTGCCGGACCACGGCCTGGTTGAAATCGCCAACCTCGGGTATCTGGCCCGGCGCGAACAGGGAATAGGAATCGATGAGGGCGCGGATGAACAGGTGATGGGCGTCGGTGACCAGGATCAGCGTCACCGCGATGGTGTCGAGCAGGCCGGTGACCACCGAGCCCTGCTGTTCGGTGATCGGGTCGAAGATCAGCGCGTTGGCAAAGCCACCCTGCAGGCTGATCAGGGTGCCGGCGATGTGCAGCGAGGCCAACACGATCTCGGCTAGGATGCCGAAGAACAGACCGATGGCGATCTCACCCATGAGCAAGATGGCCTGGCCGGCGACGGTGGCCGGCATCGACGGAAGCTGGGGCGACAGGGCGGGGGTGGCGACCAGGGCCACCCCCATCGCCACCAGAAGGCGGATGTTGGCGGGAATGTGACGACCGCTGATGCCGGGCAGCATCATCAAGGCCGAGCCGACGCGCGCGAACACCAGGAAGAAATGGAAGATCTTCTGGGTGAGCAGCGCTTCGAGCACCTGCCCCCCCTAGCCGAGACCGACGACGAGGTCCAGAATCCGGTGCGACAGGTCGGTGACCTCGTGCAGCATGAAGGGCATGAACAGGATCAGGATAACGAAGACGACCAGCACCTTGGGCACGAAGGTGAGCGTCATTTCCTGGATTTGGGTCAGCGCCTGAAAAAGCGAAATGACCAGGCCGATCGCCATGCCGCCCAAAAGCGGCGGCGCCGAAATCTTGATCAGGACGATCATGCCGTCGCGGATGATGTCCATGACCATGGCTTCGTTCATGGCGGGTGGTCCCCGGACCGCCGCTCAGATCGGCATGCGCATGATTTCGTTGTAGGCGGTGATCACCTTGTCGCGCACCGCCACCACGGTCTCCAAGGTCAGTTCGGCGGCGGTCACCGCGGTCACCACTTCTTGCAGGTCGGCCTTGCCGGCCACCGCCTGCATGCTCATTTTCTCGGCGTTCTTGACGGCGCCGATGGCGTTTTGGGCGGTCGAGCGGACCAGGCCGGCGAAATCGTCGCCCTCCTTGTCGCCGTCGCGTGCCGCCACGCCGGTGCCGCTGCCCGCTTTGGCGGTGTTGGCGTAGGCCTGGATGGCGGTGTTGAGCTTGACGTCCATGGTCCGGTCTCCGGGGCCCTGCCGACTCTTTCTATATAGACTCTATATATAGGGAGCCGGCCGCCCGATAGGGTTAACGCAGCATTTCGACGGTGCGCTGCAACATCGCCTTGGCGTTGTTGATGGCGGTGAGGTTGGCCTCGTAGCTGCGCTGGGCCTCGCGCATGTCCATCAACTCGATCAGCGGATTGACGTTGGGGGTGAGCACATAGCCGTCGCGGTCGGCGGCCGGGTGCGAAGGATCGAACTTCTTGCCGAAATCGGCCTTGTCGGCGGTGATGCGGTTGACCTTGACCGTTTCGGCGCCCAATTCGCGGTCGAGCACCTTCTTGAAGGTCACCACCTTGCGCCGGTAGGGCAGGGCATCGGCCGAGCGCGGCAGGGATTCGGCGTTGGCAAGGTTCTCCGAGATGGCGCGCATGCGCACGCTCTGGGCCTGCATGCCGGCGGCGGCAATCTTGGCGCTTTTTTGCAAATCGTCCATGACGGGGTTTCCCTAGGGTCTAGCGGCCGCCGCCGATGGCGGTCCGCATCATCTTGACGTGCTTCTGAAACAGGTTGGCGGCCAGATCGTAGGCGCCTTTGGTGTCGCCGACCTTCAGCATCTCGTCTTCCAAGGTCACCGCGTTGCCGTTGGGCGCGGTCTCCGAGATGTTGCGCTGCTTGTCGACGCGAAAGGCCTTGGTGTTGACCGGCAGCCCGGCCTGGTGGGAGGGATCAGTCACCGCCACCTCGGGCATCGCCGCGTCCTGCAGCACTTTCTTGAAATTGAGAGGGGCCAGATCGCGGGGCTTGTAGGCCGGCGTGTCGGCGTTGGCGATGTTGCGCGCCAACACTTCCTGACGCTGGCCGGCCCAGTTCATCCGGCTCTTGATCATGGTGAACAGCGTGTACTGGTCGAAGTCCATGGGCAACTCGGTTCCAAGAAACGGGAGAGCGAAAGGCTCGTTCCCGACCGCCAGTATCGGCCCCTCCCGCTTAACAAAGGGTAAAGCCCCGGGGGCGGCGCGGGGGAGAATCGGGGGGCGGCGGGAGGGCGTGGGTCCGACTCGCCACGAGACTCGATTCGCGACTCGCCGCCCGAGTCGGGACCGTCAAGGCGAAAAAACTCTTGCCATCGCGCCGGGTCACCGCCGGATGCCGACCGGGCGCCGATTTATTTGCAATTACAAATAACGTACAAGATAACCTTATTTCATGGGCCTTCGCAGGATCGAAGCGGCATGGCGGCCGCGCCGTCGCCGCCGAGGGCCGAATCGGATTTTTCGAGTCGTGTTATTTTGTGTTGAAAAGATGGCATTTTGTTTTATTGTATTTCGTGCGGTGGACATCACCGCGATAAGTGGAGAGAGAACCGATGGCTATCACCAAGACCAAAGCTGCTGCCAAGGCTGCGACGAAGACCGCCGCGAAGCCGAAGAAGAAAGCCGCCAAGAAGGCTAAGCCCGCCAAGAAGGCCGCGAAGAAGAAGTAAGGCAGTCAGCGTTGATTCCCAAGTGGGTCCAGGGACCGTAGGTCCCTGGACTCGTTTTTTGGGGCGAAGAAAAAGGGCCGGTGGAAACCGGCCCTTTTCATTTGGAGCCTGGGAGAGCGGACGATTCAGCCGAGCGTGAGCATGAGGGCGTTCAGACGCCGGGCGAAGGCGGCCGGATCGGGAAGGGTCTCGCCCTCGATCAGTCGGGCCTGATCGAGCAGAAGCAGGCAGGTGTCGGCCAGGTTCGTGGCGGCCCCGTCCTCGCGGGCCCGCTCGGCCAGCTTGGCGATCAGCGGATGGCCGGGATTGATTTCGAGGATGCGGGGAATCGCGGTCGCCATCTGGCGGTGCTGGCGCATCAGCCGCTCGAGATGCAGGCTCATCTCGCCTTCGTCCGCCACCAGACAGACCGGGCTTTCGGTCAGGCGTTCCGAACGCCGCACATCCTTGACCGAATCCCCCAGCGCCTCTTTCATCACCCGCACCAGATCGACGATCTTGCGATCGCGCTCGGCATCGGGCTTTTCGCTTTCGGCCTGGTCGGTGCGGGCCAGCGAATCGAGATCGGCGCCGGCCTCGGTGACCGCCTTGAAGGGCTTGTCCTTGTAGACGCCGATGGCGCGGACCCAGAATTCGTCGATTGGATCGGTGAGCAGCAGCACGGCAAGGCCGCGCGCCTTGAAGCCTTCGAGCTGCGGGCTACGCAGGGCAGCCTCGGCGCTGTCGCCGGTGATGGTGTAGATGGCGGTCTGGCCCTCGCGCATTCCCGCCACGTACTGCGCCAGGCTGATCGGCCGGTCGTGGCCGGTGGCGGCGAAGCGGCAGAGCTCCAGGATCTCGTCCTTCTTTTCGGCGTCTTCGTAGAGCCCTTCCTTCAAGACGGCGCCGAAATTGGCCCAGAAGGCGAGGTAGTCCTCTGGGGCCTCCTGGGCCTTCTTGGCCAATTCGCTCAGAATCCGCTTCACCAGTCCGGAACGGATCTTGGCTAGCACCGGATTGTGCTGGAGCATTTCGCGGCTGATGTTGAGCGGCAGGTCGGCGCTGTCGACCACCCCTTTGAGGAAGCGCAGATAGGGCGGCAGCAGGCCGGCACCATCGTCGGCGATGAAGACCCGCTTCACATAGAGCTTCACATGGTTCTTGCGGTCGGGATGAAAGAGATCGAACGGCTTGACCGTGGGGATGAACAGGAGGCCGGTGTATTCGATCGCCCCTTCCGCCCGGTAATGCAGCGTCAGCCACGGATCGTCGAAGGCGTGGCCGACATGGTGATAGAACTCCTTGTACTGCTCGGGGGTGATGTCGGATTTCGACCGAGTCCACAAGGCCGAGGCAGCGTTCAGGGTTTCGCGCTTGTCGCCATCCTTCAGCACCACCGGAATGGCGATGTGGTCGGAATAGGTGGTGACGATGTGGCGCAGACGGTGCGGCTCCAGGAATTCGTCCTCGCCCTCCTTGAGATGCAAGATCAGGCAGGCGCCGCGCGCCGCGCCGGGATGGGGGTCGACGGTGAATTCGCCCCGCCCGTCCGAACTCCAGCGCCAGCCCAGGCTTTCGCCCGCCTTGCGGCTGATCACCACCACCTGGTCGGCGACCATGAAGGCGGAATAGAAGCCGACGCCGAACTGGCCGATCAGCGAGACGTCCTTCTTGGCGTCGCCCGAGAGACGGGTCATGAATTCGGCGGTGCCCGAGCGGGCGATGGTGCCCAGATTCTCGATCAGGTCGCCCTGATTCATGCCGATGCCGGAATCGGCGATGGTCAGGGTGCGTGCTTTCTTGTCGGGGGTGATGGTGACGGTCAGGTCGGCGCCATCGGCCATCAGATCGGCCTGGGTGAGCGCGGCATAGCGCAGCCGGTCGCAGGCGTCGGAGGCGTTGGAAATCAGTTCCCGCAGGAAGATTTCCTTATGGCTGTAAAGCGAGTGCGCGACGATGTCGAGCAGCTTGCTCACTTCCGCCTGGAATTTGTGCGGCGTTTCGGTCATTGGCGGCAACCCCTATCCCCAAGACAAGATGAATTCGGGGTCTTGATATGGGGCAGGCCGGGCGGCGATGCAAGAGTCTTTACCGGCCCAGAAAGGCCTTGGCCTCGGTTTCGGTCTCGAAGATGTGGGGGGCCAATTGGCGCGCCGCCAGCGCCTGGCCCAGCTTCAGGCGCATGAAGGCGCTGGTGGTGTAGCGCGAGACGCGCTCGTAATGGCGTTCGACCATTGCTTGGGCCATGGCGGCGTAGGCGTCGGCGACGCCGTCATCGAGGTTGAAATTGTCGTAATTGACGATGACCGTCACCCGCCGGCCCAACGGCTTGACCCGGCCCTCGACGGCGGCGCGGATCGCTTCGACGTCAGCGGTGTTTTTCACCGCCAGCCCCTCGAAATTGAGGAACAGGGTGTTGGCGGCGGCGTCGTAGGCGATGCGCTGGTCGAGCGCCAGGCGGGTCAGGCCGGCCCTAAGGTTCATCGGTCCCGGTTTGAAGAGGCGCTCGTCCATCGGCGCCGGCCGGTCGATCAGGGGGCGGAAGCCCATATGGGCCAGGATGTCCTTGTCGATGTCGATGCCGGGCGCCACCTCGGCCAGCAGAAGGCCGTCGGGGACCAGGCGGAAGACACAACGCTCGGTGACGTAGAGCACCCGCTGGCCCTGCTGGGTGGCAAAGGCCCCCGAGAAGGTGATCTGATCGACCCGGCTTAGAAATTTGCGCGCCTGCCCCTCATGAGCGATGCGCAAGGCGCCGTCGCCGGTGGCGATCGCCAGCCCGCCCGAGGTGAAGGTGCCGGCGAAGACCAGGCTGCGGGCGTTCTGGCTTATGTTGATGAAGCCGCCGGCCCCGGCCAGGCGATGGCCGAAGCGGCTGACATTGACGTTGCCCTGGGCGTCGGCTTGGGCCATGCCCAGGCAGGCGATGTCGAGCCCGCCGCCGTCGTAGAAATCGAACTGCTGATTCTGGGCGATCACCGCGTCGGTGTTGACGGCGGCGCCGAAATCGAGCCCGCCGGCCGGCACGCCGCCCACCACGCCGGGTTCGGTGGTGAGCGTGATCTGGTCGAGAATGCGTTCCTCGTTGGCGATCTCGGCCACGCCTTCGGGCATGCCGATGCCGAGATTGACCACCGCGTTGGCCGGCAGTTCCATCGCGGCGCGCCTAGCGATGATCTTGCGCTCGTCCAGTTCCATCGGCGCCATCCGGTCGAGCGGCACCACGATCTCGCCGGCGAAGGCCGGGCTGTATTGGGTGGCGTAGGTTTGCATGTGCAGTTCGGGCGGCGCCACCACCACGCAATCGACCAGGATGCCGGGGATCGCCACCTGGCGCGAGCGCAGCGAGCCGCGCGCCGCCAGCCGCTCGACCTGGGCGATGACGATGCCGCCGGAATTGCGTACCGCCATCGCCATGGCGAGATTGTCGAGCAGGAGGGATTCCCGCTCCATGCCGATGTTGCCGTCGGGATCGGCGGTGGTGCCGCGCACGAAGGCGATGTTCAGGGGGAAGGCCTTGTAGAACAGCCATTCCTGGCCGTCGAGGTCGATCCGGCGCACCAGGTCCTCGGTGGTGACGGCGTTGATCTTGCCGCCCTCGAGCCTGGGATCGACGAAGGTGTGCAGCCCCACCTTGGTGATGACGCCGGGCTTGCCGGCGGCGATGTCGCGGTAAAGGTGCGAGATGACGCCCTGAGGCAGATTGTAGGCCTCGATCTTGTTCTCCAGCGCCAGCTTGGCGACCTTGGGGATCAGACCCCAATGGCCGCCCACCACCCGCTTCAGCAGGCCCTCATGGCCCAGGCGGTTGAGGCCGCGCTCCTTGCCGTCGCCCTGGCCAGCGGCGAAGAGAAGGGTGAGGCCCTTGGGGCTGCCGGTCTTGAGGTAGCGTTCGGCCAGGGCGGCCAAGAGCGCGTCGGGCGTGCCGTTGCCGACGAAGCCCGAATTGCAGAACGCGTCGCCGTCGCGGATCAGCCTTACCGCGTCCTCGGCCGAGACGATCTTGTCGCGCATGTCGCAACCCCTATGCCGCAATTACGCCAAACACTTGTTCGGGAAGGCGTTTTGCCGCAGCATACAACGCCTGACGATTCGAGGCCAGACTCCGCACCATGAGCAACGGCGCCGATTCCGAAACCCGCACGCCTTCGCCCGAACAGCGGGCCGAAATCGTCGTGCGCGAACTCGAACGCTTCATCCGTGAAGGCAAGACCGCCAACACCGGCAAGAAAAAGGGCGTCAGTTTCCGCTCCTGGCAGGCGATGGCCAAAGAAGAAATCGCCCAGGCCATCCGCGCCGCCCGTTACGTCAAATTCGAGGAAGAGCGCACCAAGCGCCGCATGGCCCTGGTGGTGGCGGTCTGCATGGTGACGGTGGGATTTTGGGCCACCACGGTGGCGATCGATCGCAATTACGGGCCGGTGGCGGCCGTTCTCACCGGCATCGCCGGCCTGGTGCTGCTGGCGATCGGCGCCGAATGGGCGATCCGCTTCGCGGTGGCGCGCCACATGGCCGAGGAGCGGACCAAGATGCTGACGGCGATCGACGATCTCGATCTCAAGATCCGCCGGATGAAGAAGGAGCTGGAAGAGCGCAAGACCGAGATGGAAGCCGAGATCGAAAGCGACGGCGGCTGATCAGACGGCGATCCGTTTTCCGGTGCGGATCGATTCCATCAGGGCCAGGGTCGCCCGGCTGGTCTCGATGGTTTCCGCCTCGTCGATTGGGGCCGGTCCGCCGGTCTTCGCCGCCGCCACAAAGGCTTCCAGCATCGCCCGCTGGCCCTTGTCCTGACCGCCCGAGGGTCGGCGGGTTTTCGTCCGTCCGCCTTCGGTGGTCGACAAGGCAAGAAAATTGTCGAGATTGAAGGCGGCGCCGCCGGCGAAGGCCTCGATCCGCTCCTTGGCGTAGGCCGGATCGCCCTGCGCCGTGTAGACCAGGCTGGCCAGGCTGCCGTCGGCGAAGGCGAGATTGGCGGCCAGTTCGTCGGCTTCGCCCCGCCCTCCTTCGGCCTGGACCGACTGGATCGGCGCCCCCACCAGAAAGCGGGCGAGATCGACGAAATGGCAGGCCTCGCCCAGGATGCGCCCGCCGCCTTCGGCGGCCGCGATCCAACTGCCCTGGGCCAGCGGTCCGGCATTGACCCGGATCGCCAGGGTCTTCGGTCCGGCATGGCGGGCCAACTGATCCCGAAGCGCGATTGCCAAAGGCGCGAAGCGGCGGTTGAACCCGACCATGAAGAACGCCTTCGAAGCCAGCCGGGCGGCGACGACGGCGTTGATCTCGTCTTCGGAAAGGGCCAGGGGCTTTTCCACCAGCACCGCTTTGCCGGCTGCCAAGGCGCGCGCCGTGAAATCGGCGTGGCTGGCGTGGCGGGTGGCGATCAGCAGGGCGTCGATCCGGGGATCGTCGAACAACAGCGCCGCGTCGGTGGTCGCCTGGGCAAAGCCGAACTGGGCCCGGGCGTGTTCGGCGGTCATGCCGCGCTGGGTGGCGAGGCCGGCCAGGCGAAGGCCGGCCATGCCCTTGAGCAGCGGCAACAGAACGGTGCGGGCGTAGGCGCCGGCGCCGATGACGCCCAACGCCAAGCCGCTCTTGGCTGGGTTGGGGCGGGCGGCGGGAATCGCGGTCGCCCTGGCGGAATCCTCGGGATAGGTCAGCACCACGCCCAGATGGGGTTCGCGCCCTTCCAGAACCAGATCGTAGGCCGCCTCGGCTTGGGCAAAGGGGAAGCGATGGCTGACCAGCGCCGCCATGTCGAGCCGGCGGGCAAGCGACGGGCGCATGAGGCGGGCGCACTCGGCCAGATTGGCGGTTTCGGTCCAGCGCACGAAGCCTTCCGGATATTTGACGCCGCGCCCTTCGAAATCCTCATCGTAGCGCCCCGGCCCGTAGGAGCGCGAGACCACGATCGACAATTCCTTCTTCATATAGGCGGCGAAGGGGAATTCGGTGCCGGTCTTGCCCAGAAGCGAGACCCGGGCCCGGTCGCGGGCGATGCGGGCCGCCAGTTCCAGGGGCTCCGACGAATCGGTGGCAGCACAGATCAGAATGCCGTCGCAGCCCAATCCGCCCGAAAGCGCACCGACCGCGCCTTCAAGTCCCTCGGGCTCGGCAAGGTTCCAGGTCCGTTCGGCGCCCATCTTGCGGGCCAAATCCAGGCGCCGGGGATCGTAATCGAGCGCCAGCACCCGCGCCCCGGCCAGGGCGAGCAGTTGGACGGCGATTTGCCCGACCAGCCCGACGCCCAGAACCGCCACCACATCGCCCAACCCCGCGCCCAGATTGCGCGCGCCATGCAAGGCGATGGCGGCCAGGGTGGCGAAGGCGCCTTCTTCGAAGGACACGTCGTCGGGCAAGGCGGCGACCAGATTGGCCGGCACCACATCGAATTCGGCGTGGTTGGCCAGCCCGGCGCCGGCGATCGCCACTCGTTGGCCGACCCGGAAACGGCCTTCCAGCCCGGCGCCCAACTCTTCCACCGTGCCGGCGGCCGAATAGCCGAGCGGAAGCGGCTCGTCGAGCCGGGCCATCACCGCCTTGAAGGTGGCGGCCACCCCGTCGCGCCTGGCCTTGTCGACCACCTTGCGCACCAGGTCGGGGCGAGCTTTCGCCTTGCCAGCCAGACTCTTCTGGGCGAATTCGACCACCATCCGCTCGGTGCCGGCCGACAGCACCGAGGCCCGCACCCGCACCAGAAGGTGGCCGGCGCGGGCCATGGGCGCCGGCACCTCCTTGAGGGCCAGCTTGCCGGTTCGGGCGCTCTGGACGACCTGTTTCATATACTCCCCTGAAAAGACCGAGAATGTTTTACCACTCCGGAAACGCCCCGCCCAGCCCGAACCGAATGCCATTCCCTTCGGGGGGCTTTTCGGAAGGGGCCGGGAACCTTATATTAATTCCTGTCCGGCAGACTAATCGGGGACCCATTTGGGAGAGACGATGAGCGGCAACGACCGGCGCACCGACGACGGCCCAACGAGCGGCGTGGTCATCAAGACTCGCCCGAAGACCAAGAAACCGTCGATGTACAAGGTGCTGATGCTGAACGACGACTTCACGCCGATGGAGTTCGTGGTGCATGTGCTCGAACGTTTCTTCAACAAGAGCCACGAAGAGGCCACCACGATCATGCTGCACGTCCATCAGCGGGGCGTGGGACTGTGCGGCGTCTACACCTACGAAGTGGCGGAGACCAAAGTGACCCAGGTGATGGACATGGCGCGTCAGCACCAGCATCCCCTGCAATGCACGATCGAAAAGGAATAACGCCGCCACCGGCGGCAAGGAGAACGGCATGCTGTCGCGCCATCTGGAACAAAGCCTGCGCCGCGCCCTCGCCCTGGCCGCCCAGCGCCGCCACGAATATGTGACGCTCGAGCATTTGCTCTTGGCGCTCACCGACGATCCCGATTCGATCGCCGTCTTCAAGGCCTGCAACGTCGACGTCGAGCGCCTGAAGCGCGAGGTTGCCGTCTTTCTCGAAGAATCCTTCGCCGATCTGGTCTTGAAGGAAAGCACCGATCCCAAGCCGACCGCCGGCTTCCAGCGGGTGATCCAGCGCGCCGCCATCCACGTCCAGTCGTCGGGGCGCGAGGAAGTGACCGGCGCCAACGTTCTGGTCGCCCTCTTTTCCGAGCGCGAATCGCACGCCGTCTATTTCCTGCAGGGCCAGGAGATGAGCCGACTCGACGCCGTCAACTACATCGCCCACGGCATCGCCAAGGCGCCCGGCCGCGCCGCCAGCCGGCCGGTGAGCGGCGCCGACGAGGACGCCCAGGCCGAGAAAGTGGTGAAGAAGGGCGATCAGGCGCTGGCCAATTACTGCGTCAATCTCAACAAGAAGGCCGAGCAGGGCAAGATCGACCCCCTGATCGGCCGCGAGAACGAAATCGAACGCACCATCCAGATTCTTTGCCGCCGCACTAAGAACAATCCGCTTTATGTCGGCGATCCCGGGGTGGGCAAGACGGCGATCGCCGAAGGCCTGGCGCGGCGCATCGTCAAGGGCGAGGTGCCCGAGGTGCTGCGCCAATCGGTGGTCTACGCCCTTGACATGGGTTCGCTCCTGGCCGGCACCCGCTATCGCGGCGATTTCGAGGAGCGGCTGAAGGCGGTGGTGGCCGAGCTGGAAGCCACGCCGGGCGCCATCCTGTTCATCGACGAGATTCACACGGTGATCGGCGCCGGTGCCACCTCGGGCGGCTCGATGGACGCTTCGAATCTGTTGAAGCCAGCGCTGCAAGCCGGCCATCTGCGCTGCATCGGCTCGACCACCTACAAGGAATTCCGCACCCACTTCGAGAAGGACCGCGCCCTGGTGCGCCGCTTCCAGAAGATCGACATCAACGAGCCCTCGATCCCCGATTCGGTCAAGATCCTCAAAGGGCTCAAGCCCTATTACGAGGCCCATCACGGCGTGCGCTACGCGCCCGAGGCCCTGAAGGCGGCGGTCGAACTGGCGGCGCGTTACATCCACGACCGCAAGCTGCCCGACAAGGCGATCGACGTCATCGACGAGGTTGGCGCGGCGCGCATGCTGCTGCCGGAGAGCAAGCGCCGGCGCACGGTGACGGTGAAGGACATCGAGGAGGTGGTGGCGAAGATCGCCCGCATCCCGCCCAAGAGCGTCTCGTCCGACGACGCCGAAATCCTGCGCACGCTCGATCGCGACCTGAAGACCCTGGTCTTCGGCCAGGACAAGGCGATCGACGCCCTGGCCAGCGCCATCAAGCTGGCCCGCGCCGGCCTGCGCGAGGCCGAGAAGCCGATCGGCTCCTACCTGTTCGCCGGCCCGACCGGCGTCGGCAAGACCGAGGTGGCGCGCCAGCTCGCCCACCATTTGGGCATCGAACTGACCCGTTTCGACATGTCGGAATATATGGAGCGCCATTCGGTGTCGCGTCTGATCGGCGCGCCGCCCGGCTATGTCGGATTCGATCAGGGCGGGCTCTTGACCGACGCCATCGACCAGCATCCGCACACCGTGCTGCTTCTGGACGAGATCGAAAAGGCGCATCCCGACATCTTCAGCCTGCTCTTGCAGGTGATGGATCACGGCAAGCTCACCGATCACAACGGCAAGAGCGTCGATTTCCGCAACGTGATTCTGATCATGACCACCAACGCCGGCGCCGCCGATCTGGCCAAGCCGGCGATCGGCTTCGAACGCGAGATGCGCGAAGGCGACGACGCCGAGGCGATCATCCGCCTCTTCACCCCGGAATTCCGCAACCGGCTGGACGCCATCATCACCTTCGCCAATCTGGCGCCCGAGGTGGTGGCGCGCGTGGTCGACAAGTTCATCATGCAGCTCGAGGTCCAGCTTTCCGACCGCCAGGTGGCGATCGAATTGACCGATGCCGCTCGGGCCTGGCTGGCCAAGAAGGGGTTCGACCGGCTCTATGGCGCCCGGCCCTTGTCGCGCACCATCCAGGAGCACATCAAGAAGCCGCTGGCCGAGGAATTGCTGTTCGGCCGTTTGGCCAAGGGCGGGCTGGTCCGCATCGAAGTCAAGGACGACAAGCTCGTCTTCACCTATCCGGAATCCCTGCCGGCGGCGCGCGAAGACAAACTGCCGGCCTTGGTCGAGTAGCTTACCGCGCCGTTCGACTCCGGCTCGCCGGCGCCTTGGCGCGGGAATCGGCGTGGCGGTTCAAGACCACCCAGACCGCTTCCGCCGGCTTGTTGCCGATCGCCCACAGCCGATGCGGCTTCTGGGCGTCGAAGACGATGGAATCGCCCGGCCCCAGATCATACTCCTCGAAGCCGACCACCAGACCCAGGCGCCCGCTTAGGACATAGGCGTATTCCTGGCCGCCATGGCGGATGAGGGCGTCGGGCGGGCAGGATTCGCCGCCGACGTCGTAGACGACATAAAGGAATTCGAGATCGGGATCGGGATGGGGGGTAAGCCTCTCCCAGCGCACGCCCGAGGCCAACTTTATCGCCTTGCGGCCCTGGCGCCGCTGTACCTGGCCGTCGGAAACGGGCGGCACCGCCGCCCGGCGCTTGACGACGGTGGGTTGCTTGAGAGCGCCCGGCGCCTCGGCGTCGCGGAACAGGGAATCCACCGACAACCCCAATTCGTTGGCGAGCGCGTAGATGGTGCCCACCGAGGGCGTCACCTTGCCGTGCTCGATTTGCGAGATCAGACTGGGCGAAACGTCGATGGCGCGCGCCAGACCGCGCACGCTTTGGCCTGCCTGCTCACGGGCGCCGCGTAACCGGGCGCCCAGGCAGCGCGACGAGGGGTGCGATGCCGAGGGCGGAGGGGCGGCGGCCTTGTTTCGGGCGGGCATCGTTCGCATCTCTCCCAAAGGGTGCCGATGGGGGAAATGTTACTTGACACTGGACAGACGAGTCCAGTAGCGTTTATGGAAACTGAACAGACGCCGCTTGAAGGCGAAGACCGGGAGGTTGGTCACGATGCATCGCGTCCTGCGCGCCCAGGACATTCGTCCCGCTTTGGCCGATGACGGCCACAGCGTCGGCTTTTACCGCGCCCCCCTGGTCGATCGCACCTGCGGTTCGGTGCACACCGGACTTGGCCTGTGCGCCTTGGAGGCCGGCGGGCATGTCGACACTCACGTTCAGTCCTACGAGGAAAGCTTCTATGTGCTGGAGGGCGAGCCGACCGTCATCATCGACGGCCAGGGCACCACGCTTCTGCCCGGCGCCTGCGGCCTGATTCCCCTGGGCGTGCCGCACGCCTGGCTGGGCAGCGCCAAGGGCAAGGCGCGCTGGATCGACATGCTGACGCCGATTCCCAGGGTCGAGGGCGAACCCGCCGACACCTTCTTTCTGGGGCCGCCGGCGGCCAGCAAGCTGGCGCCGATCGACATTCGCGATCCGCGCTCGCGCCATCTGTTCCGCATGGTCGATGACGACATCCAGGTCGACAAGCTGAAGATCGGCGCCCGCCCCGACGCCCCCAAGGTTTCCGCCAGCATGGCGACCGCGCTGTTGGCCTACAGCGGCATCGCCGTCAAGATGCTGGTCGATCAGCGCCTGGGCGCCCAACTGCACACCATGTTCATGGTCGAATACCAGCCGGGCGGCGTCGCCCATCCGCACGACCATCCGCTGGAAGAGGCCTATTACATTCTGGAAGGCGAGGTCGAGGCCACCGCCGGCGACCAACGCTACACGCTGAAGGCGGGCGATTTGTTCTGGACCGGGGTCGGCTGCGTCCACGCCTTCTACAACACCAGCGAGGGCACGGTGCGCTGGCTGGAAACCCAATCGCCCCAGCCGCCGGCGCAGCATTCTTACCGCTTCAGCCGCGACTGGGAGTATCTGGGCGAGAAACTGGCTCAAGCGGGGCAGTAGGGCGGCGCGACGCCGTCCCGGCAACGCCAACCTTCAAACAGGAAAGGAAGAACAGCATGTCACAAGGTTGCTCGATCATCGTCGGCGGAACGTCGGGAATCGGCCTTCGGATGGCGGAAATTCTGGCCAAGCGCGGCGGCGAGGTGATCATCACCGGCCGCGATGCGGCGCGCACCCAAGGCATCGCCGCCAAGATCGGGGGCAACGTCAAGGGCCTGGGCCTTGATCTGGCGGTGCCAAGCGCGATCGCCGGCGCCCTGGCCGGCGTCGGTCCGGTCAAGAATCTGGTCCTGGCCGCCATCGAGCGCGACGACAACACGGTGAAGAATTTCAACATCGAGCGCGCCACCCGGCTGGTCACTCTGAAGATGGTCGGCTACACCGAGGCCATTCACACGCTGGTGCCCCGGCTGTCCAACGATTCGGCGATCCTGCTGTTCGGCGGCCTTGCCAAGGAGCGGCCCTATCCCGGCTCGACCACGGTGACCACGGTCAATGGCGGGGTGAGCAGCATGATCCGCACGCTGGCGGTGGAATTGGCGCCGATCCGCGTCAACGCCATCCATCCCGGCATCGTCGGCGACACCCCGGCCTGGAGCGGCAAGCCGCCCGAGGTGCTGGAGCGGGTGCGCGTCCGCACGCCGATCGGCCGCCTGTCGACCACCGAGGACGTCGCCAACGCCGCGATCTTTCTGTTGGACAACGGCTCGGTCAACGGCATCAACCTGCCCGTCGACGGCGGCTGGCTGTTGCTCTAGCCTTTTTCGCAATCAAAACCTCGCGCCAACCCTTCGCGAAAGGAAACCTCCATGAAACTCGTTACCCGTCTTGCCGGCGCCGCGCTTGGCCTTCTGGTCGGGCTCGGCCTGGCTCAGCCGGCCAACGCGCAATCGACGCAGCCGATCCGCATCGGCAGCACCCTGGCGCTCACCGGCCCCCTCTCGGCCACCGCGCTCATCCACAAGCTGGTGGGCGAGATCTATGTCGAGCAGTTGAACGCCAAGGGCGGCCTCTTGGGCCGCAAGGTGGAATGGATCGTCAAGGACGACCAGTCGAAGCCCGACGTCGCCCGCACCATCTACGAGCAGTTGATCACCGTCGACAAGGTCGATCTTCTGCTCGGGCCCTACGCCACCGGCAACATCGTGGCGGCGATGGGCGTGGCCCAGCGCTACAACAAGATTCTCGTCCATCACACGCTGGGTATTCCCAACCTGGCCAAGTACGACATGCAGTTCCCGGCCTGGTCGGTGGGCGCCAATCCCGAGACCACCGTGCCCAACACCGTCTTCGACGCCTTGGCCGCCACCGGCAAGCCGATGAAGACCATCGCCGTCGTCACCAGCAAGTTCCCCTCGGTCTTCTACATGTCGGAAGGCGCGCGGGCGGTGGCCAAACAACGCGGCTTTCAGGAAGTGCTGTTCCTGGAGTGGGAGTTCGGCAACCGCGATTACGGTCCGATCGCCAGCCGGGTCAAGGACGCCAAGCCCGACTTCGTCTGGGTGGGCGCCATCGGCCTTGAGGGCAACATGCTGGCCGAGGCGATGAAGAAGATCGACTACACGCCGCCCATGCAGTTCCACATGTATCCGGCGCCGGGCCCGATGGCCAAGTCGCCCGACACCCAGAACGCGCTGGCCGCCTCGATCTTCGAGCAGCACGCGCCCTTCACCAGCAACGCGGTGGCGGCCGAGTTCGTCAAGATCTACAACGACCGTGCCGCCAAGGCCAACCTGCCCGACACCGCCGTGGAAACCCAGGCCGCCGCCTCCTATTCGGCCTGGCAGGTGCTGACCGCCGCCGTCAACGCCACCAAGGGCCTTGACGACAAGGCGATGAGCGACTGGCTGAAGAAGAACCAGGTCGACACCATCCAGGGCAAGCTGCGCTTCGATCGCCAGAACAATTTTGGCGACGATTTGATGAAGGTGAAGCAGGTGCAGAACGGTCAGTGGGTGACGGTGTGGCCCAAGGACTGGGCGGCGCCGGGCGCCAAACTGATCGTACCGTGATCGTCTGATCCGGGGGCGCCGATGATGCCAAGTCCGACGCTGCTGGGCCAAGCGGTCCTGTCGGGGATTTTCATCGGCGCCCTCTACGGTCTCCTCGGGCTTGGCCTCAGCCTGTCCTGGGGCATGTTGCGCCAGATCAATCTGGCGCACTTCGCCCTGGCCTTCCTTGGGGCCTACCTGACCTACCAATTGACCAGCGTCGGCGGCCTCGATCCGCTGCTTACCCTGTTCATCGTCGCACCGGCCTTCTTCCTGTTCGGCGTCGGCATGCACGCCCTGTTGGCGCGCTTCGCCATCACCCCCTTCAATTCGCTTCTCGTCACTTTCGGCCTGACCGTCATCATCGAGAGCCTGATCCAGGGCATCTGGACCGCCGATTACCGGCGGATGGAAACCCATTACGGAACGATGAAGTACAAGCTGGGTGCCTTCTACATTCCCTTCACCGAATTCCTCACCCTGGTGATGGCGGCGCTGCTCTCGATCGGCACCTGGGCGATTCTGCGCCACACCGATCTCGGCAAGGCGATGCGCGCCGCCGCCGAGGATGGGCCGATCGCCGCCGCCTTCGGCGTCAACGAACGCCGTCTGGCCCTGATGCTGTCGGGCTTTTCCGCCGGCTGCGCCGGGGTGGCCGGCGTCTGCCTGGCGCTCAGCTACACCCTGGCGCCGGCCCAGATCTACGCCTGGATCGGCGTCGTCTTTGCCGCCGTGATGATCGGCGGGCTTGGCAATCCGCTGGGGCCTTTGATCGCCGGGGCGGTGATCGGCATCAGCGAAGCCCTGACCATGGCGGTCATTGCTCCGGCCTGGGCGCCCTTGGTGTCGTTCTCGCTCTTGATCCTGGTCCTGCTGGTCCGGGGGAAGCGGACCTAGCATGAAAATCCCCGTTTTCGGATGGATCGCGATCGGTGGACTGGCCTTTGCGGCGGTGCCGTTCCTCCAATTGCCGGCCTTCTACGAATCCTTCCTTTACCTGATGTGCTTCTGGATCGTGCTGGCGACCTCGTGGAACATCCTAAGCGGCTATTCGGGGTACTTCTCCTTTGGCCATGGCGCTTTTTTCGGCGCCGGCATGTACACCACCGCCACGCTCGCCACCAAATTCGACTGGCCCTTCCTGTGGACCCTGCCGGCCTGCGCCTTGGTCGCCGCCCTTCTTGGCGTGGCGATCGGCACCGTCGTCTTCCGCATGGATCGGCTGCGCGGCGAGCTGTTTGCCCTGCTCACCCTGGCGGTCACCTTCGTGCTGGCGACCGTGGTGCTCAACACCAAGATCGATGGCGGCCAGGGCGTGCTGTTGAGCGGCGTCGCCGTGCCCTCGCTTCTGGCGCGTCCGTCCTCCACCTTCTACCTGCTAGCCCTGGCGATGGCGGTGGGCACGCTGGCGATCGCGTATGCCATTTACCGGGCCAAGCTGGGGTTGGGTCTGTTTGCCATCCATGACGACGAGGACGTGGCCGAGGTGCTGGGCGTGCCCACCTTCCGCTACAAGATCATCGCCTTCGCCATTTCCTGCGCCTTGGCCGGGATGGCGGGCGGCCTGCACGCCTTGTTCATTTCCTACGTCACGGTGGGGGAAACCTTTTCGATCATCGTGCCGCTCAACGTGGTGCTGATGAGCGTGCTGGGCGGCTCGCGCCACTGGCTGGGGCCGGCGGTCGGTGCCTCGGTGATCACCGGTCTGCTCTACGCCTTCACGGCGGGCAATTATCCGGTGGCCGGGCGGGCGGCGGTGGGGTTGATCCTGATCGTGGTGATTCTGTTCATGCCCGAGGGGCTGTTGGGCCGCCTGATCGGCAAGAAGCGCCCCAAGACGGCGAAACCGGCCGCCGATGCCAAGCCGGTTGCCGCCGATCCGGCCCCCTTGCGGCCTGGCCCGTCGGTGGCGTCGGATGGCCCATTGCTTTCGGTCAGCGGCCTGGCGAAGGCCTTCAAGGGCGTGCGGGCGGTCGATGGCGTCGATCTCGAAGTCCGCCCGGGCGAGATTTTGGGCCTGGTCGGTCCGAACGGGTCGGGCAAATCGACCTTGATCAATCTGGTGAGCGGCCATTACCGGCGCGACGCCGGGAGGATCGTTTTTGCCGGCCGCGATCTGGCGGGCCTGGAAGCCAACGAGATCGCCCGGACCGGCATCGCCCGCACCTACCAGATCCCGCGCCCCTTTGCGCATATGTCGGTGGAAACCAATGTCGCGCTCACCGCCCGTTTCGGCCGCGAGGCGCTGGACGCCCAGGCGGCGCGGGCCGAGGCCGGGCGCTGGCTCGAATTCACCGGACTTACCGATAAGGCCCAGGCGCTGCCCGAGGACCTCAATCTGCATCAGCGCAAATTCCTGGAACTGGCCCGCGCCCTGGCGGCGCGCCCCAGCCTGCTGCTGCTCGACGAGGTGCTGTCGGGCCTCACGCCGTCGGAAATCGACCACGCCATCCGCACCATTCGCCAAATCCGCGACCAGGGCGCCACCATCGTCTTCGTCGAGCACGTCATGCGCGCCGTGATGGAGCTGACCGACCGCATCGTCGTCCTCAATCACGGCAAGGTGATTGCCGAGGGCCTGCCGGCCGAGGTGATGAACCGGCCCGAGGTGGTCACCGCCTATCTTGGGAAGCCGCAACATGCTTGAGGTCGAGGGCCTTCGGGTCGCCTATGGCGCCGCCACCGCGCTTTGGGACGTGTCGCTGGCCATTGGCACCGGCGAGTTGGTGTGCGTGGTCGGCCCCAACGGTGCCGGCAAGACCACGCTGATCAACGCCATCGCCGGCATCAATCCGATTGCCGGCGGCCGACTGGCGATGGACGGGCGGGAACTCAACCGGCTTGGTCGGCATCAGTTTTGCGATCAGGGCATCGCCCTGGTGCCCGAGGGCCGCCGCCTGTTCGTGTCGATGACGGTGCGCGAGAATCTTGAATTGGGAAGCTATCGACGCCAGGCCAAGGTCCGCCGGGCCGAGACTCTTGAGAAAGTGTTGGCGATCTTTCCCGTTCTCGGCCAGCGTTTGGATTCGCCGGCGGGCACGCTGTCGGGCGGTCAGCAGCAGATGGTGGCGATCGGCCGTGCCCTGATGGCCAAGCCCAACTTGCTTCTTCTCGACGAGCCGTCCCTGGGTCTGGCGCCCTCGGTGGTGCTGGAGATGTTCGCCGTCATTCGCGCCATCAACCAAGATGGCGTGGCGGTGCTGCTGGTCGAGCAGAACGTCGCCATGGCGATGGAGATCGCCCGCCGCGCCTATGTGCTGGAGGAGGGGCGGATCGTTGCCCAAGGCTCGCCGGCCGAGCTGCTGGCCCAGCCGCACATCCGGCGCGCCTATCTGGGGGCCGGTTCCGAAGGGGCGCCGGCGTAGGGAAGGCGGACGGTCATGGTGGTGCCCTGGCCCACCTGACTGGCAATGTCGATCCGCCCGCCATGGGCGGCAACGACCTTGCAGGCGATGGCAAGCCCAAGCCCAGCGCCCTTGGTGCCTTCGGCCGATTTGGCGCGGAAATATTGGGTGCCGACACGCTCGATTTCCTCGGCGCTCATGCCGCGGCCTTGGTCGCGAACGACGATCGTTAAGCCATCGTCCTTGAGGGCGGCCTCGACGGCAACCGGCGAGGCGGGCGGCGAATAGCGCAAGGCGTTCTCGATCAGATTGGCGAGCGCGGCGCCGAACAGCTCGTCATCGAGATCGAAAGCGGCCTCGGGCGGCGAAACGGCGATCGCGACGCGTTGGACGGCGTCGGGTATCGGCGAACGTTCGACGACGCCCCGAAGAAAATCGCCTAGCGCCAGGGCTTCGCGCTTCACCGCCAATTGGCCATGCTCCAGGGCTTCCGAGGCCAGGAAGACATCGACCATCTTGTAGAGATGCTGGGCGCGCTCGCCGATCCGGGTTAAGCGATCCGCCGTCTTCTCGGGAAGTTCGGCGGCGTTCATCATGGCCATTTCCGCCGCGATCTTGATCGCCGCCAGGGGCGAGCGGAATTCGTGCGACAACATGGCGACGAACTTGCGCTGCTCCTCAAGGATTCGCTTTTGGGCGGTCAGCGCCTCGTCGGAACGGTCGCGGGCTTCGCGCAGCGCCCGCTCCAGCTCCTTGCGGGCCGAAATGTCGTTGGCGCAGATGATCACCGCATCCTCGGCGCCGTAGCGGAAACGCACCGCCGAAAGCAGGGCCCACAATTGACGGCCATCGGGCCGGCGCAGGCGCAACTCGGTGCCCAGCACCATGCCGGTGTCATAAAGCCGGCGCACCAGCTCTTGTCGCTCATCCGGGTTGGCGTAGAAATCGACGGTGCGATGGCCGGGGCCGGCTCCCGGCGCCAGGCCCAACAGGGCATGCGCCGGCCCGTTGAGGAACAGCAAGACGCCATCGTTCAGGCGGGACACCAGCATCGGAAAGGGCGCGGCATCGAGGATGGCGCGCAGATGGCGTTCGCTGTCGCGCACCCGCTCTTCGGCCGCCCGGCGTTCCTCGACCTCGCGCGCCAGATCGGCGGTACGCCGCGCCACTTCCGATTCCAGGGTTTGGGTGTGGTTGGCCACCCGCTCCGCCATCAGCCGGAAGCCCTGCGAGAGGCGGCCGATTTCGTCGCTGTCGGGATCGACGGGCGGCGGGGCATAATCCCCGGTCTTCAGGCGCTCGACCGCGCCGGCCAGCCGCTGGAGGCGGACGAGAAGGAAACGGTGGACCAGGAAGGCGACCGCGATCAAAGTGAGCAGCAGGGCGCCGGCAAGAAGGATGGCGATCGGCGTGAAATGGCCCGAGCCGATCAAGACGTCGAGATCCATCAAGGTGACGTTGTACCAGCCCATGCCATCCAGGAACGCCACCCCCGCCAAATGGCGCCGCCCGCCGATCGACAGGAAACGGGTGGCCACCGTCAGTTTCCCGTCGCGCAGGGAATCGAGCAGGGCGCGAAAGGATTCGCGGTCGCGCCCGCTGTCGAGAAGCTGATAGATGGTGCGGCGCTGCTCGATGCCCTTGGCCAACGTGTTGTAGTCGATCAAAGCCGGATCGCGGTGCGCCTGGATGGCGCCCGAGGGATCGACGAAGATGTTCTCGACCCCGGCCTGCTTGATGTCGACCACATCGCGGATGAAATCGGTGAGTTCGATGCCGGTGCCGATCAGGCCGAGAATACGGCCGTCGCCGCGCACCGGGCAGTTGATCCAGACCTTGGTGACTTTCAGAGGCTCGTCGTAATCGACGTTCAGCAGGCAATCGAGATTGGTTTGGATGGTTGCGAAATACCAGCTATCGCGCGGGTTGCCGGACTCGATGGCGTAGCGCAATTCCTGCCCGGTGTATTGGCTTTCGCGGTTGTTGAAGTAGTAATTGCCCGAGGCGTGATTGACGAAGAAATAGCTCTTGTCGTGAAAGACGCGGCGAAAGCCTTCCAGTTCCTCAAGGCCTTGCTGGCAAAGGCGTGGGTCGGCCTCGTTCTTCGCCCAAGCCAGGATGCTGGGTTCTTGCGCCAGCTTTTGCGCCAGCGCCACTTCGCGCAACAGCGGCTGCAGGCTGCGGGCGCGATCGAACAGCACCTGCTTCTCGGCGATCCGCATGCCGAGTTGGATGATCGTTTCGTTGACGATGACCTGGAAGGCGAACAAGGCCGCGGCGACCGAGATGCCGAACACCACGACGGTGGTGACCAGCACCCGCCCTTGCAGGCCGAATTTGCGCAGCCAGGACCACATTGACACGCCGATTGCCCCCAAAGTCCCTTCGCCAGATGTAGCACGGCCAGCGAAGGGGCGCGAGGGGGTGGGGGGTTAGTCCTTGATTTTCGGCACCACGAGATGGAAGAGCTTGACGCCGCCCTTGCCGCGCGGGCGGATGCGGGCGGTCTCCTTCGGGCCGAGATAGATGCCGGCACCCTTGGCGACGTCGTAATCCTTGCCTTCCAGGGTGATGGTGCCGTCGCCCTCCATGAAATAGAGAAGCTGATGGGTGTCGGCCTTGGCCTCGGCGGCGAAGCTGTCGCTCGTGTCGAGCCAGCGCAGGGTGCCGACGACGTTCTTGGCGCCGCACAGATCGCGGTTGAGAATTTCGGTCATCGCGCCCTGACCGGCGGGCAGGGCAACGCGCGGCAGCTTGCCGGTGTCGATGAAGGTGGTGCTCATGGCGTTTCTCCCTTGCCGGCGCTAGCTTTGAATCCAGATCTTGCCGTCCACCTTCTCCCAGCGCAGATCGTCGGGCGTGCCGTCGAGAATGGTGGTCTGGAAGCGGTTGGGCGCCTGGAATTCGAAATAGAAGAGCGGTGTGTCCTTGGGGGCGCGCAGGCGGTGCTTCTCCTCGGCCGGGATGAAGACCATGGTGCCGGGCTCGATGTCGGTAACGCCGTCGGGCGTTTCCACCGTCGCGTCGCCTTCGATGATGAAATAGAAGTGTTCGCAGTTCTTGTGAAAGTGATAGGGCGACGAGGCGCCCTTGGCGTAGCGCATGATGCCGGCCAGCATGTCGTCGATTTGGGTCAGCTCCTTGCTGACGAAGAAGACCCGCTCGCGTCCCGGCACCACCGAAACCAGCTTGGGCAATTCGTCCTGATGGAAGATGTAGGCCATCGATACCGCTCCTTTTCCTTGGGCTGGGCCGGGCGCGCTAGCGCCCGACCAGGGTGATGGTTCCGAGATAGGTGCTGTCGGTGAGATCGAAGGCCACCGCCTGGTCGGCAAAGCCCGGGGCCGAAACCGACAGGCGATAGCCGCCCGCAAGGTCGAGGCCGTCGAGGCGGAAATCACCGAAGGTGTCGGTGAGCGCCTCGCCCAGCTTCTGGCCTTCGCGCTCGAGCGAAACGCGGGCGCCGGCCACGCATTCGACCACGCCCTTGATGGGGCCGGCCACCGTGCCGCCGACCAGGGCCTTCTGCCAGCGCGCCAGATTCTTGTACCAGACGCGCGGCTTGGTGCCGAATTCGGGGTGCAGCGGCTCCAGCTTCTCTTGGGTGGCCAGGTCGCGCATCGCCCTGTCGTCGAGCTTGACCGAGCGCATCGCCTGAGTCGGGCAAACCTGGGTGCCGCGGGTCTTGGTCCAGCCGGAATCGAGCAGATGGGCGTCGAAGGGCCAGATTTGCGGGATGTTCGTCTCGTCGTTCCAGAACACCGCCTTGTAGGGGCAGGCCTCGGCGATGGCCTCTTGGCCCTTCGCCTTCACCGGATCGATAAGGACGATGCCGTCGGCCCGTTTGGTCACCGCGCCGTTGGTCGCCGCCTTCTGGCAGGGCGGCTCGTCGCAGTGGTTGCAGGTGACCGGCAAATAGACGACATCGACCATCGGATACTGGCCGCGCTCCTTCTGGTGAATCTCGATCCAGCGATGGCCGCGCCTTGGCATCGAGGCGGCGACGCCGGGGAAGTCGTTGTCGTAATACTCGTCGTGGCAGGCCAAGGCGCACAGATTGCAATTGAAGCACTTGGCGACGTCGATGATCAGGTTCCACTTGCTCATGGCTAGGCCCTCGCCGCGCTGGCGGGCTGGGTCTTGGGCCTTAGCTCGCCCTTGCCATCCCAAGGTTCGATCTCGACCAGACAGGAATTGGCCGCCGTGCCGGTGACCTTGGCGGCGATCGAGCGCCGGGGCGTGAGCTGATTGACGCAGCCGCCGCGATCGACCGAATAGCCGGGCTCGCCGGCCGGATCGTAGACCGCCGAGGATTCGTAGGAGTGGACGACGCCACGCGGCAGGCGTTGGGTGAGATGCGCCGCCCCCACCACAGCGCCGCGATCGTTGAACATGCGGATGAGGTCGCCTTCCTTGAGGCCACGCGCCCGACCGTCGTCGGCGTTGATGCGGATCACCCAGTAATCGTAGCCGTTCACCCGCATCCGGTGTTCGCGGATGTCGTTGACCGCGCTGTCCTTGCCGTCGCTCATGGTGTGGTAGCTGAAGCGCGGATGGGGCGAGATCAACTGCAGGGGATAGCGGTCGTAAAGCTCCTTGGCCTGCGGCCCTTCCCACGAGGCCAGGTATTTGACGATCGGCGGCCGTTCGGGATCGTTGGCGTCGAAGCGCTTAAGGCTCGAGCATTCGAACTCGAACTTGCCCGATTGGGTCTGCAGACCCTCCAGGAAGGTTTCGGTGTAATCGCCGGGCAGCGGGTGCGGTTCGGGCACGTCCTTCTTGCGGCCTTCGTAGAACCAGCGCATCGCCACCGGATCGCGCCGTTCCTCTTCCAGGGGCGGAATGACGAAATAGCCGCGCTTCAAGAACTCCTTCCAGGAAATGTGCTTGGGCAGGTCGGAGGCGTCGAAGCAGCGCTTGACCCAATTGAGCTCGGTCATGCCCTCGGAGAAATAGGCCGAGAGGCCCAGGCGTTGGGCCAATTCGAGGAAGATCTGGTAGTCCGATTTCGATTCGCCCAAAGGCTCGATGCATTTGTGCTGAACGAGGGCGACGCGGTGATTCATCTGGGTCTGGCCGTGCAGCGCGTAACCGCCGGTGCCGCCGAACTCGCTGATGTCCCAGCGCTCGAACTGGGTGCAGGCGGGCAACAGGATGTCGGCGAACTTGGCCTCGCCCTCGAACCAGATCGACTGGTTGACGACGAAGGGCAGCTTGTCGGTGCGATAGGCCTTCACATAGCGGTTGGTGTCGGTCATCGTGCCGATCGAGGCGCCGCCATACTTGTAGATCATCTGCACCAGCGCGTGCCCGGCCTGCGGGTAGGAGAATTTCTGGAACTGGCCTTCGATGGTCTTGCCGTTCCAGGGATAGCCCTCGGCCTTGCCTTCCAGGATCGCTTCGGGAATGCGCAGGCGCGGAATCTTCTGGGCGGTGGGGTTGAACGACGGCAATTGCGGCATGCGTTGGTAGAGATTGATGGCGATGCCGGTGCCTTCGAGATCGCCCGACATGCCGCCGTCGGCATAGCCGGGAAAATAGAAACGCACGTCGATCGGCGTGCCCCATTGCAGATGGCCATAATTGACGCCCGGCCGGCCCATGCCCTGCATCGCCATCAGGCAGGCCAAGGCCCGCGCCCACTGGATGCCGGTGGCCGAACGGCAGGCGCCGCCATGGCCGTTGCCCCAGCCGCCGGCGCCGAGATAGGTCTTCTTCTTGCCCCATTGGCGGGCCAGCGCGCGCACCTCGCGCGCCGGAATGCCGGTCTCCGATTCCTGCCACTCCGGCGTTTTCGCAACGCCGTCTTCCTTGCCCATGATGTAGTCGGCCCAGACGTCGAAGCCGACGCAACGCTTGGCGACATAGTCCTTGTCGTAAAGCCCTTCGGCCATCCAGACCTGGGCGATCGCCATGGCGAGCGCGGCGTCGGTGCCGGGCTTGGGCGCCAGCCATTTGCCGCCCAACAGGCCGGCGGTGTGGTTGTAGTAGGGATCGATGTGGACGATTTCGATCCCCAATTCCTTCAGCCACATCCGGCGCGAGGTGCCCTCGAAGGCGGCGTAGGAGCCGCTGGTCGCCTCGGGATCGGCCGACCAGAAGACCACCATCTCGGCCTCCTTGAGGAGATCCTCGACGCAGGAATAGGTCTCGGTCTGGCCCAGCCGCATGCTGTAGCCGAAATGGTGGGTGGCGCCCCAATACCAGCCTTCCCAGCTATCCGGATTGTGGATGACGTGGGTGTGGCCGATGGCGTTGAACAGCTTGTAGGCGGCGCTCAGGTAATAGCCGATGTTGCCCCAGGTGTGGTGCGAACCGTGGTTGAGCATGATGGCGCCCTGGCCGAAATCGCGCTTCACCCGCTTGATTTCGGATGCGACGATGCCCAGCGCCTCGTCCCAGCTTATCCGCTCATAGCCCGAGACGCCCCGGTTCTGGCAGTTGCGGTTGCCGTTGGGATCGAAATCGACCCGCTTCATCGGATAGAGCAGGCGGTCGGGCGAATAGAGCGTCGTCTTCTGGCATTGGGTGTGCGGCGCGATGGTGGCCTTGCGCGGCGGCGTGAAGCTGCGGCCGCGCGCCTTGATGACCCACGAGGGCGCATCCTCGTCGGTGAATTCGATCGGCGTCATGCGCACGATCTTGCCGTCCTTGACGTAGACGAAGAGCGGCCCGCCATTGGTGTGCGAGACGAAGCGCCGGGTGCCGTCGGGCTGGTCGATGCCGTAGTCCCAGCCCAGCGTCGGCATCATCATCACCGTCTGGGTGAACCAAAGGGTGACGTCCTCGGGCCCGTCCATCATCAGGTTGAAGTTCTTGATCGCCTCGATCTGCTCAAGCTGGTTGATGGGCGGCGTCAGCAGATCCGCGGCGCGCTGGGCGGTGGTGAAGACGATGCTCATGTCGGGTTTGGCGTGCAGGCCCCGGCCCGAGTTCAGTTTGCCGTCCTTGAATTCGTACCAGCGCCCGACCCGGCGATCCATGGTGCGGATCTGGGCGACCAGATTGCGTTCCTTGAAGCGTTGGGCGAATTGGGGATGGCACCGGGCGTTGAAGCGCAAGGCCTGCGCCAAGCCGAAGAGCAAGATTGACAGTTTCAGTTCGCCCGCGCGCATTCCGATCCTCCGCCTGTCCGGCTGGCCAAGTCTTTCAAGGGACGGGTGCCATTCTAGCCGGCCGGCGATCGCCGATTGATGCCATTCCTAAGCGAATTGATCGAATTCGGCGAACGCCCGAATCAGCGCCCGGCGGATGTTTTAATCTTTTGCGCGGTGCGATGCAATTCGTCGAGGAAGGCTTGGCAGACCGGCGACAGAAAATGACGGGCGCGGCTGATCGCTGCCACGTTCCAGGGCGGCATCGGCGAATCGAGCTTGAGCGGCACCAGCGCCGGCCGCCGGGGGCGCTCGGCGAAGAGCTGGGTGGGGACCAAGGTGATGAAATCGCCCTGCTCGACCAGCGCCAGGGCGCCGGCGAAGGAGGCGCATTCCAGCGTGCGCGCCGGTGGCGCCAGCTTGTTGGCGCGGAAGGTCTGTTCGACCACGTCGCGGCCGGTGCGGGTGCGCCGGTAGACTACCCAATCGCGGTCCAGGAGATCGGCCAGGGTCAGGCGTCCCTTGCGGGTCAGTGGATGGTCGGCCCGCACCGCCGGCACCAGCCGATCCTTGACCAGGGTCTCGAAGACCAGTTCGTCGTCGCGCGGCGCTTCCGGCACCAGGCAGATGGCGAAATCAAGCTCGCCCCGGCGCAAGGCCGGCAGCACATCGGGATAGACTCCTTCCTCGATGGCGAAGCTGACCAGGGGGCGGGCGCGGCGGAAGGCGCCGATCGCCTTGGGCAAGAGCAGCATGGCCACCGAGGGCGAGGCCGACACCCGAATTTCCCCCGATTTGGCGCCCTGGACGGCGTCGATGTCGTTGCGGGCGTGGCGCAGTTCCGCCTCGATGGCCTTGGCCCGGCCGATCAGCACCAGACCGGCCGGGGTCGGGGTGACGCCGTGCGAGCCCCGGATCAAGAGCGCGACCCCCAGCTCGGCCTCGAGCTGTTGGATGCTCTTGGTCACCGAGGATTGCGACAGATTGAGGTTCTTGGCCGCCTGGCGGACAGTGCCGGCCTCGGCGACCGCCACCAGATGACGCAACTGGCTGAGTTTCATCGGGGCTCCGGAAAATCCGCGAAAATCCGCCTGATGCTATCCCGGCTTGGCGGGGAACGCCAATCCCGGACGCGGGATCGGGGCGGGGCGGTGGCCCCATGTCATATTGATACAGTTGTATCGGGCGTCTCGCCCCACCATTATCGAAAGGACGGGCCATGATGGTGGTCTTTCGGGCCTCCGCCCGGGCGAGGCTCTTGGCATGGAGCTTGCTCGCCCGGACAAGGCCGTGCAAGCGGCAATCGGGCAATTCCGGTTCGGCCGAAGCTGTGGCAGGATCGGCGAAACAGGGCCACCGCTTTTCAGGTGGCCCGACGAGAAGGAGGATCGAATGAAGTACAATCGACCGCATTCGACGGCGGCCTGGGGCACGATGGCCAAGGATTGGGAGCAGGGCATCGATTTCGCCCGGCTCAACCGCGAGCGCTTCGAACGCGCCCAGGCGGCGATCCGGCAGGCCGGGCTGGGCGGCGTGCTGTGCTTCAATTTCGACAACATCCGCTACGTCACCGGCACCCACATCGGCGAATGGGCGCGCGACAAGTTCGACCGCTATGCGCTTTGCCCGCGCGACGGCCTGCCCTTCCTGTGGGACCCGGCGCCGCCCGCCAAGCGCATCAGTTCGCCTTGGATCGCTGATCGCGTCGCCGCGCCGATCAGCATCATGCAGGGTGCCTTGCCGCCCCGGATGCGCGTCGAGGAAGACTTCGCCAAACAAATCAAACAGATGCTGGTCCATTACGGCATCGACAAGGAACCGCTGGGTATCGACGGGCTGGAACTGCCGATGCTGCGGGCGCTGGAGAGGCAGGGGATCGAGATCGTTGACGGCCAGCAGGCGATGCTGGATGCCCGCGAGATCAAGACCCCCGACGAGATCGAGCTGTTGAAGCTGGCGGCCGGCATGGTCGACGCCACCTATGTCGATATTTCGCGGGCCATCCGCCCCGGCACGCGCGAGAACGAATTGGTGGCGATCGCCCATGATCGCCTGTTCCGGCTGGGATCGGAGCGCGTCGAGTGCGTCAATTCGGTGGCCGGCCCGCGCGGCAAGCCGCATTCGCACACCTTCTCGGACCGCATCATCCAGCCGGGCGACATGGTGTTCCTCGACATCATGCATTCCTACAACGGCTACCACACCTGCTATTACCGCACCTTCATCTGCGGCGAGCCCAACAAGCACCAGATCGAGGCCTACGAGACCTGCTCGAAATGGGTGAGCGCGGCGATCGACGTCATTCGCCCCGGCGTCACCGTCGATCAGGTGGCGGCGGTTTGGCCCAACGCCCAGGAATTCGGCTACAAGGACGAGGAAGAGGCCTTCTTGCTGCAATACGGCCACGGCATCGGCCTGTCGCTTTGGGAACGGCCGATCTTCACCAAGCGCTTCCAGGGCCAGAACACGGTGCTGAAAGAGGGCATGGTGTTCGCCGTCGAATGCTGGAAGGGCGCCGCCGACGGTTCGGGCGCGGCGCGCATCGAAGAAGAGGTCGTCGTCACCAAGGACGGCTGCCAGGTCATCACCTGCTTCCCCTCGGACCGGCTGATCTCCTGCGGTCTGCCCGGCTGCGACGTGTTCTGAGATGAGCGCAACGAAACCCACCGTGGGGTGGATCGGCCTGGGCAAGATCGGCACCCCGATGGCCCAGCAGGTGCAGGCGGCCGGCTATCCGCTGGTCGTCTACAACCGCACCGCCGGCAAACTCAAACCCCTGGTCGAGGCCGGCGCCAAGGCCGCCGGTGGTATGACCGAATTGGCGGCGCAATCCGATGTCGTCATCTCGATGATCTCCGACGATCCGGCGCTGCGCGAGGTGGGGGCGGCGGTCAAGGCGGGCATCAAGAAGGGTGCGCTCTACATCGACATGAGCACGGTCTCGCCGGCCGCCTCGGCCGAAGTGGCGGGTTGGATCAATGGCGCCGGCGCCTCCTATCTGCGGGCGCCGGTTTCAGGCAGCACCATGCTGGCCTCGAAAGGGGCGCTCACCATCTTCGTTTCCGGCCCCAAGCCGGTCTTCGAGGCCCACAGGCCGATCTTCGAGGCGATGGGCAAGGCGATCCACCATGTCGGCCCGGCCGAGGAAGCCCGCCATCTCAAGCTCGCCATCAATCTGATGATCGGCGTCACCGCCGCCACCATCGGCGAGGCCCTGGCCTTCGGCGAAGGCGGCGGCATGGAGTGGCGCCAAATGATCGACATCATCAACGCCAGCGTCGTCGCCTCGCCCTTGACCGGCTACAAGGCCGAGATGCTGAAGAATCGCGACTTCGCCCCCGCCTTCACCGCCGCCCAGATGGTCAAGGATTTCGATCTGGCCCTGGAAACGGCGCGGGCCGCCAACGTGCCGATGCCGGTGACCGCCATGGTCCGCCAGTTCATGGGCGCCCTGGTGGCGATGGGGCGGGGCGAGAAGGATTTCTTCTCCTACGTCACCCTGATGGAAGATCTGGCGGGCCTTTCTGCCCGCGCCAAACCCAAGGACTAGAGGCCAATGACTTTCGGGGTTCCCAGGGTGCAGCAGCTAGGCGATCAACGATCTTGGCCCGCATCCCGGTAAGCCTGATCACCGGCTTTTTGGGCAGCGGCAAGACGACGCTGCTCAACCGCCTGCTCAAGGACCAACGCGCCGCCCACACCGCCGTGGTGGTGAACGAATTCGGCGCCATCGGGCTCGATCACCATCTGATCGAACAAGCCGACGATACGGTGGTGCTGCTGGAAGGCGGCTGTCTGTGCTGCCAGGTGCGCGGCAATCTGGTCGACACCCTGGTCGATCTGGCGGTGCGCCGGGCGGCCGGCAAATTGCCGCCCTTTCGCCGCCTGGCGATCGAAACTTCGGGCCTGGCCGATCCCAAGGCGCTCATCAAGGTGATCCTGGCCGAGCCGGTGGTGAGCGGGCGCTATCATCTCGACGGCATCATCGCCACCGTCGATGCGGTCAACGGCTGGGCGACGCTCGACGCTCATCCGGTTGCGGCCGAGCAGGCGGCGTTGACCGACCGGCTGGTGATCACCAAGACCGATCTCGCCGCTCCCGATACGGTGGCTGCCTTGCGCGGCCGGCTGGCCGGGCTCAATCCGGCGGCTCTGGTGATCGATGCCGCTCGGCTCGATCCGTCGCTCATGTTCGACATCATCGGCCGGCCGCTGGCCGATGCGGCCGAGGACCATCACCATCACGATCCGCGCATCCGCGCCGTCACGATCACCCGCGACCAGCCGATTCCCCAGGCCACCGTCGATCGCATCCTGGCGGCGCTCGAGCAGAATCTCGGTCCCGATCTCCTGCGGGTCAAAGGGATCGTCTGTTTGGCGGAGGCGCCGGATCGCCCGCTGGTCCTCCAGGCCGCCCAGACTTTGCTGCACGATCCGATCACCCTTGATCGGTGGCCGAGCGCCGATCGCCAAAGCCGGCTGGTGGTGATCGCCACCGCCGAAAAGGCGGCAATGATCGAGGAGTTGGTGGAGACGATCGAGCGCCTGTCGGCCAAGACCGCAAGGCTGCGTGTTCGACCGCCTTGACCAATCTGTCTCATTTTGCGACAGTCGACCGCTCTGGCGAAGGGCGGCAAATACCGATAAGCTTCGTAAAATCAAAGAATTGCAACCTTGAACGGCTGGCACGAGGCTTGAACAACCTGCCAAAGCCGAACGGTTCCGGAGGAAGTGCCCATGCCCAAGATCGTCGCCCTGACCCCTGAAGTGCCTTGGCAGGACATCCGCACCACGCCCAAGGATTGGGATGCGCTCGATCCCTTGGTCGGGCTGCGCATGCTCGACCGGCTGCATCTGATCCGCGCCTTCGAGGAATCGGTGCTGGAACTGGAAGGCGAAGGGTTGGTGCATGGTCCTGCCCACACCTCGATCGGCCAGGAGGGCGGCGCGGTCGGCTCGATCGATCTTCTGGGGCCGGGCGATCAAGTGACCGGCTCGCATCGCGGCCATCACCAATTCCTCGCCAAGGGCCTGGCCTATCTTGCCAAGGCCGGCGACGATCCCCTGAAGTCGGCGCCCGGCGACGCAGTGCAGGATTTCCTCACCCGTTCGCTGGCCGAGATCATGGGGCTCTCGCCCGGCTACTGCAAAGGCCGGGGCGGCTCGATGCATCTGCGCTGGGCGGAAGCCGGCGCGCTGGGCACCAACGCCATCGTCGGCGGCGGCGTGCCCTTGGCCAACGGCGTCGCCTGGGCGAAGAAGCGCCAGGGCCAGGGCGCGGTGGTCTTCACCTATCTGGGCGACGGCGCCGCCAACATCGGCGCGGTGCCGGAATCGATGAATCTGGCGGCGCTGTGGAGCCTGCCGATCTGCTTCTTCATCGAGAACAACGCCTACGCCGTCTCGACGACGGTGAGCGAAGCGACGCGGGAAACGCGGCTTTCGGCGCGCGGCCTGGCCTTCGGCATTCCGGCCTTCCGGGTGGATGGCATGGACCCCTTGGCGGTGCGGCTGGCGACCGAGAAGGCGCTGGTGATTTTGAAAAGCGGCCAAGGCCCGGTGATCATCGAGGCCGAGCTTTACCGTTATCTCCATCACAGCGGCCCCATGCCCGGCTCGGCCTTCGGCTACCGCACCAAGGACGAAGAGGCGCAATGGCGCCAGCGCGATCCATTGGCTCGCCTGGCCCGCGAGCTGATCGCAAGGCACCACCTCACCGCCGAGCAGGATGCGGGCTTGCGCGCCCGCGCCCAGGCGGCGATGAAGGCGGCGGCGGCGCACTTGACCGAGCCCGACGGCAACAAGCGGCGCATCGTGGCGGCGCTGTGGCCGAAGCCGGAATTCCGCGACCAGGGCGTGCGCGGCGATCTGGCGGAATTCAAGGATGCCCGCTTCGAGGAAGCGGAGACGGCGAGCGGCCCGGTGGGGCCGGTCAAATTCATCGATGTCGTCTCGGCGGTGATGACAAGGCGGATGGAGACCGACGAGCGCATCTTCTGCCTGGGCGAGGACATTCACCGCCTGAAGGGCGGCACCAACGGCGCCACCAAGGGCCTGTTCGCCCGCTTCCCCGACCGCATCCTGCCCACCCCGATCAGCGAGCAGGGCTTCACCGGCCTGGCCGGCGGGGTGGCGATGGAAGGCACTTACCGGCCGGTGGTCGAGCTGATGTATCCCGATTTCACCTTGGTTGCCGCCGATCAGGTCTTCAACCAGATCGCCAAGGCCCGCCACATGTTCGGTGGCGACATGCGGGTGCCCTTGGTGCTGCGCACCAAGGTGGCGATCGGCACCGGCTATGGCTCGCAGCATTCGATGGACCCGGCCGGGCTCTACGCGCTCTGGCCGGGCTGGCGGATCGTCGCGCCCTCCAATCCCTTCGACTATGTCGGGCTGATGAACAGCGCGCTGCGTTGCGAGGACCCGGTGTTGGTGATCGAAAGCACCATGCTCTACAATTCGGACGGCATCGGGCCCACCCAGGATTTCGATTACTGCATTCCCTTGGGCAAGGCCAAGGTGGCCAGGCCGGGCCGGGCGCTCACCGCCCTTTCCTACCTCGCCATGACGCCGCAGGCGGTCCAGGCGGCCGAGGACTCGGGCGTCGACGCCGAGGTGATCGATCTGCGCTCGCTCGACCGCGCCGGGCTCGATTGGGAGACCATCGGCGCCAGCATCCGCAAGACCAACCGGGCCTTGGTGATCGAGCAGGGTCCGCTCACCGGCTCTTATGGCGGTCTCTTGGCCGACGAAATCCAGCGCCGCTTCTTCGATTGGCTGGACGCGCCGGTTCTGCGCGTGCATGGCGGCGAGGCCTCGTCCAGCGTCTCCAAGGTGCTGGAACGGGTGGCGTTCGCCGGCCCCGACGAGATCAAGGCCGGTTACGCCCGCATGCTGGCCGAGGGCGGCCTGGCCAAGGCGGCGGAATAGGGAAGGGGAGGAGGATGCGATGAATGGCGACAACAAGGGTCTGCCCGGCCTCAAGGGCACCGATCACATCGGCTTCACCGTGCCCGATCTCGATCAGGCGATTGATTTCTTCGTCAACGTCATCGGCTGCGAGCCTTTCTACGAATTGGGGCCGTTCCAGTCGGATGGCGACTGGATGCAGACCCATATGAACGTCCATCCCCGCACGGTAATGAAGAAGCTCAAATTCCTGCGCTGCAAGCACGGCTCGAATTTCGAGATCTTCGAATATCAGGCGCCCGACCAGAACCGCGCCCAGCCCAAGAACAGCGATGTCGGCGGCCATCATCTGGCCTTCTATGTCGACGACATGGATCGGGCGGTCGCTTATCTGAAAAGCCAGGGCGTGCGGGTGTTGGGCGAGCCCACCATCCGCCCCACCGGCTGCGGACCCAATGGCGGCTCCTGCTGGGTCTATTTTCTTGCGCCTTGGGGCATGCAGCTCGAACTGGTAAGCTTCCCCAAGGGCAAGGACTATGAGCGGGACGGCACCGCTCGGCTTTGGCACCCGGCCCATCCGGAACAGTGAGGCATCGATGGCGATCGAAATCCGCATGCCGGCCCTCTCGCCCACCATGACCGAGGGCAAGCTGGCGAAATGGCTGAAGGCCGAGGGCGACAAGGTTCAGTCGGGCGATCTTCTGTTCGAGATCGAAACCGACAAGGCGACCATGGAAGTCGAGGCGGCCGATGACGGCCTGCTGGGCAAAATTCTGATTGCCGCTGGCACCGAGAAGGTGGCGGTCAACAGCGTGGTTGCCGTGCTCTTGGCGCCGGGCGAGGCCATGCCCGCTTTGGCGGCCTCCGCCGGCGCGCCGCCGCCTTCGCCGGCCCCGGTTTCTCAGGCCCCGGTTTCTCAGGCCCCCGCGGCCGCGTCCACTCCGGCACCCACCCAGCCGGGAGCGCGCATTTTCGCCAGTCCCCTGGCGCGGCGTTTGGCGCGCGAGCGGGGTCTTGATCTGGCCTCGATCCGGGGTTCGGGACCGAACGGACGAATCGTCAAAATCGATGTCGATAAGGCCCCGGCGACGCAAGCGGCTCTGGCC
>JACRPC010000010.1 GCA_016214125.1 Rhodospirillales bacterium | reverse complement strand
GCCCGCACTCCGCCGAAAAACCGGGCGGAACAGGGGAAATGGGGCCGAAAAACCGGCCGATGACCCCGCCAGACCGCCTCATGGCAAGCGCCCCAGGCGAGAGCGTCGCTCAAAGGCCGGGTTTTTCCGCAGCCTGTTAGGCGATCTCGACCCGATGGACGGAATTGCAATTCGGACACCAGGCGCGGATCTCCCGTTGGCCGGTATGAGCGTGAATGTCTTCGGTGTGGTGATGGTCGCCGGCTTCTTCGCATTGGGGGCAATGGCGGTGTTCGCGCCACGCTCTTTGGGCAACCCATTCCAGGTCCATGGCCGTCTCCTGCTGCAAAGGCTCCAGGACGGCGTTGCCCCCACGCTGTCTTGTTCAGAAGATTATTTAGTCAGGGTCCGCCATTTAGCAAGCCCAGAAACAGACTAATCCTTACGAATGACCTCAGTTTGAAATAGTCTCGGCCCGAATTTTTTGGCGAAGGAGGTCGATCACCACCAGATTGCCGCGTTCCTCGACATGCCAAAAGGTCCAACCATTGCAGGCTGGTGCACCTTGAACGAGGGCGCCAACCTGATGGATCGAGCCCCGGTGGCGGTCGGCGATAATGGTGCCGTCGGCGCGAATGCGGGCTGCATGGCGTTTGCCGGGCGAGAAAAGCAGGTCGCCTGGTCTCAGCATGCCACGCTCCACCAATGTGCCGAAAGGAATGCGCGGCTCCTCGCGTTTCGAAGGCGTGATCAGCAACTCGGCCTCGGGCACCGGCTTCACATTCTTCAGACGGGCGCGCGCCAGGGTCGCGTAATCCTTGTCGCGCTCGATGCCGATGAAATGGCGCCCCAGCCGCTTGGCCGCCGCGCCGGTGGTGCCGGTGCCGAAAAAGGGATCGAGTACGACCTCGCCTGGCCGCGTCGTCGCCAGGATGACCCGGTAGAGAAGCGCTTCCGGCTTCTGGGTGGGATGCGCCTTGACGCCGTCCACCTTCAGGCGCTCGGGCCCGGTGCAAAGCGGCAGCGTCCAGTCGCTACGCATTTGCAGATCGTCGTTCAGGGCCTTCATCGAATCGTAATTGAAGGTGTAGCGGCTCTCCTGGCTCTTGGCGCACCAGATCAGCGTTTCATGGGCGTTGGTGAAGCGCTTGCCGCGGAAATTGGGCATCGGGTTGGTCTTGCGCCAGACCACGTCGTTCAGCATCCAGAAGCCCAGATCCTGCAGAATGGCGCCTACCCGAAAAATGTTGTGGTAGCTGCCGATCACCCACAGCGCCCCGTCGGGCTTCAACAGCCGCTTGGCCGCCGACAGCCAGGCGCGGCTGAACCGGTCATAGGCGGCGAAATCGTCGAAGCGGTCCCAGGCGGCATCGACGCCGTCGACCTTGCTGTTGTTGGGCCTGAGAAGTTCGCCGCCGAGCTGGAGATTGTAGGGCGGATCGGCAAAGACCAGATCGACCGAACCTTCCGGCAGGCTGTTCATGACGGCGATCGAATCGCCTTCGATGATGGTGTCCAAAGGGGCATGGGCGCGCGTCATGCGCCGCACTGTGAGTCAAGCCGGATTCGCCGTCAACTCTTTTGTTTTCAAGGAGTCGCAAGCGTTACCCACAGGCCGGAAACTGCGCCGATGGGCCGGACAGGGGCCCAGCCTAAGGAGTGCGGTCTGATGCAGGGCGGTGCCATAGCCCTTGTGTCGGGCGAAGCCGTAACCGGGATGAAGCGCCTCCAATTCTTCCATCAGGCGGTCACGGCTCACCTTGGCAGCGACCGAGGCGGCGGCGATCGACAGGCTCTTGGAATCGCCCTTGATCACCGGGCGCACCTTGCAGGGCAGGGGGGCCGCCCGGTTGCCATCGACCAGTGCCCAATCGGGCTTGAGCCCCAGTGCGTCGAGCGCGCGCGCCATCGCCAGGAACGTGGCCTTGAGGATGTTAAGCGCGTCGATCTCGGCGGCGCTGGCCTGGCCCAGTCCGATCCGCACCGCCTCCGATTCCTGCATGGCGACGAACAGAGCTTGGCGGGTTGCGGGGGAAAGTTTCTTGGAATCGTCGAGCGCCCAGAGGGTTTCGGGCAAACGGGCTTGATCGAGATGGACGGCGGCGGCAACCACCGGACCGGCCCAGGGGCCGCGCCCGGCCTCGTCGAGGCCGACCACCAAACCCCCGGCCTCGATTTCCAAACTGAAATCGGCCATCGGGCGATTTCAGCGCGCCGCCGTGGTCGGTGCGGTCTGGGCCAGGAAGCGGTCGAGATTGCCGCTCGCCGCCAGCGCCACGCCGCAGCCCAAGAGCTTGTCCTTGCCGTCGCCCACGTTGGGGCAGGCGCTTTCGGGCAGGCTGGGCGGCGGTTTGCGCACCACGGCGGCGGAAGCCGGGAGCGAGTGGGTCAGATCGGCCTCGCGCTTCACCTCGGCCGGATCGCCGGCCACCACCAGATCGGGCTCGATGCCGCGCGCCTGGATCGAACGGCCCGACGGCGTGTAATAAAGCGCGGTGGTAAGCTTCAGCGCATAGCCCTGGTCGAGCGGCATGATGGTCTGCACCGAGCCCTTGCCGAACGAGGTGACGCCGATGACGGTGCCACGCCGATGGTCCTGGATGGCGCCGGCCACGATCTCCGAGGCCGAGGCCGAGCCGGCGTTGATCAGCACCACCACCGGCTTGCCGCGCGCCAGATCGCCGGGTCCGGCCTTGTGGCGTTCCTCGCCTGAACGGCGGCTTTTGATCGACACCACTTCGCCGGCCTCCAGGAAGGCGTCGCTGATCTTCACCGCCTGATCGAGAAGGCCGCCGGCGTTGTTGCGCAAATCGAGCACATAGCCCTTGATCCGCGCCCCGGCCTGACGCTCGAGATCGGCCACCGCCGCCTTCAAGGCTTCGTCGGCATGTTCGTTGAAACTGGTCAGCCGGATATAGCCGATCTCGCCCTCCAGGCGGGCGCGCACCGGCTTGACCACGATGATGGCGCGCACCAGCGTCACCACAAAAGGCGCCGCCTCGCCGCGCAGGATGGTGACGCGGACCGAACTGTTGGGCGGGCCGCGCAGCCGCTTCACCGCCTGGGCGATCGCCATGCCCTTGATTGGCGTGTCGTCGACATGGGTGATGAAATCGCCGGGCTTCAATCCGGCCTTGGCGGCCGGGGTGTCGTCGATCGGCGCCACCACTTTGATCAGCTCGTTCTCCTGGGCAATCTCGATCCCCAGGCCGCCGAACTCGCCCTTGGTGCTGGCCGCCATGTCCCGATACTGCTCCGGCGTGAGCAAGCTCGAATGGGGATCGAGCGACGCCAGCATGGCGTTCAGCCCGGTCTCGACCAGTTTGTTGGGCGGCGTGCTGCCGGGCGCCGGCTTCAACTCCTCGACCGCCCGGATGGCGTGATCGACGAGCTGTTTGGGATCGGTCGGCGAAACATAGGCCGTCTGGACGCGTCGGGCGACGCCCCGGAACAAATCCATCTGGGTGCGTTTCTCCTCGGCCAGGGCGGTGGGATCGACATAGTAGTCGTACAGCGTGATGAAGCGGGCGAGGTCGCGGCTTTGGCCGTCGGCCGAGGCGGTGCAGGAGGCGACGCCTGCCCCCACCAGAAACGCCAGACCCAGACCCCAGACGAAAGATTTAATTTTCATCGGTCCATTTCACCTTGCCCGGCCGCTCCTGGCAAGGAAAAGCGAAAATTATTCAATCAAAAAAGGCTGAAGATTTCGTTCACCGACTATTCAGGTTGGTTTTGTCAAATATTTAGCCATGGAAAGCCCACGCACCCCCTTGGATAGCGCTGCACCCACCCTCACCGTCTGGGACTTGCCGGTCCGCCTGTTCCATTGGCTGCTGGTCGGCGCGGTGGCGACGGCCATGATCACCGGCTGGCTGGCGCCCCAATGGTGGATGGGCGCCCATCTTTGGTCGGGCTATCAGGTCTTGGCGCTCATCGGCTTTCGTCTGATTTGGGGATTCTGGGGCTCGGAATACAGCCGTTTTGCCAGCTTCGCCTACGGACCTGGCGAGACCTTCGCCCATCTGCGCGCTCTGGTATTTCTAAAAAGCCGCCATGCCATCGGCCACAGTCCGGCCGGGGCGGCGATGATCTGGGCTCTGGCGCTGCTGCTGGCCGGGCTGGTGGCGAGCGGCTTGGTCATGGCGGGCGGGGAGGAAAAGCAAGGTCCCTTGGCTGGGATCGCCAGCTACCAATGGGGCATGGCCGCCAAGGCCCTGCACGGGCCGCTGGCCCTGATGCTGCTGGGCCTGATCGCCGGCCATGTGCTGGGGGTGCTGATCGAAAGCCGCCTGGTGCGCGAAAATCTGGTCCTGGCGATGATCACCGGCAAAAAGCGTCTTACTCTGTCGCCACCGGAAAATATTCGGTCGGCCCGACCCCTGCCGACCCTCTTGGCGCTGGCCGTCATGGCCGTCCTTGGCGCCGGCAGTCTCGCCGCCCTGGCGCGCCTGCCGCCGACCGGAATCTATGAGCTTGCCGCCAATCCCGTTTACGCCAAGGAATGCGGGGCCTGCCATCACGCCTTCCATCCCAGCCTTTTGCCGGCATCGTCTTGGCAAGGGGTGATGGCGGGGCTGGCCGATCATTTCGGCGAGGATGCCAGCCTGCCCAAGGCGCAGGCCGAGGCCATCGCCGTCTGGCTGATCGCCAACGCCGCCGAGCGTTGGGACACCGAGGCCGCCAACCGCTTCCGCACCCTCGATCCGGCCCAGCCCTTGCGCATCACCGCCACGCCCTATTGGACGCGCAAGCACCGCGACCTTCCCAAGGCGCGCTTCGCCCAGAAGGCGGTGGGCGGGCCGGCCAATTGCAACGCCTGCCACCGCGACGCGGCGACGGGCCTTTACGCCGATCAAGAGATCCGCCTACCCAAGGAGACGAACCTATGACGCCGACCAAGTTTCTGCTGACCGCCTTGATGTCCGCCACCCTGGCTTCGCCGGCCCTCACCAATCCGGTGCGCGACGGCCAGTTGGCGGGCCTCGCCGCCCAGGCCAAGAAGGAGGATGCCGGCTTTGCCGGCTTCTCGGCCGAACGCGGCCGCGCCCTTTATCAAGCGCGCTTCGCCACCGGCAAGGCCGAGACGCCGTCCTGCACCACCTGTCACGGCACCGATCCAAAGGGCAAGGGCCAGACCAAGGCCGGCAAGGAGATCGGACCCATGGCGGTGTCGCAAAATCCGGCGCGCTACACCGATCCGGCCGAACTGGAAAAATGGTTCCCCCGCAACTGCAACCAGGTGCTGGGGCGCGAATGCACCGCCCGCGAGAAGGGCGATTTCCTCACCTTCATGATTTCCCAATAAGGACCCCACCCATGAAAACTCGAACGTTTGCCGCCCTCTTGTTAGCCGCTCTCCTTCTGCCCGCAGCGGCCTTGGCCGGCGGCGGGCGCAAGGTGGCGCCGATCGCCGATCCGGTCGTTGCCAAGGAATGCGGCGCCTGCCACATGGCCTTCCAGCCGGAATTCCTGCCCGCCCGCTCCTGGGAGAAGCTGATGGCCGATCTCGCCAACCATTTCGGCGACGACGCCAGCTTGGCGCCCGCGGCGCGCGAGCGCATTCGCGCCTATCTGGTGGCCAACGCCGCCGGAGTGGCGCCGGGCAAGGAATCGCGCAAGGTGGCCGACAGCGTGCCCGCCAACGCCACGCCCTTGCGGATCACCGAGACCGGGCGCTGGGCGCGCAAGCACCGGCCAGGCGAGGTCAATCCGGTGGCCTTCGCGTCGGCCAAGGTGAAGAGCAAGGCCAATTGTGCCGCCTGCCATACGGGCGCGGCGGATGGCTATTACGAGGATTGAGGCCGTTTCCCCGGCACCGGCGGCACGATGGGAATGGCGTCGATGCGCTGGGGATCGATCTTGAAGCGGGGATCGTAACGCTTGGGATCGGTGATCGAATCGGGCTCGCTCGAGCGCCAGGTGAAGAAGCAGACCGGGCAGCCGAAAATCTCCCAGGCCCCATCCACCGGCGCCGTCGCCAGCCGTCGCGCCTTGGCCGAATCGCAGCGCGGGCAGATGGCGCTCATCGTTCGCCCGCCTTGGCCTTGGCCCACAGATCGCCCAGAATCGCCGTCCATTCCCTCGTGCCGGGCGGAATCTCCACCGGCCGCGAGAAATCGCCGCGCCGATCGGGCGCCATCGGCGTGGTGGCGTCGAGGATGATCTTGGTGGCGATGCCGGGCGGATCGGCCAAGGGGTCCAAGGGCAGGATCGAGGCGGTGGGCACGGTGATCATGTCTTTGGCCGGATCGAAGCGGGTGGAAAGCGCCCACATCACTTGCGCCAGATTGAAGGGATCGACGGTTTCGTCGACCATGATGACGATCTTGCAATAGCCGATGCCGTGCGGCGTGGAGAGGGTGCGCATCGCCACCGCCTTGGCGAAGCCGCCAAAGCGCTGACGGGTGGAAATGATGGTCGCCAGCCCGTGGGTGTAGAGCGCGTTCACCGCCTCGACTTCCGGGAAGTCGGCCTTTAGCTGGTGATAGATCGGCACGCAAGTGGGCAGACCGATCAGCGTGTCGACTTCGGTCCAGGGCGTGCCGACATAGCATTGCTCGAAAATCGGCTTATGGCGGTAAAGGGCGCGGGTGAGTTGGATCACCGGCTGGCGGCGCAGACCCGAATAATTGCCGGTGAATTCGCCGAACGGACCTTCGAGTTCGCGCGCTCCGCACACCACTTCGCCCTCCAGGATGATCTCGGCCCCCCAGGGCAGATCAAGGCCGGTGGCGTCGCTTTTCACCACCCGGTAGGGCTGGCCGGCCAGCGCGCCCGCCATTTCGTATTCCGACTGATCGTAGCGAAGCGGCGCGCTCGCCACCGAAGCCAGGATCGGATCGGTGCCGATGGCGATGGCGACGGGCAGGTTCTCGCCCCGCTCCTCGGCCTTGCGCAGATGCAGGGCGATGTCGTGCATCGGCACCGGCTGTAGGCCGAGCCGGTTCTTGTCCTTCACCTGCAAGCGGTAATAGCCGACATTCTGCTTGCCTGGGTTTTCGGGATCGTCGGGATCGCGGCTGATCACCACCGCCTTGTCGAGATAGAAGCCGCCATCCATCGGGTTGACGCGGGCCAGCGGCAAGAGCGCGAACAGATCGATTTCGGTGGTGACGTTGTCCTGAAAGGGTGCCTCGGCCACCCGCTCGACCGGCACCGGAAAGCGGGTCCAGCGCTGGGCGATGGCGTGGAACTGTTCGCGCACGCTGGCGGTCTTGGGCAAGCCCAGCATCAGGGCGTGATTGGCCCACGACCCCACCACGTTCAAGGCCAGCCTTGCCGCGCCATAACCTTCGAGCGCGTGGAAGAGAAGGGCCGGCGAAGCCTCGCCCAGATCGGTGACGGCCCGTCCAGCCGCCGCGATATCGGGTTCCGGGCGCACGCCTTGGCGCACATGGACCAATTGGCCCTGGCGTTCCAGCTCGTCCAAGAAACCGCGCAAATCGTGAAAAATCATGGCGGTCGAGCATAGCCGCCCGCGCCAAGGCCGGGCTAGGGGATTTTCCCGGGGTTGATCTTTGCCCCCGGCCGGGCGAGAATGGAGCGATTCGAAAACGGAGGGACGGCGTTTGCGAAACCGGATTCTGACGGCGGCGGTGCTTGTGTGTCTGGGGGCGGGGCCGGCTTTCGCATCGGCCTGCACGGGCCCCGAGGAATCCAAGGCGGTGTCGCTGCGGGCGTTGCAGACCGAATTGATGGTGGCGGCGCTCAAATGCTCGCACAAGCCCGAGCTGGCCGCTCAGTACAACGGCTTCGTGCGCTCCTTCGGCCGCGAACTGGCCGAGAACGGCAAGGTGCTGATGGCCGCCTTCAAGCGCGCCTATCCCAAGGACCACCAGAAGCGCTTCGACGCCTTCATCACCCGGATGGCCAACGACGCGTCGCAAAAGAGCATCGCCAGCCCCGATTATTGCGAGACCACGCCCCGCCTTTTTGATTCGGTGGCGAATTTGAAGGGGCCCGAGGTGGTGGCCTTCGCCGCCACCACCATCAACGGCCACGCCGCTCAGCCGCTTCCGCGCTGCAACTAACCCTCACTCCTTCTTGCCCTCGTCCGCCTTCTTCTTCATGCGCCGGGCCAGATCGGCGCAATGATCGGTGTCGTTGGCGCGCGCCGTGAACCAGACCAGGTCGAACATCGGGGCGTAGCCGGCGGGGTCGGTTTCGCCGTCGCGCACTTCGACCAGGGCCAGCGACAGGACTTTCCGATCGGGCGCCATCCGACGCAGATGATAGGGCACGGCGTAATCGGCCCGCGCATGGCCGGCGCCGGCGATCAGCACCGCGGCGGTCGCTTCGCCGGTTTCCAGGGTTTCGGCCAGGGTGAGCGCCATGGCGGCGTCGCGGGCGCGCTGCGAGCGGGTCATCGGCTCCAGCGTCGGCTCGGGCAGCATGCCGCAATGGCCAAGATTGAGATCGCGCTTGAGCGCCGCCAGAAGGGTCTCGGGCATCGAAGCGTCCAGACCGAGCCTAGCCCATTCCGGTCCCAGGCCGTTCGGCTGCGCCGAGGCGCGGGTCAGCGCGCGCGGCAGGTTGGCGCCCTTCACCGGCAGGCCGGCATTGAGCGCCGCCTGGGCGATCGGCCGGTAAAGATTCCAGTCGGGCCAGCCGCGGCTCGCCCAGCCGACGGCGGCGCCCAGCCCCGCCCCATCCTTGGGATTCACCGCCAGATGCAACGCAATGCTGGGGGTGAGATCGCGATCGATCATTTCGAACGCCACCACGGGGCGCTTGCCGCGCCTTATCAGGCTTTCGACCATCAGGGCCTGAAAGCGGTGATGGTCGGCGTTGTCGTGGGTCTCGCCCAACAGCGCGATGTCGGCGGCCGCCAGTCTTGCCAACGTCTCCTCGACCGTGAGGAACCGGCCGGGGCCGGGTTCCCAAATCTTGCCGGCCAGGGGGTGGGTGCGCCCCAAGGGCGAAAGCCAACGGGCGTGATCGGGTTCCGACGACGCGCCGCCCGGCGGCAAGGGCGCGCAGGCGGCGAGGCCGCAAAGGAGCCAAAGGGGGGCAAGGATTCGCATCGCCCACTATATGGTCATTTCCGGCCTTTCCGTCCAGCCGATTGACTGGATTGGCAGCCCGGCCTGCGCTATCGTGGGCGCAATCGGTTTTGACAGGGAGTCCCCTTCATGATCCGCCTTGCCCTTGCCTTCGCGGCGCTGCTTATTGCCCTGCCGGCGCAGGCCCAGCAATTCATCAACATCCTCACCGGCGGCACCAGCGGAGTCTATTACCCGCTCGGCAACGCGCTTTCCACGATTTACGGCAAGGCGCTGCCCAACGCCAAATCATCGGTCCAGGCCACCAAGGCCTCGGTCGAGAATTTGAACCTCTTGGAAGCGGGGCGGGGCGAGATCGCCTTCACCTTGGGCGATTCGCTCTCCCAGGCCTGGACCGGGGTCGAGGAGGCCGGCTTCAAGGCGCCCTTGAAGAAGCTGCGCGGCATCGCCGGCATCTATCCCAATTTCATCCAGGTGGTGGCGAGCGCCGACAGCGGCGTCAAGACCCTGGCCGATCTAAAGGGCAAGCGGGTCTCGGTGGGCGCGCCCAAGAGCGGCACCGAATTGAACGCCCGCGCCGTCTTCAAGGCGGCCGGGCTCACCTATGCCGATATGAAGGTGCAGTATTTGCCCTTCGGCGAATCGGTCGAGCTGCTGAAGAACCGCCAACTCGACGCCACGCTGCAATCGGCCGGGCTGGGGGTGGCCTCGATCCGCGATCTCGCCAGTTCGATCGACATCGTGGTGGTGGCCATTCCGGCGGCGACCGCGACGGCGATCGGCGATCCGGCCTATCAATCGGCGGTTATTCCCGCCAACACCTACAAGGGCCAGCCCGCCGACGTGGCCTCGGTGGCGATCGCCAATTTCCTGGTCACCCATCAGGGCGTCACCGACGAGACGGCCTATGTCATGACCAAGGCGATCTTCGACAATCTGGCCGATCTGCAAGCCGCGCACGCGGCGGCCAAGGACATCAAGCTTGAGAACGCCGCCAAGGCGATGCCGGTGCCGCTGCATCCGGGCGCCGAGAAATTCTATCGGGAAAAGGGGTTGGTGAAGTAGCCGGCGGGACGGACGCCGGTGAACGGTGCGCCCGAGGCGGCGGCGGAAGAACGCCGCATCCTGGATCGCGAGAATCCGGCTGGCGCCACGGGCTATCTGGGCGGCACGGCGGCCAAGGCGGTCTACGCCATCGGCGTCGCCTTTTCGCTCTTCCAGATCGTCATTTCGATCCACAACCCGTTTTCCAGCCAGGTGGTCCGCTCGCTTCATGTCGGTTTCCTCCTGCTGATCGCCTTCGCGCTGTTCGGCTGGCGCGAGACCGACAAGCGCGATCGCGTTCCCTGGCAAGATTGGATTCTGGGCGGCGGCGGCTTTCTTCTCGGGCTCTATCATTGGGTCTTCGAAGGCCCGCTGATCGTCCGGGCCGGCGATCCGACCCCCACCGACCTGGCGGTTGGATGCCTGGTGCTGGCGCTGATCGTCGAGGCGTCGCGCCGCGCCATGGGATGGGCCTTGCCGGCGATGTGCGTCGTCTTCATCCCCTATGCGCTCTTGGGGCCTTGGCTACCGGGTTCGCTGGCCCATCGCGGCTTCGGCTTCGATCAGGTGATCGATCAGCTTTTCCTAGGAACCGAGGGGGTCTACGGCACGCCGACCTACGTGTCGGCCACCTACATCTTTCTCTTCATCCTCTTCGGAAGCTTTCTCGAACAGGCGGGCATGATCCGGCTGTTCAACGACGTCGCGCTCGGCTTGGTCGGCCATAAGAAGGGCGGGCCGGCCAAGGTGGCGGTGATTTCGTCGGGCTTCATGGGCACCATCAACGGCTCGGGCGTCGCCAACGTGCTGACCGTCGGCCAGTTCACCATTCCCCTGATGATGCGCTTCGGCTATCGGCCAGCCTTCGCCGGTGCGGTCGAGGCCACCGCCAGCATGGGCGGCCAGATCATGCCGCCGGTGATGGGGGCGGTGGCCTTCATCATGGCCGAGACGATTGGCGTTCCTTACAGCGAGATCGCCATCGCGGCGATCATTCCGGCCATTCTCTATTACGGCAGCGCCTTTTGGATGGTGCATCTCGAGGCCGGGCGGCACAATCTGGTCGGCCTGAAGCGCGAGGATTGCCCAAGCGCCTTGGCCGCCTTGCGCCGCGGCTGGTATCTGGTGGTGCCGGTCGCCGTGCTGGTCTACTTGCTCTTTGCCGGCTTCACCCCCGCCTTCGCCGGCGTGGTCGGGCTGATGTGCACGGCGATCCTCATTTTGGGCAACAATCTGACCGAGACCACCCCGCGGCTGGGTCTTAGGTTGCTGTTCTGGATCGGGCTTGGGCTGCTGGTGGCGCTGACGCTTCGGCTTGGCGTGCGCACCGAGCTGGCGGCGGCGGGCGCGGTGGCGCTGTTGGTGGCGGCGTCGCTGGTCCGCCAGGGCACGCGCGCCACGCTGCGCTTGATGCTGGACGGCCTGGCCAACGGCGCCAAGAGCGCGGTCGGCGTCGGGCTGGCCTGCGCGCTGGTCGGCATCCTGATCGGCGTTACCACGCTTACCGGCATCGCCTCCAGCTTTGCCGCCGCGGTGCTCGATTGGTCGCAGGGCAATCTTCTGCTCGCCCTTCTGCTCACCATGGTGGCTTGCATCGTGCTGGGCACCGGCCTGCCCACCATTCCCAACTACATCATCACCGCCTCGATCGCGGCGCCGGTGCTGTTGAAGATGGGGGTGCCCTTGATCGTCTCGCACATGTTCGTCTTCTATTTCGGCATCATGGCCGATCTGACGCCGCCGGTGGCGCTGGCGGCCCTGGCCGCCTCGTCGATCTGCCGCGCCGGCCACATGGAGATCGGGTGGCTGGCCACCCGCATCGCCCTGGCCGGCTATGTCGTACCCTTCATGGCGGTCTATGATCCGGCTCTGATGCTGCAAGGCGGCACGGTCTTCGACGTCGCCTATGTGGTCCTCAAGGCCTGCCTGTCGATCGCGCTTTGGGGGGCGGCGGCGATCGGCTATTTCTGGGACGAAATCGGCTGGCCGGAACGGGGACTGGCGACGCTGGCGGCCTTTTTCCTGGTGGTGGCGACGCCGGGAACCGACGAGGCGGGCTTCGCGCTGTCCGCGCTCTTCATCGCCTGGCAATGGCTGCGCCACAGGCGGGCCAGGCGGCGAGCGGCATGAGCGGCCTTTGCCTGATGAGCGGAGCGGCGGCGGCGATGCTGCTGCTCGACACCTTCACGCTTTCCTGGACCCACACGGTCGAGAAGACCTTGTGGGAAGAGGATTGGCGGATCGTGGGCGGCCAATTGGTGCTGGCCGAGGCCCGCGTCCAGGGCTCGGGCGCCGGCATGGAGCCCGGACCGGGCGCCAAACTCGACCAGGGCTGGTGGCGCTGGCGGCCCGACCGCCAACCTTTGGAGAAATTGGTGCTGGCGCGTTCGGGGGTGGCGGCCGATCACCGGCTCTGCCTGCGCCCCGGCGCCTGCCGGGCGCTTTCCGATCTCATCGAGGGCGAAGGCGAAATCACTCTTCAACCCTGCGGGTAAGAATTTGAAAGAGCTTCAATCTTGACGGAAGAAGACCGATGGCCGATCATCGGCTTCAACCTTCCAGAACAAGCCGATCAACGGCGCTCGCACATACCGGGAGATCGTTCACCATGAAGACCGTCACGCGCTCCATTGCCTTTTCCGCCACCCTGGCCGCAGGCTTGGTGTTGTCCGGGGCTGCCCTGGCGCAGCAGCCGATCGTCGTCAAATTCAGCCATGTGGTCGCACCCGACACCCCCAAGGGCAAGGGGGCGGAGAAGTTCAAGGAGCTGGGCGAGAAATACGCCGCCGGCAAGGTGAAGATCGAGGTCTATCCCAACAGCCAGCTCTACAAGGACAAGGAGGAGCTGGAGGCGCTGCAATTGGGCGCCGTGCAGATGCTGGCGCCCTCGCTGGCCAAGTTCGGGCCCTTGGGCGTCAAGGAATTCGAGGTCTTCGACCTGCCCTACGCCTTCCCCTCCAAGGAGGTCCTGACCAAGGTCACCAGCGGGCCGGTGGGCAAGAACCTGCTCACCAAGCTGGAAAGCAAGGGCATCATCGGCCTGGCCTACTGGGACAACGGCCTGAAGATTTTCAGCTCGAACAAGCCGCTCAAGGGGCCGGGCGATCTCAAGGGTCAGAAGCTGCGCATCCAGCAGGGCTCGAAGGTTCTGGAAGCCCAGATTCGGGCCTTGAACGCCCTGCCGCAGGGCATGGCCTTCTCCGAGGTCTATCAGGCCCTGCAGACCGGCGTGGTCGACGGCACCGAAAACCCGCCCTCGAACATGTTCACCCAGAAGATGCACGAGGTGCAGAAATACGCCGCGCTCACCAACCACGGCTATATCGGCTACGCGGTGATCGTGAACAAGAAGTTCTGGGAAGGCATGCCGGCCGACGTGCGCGCCGCGCTTGAGAAGGCGATGGCCGAAGCCACGGTGTTCGCCAACGACGTCGCCCAAAAGGACAATGACGACGCCCTGGCCGCCATCAAGGCCTCGGGCAAGACGGAAGTCTACCAGCCCACCAAGGACGAGATGGACGCCTGGCGCAAGGCGCTTCTGCCGGTGCACAAGGAAATGGAGGCCCGCGTCGGCAAGGAGGCGATCGAGATGGTCCAGAAGGTCGCCGCCGAAATGGGTTACAAGTAAGCGTCAAGAACAAGCGCCCGCCATCAAGGCGGGCGCGCTTTTTGGGGGGAGGCCCCACGCATGGTAAACCGATTCCTCAACCACCTTGAGGAATGGCTGATCGCCTTCCTCATGGGCGCGGCGACGCTGATCATCTTCGTTGCCGTCGTGCACCGCTACGCCTCGGGCGTTCCCCTTCTTTTCGATTTTGCCAAGCTCTTCAATTTCAGTTGGGCGCAGGAGCTTTGCATCTACATGTTCGTCTGGATGGCCAAGTTCGGCGCCGCTTACGGCGTGCGAACCGGCATCCATGTCGGGGTCGACGTGCTGATCAACCGCATGGACAAGCCTCTGCGCGCCAAGTTCATCGTTTTTGGCCTGCTGGCCGGCGCAACCTTCACCGGCATCGTCGGCACGCTGGGCGCCACCTTCGTTTGGGAGATGGCGCACACCGAACAGACCTCGGCCGATCTCGAATTGCCGATGTGGCTGGTCTATCTGGCGGTTCCCTGCGGCTCTTACCTCATGTGCTACCGCTTCCTCCAGGTGACCTGGGCGTTCATCCGCACCGGCGAGCTGCCGCGCCACGACCACGCCCATGTCGAGGGCGTCGAAAGCAAGCCGGAAGACATCAACTGGTTCCAGATGGATGACGACCTCCATCCGCACGATCTCAAACATAAGAACGGCAACGGATCGGGCAACGGGGGGGCCAAGCCATGAACGCCTGGATCATCTTCACCCTTTTGATCGTGCTCATGCTGACGGGCATGCCGATCTCGATTTCGCTGGGCCTCACCGTCCTTTCCTTCCTCTTCTTCATGACCAACGTGCCGATCGAGGCGGTGGCGCTTAAGCTGTTCACCGGCATCGAGAAGTTCGAGATCATGGCGATCCCGTTCTTCATCCTGGCCGGCAATTTCCTTACCCATGGCGGCGTGGCGCGGCGGATGATCAACTTCGCCACCGCCATGGTCGGGCATCATTATGGCGGCTTGGGCCTGGCCGGCGTCTTGGCCTGCGCGCTGTTTGCCGCCGTCTCGGGCTCCAGCCCGGCCACCGTGGTGGCGATCGGCTCGATCATCCTGCCCGCCATGGTCGCGCAAGGCTTCCCCAACCGCTTCGGCGCCGGCGTCATCACCACCTCGGGCGCCTTGGGCATCCTCATCCCGCCCTCGATCGTCATGGTGATGTACGCGGTCTCCACCAACACTTCGGTCGGCCAGTTGTTCATGGCCGGCGTGGTGCCCGGCCTGGTGTTGGCGACTATGCTGGGCCTCGTCACCTGGTACAAGGCCTGGCGCAACGACTATCCGCGCATGCCGAAGGCCAGTTGGGTGGAGCGGCTGCGCACCTTTCGGGAAAGCGCCTGGGGCCTGTTGCTGATCGTCGTGGTGATCGGCGGCATCTATACCGGCATCTTCACCCCCACCGAAGCCGCCGCGATGAGCGCCGTCTACGCCTTCGTGGTGGCGGTGTTCATCTACAAGGACATGACGCTCAAGCAGGTGCCGAAGGTGCTGCTCGATTCGGCCAATATGAGCGCCATGCTGCTCTACATCATCACCAACGCGGTTCTGTTCTCCTTCCTGATGACGAGCGAGAATATCCCGCAGGCGATGGCGGGCTGGATCATCGAAAAGAACTTGTCGATCTGGATCTTCCTCCTGGTCGTCAACATTCTTCTGCTGTTGGCCGGCAACGTCATGGAGCCGTCGTCGATCGTGCTTATCATGGCACCGATCCTCTTTCCGGTGGCGGTCAAGCTCGGCATCGATCCGGTGCATTTCGGCATTCTCATTACCGTCAACATGGAGGTGGGGATGTGCCATCCGCCGGTGGGGCTCAATCTCTACGTCGCCTCGGGAATCACCAAGATGGGGATCACCGAGCTCACCGTGGCGGTCTGGCCCTGGCTGCTCACCATGCTGGTCTTCCTGGTGATGGTGACCTACTGGCCGCCGCTGTCGCTGGCCTTGCCCAAGATGCTGGGAATGATGTAGCGGCCGGCGCCACCAAGCCGGAATCTTTGCCAGGAATTCGTGCGACAAAAAACCGGGCGCCCAAGGGGCGCCCGGTCCACTTTGGGGCCCGAGATATCAGCCGATCTTCGGGCTCAATTCGCCCGCCGCGTAGCGCTTGGCCATCTCGGCCAGCGGCAGCGGCTTGATCTTAGCGGCCCAACCCGCGGTGCCGAACTGCTCGTAGCGGGTCTCGCACAGCTTCTGCATGGCGGCCATTGCCGGCTTCAAATATTTGCGCGGGTCGAATTCCTTCGGTTCCTCGGCGAACACCTTGCGGATCTGGCCGGTGATTGCCATCCGGCAATCGGTGTCGATGTTGACCTTGCGCACGCCGTGCTTGATGCCGCCCACGATCTCCTCGATCGGCACCCCGAAGGTCTGCGGCATCTTGCCGCCGTATTTGTTGATGATGTCCTGCAGATCCTGCGGCACCGAGCTTGAGCCGTGCATCACCAGATGCAGGTTGGGCAGGCGCTTGTGGATCTCCTTGACCACGCTCATCACCAGCACTTCGCCGGTCGGCTTGCTCTTGAACTTGTAGGCGCCGTGCGAGGTGCCCATGGCGATGGCCAGCGCGTCGACCTTGGTCTTCTTGACGAAATCGACCGCCTGATCGGGGTTGGTCACCAGCTTGTCCTTGCTGATCTGGCCCTCGGCGCCGTGGCCGTCCTCCTTTTCGCCCATGCCCGATTCGAGCGAGCCCAGCACGCCCAGCTCGCCTTCCACCGACACGCCCACCATGTGCGCCATGTCGGCGACGCTCTTGGTAACGTCGACGTTGTACTCGTAATCGGCCACCGTCTTGCCGTCGGCCTTCAAGGAGCCGTCCATCATCACCGAGGAGAAGCCGGCCATCACCGCCGACATGCAGGTGGCGGCGTCGCTGCCATGGTCCTGGTGCATGCAAATGGGAATTTCCGGGTACAGCTCGATGGCGCCCAGGATCAGATGTTTCAGGATGGTGTCGTTGGCGTATTGGCGGGCGCCGCGGCTGGCTTGCAAGATGACGGGCGAATCGGTCTTCTTCGCCGCCGCCATGATGGCCAGCAGTTGCTCCATGTTGTTGATGTTGAAGGCGGGCACGCCATAGCCGTGCTCGGCGGCGTGATCGAGAAGCTGGCGAAGGGAAATCAGGGCCATGAAACGGTTCCTTGGGCTGATCGGTTGCTCTTAAAGCGGACTTTAGACCAAACCCCGCCCTCGTTAAAGGCGGGCCTTGGCAGCTTCGGCTGCCTTTTCGGCGGTGATGCCGAAATGGGCGTAGAGCTTGTCGGCCGGGGCCGAGGCGCCGAAGCCGGTCATGCCGATAACGGCGCCCTTGTCGCCGACATACCGCTCCCAGCCGAAGGTGGAAAGCGCCTCGATGGCGACGCGCACCGATCCCGGTTTCAGCACCGCCTCACGGTAGGATATGGGTTGGGCGTCGAACAATTCCCAGGAGGGGATCGAAACCACGGCGGCGTCGATGTTCTGGGCGGCCAGGTTGGTGCGGGCGGCCAGGGCGATCTCCACTTCCGAACCGGTGGCCAACAAGGTGACGCGCCGGGCGGCCAGGCCGCCCTCGGCCTCGGCCAGCACATAGGCCCCCTTGGCCGACAAATTGTCGTCGCTGTGGGTGGTGCGCAGCGTCGGCAGGTTCTGGCGCGACAGCGCCAGCAGGCTGGGGCCGCCTTGATTGGCCATCGCCAGGGCCCAGCATTCGGCGGTCTCCACCGCGTCGGCGGGGCGGAAAACCTTGAGGTTGGGCATGGCGCGCAGGCTGGCCAGATGCTCGACCGGCTGATGGGTGGGGCCATCCTCGCCCAGCCCGATGGAATCATGGGTAAGCACGTACACCACGCGCAGACCCATCAAGGCCGCCATGCGGATGGCCGAGCGCATGTAGTCGGCGAAGACCAGAAAGGTGCCGCCATAGGGGATGAATCCGCCATGCAGCGCCAAGCCATTCATCAGCGCCGCCATGCCGAATTCGCGCACGCCGTAATGAAGGTAGCGCCCCGAGAAATCCTTGGCACTGATGGGGCGGGTGGCCTTGGTCAGCGTGAGGTTGGAATGGGTAAGGTCGGCCGAGCCGCCCACCATTTCGGGGACGGCACCGGTCAGCACCTCCAGCACGTCCTGGCCGGCCTTGCGGGTGGCAATCTTCGGCTTGGTCTCGCTGGTGACGCGCTTGAAGTCGCGGATAACGTTCTCCCAGCCCAAGGGCAGGCGGCCGGCCATCAGGCGCTCGAATTCGGCCCGTCGGGCGGGCTCGAGCGCCTCCAGCCGCTTGGCCCAGGCGCGGCGCGGGCCGGCGCCCCTTTTTCCGGCCTTGGCCCAGGCGGCGCGGATCGGCTCGGGGATTTCGAAGGGCGGATAGGGCCAGCCCAGCTTGGTCCGGGTGCCCGCCACCTCTTCGGCGCCCAGGGGGGCGCCGTGGGTCTTCTCGGTGCCGGCCTTGGTGGGCGCGCCAAAGCCGATCACCGTCTTGCAAGCGATCAGGCTGGGCTTCGTTTGGCGCAGCGCCCAGCGCAAAGCGCCGGCGATTGCCTTGGGGTCGTGGCCGTCAATCGCCTTGGTTGCCCAACCGGCGGCGGCGAAGCGCTTCATCTGGTCGTCCGAAGTGGTGAGCGCCGTGTCGCCGTCGATGCAGATGCGGTTGTCGTCCCAAAGGACGCAGAGCTTCGAAAGCGCCAGATGACCGGCCAGGGTGATCGCCTCCTGCGACAGCCCTTCCATCAGGCAGCCGTCGCCGGCCATCACCCAGGTGCGGTGATCGACGATCGCCTCGCCGAAGCGCGCCGCCAGCATGCGCTCGCCCAAAGCCAGGCCGACCGCGTTGGCCAGGCCCTGGCCCAAGGGGCCGGTGGTGGTCTCGACGCCGGCGACATGGCCGTATTCCGGATGGCCGGCGGTGCGCGCCCCCAATTGGCGGAAGTTCTTGAGCTGGTCGAGATCGAGATCGGCATGGCCGGTGAGATGGAGCAGGGCATACAGCAACATCGAGCCATGGCCCGCCGAAAGGACGAAGCGATCCCGGTCGGGCCAGCGCGGCGTCTTGGGGTCAGCCTTCAGGAATTTGGTGAACAGCACGGTCGCCACGTCGGCCATGCCCATCGGCATGCCGGGATGGCCCGATTTGGCCTTCTCGACCGCGTCGATGGCAAGGAAGCGGACGGCGTTGGCCATCTCCGCGTGGCTGGGCTGGCTGGTCATGCGAGTCTCCCCCGAAAAGGTCGGAAGATGGTCTAGGCGGTGGCGGGGCTGCGGTCAACACCCGGCTGGGGGGAATCTTGGGGTGGGCTCCCTTCCCCCAAACGGGGGGTCAGCCGCGCTCGCTTTCTTTCAAATAGCGGGCCACCGCCTGGGCGCGGTTGGAAACGCCCAGCTTGTCGAACAGGTTCTTCAGGTGGAACTTGACCGTGTTGAGCGAGATGCTGAGTTCCTTGGCGATCTGGGCGTTGGTGGCGCCGCCGGCCAGGGCCCCCAGCAATTCGCGCTCGCGCGGCGTCAGGCCGGCGAAGGGGTCGGCCACCAGGGTGGCGACGTCGATGAAGGGAAAAACCATGCGGCCGGCCGCCACCGCCACGATGGTGTCGAGCAGCACTTCGGGCTGATCCTTCTTCGAGCAGAAGCCGGCGGCGCCCAAGGCCATGGCCTGGCGCGGCACATCGGGGTTGGGCGAGCCGGTATAGACGATCAGGCGGGGTGCACCGGGCTTGCCCTTCAAGGCCTGAAGCACGCCCTTGCCGTCCAGATTGGGCATTTCCCAGCCCAGGATGCCGATGGCGATCGGGTGCTGCTCGCAATAGGCTACGAACTCGCGGCCGTCGGCGCAGACCGCAGCCAGCTTGAAGCGGGTGTCGCCCTCGAACAGGCGGGCAAGGCTGCTTTGCAGCAGCGGATTCTTCTCGGCGATGGCAATCTCGATCGGCACGGGCGCCAGGCTCCCAAGGGCGGCGGGCCCAAGGCCCCCCGGATTTCACAGTTGGGTCAGACAATACCGGAATTCAGGTGTAGCGCAAGCCCTACCCGAGAGGATTGGAAAAGTCCCAACATGGTAGGAAATCCCCCACCTTTCCGCCTTGCCGGATGGGCTGGAAATCCGTATGAAGGAGGCGGAGCGCGGGTGTAGCTCAATGGTAGAGCAGAAGCTTCCCAAGCTTACGACGAGGGTTCGATTCCCTTCACCCGCTCCATCGGCTCCCGTTACTCGGCCCCCTCGCCCGGCCGGTCGGGCAGGCGGAAGCGGAACGTCGAGCCCTTGCCCTCGCCCTCCGATTCGACCCAGATGGCGCCGCCATGGCGCTCGACGATGCGCCGGCACAGCGCCAGCCCGATGCCGTAGCCGCCGGCATGGCGGTTGCGGGGATGCAGGCGCTGGAAGACCTGGAACAGCCGGCCGATCTGCTTGGGGGCGATGCCGATGCCATTGTCGGCGACCGCAATCACCCAGGCGTCGGTTTCGCGCACCGCCCGAACGGCGATGCGCGGCGGCCGGTCGGCGTCGCGGTATTTGAGGGCGTTGCCGATCAGGTTCTGGAACAGGCGCAGCATCTGGTCGCCATCGGCCAGAACGGTGGGCAAGGCGCCGATCTCGACGACGGCGCCGCTTTCGTCGATCGCGGTCTGCAGATTGTCGAGCGCCATCCGCGCCGCCTGGTCCAGATCGACGAGGGCGAATTCATGGCCCTTGCGGGTGACGCGCGAATAGTCGAGCAGGCCGTTGATCATGCCTTGCAGACGCTTGGCGCCATCGACGGCGAAGGCGACGAAGGACCGGCCGTCTTCATCGAAGCGCTCGCCATAGCGCCGATCGAGGAGCTGGATGTAGCTGGCGATCATCCGCAAGGGTTCCTGCAGATCGTGCGAGATGGCGTAGGAGAATTGCTCGAGATCGGCGTTCGAACGCTTGAGTTCGGCTTCCCAGCGCAGGCGCTGGGTAAGATCGACGGTGGCGCTGATCACCGCGTCCGGTTTGCCATCGGGGTCAAGATGAACGGTGCGGAAGATTTCCACATGGCGCGCCCGGCCCTGGGCGTCGGGCCAATTCATTTCGAAATGCCGGTTGCCGCCCGAGGCGATCAGATCGTCGAAGCCGGTGTTGAAGGCCTGGGCCACTTTGGGATCGAAGATCGCCGCCACCGATTGGCCGATGACCACGTCGGGCTTGGCGTCGATCCAATCGAAAAAGGCTTGGTTGCAGCGGATGAACAGGCCTTGGGCGTCGCGCACCGAGATGGGGATCGGCACCGCATCGAGAAGCGCCTGTTGGAAGGCCAATTGCCGCGACACCCGGCCGCGGCTTTGCCCCAACAGGCGGATGGTGCGCTCGCGCTTGTCGAGCGTGTCGGCCAGCCGGACCGAGCCCAGAACGGCGAACAAGGTCACGGCCAGGCCGAGCACGATGCCGACCACCGATATGCGGCCCCACTCGTGCAGCACCGGCGCCGTTTGATAGGTGACCGCGACATAGAGCGGGTAGTCGCCGACCTTGCGGAAGCTGGCGATCCGTTCGAGCCGGTCGAAGGGCGAGATTCGCTGATGCGTCCAGGCGGTGGGAGTATCGGGGCCGATCGGGCGCCCGAAATCGAGCGTGCGGCCACGTTGGTCGACGGCATCGGGCAGGCGGAGCGCCACCGTGCCATCGGCATGGGCGACCAGGACCGTGGCGTGCGGGGTGTCGAGAATGGTGCGGAAGCCGGCCGCGAAATAATCGAGATCCACCATCACGACGGCGACGCCGTCGAATCCGCCCTCCTCGCTGGTCAGATGGCGGCTCAGACTCACGAACCATTTTCCGGCATGGACGCGCGACAGCTTGGGGCTGTCGAGGAACGGCTGGGTGTGCGTCGGTTGGCGATGCCAGGTGTAGTAGGGCCGATCGGAGACATCGGGCGCCCCGCCTTGGCCGGTCCACCAGCGCACCCGTCCGGCGGGATCGAGAATGGCGATGTCCAGGATGTGCGGCTCCAACACCCGCTTGCGCAGAAGCGTCGGCGTCAGATCGGCGCCCGGCTGGTGGCGATCGATGCCGCTCAACTCCCGAAGCAGCGTATCGAGATTGTTGAGCGAATGCTCGGCGTACGCCTGGTAGATACGCGCCAGACCTTGGGTCTCCTTGACCGCCGTCTCGAACAGGTTGGCGCGGGTCTGGATCAAATTGACCAGAATGAGACCGTCGAAAATGAGGGCAAACAGGACGCCGAACATCAACACTTGCGTGCGAACGGGAATTCGCACCGCTTGGCGCCACCGCGATTTCAACCCCGCGAACATGGTCCCTCTTGGCTCGGAGGCAACCGCGACATTACCCCCCGCTGGGTGCGGCTCCGAACGTTATAATTATGCGCCGATTATTTTTTTGGAATACCGGGCCTAGCTGCATGACGGCCCTGCGCCAAATTCATTTTTGAATGATTCAGGTCTGATAGCGCTGGGATTTCTTGAGAACTGAGATAATTAAACCGCCGGTTTATCCCTCGGGGCCGCGGCCCAGGATGGTGCGGACTTTGTCGGCGTTGACCTTCAGCCAGCGCGGCAGCATGCCCTTGAATTCGGGGTTGTCGGTGCCCTTCTCGGCCACGAAGACATAACCCGACAGATACGCGAAGGGCGCCATATAGCCGGGCAGGCGGAATTGCTCCTCTCCCTTGGCGTCGAAGAAGATGGTGGTGGGGGTGAAGTTGACCCGATGCTTGGCGGCCAATTCCTTTTCCGCCAGCTTGGCGCCGTCGAAATCGGTGACCTCGACTTCGCCATAGAGATTCATCACCAGCACGTCGAAGCGGTCCTTGATGTAGCCGGCCAGTTTGGCATCGGCGAAATTGACCTCGTGCAGGCGTTGGCAGGTGTCGCAACCCTTTTGCTCCCAGATCACCACCAGCCCCTTGCCGGCGGCCTTGGCCTCTTGCGCGTCCTCGGCCAGGATCAGAAACGAGTTGGGATTCTTGAACCAGGGTTCGATATGAACGCCGTCCTCGCGCATCGTCGCGCCGGCCAGGGCGACGGCGGCAAGGGTAACGGAAAAGGCCAGGGCGGCGAGAGCCAGTTTGCAGCGCATGGCCGCCAATTTAGCCGATCGGCGGCGTTTTCGCAATTACCGGGCCAGCGGATCGGCTCCGATCAGATGGGGATGCAGCCAAAGCAGAAGGGCATAAAGGGCCAGGGCCAGGGCGAACCGCCCGATTCCGATCTCGCGCCAGACCATGTGCCCCTGGCTGGTGTGGATGGCCAGGCGCCGCCATTCCCCAAGGCCCAGGCTGGCCTTGCGTTTGGCGTCGAGCAGCCGGGGTCCGGCCAAGGCCAAAGCCAGCATGGGGCCGAAGAGGAGCAGGGCCGCGACATCGCCATTGGGCGGCAGATGCGCCGCCGCCCAAAGAATCAGGGCACCGATCAGGGGATGGCGGGTGACACGCAGAATGCCGGGCCGCTCGGGGTCGTAGCCCTTGCCCCCGATGCCGATCGACAGCGGGTTGGGGGTGGTGAGCGCTCCCACGGCCAGCAGGCAGGACACCGGCATAACGGCCAAGGTGAGGCCGCGCAAGGGCGCGCTCGGCGGCCACAGTTCGACATAGGGGGCATGGGCGTAGGCGTAGCCAACCCAGCCGATGACCAGCAGCGACAAGGTGCCGTAGGCGACCAGATACAGGCGCTCGCCCAATTGGGCAATCAAAGCGCGGCGCAAGGGGCCGAAGGCCGGAACCAGATGGGTTGCCAGGAAAACCGCCAGCGCCACCAGCAGGGGCTGGAAATCGTCGCTCATCGCTCGACTTCGAGCCGGCGGGCGGTGCGCACCAGCCGTTGCGCGGCACGCACGACGTTGGCCATCAGATGGGCCAGCGCCAAGGGCCCGATGCCGCCGGGAACCGGCGAAATCGCCTGCGCCACCGCCAGGGCCTCGGCCTGGCAGACATCGCCCACCGGCCGGCCGTCGCGTCCAGGATTGCGCCCGGCGTCGATCACCAGGGCGCCCGGCTTCAGCCAGTCGCCGCGGATGCGCTCGGCTCCGAAGCCGGCGCTGACCACGATGTCGGCCTCGCGGCAGCGCGCCTTGGGATCGGGATCGCGGGCATGCGCCAGCACCACGCTGGCGCCCTCGCGGGCCAGAAGCGGTACCATCGGCAGGATGACGTTGGGCGCTTGGCCCAGCAGCAGCGCCGTCAGGCCCGACAGATCCTCGCATTGGGAGAGCAGCAGTTCCAGGGCGGCGCGCGGCGTGTAGGGGATTTCGTCGACCAGGCCGCCGATGAACAGGCGTCCCAGATTGACCGGATGCATGCCGCCCGCATCTTTGGCCGGATCGATCGCCGCCAGGGCGCGGGCCAGATCGAGCGCCGCCGGCAAGGGCGTCTGGAAAAGAATGCCATGCACGTTGGGATCGTCGTTCAAACCGCCGACCAGCACGGCGATCTCGTCGGCGTCGGTGCCGGCGGGAAGCTGATGCTCGAACAGGCGTACCCCGGCCTCGTCGGCGGCTCGCCGCTTCTCTTCCAGATAATGCAGGGCGATCGGATCGTCGCCGACCCGGATCACCGCCAGGCCGGGCTGGTCGTGGCGGAAATCCCTAAGCGCGCGGGCCTGGGCGCGAACCTCGTCGAACAGCCTTGCCGCCGGCGCGCTGCCGTCGAGCAGGATGGCGCGCTTAGCCATGCTGACCGCCGATCCAGGCATCGAGCCGGGCGGCGAGTTCGTTGGGCGAACCCTGGATCGCCACCCGCTTGCGCCGATGGCCGGCGCCCTGGACAAGCGCCAAGGCCGATTGGGGCAGTTTCAAGGATTTGGCGAGGAAGGCGATCAGCGCCCGATTAGCCTTGCCGTCTTCCGGTGGGGCGGTGACGGCCAGGCGCAGCACCCATTGGCCATCGGCATCCAACGCCAAGCCGTCGATCCGGTCGGCGCGCGCCTTGGGCGTCAGGCGGAGTTCCAAACGAACGCCGTCGGGGCCGATGGCGTAGGGCCGCTCAGACGAGGCGGATGGCAAGACGCTGCAGCACTCCCTCGACGAACCAGAGGATGAGGATCAGGACCATCGGCGACAGATCGACCGCCCCCATGTCGGGCAGGATGCGGCGGATCGGCCCCAGCAACGGTTCGGTGATGCGAAAGAGCACGTCGCCGACGATCGCCACCAGCCGGTTGCCGCGGTTGACGACGTTGAAGGCCACCAGCCAGCTTAGAATCATGCTGATGACGATCGCCCAGATGTAGAGATCGATCACCACGAAAACGATCTTCAGCAGGGGAACCAGAATCACATCCATCGGGCGCCGTTCCGTTCGGTTGTGCGGATCGAGCGAAGCCTAACCGTGTCGCCCGCCCCTGGCAAGCGGGGCGGGCACCCGGGTGGCGAAGGCCTCTAGCGGTTCTTGAAGGCGGGCTGGCGCTTTTCGATGAAGGCGCCCATGCCTTCCTTCTGGTCCTCGGTGCCGAAGCAGGAATGGAACAGGCGGCGCTCGAAGCGCACGCCCTCGGACAGCGTGGTTTCGTAAGCGCGGTTGACGCTTTCCTTGGCCATCATGACCACCGGCAAGGACATGGCGGCGATGCGGGTGGCCACCTTCACCGCCTCGTCGACCAGCTCGGCCACCGGCACGATGCGGGTGACCAGGCCCGAGCGCTCGGCCTCGGCGGCGTCCATCTGGCGGCCGGTCAGCACCATCTCCATCGCCTTCGACTTGCCGATGACGCGGGTGAGTCGCTGGGTGCCGCCGGCGCCGGGAATGGCGCCGATGGTGATCTCGGGCTGGCCGAACTTGGCGTTGTCGGCGGCGATGATCATGTCGCACATCATCGCCATCTCGCAGCCGCCGCCCAAGGCGAAGCCGGCCACCGCGGCGATGGTCGGCTTGCGGCACTGAGTCAGCCGTTCCCAACCCTTGGTGACGTAATCTTCGATGTACATGTCCATATAGGATTTCGGCTGCATCTCCTTGATGTCGGCGCCGGCGGCGAAGGCCTTGTCGGAACCGGTGAGCACGATGCAGCCGATCTCGGGATCGGCCTCGAAGGCATCGAGCGCCAAGCCCAACTCGCGGATCAGGGGCGAATTGAGGGCGTTCATCGCCTTCGGACGGTTAAGGGTGATGAGGCCGACGCGCCCGCGCGTCTCGACCAGGATGTTCTCGTAGGGCATAAAGCTCTCCTTGCAGGATCAAACGGATGTCAGCGTTGGGGAACCAGGGAAAAACGGACCGCCACCTGGCCCGGCCGGGGCTGGCGGATGTCGAGCGAAAGCGCCTCGCCTTCGCGCCGCCACGTCAGGGCGCCCGAAGGGCTCCAGCCAAGCTGGGGAAGGGTTTCGACGTAGAAGCGGCTTACCGCCGCCACCGAGCCCGGCCCCAAGGCGTGCGCCTCGACGATCCGGCCCTGGGCGGTGTCGAAGCTGGTGCCGGCATCGGTCAGTTCGGTCAGGCCCGGCGCCAAGGGCAGATCGGCCACCCCGGCGAGATAGCCGCTAGGCGCCTCGTCGGCCCACGCGCCGAAGGCGGCCGCCATCAGGGCCGCTCCCACCAATCCGGCACGGGCGTCGGTCATCATGGGGCGAAGCCTATACATCAGAGCGTCACGTCTGGCAATGCGGGCAGTGGTAGGTGGCCCGTCCGGCCTGAACGTGGCGTAAAATCCGCGTCCGCTTGCAGCGCGGGCAGGGTTGGCCGGCGCGGTCATAGACTTGGAAGCGGTGCTGGAAGTAGCCCAGCTCGCCATCGGGCCGGACGTGGTCGCGCAAGGTCGAGCCGCCCGCCGCGATCGCCTGGGTCAGCACCGTCTTGATGGCGCCGGCCAAGCGCCGGCACTCGCCCTTGGCGAGTCCGCCGGCCGGGCGGTCGGGGGCCAGCCGGGCGCGGAACAGGGCTTCGCTGGCATAGATGTTGCCGATGCCGGCGATACGCCGCTGATCCATGAGGGCCGTTTTCAAGGGCGCCCGGCTGCCGGCGAGCGCTTGGGATAGCGCGGCGGCGTCGAAGGCGGGGTCGAGCGGCTCGGGTCCCAAACCGACCAGAAGCGGGTGGCCGGCCAAGGCGGACTCCTTCACCCGATCGATGCGGCCGAAGCGTCGGGGATCGGTGAAGACGATTGCCTGGCCGCGATCGGTCGCCAGGACAAGGTGATCGTGCCGCCCCAGGGATTGGCCGGCCGGTTCGACGCGCATGCGGCCCGACATGCCGAGATGAATGAGAAGAACATAGCCGTCATCGAGATGGAGCAGCAGATATTTGGCGCGCCGGGCCAGCCGGACGACCCGTCGCCCCTCGAGGTCGCGGGCCAGATGGGGCGGGAAAGGCTGGCGCAGATCGGCGCGGCGCACTTGGACGGCGGCCAGTCGCCGGCCCTTCAGCGCCGGCTCCAGACCCCGACGGACCGTTTCGACCTCGGGCAATTCCGGCATCGCGCCCTCTTACTCGGGGGCGGCGCGAAGCGTGAAGGCGAAGGTCGAACCCTGGCCTGGCACGCTGTCCACCCAGATGTGGCCGCCATGACGCTCGACGATGCGCCTTGCGATCGCCAGCCCGATGCCGGTGCCGGGATAATCTTCGCGTCGGTGCAGGCGCTGGAAGACCCGGAAAATGCGTTCGAAATGCTCGGACGCGATGCCGATGCCGTTGTCGATGACCCGGACGGTCCAGAAAGGCCCGTCGCGCCGCGCGCTGACGTGAACGGTCGCCGGCCGGTCCTTGGCGCGGTATTTGACGGCGTTGCCGATCAGGTTCTGCAAGAGGCGCAAGAGCTGGCTGGCGTCGCCCTCGACCACCGGCAGCGGATCGGCGGTGACGGTGGCGCCGGCCTCGGCAATGGCGAGTTCGAGATTGGCCAGCGCGCCCTGGAACGCCGAATCGAGCGGCGTGGGCCCAAGCGGGCTGCCCTTCCGTTGGATGCGCGAATAGTCGAGCAGATCGTTGATCATCTGCTGCATGCGTTTGGCGCCGTCGACCGCGAAGGCGATGAATTCGCGCGAATCGGTATCCAGGCTGTCATGGAAACGCCGGTCGAGGAGCTGGACGTAGCTGGCGACCATGCGCAGCGGCTCCTGCAGATCGTGCGAGATGGCGTAGGCGAATTGTTCGAGTTCCGCGTTCGAGCGATGGATTTCCGCCTCGGCCTCCATCCGGCCCGAGATGTCGCGGAACACCACCACGGTGCCGGCCACCCGGCCCAGCCGCATCATCGGCGTCGCCACATATTCGACCGGGATGGCGCGGCCATCCTTGTGCCAGAAGACGTCGCTGGGAACGCGCCGCGTTTCGCCATCGACGTTGACGCCATGCACCGGGCATTCCGAGGGCGGGTAGGGCGAGCCGTCGGATTTGGAATGGTGGATGAGCTCGTGCACCGACTTGCCGACGAAGTCCTTGGCCGCCCAGCCCAGCATGGCCTCGCCGGCCGGGTTGAGGAAGGTGGCGCGGCCCTCAAGATCGATGCCGTAGACGCCCTCACCCATGGCGTCCAGGATCGATTGGTTGTGCTGGAGGAGGCCGGCGATGGTTTCCTCGGCGCGGTGACGCTCGCCGACGTCCTGGATCATGGCGATGACGAAGGTCAGCCGGTCTTCCTCTTCGCGCACCGCGGTCACGATGGCGTGCGCCCACACCGTCTGGCCCGACTTGGTGAGATAGCGCTTCTCGATCTCGTAGCGGTCGGTGCGGCCCTCCAGCAGATGGCGCAGAAACAAGGCCGAGCGGTCGCGGTCGTCCGGGTGGCTGATGGCGATCAGATCCTTGCCTTCCAACTCGCCCGGCCCGTAGCCCAGCATGCGCGACAGCGCCGGATTGACGAGCTGAAGGCGGCCCTTGGAATCGCTGATCAGGATTCCCAGCCCGGCCTGACGGAAGATGGTGCCGAAACGCGCCTCGGCGCGCTGCAGTTCCCGCCGGCTTTCGCGCTCCTGGGAGGCGTAGACGGCCTGCAGGCGGTCCATCATGCGGTTGAACGATTGGCCGAGCCGGGCGATCTCGTCGTCGCCGGCGGTCGGGAAGCGTTCGTCCAGGGAACGCGAGTTCACCACCTGGGCGGCGGCCAGCGCCAGGTGGTCGAGGCGGCGGGTGAGCCGCCTGGCGCCAAGCCGGCTTAAGCCGATCACCACCTGGATCGCCACCAGGCCGATGAAGAGAAAAGCGTAAAGCAGCAGGTCGAGCGGTTGGCTCATCGCCTCGTCGTCGGCATAGACGTGCACCGCGAGGTCGAGCGGCGCCAGAACCGGATCGACCACCAAAGGACGGGTATGCGACAGGCTGGTCATCGCGCCCCGCCCAACCATCAGTTCGCGCCTGGGACCGTCCGGCGTCTCGCGGAATTCGAGATGGGCGTGGCGCGACGGCGTTGGCTCAAGGGGATCGATCCGAACGAGATCGTTGAGCGTGATGATCAGCACGAGCGCGCCCTCGGCGGTGCCGGTGTTGGCGAACACCACCGGACGAACGATCATGAGGACGCTGGCATCGTCGCGGTGTTCGATTCGCGCCGTGGCCCGATTGCGCTCAATCGCCTCGCGCACCCAGTACCCGGGGATATCTTGACCGGCGCCCGGCCGACCCTCGGCCAGCGGACGGCCCTGGAAATCGACCAGAATCACTCGAACCGGCAGGTGATTGATGTCGCGCAGGTCGCGCAGAAAGGGGGCCAGATAGGCGTCGCGGCCCGAACTGTCGACCAGGGCGTTGGCGATCAGGGTGTTGTGGGCCAGGGCGGCCAAGTGGCGGTCGGCGGCGTTGAGCTGGCCCTCGTAGCGCTCGGCCAACAGCAACGATTCATGGCTGAGCGCCGCTTCCGTGTTGGCGACGATCCGCCACTTCAAGGCGTAATAGGCGGCGCCGCCCAGCGCCACAATCACCGCCAAGGCCAATCCGGTCGCCGCCAAAGCGAGACGGTCGGAAAAGGACAGCGGGCGGAAAGAAAATTTCATGTCAAGGGTTGAGGCGCGCGGGTCAGCGGTTGGCGGCAAGGGGAATGATAACCCCATCCTTGCGGAAACGCGCCATCAGAAGTTCGTTGGGGCCGAGTGCGTCGTGACTGTCGGCGGTGAAGGGGCGCTCGTAGTGGCGCATCAGCCCGGCGTAATCGCGCACCTTTTCCAGAGCGTCGCGCACCTTGGACCGGTCGGCGGTGCCGGCCAGATCGATGGCGCGCGCCAGGATGTGGGTCAGGTCATAGGCCTGGGCGACGCCGACCGGCGAGGGGATGTCCTCGAAACTCTTCCAACCGAAACCGGCGCCGCCGGCCAGCACCCGTCGGGCGGCGGGCGAATCCGGCGTGGCAAGGAAGCTGAAGGTTTGAATGACCGTAAGATCGACCGAACCCAACAACGCCCCGACCTCCTTGACGAAACTGCCGCCGGTGATGCCCCAATGGGCGATCAGCGGCCGGCGTTGCGCGGCCGGCATCATCTCCAAATCCTTGAGAAGGGCAGTCGCCTCGAGGTCGTTGGCGACGAACAAGATCGCCTCGGCGCCGGCCTGGAGAAGCTGGCTGTAGGGCGCCGCCAGCGAGCGGTCGCCCCAATTGTACCAAGCCTGGCCGACCAGTTGCGGCACCGGATTCGCGCTGGCGTGGGCAACGGCGGCGGCCTGGTTGCTGCGTCCCCAGCCGGTGTTGGGCAAGAGAAGGCCAAGCTTGGTGAATCCCCGCTGGCGGGCCTGGCGCATCATGAAGGGCATGGCCAGCGAATCCTTGAGTGACAGGCGAAAAGTGTAGCTGGGCTGAAACCCGTGATTGGTGATGCCGTCGGCCGAGGCCCAGGGATTGAGCAAGATGATCTTGAGGTCGTGGATCAGGGGAATCTGCTCCAGCACCACCGTGCTGAAGCGGCCGCAGAACACCGCCACCAGATCGGGGTCCTTGGCGAATTCGCGCAGATTTTCGATGCCGCGCGCCGGAACCGAGCGATTGTCCCTTATGACCAATTCGAGCGGCCGCCCGCCCAAAACGCCGCCCTTGCCGTTGATCTCGGCCAAGGCGATGCGGATGCCCTTCTCGATCGACTGCGCCGAGGTGCTGTTGATCAGGCCGAATTCCCCATCAAGCCCGATCCGCACCGGCGGCAGGTCTTTGGCGTGGACAAGGTTCGGGACAATGAAAAGAAAACAGACCGCAAGCAAACGACCGAACATCGTACTTTTTCCTCGGCATTTTCCGGATGCCGCCGCAAACCCGAGGCCGCCATTTCTTGTTAATTCGAAATCTGGCCTTCTACGATCGGAATAAATTATAGGATGAACGTTATTGGTAATCACGCAATTTTTTTGTGATTTATCCCAATAATTGCCGGCAATTATCATCGATTACAAAAAGCTGTGGCAGGGCGTTCGCCGGCTCCGCGCCGTCCTTGACCCTTCGCCGATTCGGCCCTCCTCCGGGTCTTCCACCGGGGCCTTTTGCCCCCAGCTTGTGCCATGAAAAGCCATGACATCCGCCCGGTCGGGAACTAAGATCGCCCCGCCTGCCGGCAGCGAGGTTGCATGATTACCGTCTACCATTCCGCCAACGACCGACTGGAGCGCGGCGATACGCTGGCCGAAGCGCGTCCACCGCTCTGGATCGATCTCCTTGACCCCACCCGTGAGGAGGAGGGGACGGTGGAAAGCCTGCTGGCGATCGATGTGCCGACCCGCGAGGAAATGCAGGAGATTGAGGCGTCGAGCCGGTTGTACAAGGAAGAGGGAACCTATTACCTGACGGCGCCGATCCTCACCTACGCCGACGGGCCGCATCCGGAAAGCACCGCCGTCACCTTCATTCTCGCCAAGGCCTGCCTGATCACCGTGCGCCACGCCACGCCGCAACCGTTCCTCACCTTTCCCCAGCGCGCCATGCGCTACAAGGGTCTGTGCCCGTCGGCCGACGCGGTGTTGGTGGGGCTTTTGGAGACCATCATCGACCGACTGGCCGACGTCTTGGAGCGCATCGGCATGGATCTGGAAACGCTGTCGCGCGAAATCTTCCAGGCCCAGCCGTCGAGCAAGCGCGCCGGCCTCTACCCCGACCGCGACCTGCAGGCCATCTTGCTGCGCGTCGGCCGCAACGGCGACTTGGCCAGCAAGGTCCGCGACAGCTTGTTGGGCATCAGCCGCCTTCTCGCCTTCCTCAATCAGGCGACCGAGGAGTGGAACGAGGTCGAGACCCTGAACCGGGTGAAGACCATCAACCGCGACATCGGGTCGCTCTCCGAGCACGCCGCCTTCACCTCGAACAAGGTGACCTTCATCCTCGACGCCACTTTGGGCATGATCAACATCGAGCAGAACAACATCATCAAGATCTTCTCGGTGGCGGCGGTGGCGCTGATGCCGCCCACCTTGATCGCCAGCATCTACGGCATGAACTTCAAGCACATGCCCGAGCTGGAATGGATGCTGGGCTATCCCTGGGCCTTGGGGCTCATGGTGGGGGCCGCCGTGCTGCCCTATCTCTATTTCAAGCGGCGCGGCTGGTTGTGACGTGCCGCTCGATGCCCCAAAGCCGATGACCCTGATCGCCGATACCGATACGCTCGCCGCCTTCTGCCGACGGCTTTCCGGCGCCCGCTACGTCACCGTCGACACCGAATTCATGCGGGAAAAGACCTTCTGGCCGATCCTCTGCCTGGTGCAGCTCGCCGGTCCCGACGAGGCCGCCGCCATCGATCCGATGGCCGATGGCATCGATCTGGCTCCCCTGGCCGAATTGATGGCCAACACCAAGGTGCTGAAAGTCTTCCACGCCGCCCGCCAGGACGTGGAAATCTTTCTCTACAAGTTCGGCGCCGTGCCGAAACCCTTGTTCGACACCCAGGTGGCGGCGATGGTCTGCGGCTTCGGCGAGCAGGTGGGTTACGAGACCCTGGCCGCCAAGCTGGCCCGCGCCCGCATCGACAAGTCGCTGCGTTTCACCGATTGGGCCCGGCGCCCGTTAAGCGATCGCCAACTGGCCTACGCGCTCTCCGACGTCACCCATCTGCGGGTCGCCTTCGAAAAGCTCGAGGCCCGGCTTGAGCGCACCGGGCGCCTGTCCTGGCTCGACGAGGAAATGGCCATCCTCACCGATCCCGCCACCTACCAGATCGCGCCCGAGGATTATTGGCGACGCTTAAAGCCGCGTTCCTCGGCGCCGCGCTTCCTGGCCATCTTGCGCGAAGTCGCCGCCTGGCGCGAGCGCGAAGCGCGCGAGCGCGACCTGCCGCGCAACCGGGTGATCCGCGACGAATCGCTTTTGGAGATCGCCGCCCACGGTCCCGCTTCGGCCGAGGAACTGGCGCACACGCGCGGCCTGTCGAAAAGCCAGGCCGAGGGCCGCTGGGGCCAGGCGCTTCTGGCCGCCGTGGCCCGCGCCAAGGCGATCCCCGAAGCCGATTGCCCGCGCCCGATCGAGCGGCCCGAGCCGCGTCGGGGCGCCGGCCCCCTGGTCGAACTTCTGAAGGTGCTGCTGAAAACCCGTTCCGAATCCCACGACGTCGCCCAGCGCCTGATCGCCACCACCGACGATCTCGACGCCATCGCCGACGATGACGGGGCCGACGTGCCGGCGCTGCATGGCTGGCGGCGCGAGATCTTTGGTGCCGACGCGCTCAGGCTCAAGCACGGCAAACTGGCGCTTGCCTTTGCCCCCGACGGCAAAAGCGTGCGCCTGTTGCCGATCGGCGAGGACGAGGAAACGGGCTGATCAGCCCTTGGCGGCCTGGGCGTTCTTGGGCTCGGGCGGCATCCATTTCTGGACATTGACCGGCCGGCCGGTGTGCGAGCGCATGACGCGCGGGCGCAACACGCCCGCCAGCGGCGGCGCGCCGCCCGGCGCCTGGTTGGCGTGCGCCTCGGCGCCATAGAAGGCAACCATGTCGTTGAGCGCGATGATGCTGCCCTCGCCCTTCTCGTAGGCCTTGAGATAGGGGGTATGCTGCTTGATCTGGCGCGTCAGGTAGTCGACCGAATGCTGGCCGAAGCGGCGCCAGATGCTGTCGAGCACCAATTCGGCGTCGGGGCGAAGCGGCTTGGTTTCCACATAGGGCCGGCTTTGCGCGTAGACCCGGAAGACGTCGGGGGTGATCGGGCCGGCCTCGGTGGCGATGAAGACCGAAGGCATCAGCGGCCGGCCGCGATGCGCCACTGCGAAATAGGCCTGCGCCAGATAGAGCAGGCGGTGCAGCTTCTGCGGCTGGAGGTATTCGCCGTCATTGAGCGCCCGGTCGGTCAACCAACCAGCCGCGTCGAAGCTCGATTCGACGCCCGTTGCCATCATGACACCCTCGCCTTGCCCTGAAATTGCCCAGGTCCCAGCGTAGAACGCCAAGGGTAAAGCATTGGTGAATCGCTGTCCATGATCGCCCGGCGCCTCGCAATCCCGTTGATTCTCCTCCTGGTTCTGGCCGGGCTGGCGGCGGGCGGCGTCTTGGCGTGGCGGATTGGGTTGGGGCTGGATCGCCTCGAGGGGCGGATCGAGCGGATCGGTTGGGGCGAAATTGCTTTGGCCGATCTGGCGCTCGACGATACGCTGACCGCGAGGCGGCTGGCGGTGGAATGGGACGGCCTTACCCTGAAACGGGTGGCGATCGCCGGCCTGCATCTCAAGGGTCAGTTGGGCGATGGGCCTTTGTTCGGTCCGCTCGATCGCTGGCTGTTCGGCGCGGCGGGCGGCGGCGGGGCGGGGGCTTTGCCCGCATTCGATCTCGACGACGTGCGGATCAGCCTGGGCACCGAATGGGGCATCCTGCGCATCGCCCTTTCCGGGCGCGGCCACACGATTGAGGCCGTGCTGTCCGGGCCGCTGGCGGGCCGGGCGACGATTACCCTTGCCGGCGGCGCCGTCGTCCTGTCCGCCCCGGCGCTGGCGATCGAGGAGCACGACATCGCCCTGGCCGGAATTTCCCTCACCCGAAGCGGCGGCCAGGGCAACGCGCATGCGGCGATGAAGGCGGGGGAAATGGAAATCGCCCTCGACGCCGCCTGGCAAGACCAAAAGGGCCGCACCCATTTGGACTTGGCTCTTCGCGATTTGCGCGCCCACCCGGCTTTCCGGCCGCTGGTCCTGGCTGGCGATCTTGAGGCCGGACGGTCGGGCCTGCGCTTCCAGGGCGAACTAGCGGACCGCGAGCGCGAATTCGTGATGACCTTCGCCGCCCGCCATCGCGCTGATGGAACCGGCGATGCCAAACTCACCTTCGACCGCCTGGTCTTCGCGCCCGACGGGTTGCAGCCCGACGCGCTTCTTCCCGCCTTGGCCGGCATGGTCGAGCGGGCGAAGGGCGCGCTTGGCTTGATCGGGCGGGCGCGTTGGTCGAAGGATGGCTTTGATCCTCATGTTACGGTGCGCTTCGACGACCTGTCGGCCACGGTGAACGGCATCGATCTTCATCGTCTGAACGGCGTCGTCACCCTCACCCGCCTCTGGCCCTTGGAGACCCCGCCGGGGCAAGTTCTGGCGATGGCCGGCGCGGTGCCGGGCGTGCCCCTGGCCGATCTCGAACTCGTCTTCTCCCTTCTGGGTGAGCGGGGCGTAAGCCTCGAGCAAGGTCGGATGCGGCTGGCCGGCGGTCGTCTCGAACTGCGGCCGACCATCCTTTCCGCCGAGGGCGAGGGCGAGGTGCTGATCGAGGCCAAGGGCCTCGATCTCGGCCATTTGGTCGAGCTGTTGGGCGTGCGCGGCCTCGAGGCCGATGGCACGCTCGACGGCCAAGTGCCGATCCGTCTTGCCGGCCAAGGAGCCGAATTGGCGGGCGGGCGGCTTAGGGCCGTTCATCCCGGACTTGTGCGCTACCGGCCGGACCCGGTTCCGGCCGCGTTGCAAGGCGGCGGCGAAGGCGTTAGCCTGATGCTGGCCGCGCTTGCCGATTTCCACTACGAGGCCCTCGACCTCGCGCTCGACGGGCGCACCGGGCGCGAGACCACGCTGGGCTTCCACATTCGGGGAAGGAACCCCTCACTCCATGACGGATATCCCTTCGCCTTCAACCTCACGCTTCGCGGTCCGCTCGACCGCGTGGTCGAGCGCGCCATCGCCGGCTGGACCATCCCCGAGCGGATCGAAAAGGAGATGCGGAATTTTTCGCGCTAGCCTGGGTCTTCTGGGCGCGTTGGTTTTCCTTGCCGCCTGCGAGCCGCGCATCAAGATCGAGGCGCCCGACAAGCCGATCGTCATCAACCTGAACGTCAAGATCGAGCAGGACGTGCGGGTGCGGGTCGAGAAGGACGTCGAGGCCCTGATCAAGGACAAGCGGGAGATTTTCGAATGAAAGCCCTGGTCCTTGTCCTCCTCGCCTTTCTGTGTTCGCTGCCCGCCCAGGCCGGCCCCTTGGAAGACGCCAAGCGCGCCGGCCAGTTGGGCGAACGCCCGGACGGCTATGTCGGCCTGCCCAAACCCAGCTCCGAAGCCCAACGCCTGGCCGACGAGATCAACGCCAAGCGGCGCGAGGCTTATGGCGAGATCGCCAAGCGCAACAACGCCCAGCCCGAAGCGGTGGGCGCGCTCACCGGCGCTCGGCTGATCGATCAATCCCCCCCTGGAACCTGGATCATGGATTCGCATGGCACTTGGCATCGAAAATAAGGAAGAAGACCCGCTCGCCCAGGCGGCGGTCTGGAGCGCCCCCGATCAGCCGGTGGCGCTCGCCGTGGTCACCAAAACCTGGGGCTCCTCGCCCCGGCCGGTCGGCAGCATCATGGCGGTACGGGCCGACGGCGCCTTTGCCGGCTCGGTTTCGGGCGGTTGCATCGAAGGCGCGGTGATCCGCGAATGCCAGGACGTTCTCGCCCAAGGCAAGCCGCGCAAGCTGTCTTTCGGCGTCAGCGACGAAGAGGCCTGGGGCGTCGGTCTGGCCTGCGGCGGCGCGGTCGAGCTGGTGGCGGTGCCGACAAGGCTGGCGCCGGCGCTTGCCCAGGCCCGCCAATCGCGGCGGCCGGTGGCGCTGGCGCAAAGGCTGGCCGACGGCGCCGAGGCGATCGTCGATCCGCAAGCGGGCGGTCCGCCCTTGGCCGAACCGGAGATCGACGCCGCCCGCCAGGCCCTGAAGGCCGACGCCACCGGGCTTGACGAAAGTGGCGCGCTTTTCGTGCTGCCCCTGGTCCCCAGCCAGCGTCTGGTCATCATCGGCGCCGTCCATATCGCCCAGTTCCTGGCGCCGATGGCGGCGATGGCCGGCTATCGGGTGACGGTGATCGATCCCAGGCGCGGCTTTGCCACCCCCGAGCGCTTCCCCGAGGTCGAGTTGGTCGTCGAATGGCCCGATGAGGCGCTGGCCCGGCTGGGGCTCGATACCGGCACCGCACTGGTGGCGCTGACCCACGATCCCAAGATCGACGATCCGGCCCTGACGGCGGCGCTCGAGAGCGACGTCTTCTATATCGGCGCGCTCGGCAGCCGGCGCAGCCACGCCAAGCGCCTGGAACGCTTGGGCGGCGATGGAGGCCGCATCCACGGACCGATCGGGCTTGATCTCGGCGCCCAGTTTCCGGCCGAGATCGCCATCTCCATCCTGGCCGAGATCATCCAGGTCAAGCGCAAGGGCTCATGATCTTTGCCGTCTTCCCGCTGGCCGAGGCCTTGGGCGTGCTGCTTGCCCACTCGGTTCATATCGGCGGGCGCAAATGGCCGAAGGGTCGGGTGCTCACCCGGGCCGATCTCGATCAGTTGGCCCAAGCCGGCATCGACCGGGTGATCGGCGCCAAACTGGAAGAACACGACGTCGGCGAGAACGAGGCGGCAAAGATGGTGGCCGAGCGGCTGGCCGGGCCGGGGCTGGCGGTGCAGACGCCTTTCACCGGACGCTGCAATCTGGTGGCCGCCCAGGCCGGGCTGGCCCGCATCGATCCCGCCGCCATCGACCGGCTGAACCGGATCGACGAGGCGGTGACGGTGGCGACCGTGGCCGCCAACGAATCCGTGGCGGCCGGCCAGATCGTGGCGACGGTGAAGATCATTCCCTTCGCGGTGCCCAGACCGGCGCTCGACCAAGGCTTGGCGGCGGTGGGGGAAAGCCGTCTGGCGGTGCTTCCCTTCCGCCCCCTGGCGGCCGCCCTGATCCTCACCACCTTGCCGGGCTTGAAGCCGGCGATTCTGGACAACACGGCGCGCGTCACCCGCGCCCGACTCGCCGCCCTGGGCGGGAAAATGGTGTTCGAGCGAATCTGCGCCCACGACGAGACGGTGATCGCCGCCGCGCTGGCCGAGGCCAAGGCGTCGGGCGCGGAGCTGTTCCTCATTTCCGGCGCCTCGGCCACCGTCGACCGACGCGATGTGGTGCCGACCGCCATCGTTCGCGCAGGCGGCGAACTCGTCCATTTCGGCATGCCGGTCGATCCCGGCAATCTTCTTCTTTTGGCAAGGCTGGGCGATCGGCCGGTGATCGACATGCCGGGTTGCGCCCGTTCGCCCCGGCCCAATGGCTTCGATTGGGTGCTGGCGCGCCTGTTCGCCGGCCTCGATGTGGGGCGCGCCGACATCATGGGCATGGGCGCCGGTGGGCTCTTGAAGGAGATCGCCAGCCGGCCGACGCCGCGCGACGAAGTGCCCCAGGCGCCGCACGCACCCACGATCGCCGCCCTGGTGCTGGCCGCCGGCCAGCCCAGCCATGTCGATTCGCTGGCCAGTCCGGTGCGCCGGGTGGTCGAGGCCGCCCTGGCCTCGCGGGCCCGGCCGGTGGTGGTGGTGGTGGGCTACCAGGCCGAGGCGATCAAGAGGGCGTTGGCCGGTCTCGAGGTTCGGCTGATCGACAACCCCCATTACGCCCAGGGCATCGCCAGCTCGCTCAAAGCCGGGCTGGCGGCGCTGCCCGCCGAGTGCGACGGCACGTTGGTGATGCTGGGCGACATGCCCCTGGTCGGGCCGGCGCAGCTTGATCGGCTGATCGGCGCTTTCGCGCCTGCCGAGGGCCGTGCCATCATCGTGCCGACAAGGCGGGGCAAGCGGGGCAACCCCAATCTGTGGGCCCGGCGCTTCTTTGCCGAAATGAACGAGGCGGCGGCCGGCAATTTCGGCCCCAAGCACCTGATCGGCATCCACGCCGAGCTGGTGGCGGAAGTGGAGATGGAGGACGATGCGGTGCTGACCGACATCGAGCGCGCGCCATGAATTTCGACTTGGCCGCCTTCAAGGCCGAATTTCCCATCCTGGCCCGGCCGGGCGGCGGCGGCGCGCCGTTGCATTATCTCGACAACGCCGCCACCGCCCAATGCCCGGAGCGGGTGATCGAGGCGGTGGCCCGGCACGAGCGCGAAAATCGCGGCAACATCCAGCGCGGCACCCACCATCTGGCCGAGCGGGCGCTCGAGGCCTACGAGAACGCGCGGGCCGCCTGCGGCCGCTATCTCAACGCGCCGGCCGAGGAGATCGTCTTCACCGGCGGCGCCACGGCGGCGCTCAATCTGATCGCGCACGGGCTGGGCGAGGGCCTGAAGGCCGGCGACGAGGTGCTGCTGTCGGTGGCCGAACATCACAGCGCCCTGTTGCCCTGGCAGGAGGTGGGCCGAAGGAAGGGCATCGAGCTGCGCTTCCTGCCGGTGACCAGGGAAGGACGGCTCGATCTTTCCCGCCTGGCCGATTTGGTCGGGCCGCGCACCAAGGTGATCGCGCTCACCCATGCCTCGAACGTCACCGGCGCGGTGAGCGAATTGGCCCCGGTGATTGAAGCCGCCAGCGCCTTCGGCGCCATCCTGGTGCTCGACGGCGCCCAGCGCGCCCCGCACGGGCCGCTCGATCTGCAAGCGCTCGGCTGCGATTTCTACGCGCTGGCCGGCCACAAATGCTTCGGTCCCAACGGCATCGGCGTGCTGTGGGGGCGGCGCGCTTTGCTCGAACGCCTGCCGCCCTTGCTGGTCGGCGGCGGCATGGTGGGCCATGTCGAGTTGCAGCATTCGACCTTCGGCCCGCCGGTGCGCCGCTTCGAGGCGGGCACGCCGCCGATCGCCCAGGCGGTGGGGCTGGGGGCGGCGCTCGATTGGTTGGGTGCCTTGCCCTGGCCGGCCATCCACGCGCATCTGGCGGCGTTGTCGCAAAGGCTGCTCGACGGGCTGGCCGCCTTCAACGATCTAAGGCTGTGCGGCCCCCGCGATCTCGCCAACCGTCTGCCGGTTTTCGCCTTCGATCTGGCGGGCGCCCATCCGCACGATGTCTGCCAGATACTCGATCGCTCGGGCGTCGCCTTGCGCGGCGGCCATCATTGCGCCCAGCCCCTGATGGCGGCCTTCGGGGTCGAGGCCTTGAGCCGCGCCAGCCTCGCCCCCTACAACGACCAGGCCGACATCGACGCCCTGCTTAAGGGCCTCGATCAGGCGCGGAGGATTTTGCTGTGAACGACGAGATCTATCACGCCGAGGTGAAAAGGCTGGCCCAGGCGGCAACCGGCGCCGGCCGCCTTGCCCCGCCCAAATCGAGCGCCACGCTCGACAATCCGCTGTGCGGCGACCGTGCCACCATCGATCTCGAACTGAAGGCGGGCACGATCGCTCGCCTGAGCCATGAGGTCAAAGGTTGCCTGATGTGCCGCGCCGCCGCCGCCATCCTGGGTGTTCGGGCGCCGGGCGCCTCGCTTGCCCAGGCAAGACAGGCGGTGATTGATCTTCGCGCCCTGCTCAAGGACGGCCGGGCGATTCCGCCCGAGGGCTGGGCCGAGCTGGCCGTCTTCACCCCCCTGGGTGCCCACAAGAGCCGCCACGATTGCGCCCTCTTGCCCTTCGACGCGCTGGTCCAGGCGCTCGACGCGGCGGGAAAATCCTAATCACCCGCCCGGGGTTTCCGCCGCCACCTGCTCCAGCACCCAATCGCGGAACATCCGGATCATCGGCCGCTCGGCGCTGGCCTCGGGATAGACGATGTAGAAGGCGTATTCGCTGGGCAGGCGGATGTCGAAGGGGATCACCAGCCTTCCCGCCGCCAGATCGAGACCGATCAAGGCCCGGCGCGTCATCGCCACCCCCGAGCCGGCGATCGCCGCCTGGATGGTGTCGGCGCTGTCGCTCAGGCGCAGGCCGCGATCGGGATCGACGCCCTCCACCCCCACCGCCGCCAGCCAGATGCGCCACAGTTCGGGCTCGACGAAATCATGCAGCAAGGTGTGGTGGGCGAGATCGGCCGGCTTGGCCAGCGGCAGCGGACCGTTGACCAGGGCGGGGCTGCAAACCGGCACGTTCTCGGATTGGAACAGACGATGGGCGATCAGGCCCGGCCAGGCGCCGCGCCCGTGGCGCACCGCCAGATCGATGCCGTCGCGGCTGAAATCGGCCAGCTTGGGCGTGCTGGTCAGCCTTAGCTCGATCTCGGGATGTGCCTCCTGCCAGTAGCCCAGCCTGGGGATCAGCCACCGGCTCATGAAGGCCGGGGTCAGGCTGATGTTGAGCACGCCTTGGCGCTCGCTTTCGGCCTGCAGGCGCCTGGTGGCGCGCTCGATGGCCTCGAAGGCCTCGGTCAGCACTGGCCGATAGGCCTCGCCGGCCGGCGTCAGGCGAAGGGCGCGGGTCAGGCGTCGGAACAAGGGCCGGCCCAGATGCTCCTCCAGCGCCTTCACCTGATGGCTGATGGCGGCCTGGGTGACATGCAGCTCCTCGGCCGCCTTGGTGAAGCTCAAATGGCGGGCGGCGGCCTCGAAGGCGCGTAGCGCCGAAAGGGGGGGCAAGCGGCGCATGAATTAGATTTTTTTATGCATATCGATGAAAAAGCATCGTTTGTTTCGTAATTTCAGCGAGCGTATTGATGAGAATACCTCATCTTTTGTCGTTGGAGAAGCGCCATGAAAAGCCCCGCCTTGTGCTGCCCCCCGTTGGCTTCCGCCTCGCCGCTCGTCACCACCCGTTCGCTTCTGCGGGCCGTGCTTGACCGGATCGCGCACTGGCACCAGAACGCCCGGGGCCGGGCGCAATTGGCGGCGATGGACGCGCGGATGCTCAAGGATATCGGGCTTAGCCGTTCCGAAGCCTGGCTGGAGGCCAACACGCCCTTCTGGAAGGATGCCGCTCCCGCGCCCGACCGGCGGCCGCCTTATCCGACCGACCTCCGGGGCTCCACCGATCTGCCGGCCCGCAAACTGCGCTAGGCTTTGGCGATCAGCGGCTCCAGGAAGGCGCGGATGTCGCGGAAGACCCCGCGGTCGAACAGATCGACATGGTTGGCGCCGGGCAGGAAGATGCCCTTGGCCTTGCCGCCTGCGGCCGCCAACAGCCGCTTGCCGTGATCGACCGGAATGGTGTGGTCGGCCTCGCCATGGATGATCAGGATCGGCGCTCGGATCGCCGCGATGCGCGACAGCGAATCGAAGCGGTCCTTCACCAGCCAGCGCGCCGGCAGATAGGGATAATGATGCTGGGCGATGTCGGCGACCGACGTGTAGGGCGCTTCCAAAATGAGCGCAGCCACCGGCCGTTCGGTCGCCAATTGGGTCGCCACGCCGCTGCCCAGCGATTCGCCATGCAGCGCCACCCGTTCCGGCCTGATCCCCTTGGCGGCCAGGAAATCGAGCGCGGCGCGGCCATCGGCGTAGAGCCCGTCCTCGGTGGGGCTGCCTTCGCTCTTTCCGTAGCCCCGCCAATCGATCGCCAGCACGCCCAGACCCCAATCGAGATAGGGGCGAAGCTTGACGGTCAGGCTGGCCAGATTGCCGGCATTGCCGTGCAGATAGACGACCACACCCCGGCCCTCGGGCGGCGGGCGCCACCACGCACCCAGCGCCACGCCATCGGCGGCGACCAGCCGCTCCTCGGCCATCTCGGGAAGGCCGGCGGCGATCGGTGAAGGCGGGGCGCGGTCGGGGATATAAAGGAGACGGCGCTGGGCGACATACATGATGGCGACCAGCGCCAGATAGCCGATCGCCGCCGCTCCGACCAGACGCAGGACGGAGTCGGCGGCGCTCACGGGGTCAAGCCTTACTTCTTGGCTTCGATGCGCAGCGCCACGAAGCGCAGGCCCTGGGGTCCATCGACCAGCAGCAGGATCGATTTGCGCCCAGCCTTGCGGGCTTCCTCGACCTTGGCCACCAGATCGGCGGGCGACGCCAGTTCCTTCTGCGCCGCCTCGACCAGCACCGCGCCGGGCTTCAGGCCCTTCTCGGCCGCCGGACCGTTGGCCTCGACCTCGGTCACCACCAGGCCGCGCGCATCTTCGGACAGCTCGTATTTCTGCCGGTTCTCTGGGTTGAGCGTCGCCACCGAAAGGCCCAGCGCCGCCACCTTGCTCTGGGCGCCGCCCTTGCCGGGCTTGCCGGCCTGAGCCTTGGCTTCGGCCTGTTCGGCCTCCTCCAGTTCGCCCACCATCACTTTGCTGGTGACGTTGCGGCCGTCGCGCAGCACCACCACCTCGGCCTCGCGGCCGACCGCGGTCTCGGCAACGATGCGCGGCAGGCGGCGCATTTCCGTCACCTTCTTGCCGTCGAAGCGGATGATGACGTCGCCGGCCTTGAGGCCCGCCTTCTCGGCCGGGCCGCCCGGGGTGACGCTGGCCACCAGGGCGCCGCGCTGCTCCTTGTCCTTGATGCCGAGATTCTCGGCGATCTCGTCGGTGACGCTTTGGATGTGCACGCCCAGCCAGCCGCGCCGGGTGCGGCCGAACTTGCGCAGATCGTCGATCACCGGTTTGGCGAGGCTGGACGGCACGGCGAAGCCGATGCCGACCGAACCGCCCGAGGGCGAAAAGATGGCGGTGTTGATGCCGATCACCTCGCCTTTCATGTTGAACATCGGGCCGCCCGAATTGCCGCGGTTGATCGAGGCGTCGGTCTGCAGATAGTCGTCATAAGGGCCGGAATTGATGTCGCGCGCCCGGGCCGACAGGATGCCCGCCGTCACCGTGCCGCCCAGCCCAAAGGGGTTGCCGATCGCCAGCACCCAGTCGCCCACCCGCGTCTCGTCGGAATTGCCGAACTTGACGGCGGTCAGCGGTTTGGGCGGCTTGATGCGCAGAAGCGCCATGTCGGTCTTGGAATCGCGCCCAACGATCTCGGCCTTGAGCGAGATGTTGTCGTGCAAAATGACGTTGATCTCGTCGGCGTCGGCGATGACGTGGTTGTTGGTCACCACATAGCCTTCCGGATCGATGACGAAGCCCGAACCGAGCGAGGTCGCCTTCCGTGGCGCGCCGCCCGGCGGGCGGTTGCGGTCGAAGAACTCCTTGAAGAAATCCTCGAACGGCGAGCCGGGCGGGAATTGCGGCATTTCCGGACCCTTGCCGCCGCGCTCGGGCATGGTCTGGGTGGTCGAGATGTTGACCACGGCCGGCAGCAAGCGCTCGGCCAGATCGGCGAAGCTCTCCGGGGTCTCGCGCGCCTGGGCGGACAGGGCGAAGGCCAGCGCGGCCAGCGCCACCAGGGCGGCCGACAGCCAGCGGAACCGGGAGTGATCCAGAACGGCCGGGCGGGCTGCCGGCCGATACGACGAATGACGGGACAAGGGGCCTCTCCTCGAAACGCAATGCATGGCGCGGGGAAACGAACGCTCGACTAGCATGTAAGGATCGACCCGTCCCCCTTCAAGAACCGAGCCAAGCCTTGGCGGCTCTTATGCCCGCCAATTGTGGCGCAATCGAGGCAGTTTGGGATCGTTCCCGTCCAATCGGGCGGAGCCTAACGGCTCCGCCCGCCCGGCATGGAATTGAGGAAACGGAAGAATTCGTTTTCCGGGGAAAGGATCAACGTGGTGTCCTTCTCGCCGATCACCTGGCGATAGGCCTGCAGCGAGCGGTAGAAGGCGAAAAATTGCGGGTCCTTGCCATAGGCCTCGGCGAAGATGCGGTTGGCCTCGGCGTCGCCCTCGCCGCGCAGGATCTGGGCGGTCTTCTGGCTCTCGGCCAGGATGACCGTGCGTTCGCGCTCGGCCCGCGAGCGGATCTGCTGGGCGCGCTCGTTGCCCTGGGCGCGGTTCTCGCGCGCTTCGCGCTCGCGCTCCGATTTCATGCGCTCGAAGATCGCCTGGCTGGTTTCCTCGGGCAGGTCGGCGCGGCGGATGCGGACATCGACCACCTCGATGCCGTAGCGCTGGGCGTTGGCGTTCACCTGGTTCTGAATCTCGGTCATGATGGTCGTGCGCTCCTCGGAGAGGAGGCTGGCCATAGTGACGTTGCCCAGAACGCGGCGCAAGGCCGAGCTGACGATCTGGCGCAACTGCGAGCGCACCATTTCCTCGGTGCCCAAGGCCTGGAAAAAGCGGAGCGGATCGGTGATCTGGTAGCGCGTGTAGGTGTCAACATCAAGCCGCTTCTGGTCGGACAGGATCACCTGCTCGGCCGGCGGGTCCATTTCCAAGAGGCGCTTGTCGTAAAGCACCAGGTCCTGGACGAAGGGCAGCTTGAATTTGAGGCCCGGTTCGGCGACGACGCGCACCGGATTGCCGAATTGGCGGATGATGACCTGCTGCTGCTGTTCGAGAATGAACAGCGAATCGAAGAGCAGGATGACCGCGCCGAGAAGAACGGCGCCCAGGATGGCCAGACGGGCGGGGCTCATGGCTTGCCTCCCGGGGCGGGCGCCCCTGGCTTCAGTTCCGGCAAGGGCAGATAGGGCAGGATTCCCGAGCCGGTGGCCTGCTTGTCGATGATCACCTTGTGGGTGTTCTTCAAGATCTGCTCCAGCGTGTCGATGTAGATGCGCCGCGCCGTCACTTCCGGCGCCTTGGCGTAGACCGAATAGACCGACAGGAAGCGCTTGGAATCGCCTTCGGCCAGATTGGTCACCTGTTCCTTGTAGGCCTGGGCTTCCTGGAGCAGGCGTTCGGATTCGCCGCGCGCCCTGGGGATGATGTCGTTGCGGTAGGCCTCGGCCTCGTTGCTCAGGCGCTCGCGGTCGGCCTTGGCGCGCTGGACGTCGTTGAAGGCGTCGACCACCTGGGACGGCGGATCGGCCTTCTGCATGTTGACCTCGATCACCTCGATGCCGGCCTCGTAATGATCGAGCATTTCCTGGAGCAGGCCGTGGGTCATCTGCTCGATCTGCTTGCGGCCTTCGGTCAGCGCCTGCTGGATGCGGGTCTTGCCGATCACTTCGCGCATGGCGCTTTCGGCCGCCACCTTGACCGTGCCTTGCGGGTCGCGGACCTTGAAGAGGAAGCGGCTGGCGTCCTTGATCCGCCAGAGCACGAAGAAATCGATGTCGAGGATGTTCTCGTCGCCGGTCAGCACCAGGCTTTCCTCGGGCACGTCGCGGATGCTCGAGCCCCGCGCGCCGCGCCCCTCGCCCACCGAGCGGAAGCCCACTTCGATGCGGTTGATGCGGGTGACCCTGGGCTTGTAGACCTTGCCGATCGGCGCCGGCCAATTGATGTGCAGGCCGGGCGGCGTGGTGCGGGAAAAGGCGCCGAAGACCATTTCGACGCCCTGCTCGTCGGGCTGGACGCGATAGACCGCATCCCACAGGAACCACGCCACCACCAGCCCCACGACCAGGAGAACGCCGCCCTTGGCGCCGCCCGAGAACAGGTTGCGCATCCGCTCCTGGGCCTTGCGGATCAGGGCGTCGAGATCGGGGATCGGCCCGCCGCCGCCGCGGCCCCAGGGGTCGCGGCCGCCGCCGCCCGAATTGCCACCGCCGCCCCACGGGCCGCCGCCGCCCGAGCCACCGCCCGAACCGCCGCCGCCCCAGGGTCCACCGCCACCGCCCGACGGATTCCAGGCCATACCTTCACCCTCCGGCAAATCGTCTTTGCAAAAGCCTCAATGCGCCTTATATGACAGACGGCCGTTCGGCGCAATCGAACGTCCGCCCACCCCGCAACCATCCCTATAAGGAATAAGGGAGTTCCCGTCCATGGCCCAGATCACCGAAACCGCCATCCGCGCCGCGCTCAAGGGCACCCTCGATCCGGCGACGGTCTCGGGAATCGCCATCAAGGACGGCGCCGTCACCTTCGCCATCGAGATCGATCCGGCCAAGGCCAAGGAGATGGAACCCTTGCGCCAGGCGGCCGAAAAGGCGGTGGGGGCGTTGGCGGGCATCAATTCGGCCAAGGCCATCTTGACGGCGCAGCGCTTGGGCAAGGGCGGTAAGGGGCATGGGCACCACGATCATGGGCATGGGCACGGACACCACGATCATGGCCACGGGCACAACGATCACGGGCATGGTCACGACCATGGACATCATGATCACGACCACGATCACGATCACGGCCACCACCACGCCCATCGCCCGGTGGAAAAGAAATTGCTGCCCGAGGTCAAGGCGGTGATCGCGGTGGCGTCGGGCAAAGGAGGCGTCGGCAAATCGACTACCACCGTCAATCTGGCGCTCGCCCTGGCCGGCATGGGCCTCAAGGTCGGCGTCTTCGACGCCGACATCTTCGGGCCCTCGATGCCGCGCATGCTGGCGATTTCCGGCCAGCCGAAACTCGACGAGACCGGCGAGGTCATCCAGCCCTTGGAGAATTACGGCGTGCGCTGCATGTCGATGGGCTTTTTGGTCCCCGAGGACGCGCCGGTGATCTGGCGCGGCCCGATGGTGATGGGCGCCCTGGAGCAGATGCTGCGCGACGTCAATTGGGGCGCGCTCGACGTGCTGGTGGTTGACATGCCGCCCGGCACCGGCGACACCCAGCTCACCATGTGCCAGAAGGTGCCGCTTACCGGGGCGGTGATCGTCTCGACCCCCCAGGACATCGCGCTCTTGGATGCGCGCCGGGGCCTGAACATGTTCCGCAAGGTCGATGTGCCGGTTCTGGGCATCATCGAGAACATGAGCACCTTCCACTGCCCCAATTGCGGCCACGAGACCCACATCTTCGGCCATGGCGGCGCCAAGGCCGAGGCGGCCAAGCTGGGCTGCGACTTCCTGGGCGAGGTGCCGCTCGACATCGCCATCCGCGAGACCTCGGACGACGGCCATCCGATCGTGGTGGCGCGCCCCGACAGCCCGCACGCCCACGCCTACCGAGAGATCGCCAAGCGCGTCTGGGAGAAGGTGCGCCTGATCCAGCAAGGCCAAGGCGCCAAGGCGCGGCCAAAAATCGTCGTCGAATAGCCGCCGTTCACCTTGTAAGTTGCCCGGGACTGGGCCACTTTGAGAGGAGGGAGGGTGAGCCGTTAACGCGTTCGGGCCGGTCCCGGCGCGACCAGAGGGCGTATTTGTGCACGCGTTCTTTCGCACCTTCTATGGACGAATCGCGTTGCTGTTGGCCCTGGCGCTGGCCCCTTTCCTCGTCTTCGAATTCTATTCCCTTGCCCAACTGCGCAGCCGGCTGATCGAATCCTCGGCCGAACAGGCCCAGACTTTGGCCCGCGCCGTCGCCCTCCAGCATCGCTCGCTGCTCAAGGCGGCGCTGCTCGCCCTGGAGCAGATTGCCCTCATGGACCCGGTGCGCTCGGGCGATTCGGGCGATTGCGCCGTGCGTCTTCTGGAAGTTCGCAACACCACGCCCCTGTTCATCAACATCGCCCGCGGTTTGCCGGACGGTTCGGTCGATTGCGCCGGTCGCGCCGGCCAGACCCGCTTCATTCCCCAAGCGATGGTCGCGGTGCAAGAGGTCGTCCGCACCGGCCAGCCGGCGGTGGCGCCGGCGACGATCAGCCCCAATCACGGCCGGCCGATCATTCCCCTGGCCCGGCCGCTGATCGATGTCCAGGGCGGCCGGCAGCGGATTCTGGTCGCCGGCGCAAGCCTGGAGTGGCTCGATCGTCTGGTTGCCGATTTGGCGATCGGGGCCGAAGCGATGGTCCTGGTGCTCGACGACCGCAACACGATCCTCGCATCCTACCCGGCCAAACCCGAGCTGATCGGCAAACCCTTGCCGGGGGCGGACTCGGCGGGCGCCGGCGCCCTTTTGTCCGTCGTCTTCGCCGACCAGGTGCATCGCCACCTCTCGATCACCGGCTTCGAGGGCGGCATTCGGGTGGCGGTGGGGATCGATACCGATCACGCCCTGGCCGAGGCCGAACAGCGCCTTCGCGCCCATTTCATCGTCCTCGTTCCGGTGGTGTTGCTTTCCATCCTGATCTTCGCCGGCTTCGCGCATATCCTGCTGGTGCGGCGCTACCGCCAATTCGAGGCGGCGGCGCTGAAGATCGGCGCCGGCGATCTGGCGACCCGCCTGGAATCCGACCCCGCCGATTCCCAGGACTACCGCCGCTTCGCCCAGGCCTTCAACGCCATGGCGGCGTCGATCGCCGACCGCGACGCCCGTTTGGCTCGCCAGAAGCGGGTGCTCGACGAGGCGCAGCGGATCGCCCACATGGGGAGTTGGGAGTGGGATCTGCGCGGCGATCGTCAGATCTGGTCCGATGGCGTTTGGGACATTATGGGCGTTCCGCCCGGCTCCATCGCTCCCACCCGCGACAACTGGCGGCGTTGCGTGCATCCCGACGATCTCGATCGGGTGACGCGCACCATCAACGAAAGCATGAACCAGGGCGGATATCGCCTGGAATACCGGATCATTCGCCCCGATGGCCGTGTCCGCAATGTCGAGGTGATCGGCGTGCGGTCGCGTGACGCGGCCGACGGCGTCGAGCGGGTGTTCGGCCTGGTCGCCGACATCACCGAACGCAAGCGGGCGGTCGAGGAAATCGTCGCGGCCAAGGACCAGGCCGAGCTGGCGAACCGGGCGAAAACCCAACTGCTCACCAACATGAGCCACGAGCTGCGCACCCCCTTGAACGCCATCATCGGCTATGCCGAGGCGCTGCTGACCGGCCTGCACGGCGCGCTCGCCAACGCCAACCAGCGCGAATACCTCCAGGATATCTTCTCCTCGGGCCGCCATCTCCTTGAGCTGATCAACGACATCCTCGATGTCGCGGCCGCCGAAGCCGGGCAGATCGCCCTCAACCTCGAAGCGGTGGATCCGGAGGCGATCGTCGAGGCGGCGTTGCGTCTGGTGCGCTCTCGGGCGGAGAAGGGCGGCGTCGACTTGCGTCTCGACAAGCCCGACACCCCGCTCCGCCTGCGGGCCGATCCCCTTCGCCTCAAGCAGATTCTGATCAATCTTCTCTCCAACGCCGTCAAGTTCACGCCCGAAGGCGGAAGGGTGACGCTCTCCCTCGAGGGCGGGCCCGGCCAGGGCTGCCGCTTGCGGGTCGTCGACACCGGCATCGGCATGGACGAAGCCGGCATCGTCACCGCGCTGCAACCCTTCGGTCAGGTCGACAGCCGTCTGGCCCGGCGCTACGAAGGCACCGGCTTGGGCTTGCCGCTCGCCAAAAGCCTAGTCGAGCTGCATGGCGGCACGCTGTCGATCGACAGCGCCAAGGGTCGGGGCACAACGGTCACCGTCTTCTTTCCGCCCGAGGCGCTGCTCGGCGCCAACTGATCGCCATCCTTTGGAAAGCGGGCCTTAGGACAGGTTGAATAAACGGTTATGCCCTTCACCATTGTGCGGCGCTTCAAAAGGGTTTAACCTTTTTTTAAGGAGGGAATTGTCCGAAACCGGCCATGATTGGACCGGGTGGGGAGGCGTAGGCGTGTTCGCCATACCGCGCACCTTCTTGGGACGCCTGCTAGTTCTGGCGCTGTTGGCGCTGGCGCCGTTCCTGGGTCTCGAACTCCTTCATCTCGGCCGAATGAAAAGCAGCGTGCTGACCCAGCATGCCGAGCAGGCAACCACCTTGGCGCGGGCCGCCGTCATGCGGCACCGTTCGATGCTGCAGGCGGCGGAATTGGCCATGCAGCAGATCGCCGCCATGAGCCGGGTCCGCTTCGGCGATCCCGCCACCTGCCAGGCGCGCATCGCCGACATCCGGGCCTCGACGCCGCTGTTCGTCGACATCGCGCGCGGAAGCGTCGACGGGTTGGTCGATTGCAGCGCCGATCCCGATCGGCGAACCTTCAATCCGGTGACCCTGACGGTCGCCAAAAGGGCCGTCGAAACCGGAAAGCCGGCGCTCGGCGTCGCCACCATCGGCTCGCGCAGCGGCAAACCCTTCGTGCCCTATGGCGTCCCTCTTTTGGAACCGAATGCCGGGGTCAACCGGGCGCTGGTCGGCGCGGTGAGCCTCGAGTGGCTTGACCGGCTGTTGGAGGATTTGGGCATCGGGACGGAAGCGGTCGTCATGGTGCTCGACGACCGTGACACCGTGTTGGCGACGGCTCCCTTGCGACCGGCGTTGCTGGGCAAGGTCTTGGCCGACATCGAAAGCCCGCTCGACGCCAAGAACGGGCGCGCTTTCGGTCCGATGCCCGATGATCGGCGCCAGACCCTGGTGGTGACCGACTTCAAGGACGGCATCCGGGTGGCGGTGGGCGTCGATCATCGTCCCATCCTGGCCGAGATCGATCGCCAACAGGCGCGTCACTTCGCCATCTTTGCCGCCGTGGCGATCGCCTCCTTGCTGCTGTTCGGCCTTAGCGCCCAATTTGCCTTCCAGCGTCGCCACAACCGCTTCCGCGAGGCGGCCGAGCGGATCGCCAAGGGCGATCTCGCCAGCCGCCTGGAGGCGCAGGCCGACGACAGCCGCGAGTTCCAGCAATTCGCCAAAGTCTTTAACGCGATGGCCGAAGCGATCGCCGAGCGCGACGAGGCGTTGCGGCGCCAGAGCCATCTTCTCACCGAGGCCGAGGGTCTGGCCGGCATGGGAAGCTGGGCCTGGGAGGCTGGCCGTAAGGAGCATATCTGGTCGGATGGAATCTGGCGCATCCTGGGGCGCCGCCCGAATTCGCTACCCAGCACCTGGAGCAATTGGCTCTGTTGCATCCATCCCGACGACGTCGATCAGGTCGCCCGGCTGGGCGAGGCCATCGAGCCCGGTCGGGGTTACGAAAACGAGTATCGCGTTCTGCGCCCCGACAGCTCGATCCGCCACGTCCAGGCGCGCGGCATCTGTCGGACCGACCCCACGGGCACGGTTCTGGGCACGCTTGGCATCGTCGTCGACGTCACCGAGCGCAAGCGGATCGAGGACCAGTTGCGCACCTTGTCGCGGGTGCTTGAGCAGACCCAGGAAATGGTGATCGTCGTCAACACCCAGGAAGTCGTCGAGTACGTCAACCCGGCCTTCGAGCGCCTCACCGGCTATTCCGCCGCCGAGGCGATCGGCAGGGGCCCGGCGCTCACTCGGTCCAAAGCGACCCCGTCCGGCACCTATCGGCGCATTCACGCCGATCTGATGCAGGGCCGAAGCTGGGTCGAAGAGATGCAAATCCGCCGCAAGGATGGGGGCGAGACCTGGATGGAATCGGCCTTCCACCCGATTCGCGATCCCGCGGGCCAGATCACCCATTTCGTCTCCCTGCACCGCGACATCGGGGCCCGCAAGGAGGCCGAGCGTCTGCTGCGCGACGCCCGCACCCGTGCCGAGGCCGGGCACAAGGCGATGTCGGAATTCCTAGCCCATATGAGCCACGAGCTGCGCACCCCCTTGAACGCCATCATCGGCTATTCCGAGGCCATGCTGTCGGGCCTGCTGGGCGAGGTGGCCAACGCCAAGCACCGCGAATACACCCAGGACATCTTCGATTCCGGCCATCATCTCTTGGAGCTGATCAGCGACATCCTCGATATTTCCGCCATCGAGGCCGGCATGCTGACCCTGGCGCCGGAGACCATCGAACTGGCGTCGCTGGTCGAATCGGTGCTCCGTCTTGTCCGCCCCCGGGCGCTCAAGGGCAAGGTTGCGCTGACCGCGCGGCTGCCCCAACCGGCGCCGCGCCTTTTCGCCGATCCGCGGCGCCTGAAGCAGATCCTCGCCAATCTGCTGTCCAACGCGGTCAAGTTCTCGCCGCCCGAAACCGAGGTCGCCCTCACGGTCACGCTTGGTCGGGAACGCCGCTGCTGTCTCACGGTCGAGGATCAAGGCATCGGCATGGACACCGAGGGCATCGCCAAGGCACTGGTGCCCTTTGGCCGGGTGGCGGGTACCGAACATTATTACGAAGGCACCGGCTTGGGCCTGCCGCTCACCAAGAGCCTGATCGAACTGCATGGCGGCAAGATGACGATCGACAGCGCCAAGGGCCAAGGCACCCGGGTGACGGTCTGCTTCCCGCCGGAGCGGGTAATCAAACCCGATTAGCCTTCCTCGCGGCCCAAGGCCGCCATCAGTTCGCGCCATTCGCGGGCCGACAGGCCGCTTCCCTCTTGCGCCACCTTTTCGCCCGCCAGCAGGCGCTTGACGATCGCCAACCCGCCCGCCGAAAGATGGACGCCGCCCAGCCGGTAGCGCTTGAAGGCGTCGAAGGCCAGCGGCACCCAGCGCTTGACCATCTCCAGCATCGCCTCGGCATAGATGCGGATTTCGTACTGGGCGTGCGAATCGGCTCTGAGCGACAGGAAGTGGAAGAGATTGTGCAGATCGGTCTTCCAGTACCATTGGGTATAGGCGTTGATGGTCAGGTTCATTCGCGCCAGCTCACGCGCCAGCCCCACCCGTTCGGGATCGGTCTGCTTGCCGGTCTCGTCCTCGTTCAGCATCCATTCGTAGGAGGCGTAGCAGCGCTCGGAATCGGTCTTGAGAAGCTCAAGCACCTTGCGCGCCTCCTCGCCCTCCAGCACGGCGCCGCGGCCTTGGCGATTGATCCGCGACTGCGCCGCCAGATGGTCGGGCGCCGGAATGTAGAATTCGCGGTCCAGGATCGAATAGCGGGCCGAATATTCGTTGACGTTGGCGGTGCGGTGGCGAATCCACTGCCGGGCGACGAAGATCGGCAGCTTGACGTGGAATTTGATCTCGCACATCTCGAAGGGGGTGGTGTGGCGGTGGCGCATCAGATAGTCGATGAGCCCCTTGTCCTCCAAGGTCTTGCGGGTGCCCTTGCCGTAGGAGACCCGGGCCGCCTGGACGATGGCGCCGTCGTCGCCCATATAGTCGATCACCCGAAGCACGCCGTGATCGAGCACCGGAAAGGCCTGGTAGAGAATTTCCTCCAAGGCCGGCACGGTGGCGCGCCTGGTGGCGTGGCTCTGGGCGCGGGCGGCGTCGATCTCGGCCTTCTGGTCGGGCGTCAAGGTCATGGGTCCCCCTGGAATCGTCTGCTCGCTCTATATCATTTTTTCGCCGCCAAGGGATGGTGGCGCTTGACCAGCCCTTTCAGGTGGTCGTCCTGCAGATGGGTGTAGATCTGGGTGGTGGCGATGTCGGCATGGCCCAAGAGGGTCTGCACGACCCTGAGATCGGCGCCACCGGCCAGCAGATGGCTGGCGAAGGAATGGCGCAGCACATGCGGCGAGACCTGGGCGGGCTTGAGGCCCGCCTTGGCGGCCAGGCCTTTGAGGTCGCGGGCAAAGGCGGCGCGGCGCAACGGGCCGCCGCCCTTGGCCTTTGCCGGAAACAGCCATTTCGAATCCTGGCCGTCCAGCCAATCGAGACGGGCCTGGCGCCAGCGTTCCAGCGCCTGGCGGGCCGGCTCGCCCAGGGGAACCAGGCGCTCCTTGTTGCCCTTGCCCTTGACGATAAGATGCGGCGCGTCCTTGGCCAAAGCGGCCAGGGGCAGACCCACCAGTTCGGACACCCGCAGGCCCGCGGCGTAGAGCAGTTCCAGCAAGGCGGCTAGGCGCAGGCCCTGCCAACCCTCTTGGGCGTGCGCGGTCTCGATCAGCCGCGTCACCTGGGTCTTCGACAGATATTTCGGCAAGGGCCGGCCCAGGCGGGGCGAATCGAGCCCCTGGCTGGGATCGTCGGCGCGTCGCCCTTCGGTAAAGAGAAAGCGGTGAAACTGGGTGAGGGCTGAGAGGCGTCTGGCCTGGGTGCGGGGGCTTAAGCCCGCCAGGGCCAGGCTTTTCAGATAGGCGCGCAGATCCGAGGCGTCGGCCGCGTCGAGGGCTCGGCCGCGCTTGGCCAGAAACGCTCCAAGATCGTCGAGATCGCGCCGGTAGGCGGTCAGCGTGTTCTGGGCGGCGCCCCGCTCGGCCGCCATCATGTCGAGGAACAGATCGCGGGTCGGGCTAGCCACCAGAGGCCAACGCAGCCTCGATGGCGATCTGGCGCGCCTCGCGCTCCAGCCCCAGCGCCTTCAAGGCGGCAACGGCGCGGTAAAGGGTGACCGGATCGCTGGCCGGCCCGGCCTCGCCCAGCGAGGCCAGAGCGTAAAGAACGGTCTCGCCCAGGCGTTTGCCGCTCTCGGCCAGCCTTAGCCCATGCCAGAGCGCCGGACGGGGCAGGGGCAGCGCCACCAGGCGCGAGCCTTCGTTCAAGGCCAGCCAGGCCTCGCCCGGCGGATCGCCGAGCGCGTCGAGCAGCCCATAGAGCGTGCCGGCGCGCAGCAGAAGCAGATCGCGGGCGACATCCTTCTGCTGGCCCATCCAGGCTTCGAGCAGGGCCGCGACGCCGTTGGCGCCGGCCTGGCCGGGCAGCGCCAGCCTTGCCAGGGGGGCCAGCAGAATCTGCATCGGCCGGTCCTCGGGGGCGCGCGCCGCCATCGCCAGTTCGATCCAGGGCAGGGCGGCGGCGGCATCGCCGGCGCCCAACAGGGCGCGGGCGGCCACCGGCGCGAACCAGACCAGGCCGGGGCCGGGCGGCATCTCGCGGATCAGGGGCTCGTAGAGCCGTGCCGCGGTGAGGAAGGCGTTGCCGGCGGCTGCCTGGGCCATCGCCTTGGCCACCAGCTCGGCCCGGGCCACCGGCTGGGTCTGCATGCGGGTGGCGCGGAACACCAGGGCGCGGGCGCGCGGGCCGCGATCGCCGTCGGCGGCGGTGAGCGCCTGGGCCAGTTCGCGGTCGGTGAATTGCAGGCCGTTATAGAGGCGCCGAACGTCTTCGGCCTCGATGACGCCCAGGGCCAAGGCCCGCTCGGCCGCGGCCAGCCGGGTGTCGAGATCAAGCACCGGCCCCAAGGCCAGGGCGCGCAGCACACCCGGATGGCGGGCGCGCACGATGTCGGGAGGCGGAGTCTTCTTGGCGGCGCGCACCAAAGCGATGTGCAGGGGCTGCGGATCGGCCAGGCTGGCGAGGGGCGGCGGGTTGAGGCCCAGCATGCCTTCGGCCAGATTGACGAAGGCGGCGTCCTCGCCCTTCTGCTCGCGCAACAGATCGAGGCCGAGCTGGGCCTGGGCCTTGCCCTTGTCGCCGCCCAAGAGCCGGCAAAGGATCTGCGCCTTGAGCCAGAAGGGATCTTTCGACTCGCGCGGCGCGTGCTCGATCTCCTTGCAGGCGGCGGCCTCGTCGAAGACCAGGAGCAGGCCTTCGACCTTGGCTTTCAGGGTGGTTTCGTTGGCGAGGCGGGCCGGCGCCAGCGCCAGCAGCGCCACCGCCGATTCGACCTCGCCCATCGCCATCAGCCTCTCGACCCGGGCCGACAAGAGCGAGGGGCCGTTGGGATCGCCCGGCGCCTCGGCCGGGGTGAGGAGAAGCCGCTTGGTCAGGGCGCGCGCGGTGGCCGAAGGCGTCGCCGCCGGCAGATCGGGCAACAGGCGGGCAATGGTGGCGCGGCTGGAGCCCGCCCACATGGCGGCGCCCAGGCTGCCGCTCGCCGCATCGAGAAGGCCGACCGCCTCGACATTGGGTGCCCTCAGCTCTTGTGTCTCGATCGGCAGGGTTTCCCGGCGCACCGAACCGGCTTCGGCGGGCGCCTCGCCCGGGGTGGGCGTGGCTGGGGCGGGGGCGGCTTGGTTGGGCGCCGGCGGGCGCGGGGTCAGGCGCACCGGGCCGCTGGGCGGGGCGGCCTCCTGCGCCGAAGCGGGGGCGATGAAGGCCAGGGCCAGCGCGATCGCCAGCCCGACTCGGCTAGCGCGCAAAGCGTTCATTGGGAATGACCTTTTCGACCTTGGCGGTGGGGGGCGGCATATCCCAGGTGGCGAGAAAGGCCACGCCGGCCCCCAGCACCAGAAACACCAGAATGACCAGAATGCGCGACAGGGTCTTCATAAGCCCTCGTGGGGAAAAGAGGATGGACAGAGGATGGACACTAAGCCGCTTCGCCGGTAAAAGCGCCAGCGATGCGACGGTTTCATGGTAAGCTCGCGATCATGACAATTGTTGGGCAGTGTACCGGCCGGATCGGGGCCTTTCAACGTCGGGGGTGCCGGTGAACGCCCCCGAATCGCCGTCGCTTGATCGCTCCCTGGTGCTGATCGGCCTCATGGGGGCGGGGAAAAGCGCGGTCGGGCGTCGGCTGGCCATTCTCTTGGGCTGCCCTTTCAAGGATGCCGACGCCGAGATCGAGGCCGCCGCCGGCTGCTCGGTCGCCGATTTCTTCGCCCGCTTCGGCGAGGCCGCCTTCCGCGAGGGCGAGCGCAAGGTGATGATCCGCCTGCTCGAAGGTCCGCCGCTGGTGCTGGCGGCGGGCGGCGGCGCCTTCATGGACCCCGAAACGCGCGCCGCAATCAAAAGCCGGGCGATCTCGATCTGGCTCAAGGCCGATCTCGACCTTCTGTACGGCCGCACCAAGGGCCGCGGCCATCGGCCGCTGCTCAACACCGGCGATCCCAAGGCCACGCTCGCCCGGCTGATGGCGGAACGCTATCCGGTCTATGCCGAGGCCGACATCACGGTCGACAGCAATTCGGAATCGGCCGACGCCACCGCCAAGCGGGTCAAGGCGGCGCTCGACGAGCATCGGATGCGGACGGTGCCGGCATGAGCGAACGCATCGTCCGCGTCGGACTGGGCGAGCGCGCCTATGACGTCGTCGTCGGGCCGGGCCTGATCGGGCGGCTGGGCGAATGGGCGGCGCCGGTTCTGGCCCAGAAGCGGGTGTTTGTGATCACCGACGCCCAGGTGGCGCGTCATTATCTCGATCCGGCCCTTGCGGCCTTGGCCAAGGCGGGGATCGCCGCCCAGCATCATGTGGTGCCGGCCGGCGAGGCGACCAAGGATTTCGCCCATCTGGAAGCGCTGCTCGATGTCCTTCTCGCCGCCGGGGTCGAGCGGCGCACCACGCTCGTCGCGTTGGGCGGCGGCGTGGTGGGCGATCTGGTCGGCTTTGCCGCGGCGATCGGGCTGCGCGGCCTGCCCTTCCTCCAGGTGCCGACCACCCTTCTGGCCCAGGTCGACAGTTCGGTCGGCGGCAAGACCGGCATCAACACCAAGCGGGGCAAGAATCTGGTCGGCGCCTTTTACCAGCCGCGCCTCGTTCTGGCCGACACCGACACCCTGGCCACTCTGTCCATGCGCGAGCGCCGCGCCGGCTACGCCGAGGTGGTGAAGTACGGGCTGATCGACGACGCGCCCTTCTTCGCTTGGCTGGAAACCAACGGTCCCAAACTGCTCGAGGGCGACGGCGCGGCCACCCAAGAGGCGGTGGCGCGTTGTGTGGCCGCCAAGGCCCGCATCGTAGCGCTCGATGAGCGCGAATCGGGGCCGCGGGCGCTGCTCAATCTCGGCCACACCTTCGGCCACGCGCTCGAGGCCGAGGCCGGCTATGACGACCGCCTCCGCCATGGCGAGGCGGTGGCGGCCGGTCTGGGGCTGGCCTTCGCCCTCTCGGAATCGCTGGGCCTTTGCCCGGCCGACCAGCGCCGGCGCGTCGAGGCCCATCTGCAACGGATCGGCCTGCCGTCGGACCTGCCGGCCCTGCAAGGCATCGTCTGGAACGCCCAGCGGCTGCTGGCCCACATGGCGCGCGACAAGAAGGTGGCGGACGGGCGGATGACCTTCGTGCTCGCCCGCGCCATCGGCCAGGCCTTTCTGGCCTCCGACGTGCCGGCCGAGCGGCTGCAAGGCTTCCTGGCCGACCTTTGCGAGCGCGCCCGGTCATGATCACCACGCTCGATTGGATCTATCTCGGCGCCGTGGTCGTTCTGCTGCTGATGTCGGCGCTCCTCTCGGCGTCGGAAACGGCGCTCACCGCGGTCTCGCGCCCGCTCATGCACCAGCTCGAACAGGATGGCGATGTGCGCGCCGCCCTGGTCAACCGGCTGCTCCAGCGCCGCGAGCGGGTGTTGGGCGCGCTCTTGCTCGGCAACAACATGGTCAACATCCTGGCCTCGGCGCTGATGACCAGCATCCTGATCGGCCTGTTCGGCGAAGCCGGCGTCGCCTACGCCACCGCCGTCATGACCGTGATCCTGGTCGCCTTCGGCGAAATCCTGCCCAAGACCTACGCCATTCACAACGCCGACCGCGCGGTGCGCCGGGCGGCGCCGATGGTTCTGGGCCTGACCTTTCTGCTGGCGCCGTTTCTGGTCGTCGTCCAGTCTTTGGTGCGGGCCACGCTTCGGCTGTTCGGGGTCAGGGTCGACGGCTTGCGCGACATCGACACCGCGATGACCGAATTGAAGGGCGCCATCGAAATCCACGCCGAGGCCGACGAGGTCCGCCATGAGCGCGCCATGCTGCGCTCGATCCTTGAGCTGGGCGACGTCACGGTCGAAGAGATCATGACCCATCGGCGCAACGCCTTCACGCTTGACGCCGATCTGCCGCCCGAACAGCTCCTCGACCAGATTCTCGCCAGCCCCTACACGCGGGTGCCGCTGTGGCGGGGCAATCCCGACAACATCATCGGCGTCGTCCACGCCAAGGCGCTCTTGCGGGCCCTGCGCGTCCACATGGACGACGTCAGCCATCTCGACGTCACCGTGCTCGCCCAGCCGCCCTGGTTCATTCCCGACACCACGGCCCTGATCGACCAATTGCAATCCTTCCGCGACCGCCACGAACATTTCGCCCTGGTGGTCGACGAATACGGGGTCTTCCTGGGCGTGGTGACGCTGGAAGACATCCTGGAAGAGATCGTGGGCGACATCAAAGACGAGCACGATCTGGCGGTGGGCGGCGTCAAGCGTCTGGCCGACGGCTCGCTCGCCGTCGCGGGCTCGGTGACCTTGCGCGACCTCAACCGTGAATTCGATTGGCGCCTGCCCGACGAGCGCGCCGCCACCCTGGCCGGGCTGTTGCTGCACGAGGCAAGGCGGATCCCTGAAGTGGGCCAAGTGTTCGGTTTTTTCGGCTTTCGGTTCGAAATCCTCCGTCGCCACAAGAACCAGATTGGGCTCGTCAAGGTCACGCCCCCCCTTGACCGCAACCTGCCGGGGCAGCAAATCTAGGGGATGGAGGCCGGGACCATTCCGGCTCCCCTGGGGAAAAGGGAGACCACCATGCAGGCGCGCATCGTTCCGCACATCATCCAAAACCAAACCCTGATCTCGGTGGGCGAGGGCGCCACGGTCCGCGAGGCCGCAACCCTGATGGCCGACAAGCGCATCGGCGCCTTGATGGTGATCGAGGGCGGCACGCTTCGCGGCATCCTCACCGAACGCGACGTCATGACCCGGGTGGTCGCCAAGGGCCTCAACCCGGAGACCACCAAGGTGGCCCAGGTGATGACCACCAAGCCCGACACGCTGGCCTCGCACGCCACCGCCGGCGAAGCGCTCGAGCGCATGCACGCCGGCGGCTACCGCCATCTGCCGGTGGTTGACGGCGGCAAGGTGGTGGGGATGGTCTCGGTGCGCGACCTCTACGCCGCCGTGCAGCGCCACATGGAGCGCGAGCTCAAGGACCGCGAAGCCTACATCTACGGCGAATCCTACGGCAGCGCCAACTGACGGTCCGCCGCCGGCGCCGCGCCCTACAGGATCGGCGCCGAGCCGAAGGGCAACACCCGGTTGCCGGGGAAGACGGCGCGGTCGCGCCCCCCCTTCTTAGCGCCATACATGCGCTGATCGGCCAGCTCGATCAGATGCGGCCAGTCGGGCGTCTTGTCCTGGCGCCGTTCGGCCACCCCGATCGAGGCGGTCATCGGCTTGCCGTCCGGCCGGTCGCCGAAGCCCATCTGGCGCAGGCGCTTAATCACGATCTCGGCTCCGGCGGCGTCGGTGTTGTTCAAGATGGCGACGAACTCCTCGCCGCCCCAGCGCACCAGAACGTCGCCGCCGCGCAAGCCCTGGCGCAGGCGCTCGGCCAGGGTTTTCAGCGCCGCGTCGCCGGCCTCGTGGCCGAAGCTGTCGTTGATCGACTTGAACTTGTCGAGATCGAAGAAGGCGATGGAAAGCGGCAGGTTCTGCAGCGCCGCCAGCCGGAACAAGAGGTCGAGCGTCTCGCCGCCCGAGCGGCGCGTGTAGGCGCCGGTCAGGGGATCGACCATCGCCCGGTTGACCAGCGCCGTCATGTAATGGAGCTGGCTCATGCCCGAGAACATGGCGACGCCCATCACCAGCACCATCAGCCACAGCATCGGGCCATGCTGGTTGAGCGCCAGCTCCTGGCCGCTCAATTGGATGCCAAAGACGGCGAAGGCGAAGGCGGGAATCGAAAAGGCCGCCACTTCCAAGGCCGTCAGGGGGAAGATGGCCAGCCCGGCCAGCACGATGTTGGGCATCAGGGCGTAGAGGCTGGTCACCAGCCGGCCGAAATCGCCGTGCAGCATGCCCCGATTGACCTCGATCGACAGCAGATAGAAGACCGGCGGCACCAGCAGCATGATCATCAGCATGGCGTCGGCCTGAACGCGGCTCTTGCCGCTGTCCCAGGGCCAGGCGAGCAGCAGGAAGACCAGGGCCGAGGCGACGCGCAACCCGGTCATCATCAGCCATTGCGGCCAGGGAAAGACCATCCAATCGATGATGGCGAACAGCGGCACCAAGACCGCGAACAGCGCGCTCACAAGCTGGATGCGCGAGATGATCACCTGCGCGGCGTGACGGCGGATGTGCTGCGAGTGGCGGAACGGCACCAGCAGATCGAGGGCCTGGCTGGCGGAAATCTTCACCGGGGCGAAAAGATGGCGGGCAAAGCCCTTGCCGCCCGGGGCGCCGTTCGGCTCTGGGTTGGGGGCGTGCGCGTTCGTGTCGGTCATGACGGCCGATGTCCCTCCTCAAGGAATCGGCCGCCATCATGCCGCCAAGGATGGCGAGCGTCCAGGTCTCCCGCGCGGCCCCGGTTTTCGCCGGAAAGCGCCAGCATTGTTCCAGCATTGTTATTGTGATTTTTTTTCGAGGCGCGATTCATAATCTTATTATAATTACGGGCGCATCATCGCGCTCGGATTGAAAGAGGGGCGGAAAGGGTAACGGCCATGGAGCGGATGACCGGCAAGAAGCGGTTGATCGCCATCCTTGTCGTCTTGCTGGTTGCGGGATTTCTGGCGGTGAGCCTCAGCGTCTACCGGGTGGCGCGCGACACGGTCTTGGAAAGCATTTCCACCCACCAATTGCCGCTCACCGGCGACAACATCTATTCGGAAATCCAGAAGGACCTGCTTAGGCCGATCTTCATTTCTTCGATGATGGCCCAGGACACCTTCCTGCGCGACTGGGCCCTGGCCGGCGAGGGCGACGAAGGCGCCGTCATCCGCTATCTCAAGGAAATCAAGGATCGCTACCGGACGGTGACCAGCTTCTTCGTCTCCGAACGCAGCCGGACCTATTACCACCACAGCGGCCGCTTCAAGACGGTGGCGGAGACCGACGAGCGCGATTCCTGGTACTTCCGGGTCCGCGCCCTGACCGAACCCTACGAGATCAACGTCGATCCCGATTGGACCAACCGCGAGACGCTCACCATCTTCATCAATTACCGGGTCTTCGATTACCAGGGCCGGTTCCTGGGGGCGACCGGCGTCGGCCTCACGGTCGATACGGTGCGCCATCTTCTGGAAAGCTATCAGGCGCGCTTCAAACGCCGCATCACCTTCGTCGACCGCCAGGGTCGGGTGGTGATGCGCGGCTCGGTCGCCCATATCGGGGCGGACAATTTGGCCGAGGCGCCGGGCATCGGGGCCCTGGCGCCGGTCATTCTCGCCACCGGTCCGGCCGGCGCCCTGTTCGACTACCAGCACGAGGGCGCTCAATGGCTGGTCAACACCCGCTTCATTCCCGAACTCAACTGGCATCTGATGGTCGAGCAGTCGGTCGACGAATCCCTAAAGCCCGCCCAGGCGGCGCTGGTGCGCAGCCTGGCGATCAGCGCCCTGGTCACGGTGATCGTCACCCTCTTGGCGGCGGTGGTGCTCAATTACTTCCAGCGCCGACTGGAAACCATGGCGACCACCGATCCCTTGACCGGGCTGCTCAATCGCCAGGCCATGGAGCTGGTGTTGGCCCAGTCGATCCGCGAGGCCGAGCGGACCAAGAAGCCGCTGGCCGCCATCCTCTTCGATCTCGATTATTTCAAGGCGGTCAACGACCGCTTCGGCCACCAGGCCGGCGACAAGCTGCTGCACCGCACGGCGCAAACGGTGCGCCGGGCGCTTCGGGCCAGCGACGTGGTCGGACGTTGGGGCGGCGAGGAATTCCTGGTGGCGCTCAAGGATTGCCCGCTCGATCAGGCCCGCGGGCTGGCCGACAAGATCCGCGCCGCGCTGGCCGAGGAAGCGGCCGGCCAGACCGAGGAACCGCGCCTGGTGACGGTCAGCCTGGGCGTCGCTCTCCACCGCTCCGGCGAAACGCTGGAATCGCTGGTCGGCCGCGCCGACGCCGCCCTTTATCGCGCCAAGGAAGGGGGCCGCGACCGTGCCGAGGCCGAGGCGTTCTAGCCGACCACTCGGTCCTTGGGGAAGTAGGCGGTCACCGTGGTGCCCACGCCTTTCGTGCTGACGATTTCCAAGGTGCCTTCGTGCGCCGCCATCAGGCCCTGGCTCAAGGGCAGGCCCAGGCCGCTGCCTTCGACGGTCCGCACATACGGATCGCCCGATTGGCCGAAGGGCGCCAGCGCCAGGGCCAATTCCTCGGCGTCCATGCCGATGCCGTCATCGGCCACGGCAAGGGTCAGACCGCCATCCGGCGTGCGCGCGGCCGAAACCGAAACCGTTCCGCCGCGCGGGGTGAACTTCACGGCGTTGGACAGCAGGTTGACCAGCACCTGCTTGACGCGGCGCCGGTCGACGAACAGGCGCGGCAGCGGCTCGGCAATCCGGGAATCGATCCGGACCCCGCTTCCCTGGGCGCGTCGCTCGACCAGCAGCAAGGCGGCGGCCACGATCTCGGGCAGCGCGCATTCCTCGGCGTGCATGCCCAGCTTGCCGGCCTCGATGGTCGCGATGTCGAGGATGTCGTTGACCAGCCCCAGCAAATGACGGCCCGATTCGAAAATGTCGGCGATGTAGCCGCGGTGGCGCGCGTTGGCGATGTCGCCCAACACCCCCGACAGCATCGCTTCGGAAAAGCCCAGGATGGCGTTTAGGGGGGTGCGCAACTCATGGCTCATCGCCGCCAGGAACTCCGATTTGGCGCGGTTGGCCAGTTCGGCCTCGTTCTTGGCGCGCAGCAGCGCCTCTTGGGCGTCGCGGAGCAGGAAGGGGGTGACGGCGCCGGGCAGCAGGACGGCGTCGATTTCGCCGCCGGTCGCCACGCGGATCGCCCGCTCGGCCTCGGCCAGCCGCGCGACCAGTTCGACGAGATCGACGTCCCCCGGATCGTCCGCGGGAAGGGCCGGCTTAGAGCGCGCCATGAGCGGTCAAGCCCAGCCCCTGCAACACTTTCGTCGCATCGCTGAGATTGCCCAGCAACATCCTTGGCGGGCTGGGCGCCACCTTGAACAGGGCCGGGGCGGTGATCACCCGATCGGCCATCGCCCGCTCGGGTTCGCGTAGGATGTCGACGATGTCGACGGTGGCGTCCTGGAAATGGGCGCGGCGCAGCCAGTCGAGATTGGCCAGCGCCACCACCGAATTGGGCGAATGCCCGGCGATGTACAGCCGAAGCACCATCTTCGCACCCTTGGCGCTCATCGCGGTGGCCTCCTTTTGCCGCTCGCCCCCTTGCGCGGCGGCTTCGCCGCCGGCGGGAGCGCCGGGTCGTCATCGGCGCCGCGATAGGCCAGGCTCACCGAGGCGAATTGCTCCTTGCCTTTCCAGCGCAGGGTCTCCGCCTGCTTGAGGATCGCCGCGTCCTCAAGTTTCATCTCCACCTCCCGCTTCAGGCCGGCGATGTCGGCCTCCAACTGGCGCTGCCGGCGATCGAATTCGGCCCGTTTCAATTCCTCCTCGGCCCGGTCGGCCTCTTCGCGTTGGAAGCGCGCCGATCCCATCAGCACGGCGCCCGAGGCGGCGTAGACGTCGGCCAGGGTGACGCCCCGGTCGGAAAGAATCAACTCGCGCACCTGGTTGGAATGCGCCATGCCGCGCGACTTGACGATGGTGAGCGCCCGGTTGCGCTCGCCGTTCAAGACCTCGTAATTGAGATGGATCCAAGTGTCGGCGCAGGTCGACACGCCGGCCGACGAGGATTCGTCGATGTTGGTCCGCACGTCGTCCAAAAGACTGGTCCACACCGACGTCACCCCCTTGGCCTTGGCGGAATAGAGCAGGCGCTTGGCCATCAGCGACACGGTGCTGACGTCGGTTCCCACCGAGGAAAGCGGATCGATGATCAGGCAGGTGGCGTGGGTCTCCCGCAATTCCTTGATGAAGCAGACATAGGTCTCCTCGGGATTGAGGAACCGGCTGTGCAGGTTGCGGAACTCCAGCCGGCCCGATTTGACGTGCCGGCCCAGATTCATGCCGATCGAGGTCATGTTGCGCACGATCTCGGGCCCGGTCTCGTCGAAGGCGAAATAGACCACCTTTTCGCCGCGCTGGCAGGCGGCGTCGGCGAAGCTGGCGCACAGGGTGGTCTTGGCGGTGCCGGGCGAGCCGGTCACCAGAATGCCCGAGCCGCGCATGTAACCGCCGCCCAGCATGTGATCGAGCCGCGCGACCCCCGAACTGACCCGCGCCGTCGAGGGTTTGGGCAAGGTGTCGAAGGTGTGCAGTTCGGCCACATGCAGGCCGTCTTCGGCGATCACCAGGGCGCAGTTGCTGTTGATGTGGTCCGAGCCGCGGTATTTCAGCACCTTGAGCAGCCGTTCCGACATGTGCCGCGCCATTTCCTGGCGCAACAGCACCACGGTGTCGGTCATGAACTGCATCCAGCCGTAATGCTCCGGGATGCGTTCCTCGTTCCGGCTGTCCATCTTCAAGGTGACGACCGCCGCCAGGCCGCTCTCTTCCATCCAGGCGTTCAGGCGCCACATCTCCTTGCGCTGGAGAGCGGGATCGCCCAGCCAGTCGAGAAAGATGTCGAGCGCGTCGAAGACGATCCGCTTGGCGCCGATCGTCTTGGCCATACTGCCCAGCATCGCCAGCATGCCGGCCAGATCGAATTCGCCGGCATGGACGGTGTCGGGCGACAGGCGGGCATCGAAGAAGCGCAGCTTGTTGGCCTTCACCAGCCCGGGAAGGCCCCAGCCGAATCCGGCGGCGTTGGCCAGAATCTTGTCGGTCTTTTCCTCGAAGGCGACGAACAGGCCCGGCTCGTCGAACTGCCCGGCCCCATGAGCAAGGAACTCCAGCGCGAACAGGGTCTTGCCGCTGCCCGGGCCGCCCAGGACGAGCGTCACCGCGTCGCGCGGCAAGCCGCCTTTGGTGATGGTGTCGAAGCCGGCGATGCCGGTTGGGCATTTGGCGATGCCGCTTGGGCGGATCGTCGCTGACGGTTCTTTTCGTTTTCTTTGGGCCGTCATCGTTTCCTCAATAATGCAAGGGTCCCGGCCAGGTAGAATAATTCTGATTTGGAAGAATTCCTAATTAATATTTCTGACAATTGTTGAGTAAAGGAGGTGAGATTCGAAAAAAATGTCATGAAAATGGGCAGACAACGCCCAGTTCCTTTTTCTAGCCCTTTAATCCGCCGCCGGCAGGGTGAAGAAAAAGGTGGTGCCGTTGGCGCCGTCCGATTCGACGCCGATCCGCCCGCCATGGCTCTTGACGATCTTGTCGCAGATCGCCAAGCCGATGCCCGAGCCGCCGCCATAGGCGTCGATCGGGTGCAGGCGCTGGAAAATGCGGAAGATGCGGCCGAAATACTCGGTCTTGATGCCGATGCCGGTGTCGGCGACCTCGATGCGCCAGACATTGGCCTCGCGCCGGGCGCGGATTTCGATCCGGCAGGGCCGGTCGGCGGCGCGGTATTTGATCGCGTTGTCGATCAGATTCTGGAAAAGCCGCACCATCTCGTCCTTGCGGGCGCGCAGGATCGGCAGATCGTCGGCGACGATCAATTGCACCCCGGCCTGGATCAAGGGCTCGGCCAGATTCTGCCGGGCGGCGGCCACGATCTCGGCCAGGGCGACCGGCGCCAAGGGCTGGGCGCTGCGGCCGATACGCGAATAGTCGAGAAGGTCGAGCACCAGATGGTCCAGGCGCTCGGCGCCGTCCTTGGCGAAACGAATGAAGTCGCGGCCCTCGGCGTCGAGCCGGTCGGCGTAGCGCCGCTCCAAGAGCGCCACGAAACTCGAGATGGTGCGCAAGGGTTCGCGCAAATCGTGGCTGGCGATGTAGGCGAATTGCTCGAGTTCGGCGTTCGAGCGGCGGATTTCATCTTCCCGCTCGCGCGCAAGGGTGATGTCGCGGACGGTGCCCAACAGGCGCAAGGGCTGGCCGGGCGCGCCGCCCTCCAATCGGCCCAGCCCATGCACCCAGCGCCGGGCGCCGTCGGCTTTGCGGACAATCTCGTATTCGCGGTCGAAGCCGGCCTTGGTTGCCAGAAGATGGGTCAGATAGTCGCGCATCGCCGGGCGGTTTTCCGGCGCCACCAGATCGATCCAGCCTTGAGCGTCGCGCGGGTAATCGGCGTCGATACCGAAAATGCGGTCGAGGATCGGCGAGCTGGTCCAGCGGTCGGTCTCGACGTCGTAGACGTAATAGCCGAGATCTGCCACGTCCTGGGCCTGTTGCAAGACCCGCTCGCTTTCCGACAGCTCGCGCACCGTTTCGTCCAGGCGCCGGACGGTCTCCTGGCGGGCCTCGGCCTCGGCTTGCAGGTGGAGCGAGGAGCGGGTCAGCACCGCGACCAGGAGCAAGAGCAGGAAGGCCGCCAGCCCGACGATGGCCCCCTGGACGCGCCAGCCGGCCAGGGCGGCGTCCTCGGTGACCGAGATCGCCACATAGAGCGGATAGGTCCCGACATGGGTGCCGCTGATCAGGCGCTTCTGGCCGTCGATGGCGCTGGTGGCGCGCACGAAGCCGTCCGCGCCGTCCTTCACCGCCTGATAGATCGGTCCTTTGGGAAAGACTTGCCCGATCGTGGTTTCGTCGAAGGGCTGGCGGGCCAGCAGCATGCTGTCTTTGCGTTGCAGCGCGATCGCCGCGCCCGGGCCCAGATTGAAGTCCATGAATTTTTTTTCAAAGAAGGCCGGGTCGAGGGCGCCCACCAGGGTGCCGGCGAACTGGCCCCGCCGGTCGTCGAGGCGAAGAATGAGGGGAACCAACCAAAGTCCGGTCACCCGGCTTTTCACCGGTTCGCCGATGCGGAAATGCCGTCCGGGATTGTCGCGCACGTCCATGAACCAGGCCCGGTCGTTGAAATCCGAAGGCGGCGACGGCATCGGCAGGTTAGCGAGAAAGCGCATGATCCCGTCGGCGCCAATCAGGGTCATGCTGCGCAGGAAGGGCACGTTGGCGCGCTCGCTGGTCAGAATCGTCGTCAGGCTTTCCGGAGTCTGTAAGGGATTGGCTTCGATCCGTTCGCGAACGCCCTTGAGGGCGAATTCGATCCCGGCCATCGTCGCTTCGGTCTGGCCGGCAATGGCATGGCCCAGATTGCGCAGATTGATCTCGGCCCGCGTCAGCGCCAGGTCGCGCAAATGAAGCGCGGCGCCATAGGCCCCGGCCAGAATCGCCAGGCCGATGGTTGCCGCCCGCCAGAAAAGGTATCGTTTGCCGCTCAAGAGTTTGGATTCATTGCCATCATTCGCGGGCAAGGGATAGCACAGCCCGCCCGCGTCGGCGAGGGCGATTTGCCGGTCCCGGCATCCCATATCCGATTGCCCCCAAGCGCCAAACCGGGTACTAAATCCCGGACCGAATAAGGGGTTCCGGCCATGACCGACGCCGCCGCCCGGGCGCTTCTGCCCGCCGGCCTTCGTGACATTCTGCCGCCCGACGCCGCCATCGAGGCCGGCGCGGTGAGCAAGCTCATGGGCGTTTTCGAATCGCACGGCTACCAGCGGGTCAAACCGCCCCTGATCGAATTCGAGGAAAGCCTGTTGGGCGGGGGCGGCGCCGCCATGGGGCCGCACAGCTTCCGCCTGATGGACCCGGTGTCGCGGCGCATGCTGGCGCTCAGGCCCGACATGACGCTGCAGATCGCCCGCATCGCGGCGACGCGGCTGGGCCACGAACCCCGGCCGCTGCGCCTCGGCTATGCCGGCCAAGTGCTGCGCGTGGCCGGCAGCCAGCTTCGGCCCGAGCGCCAGTTCGGCCAGGCCGGCATCGAGCTAATCGGCTCCGATTCCGCCCAGGCCGACGCCGAGGCGGTGCGCATCGCCGCCGAGGGCCTGGCCGCCTTGGGCCTGACCGGAGTCTCCGTCGATCTTACCCTTCCCACCTTGGTGCCGGCGGTGACGGCGGCGCTGGGCCTTGCCGACGCTAAGGCCCAGGCGGTGCGCGATGCTCTCGATCACAAGGACGAGGCCCGCTTGAAGGGCCTGCCCGGCGCCGAAACGTTCCGGGCCTTGATCAAGGCCGGCGGCGCCGCCGACGCGGCGCTGGCCAAGCTGGCGGCGATCGATCTGCCGCCCCTGGCCAAGGTCGAACTTGAGCGGTTGCAGGCGGTGGTGGCGGCGATCCGCGCCCCGGCGCCCGATCTCGAACTCACCGTCGACGCGGTCGAGAACCGGGGCTTCGAATATCACAGCGGCGTCACCTTCACCCTGTTCGCCAAGGGGGCGAGCTTCGAATTGGGCCGCGGCGGGCGTTATCGGGCCGGCGACGGCAATGGCGGCCCAGGCGAGCCGGCGGTCGGCGTCACCTTGTTCATGGACACCATCTTGCGCATCGCGCCGGCGCCACCGGCCGCTCGGCGGATCTATCTGGCGCCGGGCACCGATCCGGCCAAGGCCGGCCTGCTCCGCGCCGAGGGCTGGGTGACGGTGGCGGCGCTTGACGGCGCCGATCCCCAAGATCAGGCCAAGCGCCTGGGCTGCGGGCATCTCTTGATCAACGGCAGCATCCATTCCCTGTAAAGGATAGCGGAGCATGGCGAACGTCGCGGTGGTCGGCGCCCAATGGGGCGACGAGGGCAAGGGCAAGGTGGTCGATTGGCTGTCGGAGCGCGCCGACGTCGTCGTGCGCTTCCAGGGCGGCCACAACGCCGGCCACACGCTGGTGATCAACGGCGTCACCTACAAATTGTCGCTGCTGCCCTCGGGCATCGTGCGCGGCAAGCTGTCGATCATCGGCAACGGGGTGGTGGTCGATCCCTGGGCGCTGCTGGACGAGATCGCCCGGGTGCGCGGCCAAGGCGTCGACATCAGCCCGGCGATCTTGAAGCTGGCCGAGAACGCGCCCCTGATCCTGCCGCTGCATGGCGATCTCGACCGCTTGCGCGAAGAGGCGGCGGGCGGCGCCAAGATCGGCACCACCGGGCGTGGCATCGGCCCCGCTTACGAGGACAAGGTGGCCAGGCGCGCCATCCGGGTCTGCGATCTGGCCCAGCCGGCCGAGTTGGAAAGCAAGATCGGGCGCCTGCTCGCCCATCACAACGCGCTGCGCAAGGGTCTGGGCGCGCCCTTGATCGACGGGGCCGAACTGTTGGGCAAGCTTATCGACCTGGCGCCCAAGATCCTGCCCTTTGCCGACGTCACCTGGCTTCGCCTCGACGAGATCCGGCGCAAAGGCAAGCGCATTCTTTACGAAGGCGCCCAGGGCGCGTTGCTCGACATCGATCATGGCACCTATCCCTATGTTACCTCGTCCAACACGGTGGCCGGCAACGCCGCCACCGGCTCCGGCCAGGGGCCGTCGGCGGTCGGCTATGTGCTGGGCATCTGCAAGGCCTACACGACGCGGGTCGGTTCGGGTCCGTTTCCCACCGAACTCACCGACGCCATCGGCCGGCTGATCGGCGAGCGCGGCCACGAATTCGGCACCGTCACCGGTCGGCCTCGCCGCTGCGGCTGGTTCGACGCCGTGCTGGTCCGCCAGACCTGCAAGGTGGGCGGCATCCACGGTCTGGCGCTGACCAAGCTCGACGTCTTGGACGGTTTCGACGAACTGAAGATCTGCACCGCCTACGAGATCGACGGGCGGCGCTACGATTATCTGCCCGCCCTGGCCTCGCTGCAGGCCAAGGCCAAGCCGGTCTACGAGACCCTGCCGGGCTGGAAGGGCTCGACGCGCGGCGCCCGCTCCTGGGCGGCCTTGCCGGCCGAGGCGGTCAAGTACATCCGTCATGTCGAGGAGCTGATCGGGGTGCCGGTGGCGCTCTTTTCCACCAGCCCGGAGCGCGAGGACACCGTCCTCGTCCAGGATCCGTTCGCCGACTAGGGCCGAAATTGCGAGTCATTTCAAGGTTGAATCGATTCGCTTTTTTGCCCTGTGGGTAAGTCTTGCCAGGGGCGGCAGGCGCCCGTAAACTCCGGAATTCAAAGGGGAGAATCGGTGTGGCGACGCCCAAGGATGCCATCGAGAGTCTGAGCTTCGAAGACGCGCTTTCCCAGCTCGAGGAAATCGTCAAGGGCTTGGAATCGGGCAAGGTCAAGCTCGACGAGGCGGTGGCCGCCTATGAGAAGGGCGCCCGCCTCAAGCGCCACTGCGAACAAAAGCTGGCCGAGGCGAAGGCCAAGGTCGAGCGGATCGGGCTGGGACCGGGCGGGCAGCCCGCCACCGAGCCCCTGGATGTCGGTTGAGGGAAATTGGGTCGCATGAGTCGTCTGGAAGAAGCCTTGAACGAAGCGCAAGCGGTCGTCGTCGAGCAGATCGATCGCCTGTTGCCCAGCACCGATCTGCCCGAGGCGCGGGTGACCGAAGCCATGCGCTACGCCTGCCTGAATGGCGGCAAGCGCCTGCGCCCTTTTCTGGTCCTGACCACCGCCGGCCTCTTTCGCGTCGGCGCCTCCTCGGCGGCGCGGGTGGCGGCCGCCATCGAATTCGTCCATTGCTATTCGCTGGTGCATGATGACCTACCGGCGATGGACAACGACGATCTGCGGCGCGGCCAGCCCACCTGCCACAAGAAGTTCGACGAGGCGACCGCCATCCTGGCCGGCGACGCCCTGCTCACTAAGGCCTTCGAGGTTTTGGCCGGTCCTGCCACCCACGCCGATCCGCAGGTGCGGGTCGAGCTGGTGGGCGAATTGGCGCAGGCCGCCGGCCATCACGGCATGGTGGGGGGGCAGATGATCGACATGCTGGCCGCCAGCCGCGCCATGGACATGATGGAAGTGACGCGGCTGCAAAGCCTGAAGACCGGCAAGCTGTTCGCCTTTTCCTGCGCAGCGGGGCCGATCCTGGGCAAGGCGCCCATCCAGCAGCGCCAGCTCTTGGATGCCTACGCCCGCGATCTCGGCCTGGCCTTCCAGATCGCCGACGATCTCTTGGATGTCGAATCCTCGACCGAGCAGATGGGCAAGAAGACCGGCAAGGACATGGCGGCCGGCAAGGCCACCTTCGTTTCGCTTCTGGGGGTCGAACGCGCCCGCGCCCAGGCCCAGGCCCTGGTCGATCAGGCGATCGGGCACCTTGATTCTTTCGGTCCCACCGCCGATCTGTTGCGCGACTGCGTGCGCTTCGTCGTCGAGCGAAAGAACTAACATGAACCCCGCCCACCCGCCGCGCGACCCCAATGTCCGCCTGCTCGATCGGGTGAGCGTGCCCGCCGATCTGCGCGGCTTTTCCCCGGACGAGCTGAAGCAGCTCGCCCAGGAAGTGCGCCAGGAGGTGATCGAGGCGGTGGCGATCACCGGCGGCCATCTGGGCGCCGGGCTGGGCGTCGTCGAACTGACGGTGGCGCTGCATCATGTCTTCGAGACGCCCAGCGACCGGCTGATCTGGGATGTCGGCCATCAATGCTACCCGCACAAGATTCTCACCGGCCGCAAGGCGCGCATCCGCACGCTGCGCCAGGGCGGCGGGCTCTCGGGCTTCACCAACCGGGGCGAAAGCGAATACGACCCCTTCGGTGCCGGGCACAGCTCGACCTCGATCTCGGCGGCGCTGGGCATGGCGGTGGGCAGCGAGTTCACCGGCCACCCCAGGCGCTGCATCGCGGTGATCGGCGACGGCTCGATGAGCGCCGGCCAGGCCTACGAGGCCCTGAACAACGCCGGCTCGCGCGACACCCGTCTGATCGTGGTCTTGAACGACAACGACATGTCGATCGCGCCCCCGGTCGGCGCGATGAGCGCCTATTTCTCGCGCCTCTTGTCGTCGAAGCCCTATCTGTCGATCCGCCATTTGGCCAAGGATCTGGTGTCGCATTTTCCGCGCCCGCTCGAACGCGCCGCGCATCGGGTCGAGGAATATGCGCGCGGCCTGGTCACCGGCGGCACCCTGTTCGAGGAACTGGGCTTCTATTACGTCGGCCCGATCGACGGCCACAATCTCGACCATCTGCTGCCGGTCTTGAAGAACGTCCGCGATTCCACCGAACCGGGCCCGGTGCTCGTGCATGTGGTGACCCAGAAGGGTCGCGGCTACGGCCCGGCCGAGCAGGCGGCCGACAAGTATCACGGGGTGGGCAAGTTCGACGTGGTCACCGGCGCCTTGGCCAAGCCCAAGGCCAACGCGCCCAGCTACACGTCGGTCTTCGGCAAGGCGCTCACCGCCCAGGCCAAGAAGGATCCGCGCATCCTGGCGATCACGGCGGCGATGCCGGCCGGCACCGGGCTCGACCTCTTCGGCGACCAGTTCCCCGACCGGCTGTTCGATGTCGGCATCGCCGAGCAGCACGCCGTCACCTTCGCCGGCGGTCTGGCCTGCGAGGGCCTGCGGCCCTTCGTCGCCATCTATTCCACCTTCCTGCAGCGCGCCTACGATCAGGTGGTGCACGACATCGTTTTGCAAAAACTGCCGGTGCGCTTCATTCTGGATCGCGCCGGGCTGGTGGGCGCCGACGGCGCCACCCATCACGGCTCCTTCGATCTCTCTTATCTGCTTTGCCTGCCCGATCTGGTGGTGATGGCGCCCGCCGACGAGGCCGAGCTGGTCCATATGGTGGCGACCGCCGCCGGCATCGACGATCTGCCCAGCGTCATCCGCTATCCCAGGGGCGAGGGCGTCGGCGTCGAGGTCCCCAGGGAAGGCCGGGCGTTGCCGATCGGCAAGGGCCGGATCGTTCGCCAGGGCACGACGGTGGCGCTGCTGTCCATCGGCACCCGTCTGGCCGAGGCCGAAAAGGCCGCCGAGGAATTGGCGGCGCGCGGGCTTTCCACCACGGTGGCCGATGCCCGCTTCGCCAAGCCCTTGGACGAAGACATGGTGGCCCGTCTGGCCCGCGAGCACGCGGTCCTGATCACCATCGAGGAAAACGCCCGCGGCGGCTTCGGCGCCCAGGTGCTGCATTATCTGGCCGATCAGGGGCTCTTGGATGGCGGCCTCAAGGTGCGCACGCTGACGCTGCCCGACCGCTTCATCGAGCACGAGGCGCCCGCAGTGCAGCTTTCCCAATCCGGGCTCGACGCCCAGGCCATTCTCGCCTGCGCGCTCAAGGCGCTGGGTCGCGATTCCACCCCCACCGCCCAGGTGCGGGCGTAAGGGCGCCAGGGTTCGTTCGACGCCGGTTGTTGTCCAACGACGATATTTTGAAAATGATGTCGAGGGTGGGTTTGTCGCAATGGATCGGACCGGCATCCTTTTCCGTCATGCCCAACATGGCCGCCGGGCGCTGACGCGATGGCTCGGCCATCCGCCGCCGATCGTTTCGGCAAACCCTGCCCTTCAGGCGCTGGTGGCCAATCTTGGCCCGGGCGATGTGGCGATCGATTGCGGCGCCAATGTTGGCGAGGTGACCGAGGCGTTGGCCTGGCGAGGGGCGCGGGTCTTCGCCTTCGAGCCCAATCCCTTCGCTTTCGCCCGCTTAAACGAACGATTTCGGTTCCGCGGCAACGTCACCTGTCGCCAAGCGGCGGTCGGCACCGAAGCGGGCTCGTTGCCGCTCTACCTCCATGTGAATTCCAAAGAGGACCCCGTCCATTGGTCGACCGGATCCTCGCTGCTCCGCCAAAAGGGCAATGTCGACCCCGAGACCTTCGTAACGGTTCCCGTCGTCGATCTGGCCGAATTCCTGGCTTCGCTGGGCGGCGAGATTTCGCTGCTCAAGCTCGACATCGAGGGTGCGGAAATCGCGCTGCTCGATCATCTGCTCGCCCGTGGGGCGCTCGAACGCGCAAGGACCGTCCTCGTCGAGCGGCACGACAACAAGATTCCCGAACTGGCCTTGCCGATGGCCCGCTTGCTCGACCGCCTGACGGCCGAGGGCATCACCAACGTTCACTTCGACTGGCACTAACGGGCCCATTAAATCGGGGACACCATTGCCCATTACACATTAAATCAGGGACGCACATTAAATCGGGGACGCAATACGAATTTCATAAATATATATATAAAACAACGAAATAACAAAGATTAACTTGGCGACAAATCTCTTTGGCCTGGGCCGCCGATTTTATTATCGAAACCGAACCACCAAGGCACGAAGACACCAAGGCGGGTTAAAATACCTTGGTGTCTCGGTGGTTCCGCCTTTTTTGCGGCCTTTGCGGCCTTGGCGTTTGATCGCCTCGCCAACCTCGCCACACCCATCCCCACACCCATCCCCGCGTTCTCCGCGTTCTCCGCGTTTCTCCCAATTCGCTTGCGGCGCCATCACCCGGTGCCGCCAAGCCCACGCGATCGCCCGCGCACTCCGCCACCAACCGCTTGCCAATCCAAACCGGCAACGGTAGGTTCGGCCGAGGGTGGCTGCGCGGCGTTTAACGGCGCAGTCAGGAGTCGTGCTGGTCGGGCCGCCGCACGGGAGACTCCGTGCCCGTGCCGCTTGCCAATCCACCCTTCCCCCTCGTCGCTCGCCTCGTCCCGCCCGTCTTGTGCCGCGCCCCTCGGGGACGCGTGCTGACGGTCTTCGCCCGTCCGCCCGTTCCTCCACCGCATAACCGCAGGTTTGCCCCATGCTGATTGCTCTGGCCGTCATCTTCCTCATTGCCTATGCCGCCATCGCGCTCGAGCATCCGATCAAGATCAACAAATCGGCCTCGGCGCTGGTGGGGGCGGGGCTGATGTGGACCGTCTACGCGGCCTCGTTCGGCGACGCGCCCAAGGTAGGGCTCCAGCTTGGCGAATCGGTGATGACGACCGCGCAGATCGTCTTCTTCCTGATGGGCGCCATGACCATCGTCGAGGTCGTTGACGCCCATAACGGCTTCGAGGTGATCACCAGGCGCATCCGCACCGCCAAGCTCTCCAGCCTCTTGTGGACGGTCGGCTTCGTCACCTTCTTTCTCAGCGCCATCCTCGACAATCTGACCACCACCATCGTCATGATCTCGCTGATCCGCAAGCTTCTGGCCCGGCAGGAAGACCGGCTGTTCTTCGCCGGCATCATCGTCATCGCCGCCAATTCGGGCGGCGCCTGGTCGCCGATCGGCGACGTGACGACGACCATGCTTTGGATCGGCGGCCAGATCACCACCCTTGCCATCATCAAGGGCGTGTTCCTGCCCTCCCTGGCCAGCATGATCGTGCCCTTGGGCCTCACCGCCTACGTCCTGCGCGGCCGCGAGGTGGAGACGCGCGCCGAGGCCGAAGACCACCGGCATCAGCGCACCACCGAATTCGAGCGCAACCTGATGTTCTTCCTGGGGCTGGGCATCCTGGTGGCGGTGCCGGCCTTCAAGGCGGCCACGCAACTTCCGCCTTTCCTCGGCATCCTGTTCGGCCTGGGCATCCTTTGGCTGGTCGGCGATCTCGTGCATCGCCACAAGGACGACGCCTTCAAGCAGCACCTGACCCTCACCCACGCCCTGAGCAAGATCGACATGAGTTCGATCGTCTTTTTTGTCGGCATTCTGCTCGCCGTGGCGACGCTCGAGCACACCCACATCCTCACCGCCTTGGCTCAGGCGCTCGATCGGGTAATCGGGCGCTTGGATGTGATCGTCCTCATCATCGGCATCGTCAGCGCCATCGTCGACAACGTGCCCTTGGTGGCGGCGTCGATGGGTATGTACAGCCTCACCGATTACCCGCCCGACCACTTCCTTTGGGAATTCCTCGCCTACTGCGCCGGCACCGGCGGCTCGATCCTCATCATCGGCTCGGCGGCCGGCGTCGCCGCCATGGGCTTGGAGAAGATTCATTTCTTCTGGTATGTGCGCAAGATCAGCGGCCTGGCGCTGGTCGGCTATCTGGCCGGCGCCGGCCTCTATCTGGTCCAATACCAAATGACCCATTGAGGCCATCGGAACGCCCTCCCGCCGAGGGATGTCCCTTCGCCTTGGGCCGAACGCTCGGGGCCGCTATACTCGCCCATCATGAGCAAGCCCCGCTCCCCCACCGCCGCCAAGCCCGCAACCGCCAAGCTCCGTCTCGATCAGTTGCTGGTCGATCGGGGCCTGGCGGAAAGCCGGGCCCGTGCCCAGGCTTTGGTGATGGCCGGGCAGGTCTGGTCGGGTGATCGGCGGCTGGAGAAGCCGGGCCAGGCGGTGGCCGCCGATCTGGCGCTTGAACTGAAAGGCCAGGCGCATCCCTGGGTGTCGCGGGGCGGCGTCAAGCTCGCCCACGCGCTCGATCATTTCGGGCTCGATCCACAGGGCCTTGTCGCGCTCGATCTCGGCGCCTCGACCGGCGGCTTCACCGACGTGCTCTTGGCAAGGGGCGCCGCCAAGGTCTACGCGGTCGATGTCGGCCACGGCCAGTTGGCCTGGAAGCTGCGCCAGGATGCGCGCGTCGTGGTGCTCGAACGCACCAACGCCCGCCACCTCGATTCCCGCCAGATCCCTCAGCCGATTGACGCCCTGGTCTGCGACGCCAGCTTCATCGGCCAGGAAACCATCCTGCCCGCGTCCTTGGCGCTCACCCGGCCGGGCGCCTGGCTGGTGGCGCTCATCAAGCCCCAATTCGAGGTCGGCAAGGGCCGGGTCGGCAAAGGGGGCGTGGTGCGCGATCCGGCGCTGCACGCCGAAGTCTGCGACCGCCTTCGCGCCTGGATCAACGCCCAGCCGGGTTGGCAGGTTGTGGGCATCGAGCCCAGCCCGATCCTGGGGCCCGAGGGCAATGTCGAATTCCTGCTGGCGGCCAGGCGCGCCCTTGGCTAGCCTTGGCGCCGCCCCTCCCAGGAGACGCGCCATGCCCCAGCCCGACCACATCATCCGCCTGCCCTTGCCCGAACGGCAGGCGCTCGACGCCGACACCCAGAAATATTTCGCCAAATGCCAGGAGAAGCTGGGGCTGGTGCCCTATGTGCTGCAGGCTTATACGGCCCGGCCTTCCAAGCTGCGCAACTTCACCGCCATTTACAACGAGCTGATGCTGGGCGAATCGGGGCTAACCAAGCTCGAGCGCGAGATGGTGGCGGTGGTGGTGTCGTCCAGGAACCGTTGCTATTACTGCCTGGTGGCGCACGGCCAGGCGGTGCGCCAGCTTTCGGGCGATCCGCAACTGGGCGAGATGATGGTGATGAACTACCGGGTGGCCGAGCTGGAACCCCGCCCGCGCGCCATTCTCGATTTCGCCTGGAAGCTCACCGACAGCCCGCACTTGATCGACGAGGCCGACCGCCAGCGCCTGCGCGACGTCGGCCTAAACGATTCCGACATCTTCGATCTGTGCGACGTGGCGGCCTTCTTCAATTACACGAACCGGATGGCGCATGGGCTCGACATGATGCCCAACCCCGATTATCACGCCCGCGATCGCTGAGGCGGGCAGGGGCAAAGGAGGGGCGTTTTTCGAAATTGGACCACCCCCGTCACCGGCCGATTCGCCAACGCCTTGATTTTCAACGAATTTGATTCAGGACAAAGCGCTTCAAGGCTCAGTTGGGGCTTGCCCAAGATCACAAATTGACATAAATTATTTGATGCGTTCCAGAAAGGAACGCGTGAAGGAGGCGTGAAATGAGAATCACATCGCCAACCGAAGCCCTGCCGACGCCCGTGACCCGCGTGAAAGAGGCGGCCACCACGGATACGCCGCAGGACCGTCCACCCGACCAGGCGCCGAAGGGCCAGGGCTATATCAGCCCGATCATCCATGTCGACAGCAACGCCGGCGTGGCCGTTCTGCAATTCCGCGACGACTCGACCGGAGAGGTGACCCAACAGTTCCCCTCCGAGCGGGTGGTGCGTGAATATCAGCACGGGGAAAAGATCGCCCACGGCGAAAAAACCGCCGCCAAGCAAGTCGAGCAGGTCGAGCAGGCCGGGGCGGCACCCGCCCAGCCGGCACCGCAACCGGTCAACGCCAGCCCGGCTCCCACCGGCGGTGAAGGCGGCGGCACACCGGCGGCCGGTGGCACCGGCGGTGCCCAGGCGGTCAGCCCCGGGTCCGGCAGCGGCGCCGGCACCAAGGCCTAGGGGTCTGGTTTTTCCGATCGGTTCGAACGGGGCGGGCAACCGCCCCGGGCTGGACTATTTTTTGGTCTTTGCCGCCGCCCGAAGGGCCTTGATGTTGGCGGCGTAAGCGGCGACGACATGGTCCTCGCCCGAACTCCGCCCGGCGATTGAGGGACGTGAAAAGACCGCGCTTCCCGCCACCAGCACATTGGCGCCGGCCTTGGCGATGGCGCCGGCGTTGGTGGGCGTGACGCCGCCATCGACCTCGAGATCGATCTTGCGCCGGCCGATCATCTTCTTGATGCGGGCGATCTTGTCGAGCTGCGAGGCGATGAAGCTTTGGCCGCCGAAGCCCGGATTGACGCTCATCACCAGCACCAGATCGACCTTGTCCAGCACATAGGCGAGCGCATCCTCGGGCGTGGCCGGGTTGAAGGAAATTCCGGCCTTCTTGCCCAGGGCGCGGATCACCTGCAGGCTGCGGTCCAAATGATAGCCGGCCTCGGCATGGATGGTGATGATGTCGGCGCCCGCCTTGGCGAAGGCCTCGAGATAGGGATCGACCGGATCGATCATCAGATGGACGTCGAGCACGGTTTGGCAGTGCGGCCTAAGCGCCCCGACCACGGCGGGGCCGATGGTGAGATTGGGCACGAAATGGCCGTCCATGACATCGACATGGATCCAATCCGCGCCGGCCGTCTCGACGGCGCGGATTTCGGCGCCCAGCTTGGCGAAATCGGCCGACAGGATCGAGGGGGCGATTTTCACGCTCATGACGGCTCCCGGTTGCGAATTGCCGCTATCAAATCACAAAGCCGTGGGAAATCGAAGAGGGGATCGCCATCGGGGCTTGGCCGGTGCCGATTCGGTCGCCCGGACGGAACGGTTTGAAAAGCGGCCCTTTGGGGAAGAAGGTCGAACCACCAAGACACCAGGGCGGCACGACTGGTCGTCATCTCTTGGTGTCCTTTTGCCTTGGTGGTTCGCGGCCGAAATTGGGGCGGGAAAATTTTGAAGGCCGTCATGCGCCGATCCCGTCTGCGCATGAGAAAAAATTGTGGAAACGCCAAGACCGCAAGGGTCGCCAAGCATTCATCCGTGTCGATCCGTGTCCTTATCGGCCAAGTCACCTTATTTGGTGGGCATCCCTTGGTGTCTTTGTGCCTTGGTGGTTCCAATCGAAAAATCGGGGCCGAATCCGTAACGACGCGACGGCGCCGATCACGCCCGCCTGACATCGGCAACGGACGTCCTCGTCCCCTCATCCGCCCATCAGGCTTCGCCGATCGGCGATGATGCGGCGCAGGATCGGCGTCAGGATCAGCTCCATCGCCAGGCCCATCTTGCCGCCGGGCACGACGATGGTGTTGCGCCGGCTCATCCAGGAACCGTGCAGCATCTGGAGCAGGAACGGATAGTCGATGCCGAAGCGGTCGGGCTTGCGGAAGCGGATCACCACCAGGCTTTCGTCGAGCGTCGGAATGTCGCGGGCGATGATGGGGTCGGAGGTGTCGACCACCGGCACCCGCTGGAAATTGATGTCGGTGAGCTTGAATTGCGGCACGATGTAATGAACGTAATCGTGCATGCGCCGCAGAATGGTGTCCATCACCGCCTCTTCGGAATAGCCGCGCTCGTTGGTGTCGCGGTGGATCTTCTGAATCCATTCCAGATTGATCACCGGCACCACGCCGATCCTAAGATCGGCGTATTGGGCGACGTTGACCTCTTCGGTCACCACCGCGCCATGCAGGCCCTCGTAGAACAACAGGTCGGTGCCTTCGGGCAAGTCCTCCCAGGGCGTGAACTGACCGGCCACCAGGCCGGGAAAGCGCGCCGCCTCCCCGTCGCTGTGCAGATAGTGGCGTCGCCGGCCGCGCCCGGTCTCGCCATAGGTCTTGAACAGCTCTTCCAGCTTCTCGAAGGAATTGGCTTCCGGCCCGAAATGGCTGAAATGGCGGCAGCCTTCCTTTTCCGCCTCGGCCAGGGCCTGCTTCATGCGGGCGCGGTCGAAGCGGTGGAAGGAATCGCCCTCGACCACGGCGGCGGCGATGTTCTCGCGCCGGAACATGTGGGCGAAGGCGTCCTTGACCGTGCTGGTGCCGGCGCCCGACGAGCCGGTGACGGCGATCACGGGATGCTTGCGCGACATCGGCCCCTTCCTATTCGGCGGCCGAGCGGGCACCCAGCCTGGCCCGCCAGCCCGGATAGAGCGCGTCGGCGTCGGTGGGGAAGCTATTGAAGGCCTGGGCCAATTCGGGGTGATCGCCGGCGTAGGCGACCAGATCGATGCCCTTCGACCAGGCTTCGTAGGCCTGGCGCAGCGATCGGGCGCCGGCCGCCGCGCCGCCCTGATGGCCGAACACCCCGCCGCCCGAGGTCTGGATGACGTTGGCGTGGCCCAGATTGGCGAAGAAGCCGGGCAGCCTAAGCGCGTTCATGCCGCCCGAAACGATCGGCGTCGTAGCCTTCATGCCCCGCCATTCCTGGGCGAAGTAGGGGCCCTGGGCGCGGTCTTGTTCCAGCATGAAGGCGATGGCGCGATCGGCCGCATCGCCCTCCATCTTGCCGAACCCCATGGTGCCGGTGTGCAGGCCCGAGGCGCCTTGCAGCCGCGCCATCTTGGAGAGCACGAAGGCGGTGTAGCCGCGCTTCGATTGGCGGCTGGTCACCGCCCCGTGCCCGGCGCGGTGATAATGGAGGAACTGGTTGGGAAACTGGCGTCTTGCCAGCGTGACGGCCGAAGGCCCGCCGACATAGCCATCGACCAGAAAGGCCACATGCGCGGCGTCGGGCCCGAAGATTTCCAAAATGATCTCGCCCCGGCGGATCATCTCGAAGGGATCGTCGGCGGTGATGTTGGCGGAAAAGATCTTCGTCTGGCCGGTCTCGTCCTGGGCCCGCTTCATGGCGTCGGCCACCCGCGTGATGGTGTCGCGCAAGGGCGCGAAGACCTGATTGCCCTGCGGCTCGTCGTTCTTGACGAAATCGCCGCCCAGCCAGAAGCGGTAGCAGGCGTCGGCGAAAGGCTGGGGCCTGAGGCCCAGCTTGGGCTTGATGATGGTGCCGACGATCATGCCGCCATCCTTTTGCGGCCGGCCCAGAAGGCGCCACAGATCGGCGATATTCATCGCCGGCCCGTCGAATTGGCACAAAAGGGCGGGCGGCATCCAGAAATCATGCATCTTGGCGTAGTCGACATCGCCCATGCCCTGATTGTTGCCGATGGCCAGCGTCAGGAAGGAGACGATCATCGCGCGGCCATCGATCACATTGCGGTCGAACAGCTCGATGGGATAGGCGATCTTCATCAGGAAATCGCCCTCGGCCAACGGGCTCACCTCATAGACCAGGGCGTCGACGCCCCTTGTGAAATCGTCGGTGGTGGATACCTCGACATTGGTGCCGGTCGAGCTTTCGGCGGCGAAATGGGCGGCGGTGGCGATCGGCTCGTATCCGGCCTTGGGCTTCATCACATAGGCGCACAGCACATGGCGCCCGGCCTCGATCAACCGGGCCTCGTTCAAATGCAGCGCCGCGTAGCGTTGGCTCTGGTCCATCGGGCGATCCTTCTTGAAACGGCGCCGCCGGGTCAAGCCCCGCACGGCCGAAGGCCCGCACCATGGCGCGTTCCAGGCGGGCGCGAAACACCCCAAAAGGGGTGCCGCCAATCTCTTCGGGGTGGGAATCTTGCTGGCCTAACGGGTGGGGAAGGGGTGGGGGAGATTCAAATTTGCGAAGCGCCCCCATTCCGGCCAACACTCTCAGCTTTTTGGCAAAAACTTATTGGTGATGTAGAGGCCATTGCTGATTCCCATTAAGACCAAAAGGCTATCGGGAAGTACAGGGATCGTATAGGTGCTTCCAACCTTAATGACGACCATGATTGCTATGATGCCGGTGAACAGGAGCATCTGAAGGCGGGTGACATCGACTTCGCCATCGGACATGACCAAGTCCCCCCATTGGGGCGCGCGTGGGACCTCGATGTCCGATTCATCAACCTCAAAGAGTAGGCCCAATTTTCCGATCAGGCCGGAAGGATCCTCAATTCGGATCGGACCCTTGGATCCATCATGTTTCATAATCAAGGTCGAACGGTACCCATCCGGAGCAATAGCAAGCTTGGCCTTGCATTGATGTAGACCGTTGGCTGGTCCGGCCAGCTGAATAGCTTGGTTTGTGGCATTGATTAACCCTTGAAGCGTATCGGTAGCTTGCAATTCGGGAACCGCGACCACGTGCTCACCCGCAATGATCTTGATCCCCTTGGCCGGAAAGGTTTCCCCGGCCGCGAGCTTGCCCAGTTGTTGGGGGCCGGTACGGGCTCCGGCTTGGGCGCCGAGTATGGCTAAGCCCGAAATGCCTAGCAACCCCAGCACCTGATCCGACAAGGCCATAAACGTCCCCGAGATCGAAAAAACATAAACGATCGATCCACAAACCACGAGGGTCCATATCATGATCTGTAGCTGGGATAGGCTTGCCCGCCCGTTGGATGTCGCAATAATGGTGAGCAGGAAATTCGACGTGCCGGTCTGGGCATTGCGTCTCCCGGTAACAAGATAGATCAGGCCGATCGCAACCAAAATCGACAAGACGGTATAGGCGAAAGCCCACCTCGTCGACGTTACCGAAATCTCCACATTCTTTTCGAAAATGGATTGATTGTCTTTATCCCGCCCAATGATCTTTAGGTCGGCCTTCGGGATGAAGCCTTCGCTGAACGGAAACGGAATGGCCCGGTCAATTCGCTCGTTTGGCGTCGGCTCGGTACTCTGCGTCTTGGGTCGGCCATCGGCCGCCTTTTTGTCGGAACTGTAGAGATCGGGCACGCGAATCGAGAGCCGAATAGTGTTCGCGGCGATCCCGTCGACGGAAATCGGATCTCCCGAAACAATCCAATTCTCATCCCTTTCTCGCTTGGCTTGGTCGGAATATCGCCAGCGAAAGCAGGCGATGACACGGAAGTCGCCGATCGAGGTGGCATTCACTTTCTTGATTTCGACCTGGACCTTGCCCTTGATCGGCTGCCAAAGGGTTGCGTCGCTCACTTCGACCAAGTAACTCGATTTAATGAGATTTAGTCCTTTCGACTTGGATGACGGGCTGCCATTGGGCTGGATGGGAGCCGAGCAATCGGCCAAAGCCGATGAGGCTCCTAGGTTCCCAAGCAGAAGGCCGACAAGAGCAACCAAGCGGCTCCAACCAGCGATGTATGATTTCATGTAGCCAACAATTATTGCCATGCGCTCCTCCACTCGTCCTTGCGTTAGGGCTGGCTCACGAAGCGAAAGACATTGCTGTGCGGATTTCTCGGAATAATGATCTTCACGAGATGGGTCTGATTGGGAGTGAAAAAGCCCTTCGCGCCATCCTTGCTGTGGACCACAATCTGACCAAGGGCTCCTTTTGCAGAATCTTCGAAGTATTGTACGTTCTTACCCGGCGGCGCCGCCGATAGGCTCATGACGACCTCGGTTGGCCTTTTTCCACCGAAATCGGTTTCGTAATAAAGGTTTATCAAATCGGTGTAATCGACGAAAAAGCAACGGTAAGACGGACTGATCTTGTTGGTATGCACATCCTCGATTACTTTACGGTGAAGGAGAACGGTCTCGTCCTCGCCGTTGATGGTGCGGTCAAAGAATTCAACGAAGTAGTCGGTGACATCATTGCCGTGGTCGTCGACTACGCGAACGATCACCTGAAAATACTGATGGAAATATTCTGGGTCGGGATCATTGCGGGTCGCCGTTTGATCGGTCAGTGCCGCCCACGAAGTCGCCAGCGATTGGTAGGCTGAAAAATCATTGGCGCGCAGCGCGGCAAGGATTAGGTCGCCGACATCGCCGTCTGGCAAAGGGGCCACCTTCGTATCGGGGGCCGATTGATCGATGATCGACCCATGCGAGCGATTGGGAAGGACGGCGAAGGGAATGCGCAGAGACGGATCGCGAAATGGCCACGGGGTCAGCCGGGGATCTCCTTCGTTTGCAGCGAAATCAACCGTGATGCCCCGGACATTTAGGTTAGCGGCGCTGACGCGTATCGTTCCGTCAGACCCATTCTCATTGACGATGCGGCGGATCGCGCTCGTATAGGGGTGGCTGCCCATGATCACGAAGGGCCAAACTCCCTTCTCGCGGTAAATGGGCGAACCCAATCCGAAGAGATCGTGTTGTGCAAGATTCCACTGGTAGGGGGAGGCTAGTTCTAGCGCGTTCAGCATTTCAGTTCCCGTATGGAACCAATTATCCCAGCCTTTGGTCAGCCGCCCCAACATGCTTTTCCCGGTGCTAGCGAGTTTCGAACCGAAATTGGCCGGTGCCAGCATAATTAGACGCTTCAAAGGGCTCGATTTTCCCTCAGGAAAATATTGCGCCAACCAGGACCGGACGATCAGACCGCCGGTGCTGTGCACGATCATATCGAATGGATTGTCGAGGTCGCCGGATGCGAGTTTTTCCTTGATTGCCACATCAAGCCGTTTGGCGACATCCTCGATTCGGACATCGTCATCCATCGAAGGGTAATCGCCAAGCCAAATCGGCGTTGGCGCCATCCCATTTCCAATCAAGAATTTTGAAAGGGGCCTGAACGAATCGGAGTGATCGCTCCAGCCATGAAGTATTGCAATTCGCGCCATGTTTCCCCCCCAATTGCGGAACCTGTCGCTTGTATCGGCAGATTCCTAAAGCATCCAGAAACTTGCCAATCAGGAAGGGTAGCGAATGGCCGCGTTGGTCGCAAGATACTCTTCGAATGGTAGCTAATTCAATTTAAGCCGTGCCAGGCCCGCCTCAAAACCCCGATCCCGGCTCCATCAGGAATTCGATTTCCTCGGCCGTCGAGGCGCGGCCCAGCGCCTTGTTGCGGTGCGGATAGCGGCCGAAGCGCTCGATGATCGCCTTGTGCTTTCGCTCGAATTCCAAATTGCCCTCCAGCCCCGGCTGGGCGAACAGCGCCATCGCCTGGGCGTGAACGACAAGCGATTCGCTGTGCATGTAGGGCAGGTAAAGAAACGCGCGCCGCGTGGGCTCCAACGCCCGATCGGCGCCCAGCGCCACGGCGGTCTGCGCCAGGGCCAGCGCCATGCCGTCCTGGGCGAAGGCTTGGGGCCGGTCGCGGAAGATGTTGCGCGAAAATTGGTCGAGCACGATGATCTCGGCCAAGCGCCCTTGTGGGCTCTCGCGCCAGGCAAACAGCTCGCCCGCCGCCGCCGCCGCCAGCGTGGCCCCGAAACGCGCCTCGACCCGCCGATCGAATTCCTCCGATTTCGCCCACCACAGCCGGGGCGGGGTTTCCACGAACCAGAAATCGAGCACCGCCTCCGGGCCGGGCCGGTCGATCGTCTCCGCCATTGGCATCGCCTCCTTCAATCGCGCTGCAATCGCGCCCACCGCGCCGGGCCAACATCGGCGCCGGGCGGGTCGAATCCGGGTGATTCCGGGCGCCGATCGGCGCCTTTTTGGCACCGCGTTTTTAACGCCGGTATTTGTGGACCGATTCCATCATCGCCCGCACATTTTCGGGCTTGGCTTCGTCGGGAATGCTGGCGGCGCCGTCCAAGATGAAGCCGCCGCCCTTGCCCACCACCTGGATCAGCTTCTTGCAGTAGTCGTCGACCTCGGCGGGGCTGCCGGCGATCAGAAGCGAGGTGGGCACGTTGCCGCGCAGGCAGACCGTGTCGCCCAGGATTTCCTTGGCGCGGAAGATGTCGGCCAGCTCGAACCAGTAGATGACCTTGCCCTTGGGCACGTCGCCGATCAGTTCGAGGCGCGAGGTGCAATTGCCTTCCCACAGCACCACCGGGATAAGGTCGTTCTCCACCAGCTCCAGGATCACCTTGCGCAGGCCCGGCCAGTAGAAGGTCTTGAACTGCTCGGGCGACATGAAGCCGTCCAGCCCCCAATGGAGCGGGATGAACACATAGGGCGTGCCGCCGGCCTTGGTCTCCTGGACCACGCCGCGCATCAGCAGCTTGCCCACCGTCTCGATGGTCGCCAGCAGCTTGTCCTTCTTGCGGAACATGTCGAGCATGGCGCCCTTGGAGCCGCGCAGGAAATCGGCGACGTGATCGAAGGGCGCCTTGCAGAAGCCGCCGCCCACCGAGGGGAATCCCAAACCGTCCATCTTCTTGACGAAGGCGATGCTCTTTTGCGCCAGATGCTCGGCCGCCTCGCCCGCCGCGAGCAGGCGCTTCAAGCTGGCTTGCAGCTCGGGATTGGCGAAGGCGCGCATCGCGCCCACGAAGCGCCATTCCGACAGCGAGGGGAAATCGGGCATCTTCTCCAGGCCGGCGAAGGCGCCCGCCGTCTTGCCCAGATAGTGGCGCAGATAGTAGCCGGTGGGATCGAGCAGGTAGTCGTCATACTCCTTGGCGCCCATCATCTCCTTGTCGAGATACTGGAAGCAGACATTGACGTCGGTGCCGTGGCCCGGCCACTGCATGAGCTTGTAGTCGAGCGCGCTTAGGACCGGCCCGAAGGAATAGAGCGAGGGCTGATAGCCGTCGGGCTGCAGCCAGTTGAGAACCTTCTCGTAGGCCGCCGCCGATTTGTCGACGTCGTACATCTGCTCTTCGAAGGTGATGCCGGCATAGGTGGAAACCCAAAAGCGGGTGGCAAAGACCACCGGCACCCGATCGGTCTCCTTGAGCGCGACGTTGTCGAGCAGGCGCCGCTTACGCTCGTCGAAGATGGCCTGATTGGGATTGGCGCTCTCGGTCATGGTGGGCTTCCTTGTGTCGGACGATCGGCGATTGTGCCCCGAAAGCGGTGCCAGGGCTACGGCGGGCTAAAGACCCGATCGAATAATCACCCCGGAAAAGCCGGTCAAGGGGAGTTTCCCAAATCGGCTCTTCCTTGGAAGAATTGTTATCACGCGGCCGCGGCTGCCTTGCCGGGCGTCGACACGAAAAAGGGGCCGCCTGGGCAGCCCCTCAATCGCGATCGAACGCTCAAGGCGCTCTAAAACGCCAGCGCCTTGGCCTGGACGACATGGGGCAGCGCCCGGACTTTTTCCAAGACCGCCTCGGTCAGCGGCTGATCGACCTGGATCAACGCCACCGCGTCGCCGCCCGCCTGGTTGCGCCCCAGATGGAAGGTGGCGATGTTGATCTTGGCCTCGCCCAGAAGCCCGCCCAGCTTGCCGATGAAGCCCGGCTTGTCCTGGTTGACCACATAGAGCATGTGGGCGCCCAGTTCCGCCTCGATGGCGATGTCGTTGACCTGAACGATGCGCGGCTTCGAGCCGCCGAACAGGGTGCCAGCCACGTCGCGCGAACGCTTGTCGGTGGTGACGGAGAGGCGGATCAGCGTGTGGTAATCGGAGGAAGCCTCGTTCTTGGTTTCCGTCACCTTGATGTCGCGCTCCTTGGCGACCACGGGCGCGTTCACCATGTTGACGCTTTCCAATTGCGGCTTCAGAAGCCCTTGCAGCACGATCTGGGTGAGCGGCTTGGTGTTGAGCCGCGCCACATCGCCCTCATAGGCGATGGTGACGCTTTTCAGGCCGTGCTCGGTGAGCTGGCCGGCGAAGCTGCCGATCTGCTCGGCCAGCCTCATATAGGGGCGAAGCTTGGGCGCGTCTTCGGCGGAGACCGAGGGCATGTTGAGGGCGTTGGTCACCGCGCCGGTCAAGAGATAGTCGGCCATCTGCTCGGCCACCTGCAACGCCACGTTCTCCTGCGCTTCGCTGGTCGACGCGCCCAGATGGGGCGTGGCGATCACCTTGTCCAGGCCGAACAGCGCGTTCTCCTTGGCCGGCTCGACCATGAAGACGTCGAGCGCCGCGCCCGCCACCTGGCCCGATTCGATCGCCGCCTTCAAATCGGCCTCGACGATGAGGCCGCCGCGGGCGCAGTTGACGATCCGCACCCCCTTCTTGGTCTTGGCCAGCGCCTTGGCGTCCAGGATGTTGCGGGTCGCCTCGGTCAAGGGCGTGTGCAGCGTGATGAAATCGGCGCGACGCAGCAATTCGTCGAGTTCGACCTTCTCGACCGCCAGATCCTTGGCCCGCTCGGCCGACAGGAAGGGATCGTAGGCCACCACGCGCATGCGCAGGCCCAAGGCGCGGTCGGCGACGATGGCGCCGATGTTGCCGCAGCCGATGACGCCCAAGGTCTTGCCGGTCAGCTCGACACCCATGAACTTGCTCTTTTCCCACTTGCCGGCGTGGGTCGAGGCGTTGGCCTGGGGAATGTCGCGCGCCACCGCGAACAGAAGCGCCAGCGCGTGCTCGGCGGTGGTGATCGAATTGCCGAAGGGCGTGTTCATCACCACGATGCCGCGCGCCGTGGCGGCGGGCACGTCGACATTGTCGACGCCGATGCCGGCGCGGCCCACCACCTTGAGCTTGGTGGCCGCCGTCAGCACCTCGGCCGTCACCTTGGTGTTGGAGCGGATGGCGAGCCCGTCATACTGGCCGATCTCGGCCTTGAGCTGATCGGGCGCAAGACTGGTGTTGACCACGGTTTCGATGCCGCGATCCTTGAAGATCTGCACGGCGGCCGGCGACAGCTTGTCGGAAATCAGAACCTTGGGCATGGAATCCCCCGCTGGAAATTAAGTGGCGCCGAATTCGGCTTCGGCCTGGGCGAAGGCCCAGTCGAGCCAAGGCAGCAGCGCCTTGATGTCGGCGGTCTCGACGGTGGCGCCGCCCCAGATGCGCAGGCCGGGTGGCGCGTCGCGGTAGGAGCCGATGTCGAAGGCCACGCCCTCTTTCTCCAGCACCGAGGCGATCTTCTTGGCCGCCGCCGCCTGGGTTTCGGCATTCTTTTTGGCGAACCAGGGCGCCTTGATCACCAGACAGATCGAGGTGCAGGAGCGCTGCTTGGCGTCCTTGGCCAGGAAATCGGCCCAAGCCGATTTCCCCACCCATTCGGCCACCGCCGCCAGATTGGCCTCCGAGCGCGCCACCAGGGCCTTCCAGCCGCCCTGGGCCTCGGCCCATGTGAGAGCGTCGATCTGGTCCTCGACGCAGAGCATCGAGGGCGTGTTGATGGTGTCGCCCTTGAAGATGCCGTCGATCAGCTTGCCGCCTTTGGTCATCTTGAAGATCTTGGGCATCGGCCAGGGCGGCGTGTAGCTTTCCAGCCGCGCCACGGCGCGGGGCGACAGCACCAGCATGCCATGCTGCGCCTCGCCACCCAGCACCTTCTGCCAGGACCAGGTGACGACGTCGAGCTTGGGCCAGGGCAGATCCATGGCGAAGGCGGCCGAAGTGGCGTCGCAGATGGTGAGGCCCTGGCGGTCGTCCTTGATCCAGTCGCCGTTGGGCACGCGAACGCCCGAGGTGGTGCCGTTCCAGGTGAAGACCACGTCGCGCCCGCCATCGACCTGGGACAGATCGGGCAGCGATCCGTAGGGCGCTTTGAGCGCGCGGACGTCCTTGAGCTTCAATTCCTTGGTGATGTCGGAGACCCAGCCGTCGCCGAAGCTTTCCCAGCCAAGCGCGTCGATGCCCAAGGGACCCAGGAGCGACCACAGCGCCATTTCAACCGCGCCGGTGTCGGAGGCCGGCACGATGCCGATCCGCCAATCGGCGGGAATGCCCAAAACGGCGCGCGACCGGTTGATGACCTCTTCCAGCTTGGCTTTGCCGGCCTTGGCGCGGTGCGAGCGGCCCAAACAGGCGCTCGTCAACGCCTCGACCGACCAGCCGGGGCGCTTGGCGCAAGGGCCTGAGGAAAAGCAGGGATTGGACGGCCGGATGGCCGGCTTGACGGCAGCGTTCATCGATCTTCCCCTTCCGTTGCAGAAGGGTCGCGACCCGTTGGGAGGTCGTGGCCCGGACGAAAGCTACTCGAAAGCCGGGTCTTTACGGAAGGGGGAATCGCAAGGATCGCCCGACTTTTCCCCAAAAAGCGAAACGGCCCCGCAAGGGGGCCGTTTGCCTAGACGATCGGTAGGAAAGCCTTGCCCGATCAGGGCAGCAGGATCTCCACCCGGCGGTTCTGCGGCTCGCGTACGCCGTCGGCGGTGGGAACCAAGGGCTGCTCTTCGCCCTTGCCGGTAAGGCCAATGGCGTTGGCGCCCAGGCCAAGCTTGACCATCGCCGCCTTGACTGCGTTGGCACGGCGCAGGCTCAAGGCCATGTTGTACTTGTTGGTGCCCGAGCGGTCGGCGTGACCGACCAGTTCGACGCGGGCGAAATTGCCCTGCTTGGTGTAGGCCACCGCCTGCTCAATGATCTTCTGCGCCTCGGCCGTGATGTCGGCCTTGTCCCAATCGAAGAAGACCAGGAAGTTGCGCGGCGCCGGGCGGGCCGGAGCCGGGGCGGCCGGCGGCGGAGGCGGCGGCGGAGCCGGTTGCGCCATCGGTGCGGGCGCGGGCGCCGCCACCGGTTGCGGCTTGGGCGCCGGTTGGCCGAAGCGGTAGGCGAAGCCCAGCATCACCGAATGATTCCGGTATTCGGCGTCGGCCGAGCGGCCGTTGCTCGTCACGTCAACGTCGAGCGTGGCGAAATAGCGGTAGTCGAGATTGAGCCGCCAAGCGGGATCGATATCCCAGCCCAAGCCGGCGATGCCCTGATAGGCGAAGGTCCAGTCGCTGCCGTTTGCGAAAGTGCCGCCCGAAGTCTTGATGCCGTCGAAATCGACCCGCGCCAGACCGATGCCGGCGCCGACATGCGGCTTGACCGGGAAATCGATCGGGATGTCGTAAAGGCCGTTCAGCATCAGGCTGGTCGACCAGGCGCTGCCCGAAGCGCCGCCGGTGCCGACGCCGGTGTTGGAGCCGCTCACCGAATCGGCGCCGTTGCGGCGATAGCCCAACTCGCCTTCGAGGCGGTACTTGCCCCAGCCATAGCCGACATTGCCGAGCACGCCGAAGCCGTGGTCGAAATCGACATTGCCGGAAAAGCCCGAGGGTGACACGTCGCTGTCCTGGAGATAGTTCCAGCCGCCCATCAGGCCGGCATACCAGCCATTGGTCTGGGCCTGGGCGGAGCCCGCCACCAGGGCCACTAGGGCCGCACTCAACACGCCGATCTTGATCTTCATCCCGCTCATCTTGTGGTCCTGCCTGTTCGCGAATCCAATTCATGACCTTTTTATCAATCAATGCCCAAGATTCGCAACCCGTAGGAGCCCCGATAAGCGCCCCCCAAACCCATCCGATCCCAGGCTGTTGCAAATTGGCAACAGAGAGGAATTGGAATAAATAGCGTTTTGTTTTATTACACACTTGATCCAGGTCATGGCTTGGCTAGCGCAATATCCGTTAGAAAACGACCAGTGAGCCGATGATAGAATTGGAGTAAATAAATTCTATGAACAGTAAATCAAGCCGAAGTTTTTTTGGGGGGTTCGAAACGGCGAGGGCGGCCGGGTTGGTTTTTCTGGCGTTTGCCATTCTTTACGGACATTCCGCCCGCGCCGAGGAACCGATTCGGATTCGGTTTTCGCATGTCGTGGCCGAGGGCACGCCGAAAGGTCAGGCGGCGCTGGCCTTCAAGCGCGAGGCGGAAAAACGCCTGGGCACTAAGGTGAGGGTCGAGGTTTACCCCAACGGCACCCTCTTTTCCGACGCCGATGAGATGGCGGCCCTGTTGGGGGGCAAGGTGGAAATCCTGGCGCCCTCGCTGTCCAAATTCGAACCCTACACCAAGAAGCTGCGGGTTTTCGATCTGCCCTTCCTGTTCGACGGCGTCCGCGCCATCGACCGTTTCCAGAACGGTCCGGCCGGCCTCGCCTTGCTTGGTGCGATGACCGACCGGGGCATCCGCGGTCTGGCCTTCCTGCACAACGGCATGAAGCAGATGATCGCCACCCGCCCGCTGCGCCGGCCCGAGAATCTGCGCGGCCTGGCGGTGCGCTTACAGGATTCCGACGTCATCGAGGCCCAATTCCGCGCGCTGGGCGCCAACCCGGTCCGCCTGGATTTCGCCCGGGTCGGCGAGGCGGTGGAGAAGGGCGCCGTCGAGGCGCAGGAAAACACCTGGTCCAACATCGCCAGCCAAGGTTTCCACAAGCGCCAGCGCCATGTGACCGAGACCAATCACGCCCCCCTGGAATATCTGATGGTGACCAGCACCCGGTTTTGGGATTCGCTGCCCGCCCTGGTGCGGCTCAATCTCGAAGTGGTTCTGACCAAGATCACGCTTGATAACGCCGATCTTGCCGCCGAGCTGAACGATCAGGACCGCCGACGCATCCAGAAGGACGGGGCCGAAATCATCCGCCTGTCGCAGGGCGAACTGGCGCTGTGGCGCCAAGCCATGGAGCCGGTCTGGCGCCGGTTCGAGCCCGAAATCGGCAAAGATCTGATCGATGCCGCGCTGGCGGCAAACACGCGCTGAAGCGCCCTGGCGGCGAACAGGCGCTGAAGGCCGCTAGGCCGCCTTGCTGGCTCGCGCCTTGGCGGCATCCTCGGGCGAATAGGCCTTGCCCGACCACAACATGGAATAGGCGATTTCCTCGTTACCGTTCTCGCACAACTCCAGAACCTTCTTGAAGAGCGGCTGGAAGGTGGGGCTCTTGTGCGAGGATTCGTGCTCCTCGAAGCTTCGCCAGAAGGTGACGATCAGGGCCTCCTTGCCCTTGCAGGGGCTATCGAGCGCCTGGCCGACCGTCGAGCCTTCGTTGGAAATGCTTCCGCTGTTCAAGGCGACGAAGCCGCCGATGAAACCGGTTTCCGAATGGTAGGTCTTGACGTTCTCGCACAGAAGCGCCACCCGCTCCTCGAGATCGTCGATGGTGAAAACCGGTTTCAAGATCACCCGGTTGACGGTGACCACGCCATCTTGGGGAAAATTTTCGATCAAGCCGCTCATCCTCCGCCTCCGCCATTAAGGCCCCGATGCGATCACCTTGCACCCGTCCCTTATAAGGTGGGAAGCCCCCTTGGCTGCGTCAAGTATTCCGCCCCTTGGCAAATGCCCCCAGAGGGGGCATGGTGTTGCCGGGATTCATCCACGGAGGATGTCACGACATGAAGATCGCCATTCCCAAGGAACGGCGCACGGGGGAGTTGCGGGTCGCCGCCTCGCCCGACACGGTCAAGAAATTCATCGGCTTGGGATTTTCGGTGGCGGTGGAAGCCGGCGCCGGCTCGGGCTCGGCCGTGCCCGACGAGGCCTTCCAGGGGGCCGGCGCCAGTCTGGCCGCCGACGCCAAGAGCCTGCTGGCCGATGCCGACATCGTCCTCAAGGTGGCCAGGCCGCTGCCCGAGGAAGTGGGGCTGATGAAGAAGGGGGCGGTGCTGATCGCCAACCTGGCGGCCCTGGTCAACAAGGCCGAGGTCGAGGCCTACGCCAAGGCGGGCCTGACCGCCTTCGCCATGGAGCTGGTGCCGCGCATCACCCGCGCCCAGAGCATGGACATCTTGTCCTCGCAGGCCAATTTGGCCGGCTACCGGGCGGTGATCGACGCCGCCGCCGTCTATGGCCGAGGCTTTCCCATGATGATGACGGCGGCCGGCACCGTGGCGCCGGCCAAGGCCTTGATCCTGGGCGCCGGCGTCGCCGGTCTTCAGGCCATCGCCACCGCCAAGCGGTTGGGCGCCGTCGTCTATGCCTACGACGTGCGCGCCGCCGCCAAGGAACAGGTCGAATCGCTGGGCGGCAAATTCGTCATGGTCGACGAAAGCGCGATGAAGGCGGCCGAGACTTCGGGCGGTTACGCCAAGGAGATGGGCGAAGAATACAAGAAGAAGCAGGCCGAGGTGCTGGCCGATGCGGTCAAGAAAGCCGACATCATCATCTGCACCGCCCTCATTCCCGGCAAGCCGGCGCCCCGCCTGGTCACCGCCGAGATGGTCAAGGGCATGCGGCCGGGCGCGGTGATCGTCGACCTGGCGGTCGAGATGGGCGGCAATTGCGAATTGTCGGAACTCGATCAGGTGGTGGTCAAGCACGGCGTCACCCTGGTCGGCCATTCCAACATGGCCTCGCGCATCGCGGTCGACGCCAGCACGCTCTACGCCAAGAACCTGCTCAACTTCCTCCAGCCCCTGGTCGACAAGGAGACCAAGGCGCTGAAGATCAATTTTGACGACGAAATCGTCAAGGGCGCCCTGGTGGCGCATGACGGCAAGGTCGTGCACCCGGCCCTGACCGGCGAAGGAGGACAGTGATGAATCCCAATTCCATCGTCGAAGCGGCGACCAAGCTCGCCAATCAGGCCGGCCAGATGGCCCAAGACGCGGCCGCGCTGGCCAATCAGGCGACCTTGCTCACCCAGCAGACGGCGGGCGGCGGCTCGGCCTTCATCTCGCTTCTCACCGTCTTCGTTCTGGCGGTGTTCGTCGGCTACTACGTGGTCTGGGGCGTCACCCCGGCCCTGCACTCGCCGTTGATGAGCGTCACCAACGCGGTCTCCTCGGTGGTGATCGTGGGCGCCCTGATCGCCGCCGGACCGGCCGGCTTCTCGGCCGCCAAGGTGATGGGCTTCCTTGCCGTCGTGCTGGCCAGCGTCAACATCTTCGGGGGCTTCATCGTCACCCAAAGGATGCTTGCCATGTTCAAGAAGAAGCAGAAGTAGGAGGCGACCCGTGTCCGAGAATTTTGCCGCCTTCGCCTATCTGATCGCCGCCGTCTGCTTCATCATGGCGCTGCGCGGCCTGGCCTCGCCGGTGACGGCCCGGGCCGGCAACGTCTGGGGTATCGCCGGCATGGCGGTGGCCATCCTCACCACCTTGATGATGCCGGGCGTGCTCAGCTACACGGTGATCGTGGTCGGCATTGCGATTGGCGGCGCCATCGGCACCGTCACCGCCAAGAAGATCCAGATGACGGCGCTGCCGCAATTGGTCGCCGCCTTCCACAGCCTGGTCGGCCTGGCCGCCGTCTTCATCGCCACCGCCGCCCTGCTCGCGCCCGCCTCCTACGGCATCGGGGTGCCGGGCAAGATCGGCATGGGTTCGCTCATCGAGATGAGTCTGGGCAGCGCGATCGGCGCCATCACCTTCACCGGCTCGATCATCGCCTTTGCCAAGCTGCAAGGCCTGATGACCGGCAATCCGCTGGTCTTCCCCATGCAGCACCCCCTGAACGCCGCCTTGGGCGTCGCGTTGGTGCTCCTGATCGCCTGGTTCGCCAAGAGCGAATCCTACACCGCCTATTTCTTGCTCGTCATCGTCGCGCTGGCCTTGGGCTTCCTCTTGATCCTGCCGATCGGCGGCGCCGACATGCCGGTGGTGATCTCGATGCTCAACTCCTATTCCGGTTGGGCGGCCTGCGGCATCGGCTTCACCCTTTCCAACGTGCTGTTGATCGTCACCGGCGCGCTGGTCGGCTCATCGGGCGCCATTCTGTCCTACGTCATGTGCAAGGGCATGAACCGCTCGATCTTCAACGTCATCCTGGGCGGCTTCGGCGGCGAGGGCGTGGCGGCTTCGGCGGCGGCGGGCGGTCCCAAGGGCGCGGTCAAGGCCGGCTCGGCCGAGGACGCCGCCTTCATCATGAAGAACGCCTCCAAGGTGATCGTGGTGCCGGGCTACGGCATGGCGGTGGCCCAGGCCCAGCACGCGCTGCGCGAGATGGCCGACATCCTGAAGCGGGAAGGGGTGGATGTGCGCTACGCCATCCATCCGGTGGCCGGCCGCATGCCCGGCCACATGAACGTGCTTTTGGCCGAGGCCAACGTGCCCTATGACGAGGTGTTCGAGCTGGAAGAGATCAACCACGAATTCGGCACCGCCGACGTGGCTTACGTGATCGGCGCCAACGACGTCACCAACCCGGCGGCGAAGACCGATCCGGCCAGCCCGATCTACGGCATGCCGATCCTCGACGTCGAGAAGGCGAAGACGGTGCTGTTCATCAAGCGCTCGATGGCGTCGGGCTATGCCGGCGTCGACAACGAGCTGTTCTTCCGCGACAACACCATGATGCTGTTCGGCGACGCCAAGAAGATGACCGAGGAGGTCGTCCAGGCGCTCAACGCCTGATCGTTCAGCCGCTCCGGATCGGGGCGGCGCAGGGGAAAAGGCGGGGCCGAAACCCCGCCTTTTCTTTTTCCCGCTTTAGAGCCCGATGCAGAAAATCTGCATCGGGCTCTAGCTTTTTGTTTGGCCTCGCCGGGCGCGCGCCTCCGCGCGCTTGGCCGCGGCCGCAAGGACCGCCTTTCGCGTCGAGCGTCAAAAAAACGCACGCCGCTCTAATCTTCCAGGCGCACCATTTCATAAAGCGCGATGGCGGCGGCGTTGGAGACGTTCAAGCTGTCGACCGGCCCCGAACCCACCATCGGCAGGCGGACCAATTGATCGCAGCTCTCCTTGACCAGCCGGCGCATGCCTTCGCCTTCCGAGCCCAGCACCAGAAGCGTCCGCTCGCCCTTGGCGGCGGCCGCCAAGGTGGTTTCGGCCGCCGCGTCGAGACCCAAGAGACGGAACCCGGCCTCGGCCTTCAATTCCAGAATGGCGCGGGCGAGATTGACGACGCGGACCAGCGGCACCGCCTCGAGACCGCCAGAGGCGGCCTTGGCCAGGGTGCCGGTCTCGGCCGGGGCGTGGCGGTCGGTGATCAGCACCGCCAGCGCCCCCAAGCCGGCGGCCGAGCGCAGGACGGCGCCCACATTGTGCGGATCGGTCACCTGATCGAGCGCCAGCACCACCGATTTCGGGCGCAGGCTGGCGGAGCGGGCGATATCGCCCACCGTAACCTCGGGCAGGGGCTCGACCAAGAGCGCCACCCCCTGATGGACGGTGCCCGTGGGCAGGGTGGCGTCCAGCGCCGCCCGTTCGGTGGCCTCGACCGCCAAACCGGCGGGCAGGGCTCCTTCCAGGGCTCTTAACGCTTCGGCTGTGCAGATCAGACGTTTTTTCACCCTTTCAGGGTTTAAAAGGGCGGCGCGAACCGCATGCAGGCCGAACAGCCAGAGGCCGCCGGCTAGCTTGAGGCGGGCCGAAGGGCTCTGGGTGCCGCGTTGGGGCCGGAAAAACCGGCCTTTGGGCTTGTTGGTGCGATGATCTTTACTCATGACGTCCCCTGTGCTAGAGAGTGCGGCTCTTCACCTTGCCGACCCTAATCCAAGGGCGCGGTGGGGTGTGTGTTGTTTAGGCCCGTCTTTTGACGTTGACAAGGGGCGGCGATTCCACAATCTTTCCGGCTTCCGTCGCGCCGGCTGGCCGGGTGGCGCGGAGGGGTGGCCGAGCGGTCAATGGCAGCAGACTGTAAATCTGCCGACTGATGTCTACGAAGGTTCGAATCCTTCCCCCTCCACCACCGGCAGGCCAGGGGGAAACCGGTTCCAGGAGATCGCGGCCCGCGTCTCTTGGTTGGCGACGGAAGGGCACGAGGAGGTCGCGCGGGACGGGCAATCGGGAAGCTGGGCGGGTGTAGCTCAGTGGTAGAGCTCCAGCCTTCCAAGCTGGCTGCGAGGGTTCGATTCCCTTCACCCGCTCCATCCGATTGTCGCCCAGGCGGGCCGGAACGACGAAACGAGATCGATAAGCGCACGGGAGCGTTAGGATCATGGCGAAGGCGAAATTCGAGCGGACGAAGCCGCACTGCAACGTGGGTACGATCGGGCACGTCGACCACGGCAAGACGTCGTTGACGGCGGCGATCACCAAGGTTCTGGCGGAGACGGGGGGGGCGACGTTCGTC
>JACRPC010000032.1 GCA_016214125.1 Rhodospirillales bacterium | reverse complement strand
GGCCAGAGCCGCTTGCGTCGCCGGGGCCTTATCGACATCGATTTTGACGATTCGTCCGTTCGGTCCCGAACCCCGGATCGAGGCCAGATCAAGACCCCGCTCGCGCGCCAAACGCCGCGCCAGGGGACTGGCGAAAATGCGGGTTTGGGCGTTCATGCCCGTCCTCCCCCGACCAGCGCAACCACCGCCGCCACCACCCGATCGGCGGTCGGAAGGCTCAGCTTTTCGAGATTGGCCGCATAGGGCATGGGCACATCCTCGCCCGTCACCCGCGCCATGGGCGCGTCCAGCCAATCGAAGGCCTGCTCCATCATGACCGCCGCCAGTTCCGATCCGATGCCGGCATAGGGCCACCCCTCTTCGAGCGAGACCAAGCGGCTGGTTCGCTTGACCGATTCGACCAGGGCGGCGGTGTCGAGCGGGCGCAGCGTGCGCAGATTGATCACTTCGGCCTCGATGCCTTGCTTCGCCAGGGCTTCGGCCGCCTCGAGCGCCACCGCCACCATGCGCGAAAAGGCGGTGATGGTGACGTCCTTGCCCGGCCGCTCGATCTTGGCCCGGCCAATCGGAACCAGGAATTCGGGATCGTCGGGCACCTCGAAACTCTGGCCGTACAGCATTTCGTTTTCCAAGAAGACCACCGGGTTGGGATCGCGGATCGCCGATTTCAAAAGGCCCTTGGCATCTTCGCCGGAATAAGGCGCCACCACCTTCAAGCCCGGACAATGGGCGTACCACGAGGCGTAGCATTGGGAATGCTGGGCCGCCACCCGCGAGGCGGCGCCGTTGGGACCGCGAAAGACGATCGGACAGCCCAACTGCCCGCCCGACATGTAGAGCGTCTTGGCTGCCGAATTGATGACGTGGTCGATCGCCTGCATGGAGAAATTGAAGGTCATGAATTCGACGATCGGCCTTAGGCCGGAAAAAGCCGAACCCACCGCCAGGCCGGTAAAGCCCATTTCGGTGATCGGGGTGTCGATCACCCGCTTGGGGCCGAATTCGTCGAGCAGACCCTGACTCACCTTGTAGGCGCCTTGGTATTGCCCGACCTCCTCGCCCAAAAGGAAGACCGCCGGATCGCGGCGCATTTCCTCGGCCATGGCGTCGCGCAGGGCCTCGCGCACCGTTTGGCGCTTGGTGGGCCCGCGATAGGCCTGAACAGCCGGCGCGGCCGGTTTGGGGGCAGCGGCCTCGGAGACGGTAGGAGAGGCCGCCAGAGGGGCCGGCGCCGCCTGGGCGACGGGTTGGGAAAGCGCGGCGGCGCTTTCGCCCTCGACCAGGATAAGGCCGATCGGCGTGTTGACCTTTACCCCCTCGGTGCCGGCGGCCACCAGAATCTTGCCCAGAATCCCGTCATCGGCGGCTTCCATTTCCATGGTCGCCTTGTCGGTTTCGATCTCGGCCAGGATGTCGCCGCTTTTAACCTTGTCGCCCTCGGCCTTGAGCCATTTGGCGAGCTTGCCTTCGGTCATGGTGGGCGACAGGGCCGGCATCAGGATTTGAAGGGGCATGGATCAGGCCTCCACCAGGATATCGGTGAAAAGCTGATCGGTCTTGGGCTCCGGGCTGGTCTGGGCGAATTCGGCCGCCTCGGTGCACAGGCGCTTGACCTCGGCGTCAATCGCTTTAAGGCGCTCTTCGTCGATCAGGCCCAGATCCTCAAGCCTCTTCGCCACCTGATCGATCGGGTCGTGCTCGGCCCGCACTCGGCTGACTTCCTCCTTGGTCCGGTACTTGGCCGGGTCCGACATCGAATGGCCGCGATAGCGGTAGGTCTTCATTTCCAGGACATAGGGGCCCTGACCCGAACGGGCGTGATCGAGCGCCTCCTGCCCGGCCGCTCGCACCGCCACCACGTCCATGCCGTCGACCGCCTTGCCCGGTATGCCATAAGCGTCACCGCGCCGATGCAGTTCGGTGGTCGCCGAAGCCCGTTCGACCGAGGTGCCCATGCCGTATTTGTTGTTCTCGATCACCACCACCAGCGGCAGCTTCCAAAGTGCGGCCATGTTGAAACTTTCATAGACTTGGCCCTGATTGGCGGCGCCGTCGCCCAGATAGGCCATGCAGACCCCGCCATCGGCCCGATATTGGTGGGCGAAGGCGAGGCCCGCCCCGAGCGGCACTTGGGCGCCGACGATGCCGTGGCCACCGAAAAAGCCCTTCTCACGGCTGAACATATGCATCGAACCGCCTTTGCCCCTGGAATAGCCGCCTTCGCGCCCCGTCAATTCCGCCATCACCCCTTTGGGGTCCATGCCGCAAGCCAGCATGTGGCCGTGATCGCGATAGCTGGTGATAACGCTGTCACCCGGCCGGCTGGCCGCCTGCATACCCACCACCACCGCCTCTTGGCCGATATAGAGATGGCAAAAGCCGCCGATCAGACCCATGCCGTAAAGCTGGCCGGCCTTTTCCTCGAAGCGGCGGATGAGCAGCATATCGCGATAGAATCCGACCAACTGCTCGGGCGAAACGCCCAATTGTGCGGCGACGTCGCCGGCTTTTTTCTTGGTGGGCGCCATGAGTTTCGTTCTCCCCAGCGATTTGGTTAGGTCACAGGTAATCGCTTTGCCTGAACAATGCAACCAAGTCAGGCTTGTAAGTTGATTTATTTCATTGTTTTGAATGGAGGAATCAATGATTAATCATATTTGAGTTCAAAACATTGTTTTATATATAATATTTTAGCGATCACCCGATTTCTCGGGCGCCACCAGGGCAAGCAGGCGGCTTAGATTTTCGACTAGGGCCAGCCCATCGGGATGTTCGCCGACGAGGGCGTTGTCGACCACCAGGTGGAGCGAGTCGATATGGACGGTGATGACATCCAAGGTCTTGGCGTTCAAAGGCGGCTTGGCGGCCAAGAAATTCGCAAGCGTGTCGCAGATGCGGGTGATGAGCGGGTAGCCGAAGGTCGTCCCCTGCCCTTTCATGTCGTGGGCGATGAAACGGACTTCCTCGAGAAGCTCGGCGTTCATCGTCTGCAGGAGTTCAAGGTGAATCCGATGCAAGTTCTCGATATCCTGGGCCAATCGGGTCTGGTAGGCCGTTTGCTGGGATTGGATCGTCGCCTCGGCTTCCTTGGCGACTTCGGATAAGCGACGGTTCATCACCGGCGGCGCCTTGCGCCGGAGCGCGTCGGTGGGCTCAATGATCGTGACGCCGGGCGGAATGGGCTTGTTGGCGTTCACGCGGAAGCCTCCTTGGCCGGCTTCGAAGCCGGTTCTGCCGCCGTTTCTCCATTTTGACCCTTGCCCTGATCCTGGACCCGCCGCTTGGGTCCGCTATAACGGCGGCCGTCATGGCGATGGCGATCCGGTCCAATATAGGATGGGCATTTGATGAAGGCCCTGGGGCGCAAGATGATTTCCTCCAGGCGCAGATAGAGATCGATCGGCGCCACCGGCTTGGTCAGGAATTCGTTGACGCCGCAATCGCGGGCGTAACGAACATTGCGCGGCGTCGAATGGGCGCTCACCATAATCACCGGCATCATCTGCTTTTCCGCCACCGGATGGCGCCTAAGGATTCGAACGGTTTCAATGCCGTCGATCGGGCGCATGTCCCAATTGGTGATCAGGATGTCGATGGCGCGCTCTTCGATCTGCTGCAGGGCCTCAGCCCCCTCATGGGCCTCGAAAATCTTTCGGGCCCCATAGGTGCGCAGCAATTGTTTGAAGGTCGAGCGCATGACGTCGTTGTCGTCGGCCACCAGGATGGTGAGCGATGACAGATCAAGGAGGTGGCGGTCGTGCTTCGACATGAATCCAGCAAACACAGGCCGATCACCCTAGAGTGATCGTCTGCGTCGATGATGTCCATTGCAATTCGACCGTGAACGGAATTTGTTGAATCGCCGGTTATTTGAACGCGACTAATGTTATGGGCCGCGCTCGATCGGCCAGGCTTGCCCTATCAAAGATGGCTTATCCGCCGTAAGGCTTCCCTCAATTTTTCAAGCGTGGCCTTGAACTCACCCGCTGTTTGGCGCACCTCGGCCACCACTTCGGGATCGGCCTTTTCGACAAAAGCCGGATTGGCGAGCTTCTTTTCGAGCTTGGCGCGCTCGCCTTCCACCTTGGCGATCTCTTTGTCCAGCCGCGCCTTTTCCTTGGCGACATCAATGTGACCGGCCAAGGGCAATAGAACGGTCGCCTCGTCGATCACAACCTGGACCGCGCCTTTGGGCATGGCCTGATCGTCGACCATGATGGAATCAAGCCGAGCCAGAGTCAGGATCAAAGCGCGATGGGTTTCCAGGCGCGCCCGATTGCCCTCGTTTGCCCCCTTCAGAAACGCCGCGAGCTTGGCCGCCGGCGGAACATTCATTTCCGAACGCACGGCGCGGATATCGGAAATCAGCCGCACCACCCAATCCATTTCGGCCACGGCCGTCGGAGCGGCCAGTTCGGCGGCCGCCTGGGGCCAAGTGGCGCTGATCAGCCGATGCGCGCGGCCGGGTGCCATCTGTTCCCAGATTTCCTCGGTCACGAAGGGCATGAAGGGGTGCAGGATGTGCAGAATCTGGTCGAGCGCCCAGGCGGTGGTTGCCCGCGCTTCGGCCTTCGCGGCCTCGTCGGTGCCCAGGAACACCGGCTTGGCGAATTCGAGATACCAGTCGCAGTAAGTCCCCCAGACAAAGGCGTAGATGGCGCGGGCCGCCTCGTCGAAGCGGTAGGCGGCCAGGGCGTCGCCCACAATCTGGCCGGCCTCGCCGGTCTTGGCGACGATCCAGCGATTGAGGGTGAGTTTGACCGTCTTCGGATCGAAGCCGTTCGCCGGCGCGCAGCCATTCATCTGCGCGAAGCGGGCGGCGTTCCAGAGCTTGGTGGCGAAGTTGCGGTAACCTTCGACCCGGCTTTCCGAAAGCTTGACGTCGCGCCCCTGGGCGGCCAGGGCCGCCAGGGTGAAGCGCAGCGCGTCGCAACCAAATTTCTCGATCAAATCCAAAGGGTCGATGATGTTGCCCTTCGATTTCGACATCTTTTGGCCCTTTTCGTCGCGGACCAGGGCGTGGATGTAGACGGTGCGGAAGGGCACATCCTTCATGAAATGGATGCCCATCATCATCATCCGGGCCACCCAGAAGAAGATGATGTCGAAGCCGGTGACCAGCACGTCGGTCGGATAATAGCGGGCCAGTTCCGGGGTTTTGACCGGCCAGCCGAGGGTCGAGAACGGCCAGAGCGCCGAGGAAAACCAAGTGTCGAGCACATCTTCGTCCCGCTTCAGGGGCACCGCCGTGCCGCAATGGCGGGCCGCCGCCGCTTGGGCCTCGTCCTCGGTTTCGGCGACGAAGACCTGACCGTCGGGTCCGTACCAGGCCGGAATCTGATGCCCCCACCAGATCTGGCGCGACACGCACCAGGGCTGAATGTTGCGCATCCATTCGAAATAGGTGTTTTCCCAATGCTTGGGCACGAACACGGTCTTGCCGGTCTCCACCGCCTCGACGGCGGGCCGGGCCAAGGTGGGGGCATCGACGAACCACTGGTCGGTGAGCCAGGGCTCGATCACCACGCCCGAGCGGTCGCCATAAGGGACCATATGGACATGCGGCAAGATGCGATCGACAAGGCCCAACGCCTCCAGATCGGCCACCACGCGTTTGCGCGCCTCGAACCGGTCGAGCCCGCGATAGGGCTCGGGAACCTGGTCGTTGAGCCGGGCATCGGCGTCGAGGATGTTGACCATACCGGTCTGATGGCGTTTGCCGACCTCGAAATCGTTGAAGTCGTGCGCCGGGGTGATCTTGACCGCGCCGGTGCCCTTGGTGGGATCGGAATAGCTGTCGGCGACAATCGGAATCCGTCGCCCGACCAAGGGCAGGATCACAAATTTGCCGACCAAATGGGTATAGCGTTCGTCCTCGGGATGGACGGCCACCGCCGTATCGCCCAGCATCGTCTCCGGCCTGGTCGTGGCGACTATAATATTGGTATTTTCAAGGCCTTCCACTGGATACTTGAAGTGCCACATATTACCCTTCACCTCACGCGATTCGACTTCCAGATCGGAAATCGCCGTGTGCAGCTTGGGGTCCCAATTGACTAGGCGCTTGTCTCGATAGATCAGGCCTTGATGATAAAGCTCGACGAAAACCTTGCGGACGGCCGCCGACAGGCCTTCGTCCATGGTGAAGCGTTCCTTGGCCCAATCGGGCGAGGCGCCTAGCCGGCGAAGCTGGCGGGTGATGGTGCCGCCCGATTCCGCCTTCCATTCCCAAACCCGATCGATGAACCGGTCGCGCCCCAGATCGTGACGGCTTTGCCCCAGGGCTTCCAATTGGCGTTCGACCACCATCTGGGTGGCGATGCCGGCGTGGTCGGTGCCCGGCTGCCAAAGCGCATCCTTGCCCCGCATCCGCCAATAGCGGATCAGAATGTCTTGCAGCGTGAAGGTGAGCGCGTGCCCCATATGCAGGCTGCCCGTCACATTGGGCGGCGGCATCATGATCGTGTAAGGCGTCTTGCCCGACCCGGTGTCGGCGGCGAAAACGCCGGCCTTTTCCCACGAATCGTAATGGCGGGGTTCGACCTCTTGGGGATGGTAGGTCTTGTCGAGCACGCGCGTATCCTTTGGAGAGCCCGGAAAAGGGCCGAGAGAATCGCAAAGAGCGGCTAAAAGATCAAGGTGATAACCGTGACTGTGCCATTATCGGCACGGTTTCACAGTTTTTTCTTGCAAGATGACAAACCTTCTATGAGCATCACCTAAAGTTAAAATTGGGGAATGGCTTGCCCACATCCAAGGTAAAGGCCCGATCAGCTTCCGACACCGAGCCCGCCCGCCGGGCCGGCGCCGATTCCCGACTTTGCGCGCTTTTTCCCTTTCGCTGCTGGTTTCCGATCACTCCGGAGATCCTTAAAGCCGATCTGATTGCCGGCGTCACCGTGTCTCTGGTGCTGATACCGCAATCGATGGCCTATGCCCAGCTTGCCGGACTGCCCGCCCATTACGGGCTCTATGCCGCTCTGGTGCCGGTGGTGGTGGGTGCGCTTTTCGGCTCCTCCAAACATCTGGCGACCGGCCCGGTAGCGGTGGTCTCGCTCCTGACCGCCTCGACGTTTATGGGCCACGCGCTCCCGGGCGACGACGTTTTTCCGATTCTTGCCATCCTTCTGGCCATGATGGTTGGCGTCATCCAGTTCGCTCTGGGCATTTTCCGTCTGGGCTTCGTGGTCAATTTTCTCTCGCACCCGGTGATCGTGGGCTTCACCAATGCCGCCGCCATCATCATCGCCCTATCCCAACTGCCAAAATTCCTGGGGCTGCCGATCGAACGCAGCGATCGTTTTCTAGTCGACATCGGCACCATGTTGCTCGAACTCCCGCGAACCCATTGGCCGACCCTGGCCTTCGGCATTGCCGCACTGGTTCTTATGGCCGGCCTCAAGCGATGGTGGCCCCAATTCCCCAGCGTGCTGGCGGCGGTGGCGCTCACGACCGCCATCAGTTGGCTGATCGATTACCAAGGGCTGGGCGGCAGCGTGGTCGGCGCGATTCCGGCCGGCCTTCCCAGCGTCGCCTTGCCCGTAACCGACGTTAATACCCTGATCACGCTTCTTCCCGGTGCGCTCATCATCGCGCTCGTCGGGTTCACCGAGGCGATCTCGATCGCCAAGGCGATCGCCATCAAGACTAAAGACCGCATCGATCCCAACCAGGAACTGATCGGACAAGGTTTGGCAAACCTGTTGGGCAGCCTCGCCCAGGCCTATCCAAGTTCGGGCTCCTTTTCGCGCACGGCGGTCAATTACAGCGCCGGGGCAAAAACCGGCTTGGCCTCACTGGTTTCGGCGATGATGGTGGTGGTGGCGCTCCTGTTCTTGACGCCCCTGCTCTTCCATTTGCCGCAGGCGGTGCTGGCGGCGATCATCATGATGGCGGTCGGCGGGCTGATCGATTTCCCGGCCATGCGACACGCCTGGAGCGCCAACCGTCATGACGGTGTCGCCTCGGCGATCACCTTCGCTGCAACATTGGGATTTGCCCCGCAACTCGATCTTGGCATTTTCTTCGGCGCCACGCTGGCCGTGCTGCTCTTCCTTTACCGCACGATGCGTCCGCGTGTCGCGCTGTTGGGGCGTTTCGACGATGGCACGTTGCGCGATCTTGCCGTTCACCCCGATCTTCCCAACGATCCGCGAATGATCCTGATCCGCTTCGACGGTCAGCTCTATTTCGCCAATGTCGCCTATTTCGAGGATGAACTCCTGGCGGCGGTCGCGGCCAAACCCGAGGCGCAATATGTTCTGGTGGTGGGCGACGGCATCAACCAGATCGACGCCTCGGGGGAAGAGGTTCTGCGCCATCTGACCCTGCGCCTGAAGGAAAACGGCATCACGCTGGTTTTTTCGGGCTTGAAGCGCCAGATTTTGCAGGTGATGCACCAGACCGGCCTTTACGACATCATCGGGGGGCGCAAGAACCATTTCGCCACCGTCGACATGGCGCTGGCCGATCTCTATGACCGGCTGGGCGGCGAAGGCGCGTTCTGTCCGCTCCTGCCCGAACGCATGGATGATTCCAGCGCCCCGGCGGCTGCCATCTAATTCGTGCCTCTAGGGAAACCGCTTAATAACGGGCGGTGCGATCGACCATACGCTCGATTTCCTGCTTCACCATCCGTTCGATCAGGTAGGGCAGGTTGGCGTCCAGCCAATCCTTGAGGATGGGACGCAGCAGTTCGCGCACCATGTCTTCGAGCGTGATCCCGCCGCCGACACCGACGCCGATACCACGTTCGCGCGCCACCGCGCGCGCAAGCTGGGCCAGGAGATTGGTCGAATTGGCCTCGACCTCGGCCGACAGCAAGGGCGGTTCGGGCGGCCTTGGCGGCGGCAAGGGCGGGGGCGGCGGCTCGGGCGCCTCGAAGACCGGCTCCGGCTCGGGCGTGAAGCCGGTTTCCATGACGTTGGCCGCCGGCAATTCAAAGGCCGGTTCGGGCTCCGGAATGGGCTCGGGCATCGCCTCGCCCAGTTCCAGAACCTCTTCGGCCGGCGCCTCCTCGGTCATCGTCTCGCCGAGATCGAGGACCTCCTCTTCGAGCGCCATCGGTTCGGGTTCGGGTTCGGGTTCGGGTTCCGGCTCGGGCTCCGGTTCGGGCTCTGGTTCAGGCGCCACTTCGAGATCGAGCACCTCTTCCTCAACGGGCATCGGCTCGGGTTCCGGCAAGGGCTCCGGTTCCGGGAGGGGTTCGGGTTCCGGGAGGGGCTCGGGCTGCGCCTGTTGCTGGGCGGCCTGTTCGGCCTCGTCCTCGGACAAAATCCGCCGGATCGAGGCCAGAATGTCCTCCATCGACGGTTCTTGCTGCTGGGCCTTTTCGTCGCTCATGATGCGAACATCCGCCTCGATGCCGGACCGGGTCCGGAAAACCGTTGAAACCAGATTACGTCAATCCGCTCCCGCCTGCCAATCGGATCGACGGGGAACCTCATGGCTTCCCATCCACCGGCTCGACCGGAGCCCCGAAGATCTTAGAGCGCACCTTCTGGTAATTCGCCTCGGGATCGAAGGGTTCGACCGGCAGGCCGAGCCCCCGCGCCGTCAATTGCCCGATCGCGGCCTTGAGCGAGTAGGCCGCCACCAATTCGTCGCGTTCCGATTTGACGCGGTTGACGCGGGCATCCAGCAATTCCTGCTCGGAATCGAGAACGTCGAGCACCGTGCGGGTTCCCGCCTCGGCCTCGCGTTTCACGCCATCGAGCGCGATTTCGGCGGCATTGATCTGGGAATCGAGGGCGCGGATGCGCGCCCGCGTTGCGGTGAGATTCTCATAGGCCTTGGTTGCCGTCTCGACCGCGCTGCGCCGGGCCTGATCGATTTCCAGACGCCGTTGACCGGCCGTCTGCTTGGCTTCGCGCAATTTCGAGTAGGTCGCCGCGCCCCCCTCGTAGATGGGAATATTCAAGGTGGCGATAATTTCGGCGGTCTGGGTCCGCGAATTGTAGGCGGTGGACCGCAAGGTGCGGTTGGCGTCGGCGGTTACCGACAAGGACGGAAAAAGATCGCCGCGCACCAAATCGATATTGTGCCGGGCCGAGCGTTCGGTGTGCTCGGCCAATACGACACTCGGGTTGGCCTCCATGGCCAGGCGAACCGCCTCCTCCTCGTTACCGGGCAGGCTGTTCGGCATCGACGGCTTGCGCAGACCGTGCGGCGCGTCGCCGATCAGGTTCTTGAAGACGGCGCGCGAAACCTTGAGATCACCCTCGGCCTTGACCCGGTCCGCCAGCGACTTTGCCAAGCGCGCCTCGGATTGGGAAACGTCGGTGCGGGTGATTTCGCCCACCTGAAACCGGTTGCGGGTCGCCTCGAGCTGGCGGCGCAACACCTGCTCGTTGCTGATGTTGAGGTCGAGCACCGCCTGATCGCGCAGATTATCGAGATAGGCGGTCGCGGCATCGAGCAGCACTTGCTGTTCGGTTACCGCAAGCGACGAGCGCTCGGCCAGGACCGCCTCTTCCGCCTTGTCGGTGGCGGCCAAGGTCTTGCCGCCACGAAAGAGCGGCTGGGTCACCGCCACCTGACCCATACGGTAGGTGCGTTTTTGCTCCTTTGGGTTCGACAGGTTGCTTTCTTGCATTACCTTGCCGACATCGGTCTTCGCGGTGACCGACGGGCGCCAATTGGCAATCGCCTGCGGCACCAGCTCGTCGGTGGCACGCAGCTTGGCGCGCTTGGCCTGGAGCGACGGATGGGTGGCATAGGCCTGGGCCAGGGCCTCTTCAAAGGTTTGGGCCTGGGCCAAACCGCCCGAGAAACCCCAGAACAAGGCCGCCGCTAAGGCCGCTTGCGAAACCGATCCCCTCATCAACACCCTGCCGCTCCCCGAATGAGCCAAGACCATACCATTATCTAGGGCCAGAACCTAGCCCGAAACACTAAATAGGGCAATATTAAGGAATGCTTAAGCGAACACGAAACCTTTGGGATTTTCGAATTCGGCCAACTTGGCGGTTGCCGCGTCGAAGACCTCGCGCCGGCCGATTGCCCCTTCCCTTCGGGTGAAAAGGGTTCCCCGGCCCATGCCGCCCCGGTTATCGACCAAGGCTACCAGCCTTCCGCCATCGGCCAGTTGGGTGAGCAGGTCGTCGAGAACCCGATCGACCGCCCCCGAAACGATAATGGCGTCGAATGGCGCCTGCGGACGATAGCCCATGTGCAAAGGGCCGGTGACGATGGCGACATTATCGATCGAAAGGGCGGCCATGGCGCGGCCGGCCTGTTCGGCCATACCACCATCGCTTTCCAGGGCCACCACCGTATTGGCCAGCCGCGAAAGAATGGCGGCGCCATAGCCAACGCCGGAACCGATTTCGAGCACGAGGTCGGTGGGGCGGATCGCCGCCGTCTGGAACAGGAGAGCCGTGACAAGAGGCGCCATAAGCACACGACCCTCCGCCAAAGCCAAGTCGTCGGCGAGATAGGCCACCGAGCGCAAGGCCTTGGGAACGAAGGATTCGCGCGGGATGGAGCCCATCGCCGCCAACAACGCCTCGTCGACCACCCCGGCGGGGCGAAGTTGATTGGAAACCATGGCGCGGCGAGCTGTGGCAAAATCCATAACGGTCCCCTTCGGTTTGAGCGCCCCTTTCCAATCGGAAGGCGCTTGGCGACAGTGGCAGGGTTATAATCAAAGCGGCCTCACCTGACAATGGGCGGCCCGGCTTGGTGGTGCCGGAGTTTCCCCGATATTCCCATGAAAAACTATTGCATTCATCTGCATATCGTTACAATTTGATCCTCTCTTCGCGCTTGGGTTTCGCTGCAAAGACAATAACTGATAAATCGAATATTAACTTGCGCTGCCCAGAATGCGTCGGGCCCGACCCAATTGCGCCGCCGGAACAACCGAGGGGGAGTACCCATGTTCGCCAATTTGAAAATCGCCGTCCGCCTTAGCCTCATGGTCACCATGGCGGTGATCGCCCTCGTGGTCGTCGGCGCGATCGGGCTCAATTCGAGCGCCCAGCTCAACACCATGCTGGGCCGTTCGCAGGCCGAAGGCTTGAAGCCGGTCCAGCAGATGGCCAGCGTCAACGAGACCATTCAGGACGCCTACCGGCAACTTCTGGCGGCGACCCTGCACTGGGATGTCTTGCCGGCCGCAAAATATCACAATCACCCGACCACATTGCATACCGAGGCGGTGGAGAAATTGGTGGCCAAACTCGACGCGACCTGGAAGGACTACAAGGCAAGTCCGGCCAGCGGTTTGTTTCCCGACGCCGCCCGTCAATTCGAAGAAGCCCTGGTCAAATTCAACAAGGATGGCATGCTGGCCGGCGCCGAATTGGGGAAGACCGACAAATATGCCGAATTGGGCATCCATGTGACGGCAACCGCCCTGCCCGTCTACAACAACGCCAAGAAATTCGCCACCGAACTTCTGGAAAAGCACAATCAGCATGCCGCCAGCATCGCGGGCGAAGCCGAGGCGCGCTATGCGACGTCGAAATGGCTTACGTTGGGGGTTGGCGCGGCCATCCTTCTCCTGACCTTGATCGGCGCCGTCGCCGTCGCGCGTTCGATCACCGGCCCCATCGCCGGGTTGGTCGGTTCGGTGCAGGTCTTGGCCGGCGGCAACACCGGCCACAGCATCGTCGGCGCCGATCGGGGCGACGAAATCGGCCCCTTGGCCAAGGCGCTCGACCAGTGGCGGCAAAGCCTGATCGAAATCGCCGCCAAGAACGAGCATGAGCGCACCGAGGCCGAACGCCGTGCCACCGAGGCCGAACGCGTCGGCCAGGCCACCCGTCGATTCGACGAAAGCATTCGCAGTCTGCTGGAACGCATCCGCGATACCGTGCTGCATTTGGGCGATTCGGCGTCGTTGCTGACCTCGAACGCCAACCAAACCGAGGAGGCCAGCACCTCGGCGGCAGCCGCCACCGAGCAGGCCGCCGCCAACGTCGCCAATGTTTCGTCGGCGACCGCCCAGGTTTCCGATTCGATACGCGCCATCGCCGAGCGCATTCGCAACGCGGCGGAAATCGCCCGCAACGCCGTCACCGACGTCGAAAACACCAACCGAAAGATCGAGGGCTTGGCCGAAGCGGTGCGCAAGATCGGCGAGATCGGCGAACTCATCAATTCGATTGCCTCGCAGACCAATCTCTTGGCCTTGAACGCCACCATTGAAAGCGCCAGGGCCGGCGAGGCCGGCAAGGGTTTCGCCGTGGTTGCCAACGAAGTGAAAAGTCTGGCCGGGCAGACGGCCCGCGCGACCGAGGAAATCGCCAGTCAGATCAGCTCGGTCCAAAACGAAACGCGCGAAGCCGTTTCCGCCATCGGCGCCATCACCGAGATCATCACCAAGGTCGACGTCTTGTTGAACGAAGCCTCGACCACGGTGAACGAGCAAGACCAAGCCGCGTCCGAGATCGCCCGCAACATCGAGCAGGCCTCGGCGGGCACCACCGAAGTTTCGGCCAATATCGGTCGCGTCGCCGGCATGGCCGCCGAAACTGGGCGCGCCGCCCAAACGGTGAGCGCCGCCACCGGCGAAATCAAGACCGAAAGCACCAACCTTCAAAGCACCGTCGAGCAGTTTCTGGCCGAAGTGCGAACCGGCTGATTTTTTTCCACCACGAGCAATGAAACCGCCGGACGGTATCCCGGCGGTTTTTTTTCGCGCCCCTTCCCGATCGGATTGACTTTGCTCAAGACTTCAGGCACCCAGTTATACATAAAAAATTTATTGCTATTGTCCGGAGGGGATGACCCAAGATGGACTCGCTCTTGAAAATAAACGGTTATTCCGCGTCGTGGGCGGAAAAACTCGTCACGGCCCCCCAAGCGGCGCGGATGGTCAAACCCGGCCAAAATATCTTCGTCGGCACCGCCTGCGCCACGCCGCGAGCCTTGGTTGGGGCCCTGGAAGGGCTGGAATCCCCGCCGCCCGACGTGACGTTGTTTCACTTCCTCACCACCGGCGCCGTGCCCGACAACGGCACCAAGAGCCAGTACCGGCATAAAGCCTTTTTTGTCGGCAGCGATGATCGCCATCTGGTTGCCTCCGGCCAGGCCGATTACATTCCGGTGGCGCTCTCGGAAGTCCCCAAGCTGTTGGCGAATGGGCGTATCCCCATCGACGTCGCTTTCATCCAGGTTTCGCCGCCCGACGCCAATGGCTATGTGAGCCTGGGCGTATCGGTCGACATCACCGCCGCCGTCGTGCGCCATGCCCGCATGGTGGTGGCCGAGGTCAACCCCAACATGCCGCGCACCCTGGGCGACACCTTCGTGCCGCTGTCGCGGATCGATCATCTGGTCGAGGTCGATACGCCGATCATCGAATACGCCCACGCGCCGGCCGACGCCGTCGCCCGTCAGATCGCCCGCTACATTGCCGGCATCATCGATGACGGCTCGACCTTGCAGATCGGACTGGGCCGCATTCCCAACGAGGCTTTGAAATACCTGTCGGACCGCCGCCATCTTGGCATCCATTCCGACGTCATTACCGATGCCGTGGTCGACCTGGTCGAGCAGGGCATCATCACGGGGGCCGAAAAATCGCAACATGCCGAGCGCATTGTCGCCAGCTATTGCCTGGGCAGCCGGCGGCTTTACGACCTGATCGACAACAATCCCCTGTTCGACTTCCAGCCGATCGAGCAGATCTGCGATCCGCACATCATCGCCCGGCACGCCCGCATGGTATCGATCACCCAGGCGTTCGCTGTCGATCTTACCGGGCAAACCTGCGTCGATCAGTTCGGCGGCGCCTTCTATGGCGGCGTCTCCACCCAGCCCGATTTCGTGCGCGGCGCCGCCCGTTCGAAGGGTGGCAAGCCGATCCTCTGCCTGACCTCGACCACCGATGACGGCGAATCCTCGCGCATTCGGCCTCTCCTGGAAACCGGCGAAGGCGTCGGCATCGCCCGTTCCGACATCCATTACGTGGTCACCGAACATGGAATCGCCTATCTGTTCGGCAAATCGATCCGCGAACGCGCATTGGCCTTGATCGAGATCGCCGATCCGAAATTCCGCCCCTGGCTGTTGGAGGAGGCCAAGCGGCTGGGCTACGTCCATGCCGACCAATTCGTCGCCCATGGCGCCGCTTATGCGATCGAGGAAGAGCGGACCGTCAAGCTCAAGGATCAGCGCAAGGTGTTGATCCGCCCCGCCCGTGCCAGTGACGCCACCGCCCTTCAGGCCCTGTTCCACAAGATGAGCCAGGACGACGTCTACACCCGCTTCTTCCGCCGCCTGCGTTCCCTCACCTTTGCCGAGACCCAGGCCCTGTGCAACGTCGACTATGAGAACGAAGCCGCCTTCGTCGCCACCACCGGCCCGCGCGAACACGAGCATCTGGTCGGCAGTTCCTGCTATTTCGTCAACCAGTCGACCAATCTGGCGGAAACCGCCTTCATGATTGCGCCCGAATGGCAGGGCACCGGTTTGGGCGGCGCGCTCCAGACACGCATGATGGAGTTCGCCAAGGCGCGCGGCCTGATCGGCTTCACCGCCGAGATCTTGGCCAACAACACCAAGATGATCCGCCTGGCCAAAGCCGCCTGCGACAAGGTGACGGTCGAGCGCGAGGACGATTCCTTCCACGTCACCATGCTGTTTTGACCGCCATCATCGAGCCAACGCGGCGATTGATCGGCGGGCCGGACTGTAGGATGATTCCGGCAAAATCGGGATGGCTTTGCATCTTTCATGCGTTTCCTTCGAACCCTGGCGTTGGCGCTGCTGGGCGGCTATTGCGCCGCCGGGCCGGCATTGGCGGAACCCGCCAAGCCTCTCGCCCCGGAAACGCTGCTGGTCGCCCTGGTCCGGGACGAGGAAATCGAGGCCGAATTCGGTTCGACCGACCTGTGGTGGCCGCAGCCTCCCGAATTCATGGGAACCCTGGACCCGGCGCCCGGCCTGAAGACCCTGGTTTTGCAAACCTTTCGGCGAATCGAAGACAACAATGCCGACCGGCTGATCGGCGCCCTTTCCCTATATGAAAGCGAGACGGCCGCAGCCGCAGCCTTCCGCGATCTGGCGCCGTCGGACAGTCGTGCTTACGGAAGCTCGACCAAGGGTCCCGCGTTGGGCCACGCCAGCCGCTATTACCAGCGCCGCGAACCGATGGGATCGAGTCTACGCATCCAGCTTGGGCCGTTCATCCTTCGGCTCAGCCATTGGACCGACGCACGCGTCTTGTCGCCCGCCGCCCTCGCGCGCTTGGCGGCGCCGATGATCAAACGGGTCGAGACGCTATGGGCCGGAAGGCTCACCACACCGTCCCTACCCGCCGAGACGGCCTTGCTTCCCAAGGAGGGCGGACCTTATGGCCCGATTCTGGGAACCGCGGTCGGCCCGCCGGAATGGGGATCGTTCAGCCGCGTCGAAGGAATCGATGTCGCCACCCCGACACTGCGCGATTTCCTGGTTCAGCAATTGGACCCGCCCAAGCTTCTGCTGCGCCGCTACGCCTTGCGCCAGGCGCCAGGGCAGGTTCTCGACGTCACCATCTACCCCTTCTCCGATACGGGCTCGGCCCAAACCTTCCTAACGTTGGATCGCGACACCCGATCGGCGGAGCGGCTGGTGCTTCACCCGATTCCCGGCCTGCTTTCCTTTCTGGAAAAGCCCAGCGGCGAAGTGGGCCAGCACATCGATCTGGAATTTTCCAAGGGCCGTTACGTCGTGGGGGTTTCTTGCAGCAATCCCTACGGCTACATCACGGACGCTTGCGATCGCGCGGTGCTTGATATGGCCGGCCGAATCCTGACGCGGATAAAGAGGTAGCGGTTAGGCCGCCCCGTGCCGCCCCACCAGTTTCAGCATGGTGGCAAGCGAGATCGAGTTGAGGGTGGCGCGCTCGGTGGCCTCGATTTCCTCGATCACCTGGGACAGGGCCTTGCCCTCGGGGGTCTCGTCGCCGGGTTCGCGCTCGCCCGACGACACCGTTTCCACGGTCTCGAACAGCCGGATGACATCCAACAGCGTGGTGCGCTTGGGATTGCCGGCAAAGCGATAGCCGCCGCCGGCGCCGCGCACCGCCTCGACCAGCCCTTCCCGGCCCAGATTGCGCAACACCTTGGCCAGATGATTGGTGGAGATGCCGTACTTCTCGGCGATCTCGTTGGCCGACATCTGGCGATCGGGCTCGGAGGCCAGCTCCAAGACCGCGTACAAGGCGCAGCGGGTGGCCTTTTGCAGCCTCATGACGCCACATCGATTTCAAGCTGGAGGAAGGAACTGGCCATCATGCCCTGGCTGCGGAAGAACGACATCACCAGGTCGTTGTCGCGCGCCACCGTAGTGCGCACCTTGGTGACCCCATATTTGCGGAAGGCGTCGCAGACCGCCTGGAAAAGAGCCGTGCCGATCCCCCCCAGCCGCAGCTTGTCGTCGACGCTGAGGGTGAAGACCCAGCCGCAGGGCGGCGAGCCGAATTCCCAGGCGCGGACTTCGCCGATGATGAAGCCCACCATGGTGCCTTCATGATCGGCGACCAGGAAATAGCGGCCGCGCCGCCGCCCTCCGTAACGGTCGAAAATGTCTTGCCAATAGTCGGGTTTGGCCAGCCCGGTGACCGCCTCATCCATCGCCACGACGGCCGGCACATCGTCGGCCTTGGCTATGCGGATGATGAAATCCTGCCCAATCTTATGGTCGGTAAGACTCATGATCCCCAAATGATATCCGTTCATTGACAGCATGGCGGGGATTCGCCAAACTGTAAATAGGTAACTCAGTACCGAATTGCATATTGATGGGGCGATGCCTATTTCAAGACCATTCACCTCCCGCTAGGAGCGCCGCATGGAACCCGAGGTTCGTTTCGACACCGCCCCCGATCGCTACAAGCACTGGAAACTCGCCTTCGAGGGGCCGGTCGCCCTTCTCACGCTCGATATCCAGGAAGATGGCGGGCTTCGGCCGGGCGATTATTCGCTGAAGCTCAATTCCTACGATCTCTCGGTCGACATCGAATTGGCCGATGCGGCTCAGCGCCTGCGCTTCGAGCATCCCGAGATCGGCGCGGTGATCGTCACCTCGGCCAAGGATCGCGTCTTCTGCGCCGGCGCCAATATCGGCATGCTGGGCATCGCCAGCCATCACCACAAAGTGAATTTCTGCAAATTCACCAACGAGACCCGCAACGGCCTTGAGGATTCCTCGGCCCATTCCGGCCAGGCCTGGATTTGCGCCGTCAACGGCACGGCGGCCGGCGGCGGCTATGAATTGGCGATGGCCTGCGACCACATCATCCTGGCCGACGATGGCTCGTCGTCGGTGTCGCTGCCCGAAGTGCCGCTCTTGGCGGTTCTGCCCGGCACCGGCGGCCTGACGCGCCTAGTCGACAAGCGCCGGGTGCGCCGCGACCGCGCCGATGTCTTCTGCACCCTGGTCGAAGGCATCAAGGGCAAGCGGGCGGTGGAATGGCGCCTGGTGGACGAAATCGTACCCCGCACCAAGCTTCTAGACGCCGCCAAAGCCCGCGCCCGCGAGCGCGCCGCCGCCTCCGACCGCCCCAAGGGCGCCAAGGGGATCGCCCTTCCCCCGCTCGACCGGAAAATCGAGGGCGACCGCTGGACCTATCCGAATCTGGAGCTGTCGATCGACCGCGCCATTGGCGCCGCGACCTTCCTGATCAAGGGGCTGACCCGCCTGCCCCGCGACGCCGCCGGCATCCAGGCCGAAGGCGCCGCCTTTTGGCCCTTGGCCCTGGCGCGCGAGTTCGACGACGCCATGCTGCGGCTGCGTTTCAACGAGCTGGAAATCGGCTCCTGGGTGATAAAGAGCCAGGCCGATCCGGCCCGGGTTCTTGAGGCCGATGCGTTGCTTCTGGCGAACGCCAAGGATTGGCTGGTGCGCGAGATCGCCCTTTATTGGCGGCGGGTCTTGAAGCGCCTGGATGCGTCGGCGCGTTCGATCTTCACTTTGGTCGAGCCGGGAAGCGGCTTTGCCGGTACGCTTCTGGAAATGGTCCTGGCCGCCGACCGCTCCTTCATGCTCGATGGCGGCGATCCCGCCCCCAGCCTCGCCCTCTCGGGCATGAATTTCGGGCCGCTCGCCATGGGCAACGGGCTTACCCGCCTGGAGACCCGATTTATCGGCGATGCGCAAGCGGTGGCCGCCTTGCGCGCCGAAATCGGCAAGCCGCTCGACGCCCAGGCGGCCGACGAACTGGGTCTGGTGACCTTCATTCCCGACGCCATCGATTGGGACGACGAAGTCCGCCTTGCCATCGAGGAGCGGGCGAGCTATTCGCCTGACGCCCTCACCGGGCTTGAGGCTTCGCTGCGCTTCGCCGGCCCCGAGACCCTGGAGACCAAGATTTTCGCCCGCCTCTCGGCTTGGCAGAACTGGATCTTCCAGCGCCCCAACGCCGCCGGACCGGATGGGGCGCTTAAACTGTACGGCACCGGCCGCAAAGCGGCCTTGGACAAGCGGAGGGTCTAGGCATGACGGTCGATCTCGCCGGCAAGATTCCCAACAATGTCGATCTCGCCAACAACCCGCGCCTGTTGCGCGCCTTGGAACAATGGCAGCCCGCCTTCATCGATTGGTGGAAGGATATGGGGCCCAGCGAAAGCCAGACTCTCGACGTCTATCTGCGCACCGCGATCAGCGTCGAACCCGATGGCTGGGCCCATTACGGCCATGTCCGCATGCCCGATTACCGTTGGGGCATCTTCCTGGCGCCGCCTGAAAAGGACCGCGTGGTGCCGATGGGCATGCACAAGGGTAAACCCGCCTGGCAGGAGGTGCCCGGCGAATACCGCGCCAATCTGCGCCGCCTGATCGTGACCCAAGGCGATACCGAGCCGGCCTCGGTCGAGCAGCAGCGCCATTTGGGCCAAACCTGCCCCTCGCTTTACGATTTGCGCAACCTCTTCCAGGTCAATGTCGAGGAAGGCCGCCATCTCTGGGCGATGGTCTATCTGCTGCACGCCTATTTCGGCCGCGACGGCCGCGAGGAGGGCGAAGCGCTGCTCGAGCGCCATTCCGGCGACCCCGACAAGCCGCGTATCCTGGCCGCCTTCAACGAGAAGACGCCGGATTGGCTGTCGTTCTTCATGTTCACCTTCTTCACCGACCGCGACGGCAAGTACCAACTGGCCTCGCTGGCCGAATCGGGCTTCGATCCCTTGTCGCGCTCCTGCCGCTTCATGCTGACCGAAGAGGCGCACCACATGTTCGTGGGCGAAAACGGGATCGGCCGGATCATTCAGCGCGCCTGCGAGATCATGCGCCAGAACAGGACCGACGATGTGCGCGCCCAGGGCGCCATCGATCTGCCGACCATCCAGAAATATCTCAATTTCCATTTCTCGGTATCGGTCGATCTGTTCGGCCAAGAGATTTCCACCAACGCCGCCAACTATTTCACCGAGGGGCTGAAGGGCCGGTTTCATGAGGCGAAGCTTGCCGACGATCACGTCTTGGCCAACGATCGCTATCCGATCGAGGCCCTGGGTGAGAATGGCATCGTCCGCCAGGAAGCCCCGGCCCTTACCGCCATTAACGAACGCTTGCGCGACGATTACATCGCCGATTGCCAGAAGGGCGTCGAGCGCTGGAACCGAATCATCGCCAATCACGGCATCGATTTCCGCTTGAAGATTCCGCACCGCGCCTTCCATCGCGGTATCGGCGCCTTTGCCGAAATCAAGGCCACGCCCGACGGCCAGGTGATCGGCGAGGCGGAATGGACGCACCGCCACGGCGAATGGCTGCCCAGCGCCGAGGACCGGACCTATGTGCAATCCTTGATGCGCCCGGTGACCGAACGCGGCAAGATGGCCAATTGGATCGCGCCGCCGGCCAAGGGCATCAACGACCAGCCGGTCGATTTCGAGTATGTGCGGTTCGGCTAGGCAAGAAGAGTGGCAGGGGGCGACGTCATGAAGGATCACAGTTTTGCCATCGAGGGGAGCGGCGCATCCACGCGCCTAGTCTTCTCGCCCAATTTCAACGTCGCCGTACCTTACATCGACCGGCATGTCGCGGAAGGCCGCGGCGCCAAAATCGCCATCCGTTCCGATCAGGCGCAAGTGACCTATGCCGAGCTGGCCGCCAACGTCAACCGCGCCGGCAATCTCTTGCAGGAACTGGGCCTGCGCCGGGGCGACCGCATGCTGATGGTCGTCAAGGACTGCCCGGCCTTCTTCTATCTCTTCTGGGGCGCCATCAAGGCCGGCGTGGTGCCGGTGCCCCTGAACACGCTTTTGCGCGCCAGCGACTACGCCTACATGATCGAGGATTCCGCCTGCCAGGCCTTTATCTATTCGCCCGAATTCGCCGCCGAGGCCGAGCCGGCGCTGACCATCGTCAAGCGCAAGCCGCCCGAAATCCTGAAAGTCGAGGGCGAGGCCCAGACGTTCCTGTCGATGATGGCGTCGGTCTCCGATGTCCTTGCCCCGTATCCGGCCGGGGCCGAAGAAGAATGCTTCTGGCTCTATTCCTCGGGCTCGACCGGACGGCCGAAGGGCGCCGTGCATCGCCAACGCGACATTCCCGTCACCGCCCATCATTACGGCGTTGCGACGCTGGGCATTCGTGAAAACGATATCTTCTTTTCGGCGGCCAAACTGTTCTTCGCCTATGGTCTGGGCAACGCCATGACCTTTCCCCTGCATGTCGGCGCCGAGGCGGTCCTTTTGGAGCCGCGCCCGACGCCCGACAGCACCTTCGCCATCATCGCCAAATACAAGCCGACCCTCTATTTCGGCGTTCCGACGCTTTATGCCGCCCAGCTTCAGGCAATGGAGCAGACCAAGGCCGATTTGGCGTCCATCCGCTATTGCGTTTCGGCCGGCGAGGCCTTGCCGGGCGACATTCTCCGGCGCTGGAAAGAAAAAACCGGACTCGATATTCTGGACGGCATCGGTTCGACCGAGGCGCTGCACATCTTCATCGCCAACCGCCCGGGCGACATCAAAGCCGGCACCTCAGGCAAGCTGGTCCAGGGCTACGAGGCCCGCATCGTCGATGACAGCGGCCAGATCGCCAAGATGGGTGATTCGGGCAAGCTGCATATTCGCGGCCCTTCGACCGCTGCCTATTACTGGAACCAGCCGGAAAAGACCAAGGAGACCATGCTGGCCGACGATTGGCTCAACACCGGCGACACCTACATCAAGGACGAGCAGGGCTACTTCCATTACTGCGGCCGCACCGACGACATGCTGAAGGTGGGGGGCATCTGGTGCTCGCCCTTCGAGATCGAGGCCAAGCTGGTTGAGCACCCCAAGGTGCTGGAGGCCGCCATTGTCGGCCGGGCCGACGCCGATGGGCTGGTCAAACCCGAAGCCTGGATCGTCTTGAAGCAGGGTGTCGCCGGCGAACCGGCGATCGAGGAAGAACTGAAGGCGCATTGCAAGGGAGGCCTCGCCCCCTACAAATATCCGCGCTGGTTCCATTTCGTGGCCGAACTGCCGAAAACCGCCACCGGGAAAATTCAACGCTTCAAGCTTCGGACCTAGCAAGCCGATGAGCACCAAACTCACCACCCTTGCCGAAGCGGTGCGGACGCTGGTGCGCGACGGCGATCAGGTGGTTCTGGGCGCCGGGCTGGAGCAGGCGATCCCCTTCGCCGCCGCGCACGAGATCATCCGGCAAGGCAAGCGCAACCTCACCTCGGTCGCCCCCATTTCGGACATGGTGGGAGATATGCTGATCGGCGCCGGCTGCATCGCCAAGGTGGTGGGCGCCTGGATGGGCAATGTTTCGGCCGGGCTGGGCCATAATTACCGCCGCGCCGTCGAGCAGGGTCTGCCCCACCCCATCGCCATCGAGGATTACTCGAATTTCACGTTGGCGTTGGCGTTGTGGGCCGGAGCCTATGGCGCGCCCTATGTGCCGGTGCGCACCATTCTGGGTTCCGACATCATGGCCTCGAACCCGAAGATCCTTAAGGCCGAGGACCCTTACACCAAGACGCCGATCGCCCTCATTCCCCCGCTTCGGCCCGACGTGGCCTTTCTTTCCGTGCAGCGCGCCGCCGCCAACGGCGATTCCCATGTCTGGGGCAATCTGGGCGTCATGCAAGAGGCGGGCATGGCGGCCGAGCGGGTGATCCTGCTGGCCGACCAGATCGTGGCGTCCGAGGTGATCGCCTCGGACCCCAACCGGGTGATTGTGCCGGGTTTTCGCGTGGCCGCCGTCGTCCATACGCCCTGCGGCCAACACCCTTCGCCCCTGGCCGGACATTGGAAGCGCGACGGCGATTTCTTCACCGACTATCACCGCCTAAGCCGCGAGCCGGAAAGCTTTCAGGCCTGGCTCAAGGAATGGGTGTTCGAGCCGGGCAGCCCCGAGGGGTATCTGGCTAAGCTGGGCCGGCGGGTCGAGGCGCTACGCATCCGCGAGCAGGCCCTGTCGGTTCCCGCCAATTATGGGGCCTCGTGACATGAGCCAAGCCCCCTACTCGACCCAGGAACTGATGATCATCGCCACGGCACGCGAGATCGCCAACCGCGAAGTCGTGTTCATCGGCATGCGTCTGCCAATCACCGCCTTCGGCGTCGCCACCCTCACCCGCGCCCCGGACGCCATCGGCCTGTTCGAAGTGGGATTGGCGCGCCGGCAGCCCGCCTTGGGCACCCTACAGACCATGAGCGATCCCCTGAACCAGTTGGGCGCCGCCTGGGCCTCGGGTCTGTTGCAGGTCATGGGCACCCTGCCCGGCGGCCGCGTCGATGCCGGGTTCATCGGCGGAGCCGAGATCGACCGTTTCGGCAACGTCAATTCCTCGTATATCGGCGATTGGCGCAAGCCCAAGGTCAAACTGCCCGGATCGGGCGGCGCCGCCGACATTGCCGGCATGGCGAAACGGATGGTGGTGATCATGAACCACGAAAAGCACCGCTTCGTCGAACGGGTGAGCTATATCACCTCGCCGGGCGGTCTTGCGGGCGGCGATAGCCGGAGCCGAGCGGGCCTGCCCTGGGGCGGCGTCGGTGCCGTCATAACTGACCGGGCGATCCTGCGCCCCTTCGGCCCCGAGCGGGAATTGCATCTGGCCAGCTACCATCCCGGCCACTCGATCGCCGATGTGTGCGACCACACCGGCTGGAACCTCAAGCTCTTGCCCGATTGCGCCCCGACGCCCGAACCGACCGCCGCCGAAATCGAGGCCCTGCACCGGGTCGATCGCGACGGCTTCTGGCGTTGATTTCTCCAGATTTCGCTGGTGGAAACACTTTGATTCCAGGCTCGGATTTGCGATTCCCACTGGACCCGGGGCATCGTTCTGACTACTTTAGAAAAAAGCCAGCCGACCGCTCCGTTCGAGCAGTAACAATCGGCTTCGATCCTTGCCTTCACGGATAACATGGGAGTTTACGACATGAACGAGAACGGACTGACCACCACGCGGCGCACGATCCTGAAGGGCGCGGCGGCCGGCGCGGCGGTTTCTTTTATACCCACCCGCTTCGCCATCGGTCAGGCGGCCAAACTCAAGATTGGCCTGATGCTGCCCTTCAGCGGCACCTTCGCCAGCCCCGGTGTCAACATCGCCGAAGCCTTCAAGCTACGGATCGCCGAAAATGGCGGCAAGGTGGGTGGGCGTGACGTCGAATACATTCAGGTCGATGACGAATCGGCGCCGCCCAAGGCCAAGGACAACGCCGCCAAGTTGATCACCAAGGACAAGGTCGATGTCTTGATCGGCACCGTCCATTCCGGCGTCGCCGAGGCGATGGCCGCCGTGGCGCGCGAGGAAGGCACCCTCACCATCTGCCCCAACGCCGGCGCCGGCAAGATCACCGGCGAGATGTGCGCGCCCAACATCTTCCGCTCGTCCTTCTCCAATTGGCAGCCGGCCTATCCTTGCGGCAAGGTCATGATCAATGACGGGCTCAAGAAGGCGGTGATGATGAGCTGGAACTATCCGGCGGGCCACGAGGCCACCGGTGGCTTCAAAGAAAACTTCGTCGCCAACGGCGGCACCGTGGTCAAGGAAATCTTCCTCGACTTTCCCAAGGTCGAGTTCCAGGCCTATCTGACGGAAATCGCCTCGATCAAGCCCGATGGCGTGTTCGTCTTCTTCGCCGGCGCCGGCGCGCTCAAATTCATCCAGGATTACGCCGCCGCCGGCCTGCAGGGCAAGATTCCGCTCTACGGTTCGGGCTTCATCACCGACGGCGTGCTGAAGCAGGCCGGCGCCGCCGCCGACGGCATCAAGAGCACGCTGCACTACGCCGACGCGCTCGACAACGCGATGAACAAGAAGTTCCGTCCCGCCTTCAAGGCCGTGGCCAACAAGGATGCCGATGTCTATGCCGTTCAAGGCTATGACGCCGGCACCATGCTGATCAAGGGCATGGACGCGGTGAAGGGCGACATCAAGGCAACCAAGGCCCTGTACGCCGCCATCGCCGGCGCCACCATCGAAAGCCCACGCGGCAACTTCACGCTGGGTAAGAACCACAACCCGGTGCAAGACATCTATCTGCGTATCGCCAAGGGCGGCGAGGAAACCGTGCTGGGAATCGCCCATAAGGCGCTGGCCGATCCCGGCAAGGGCTGCTCGATGTGAGTGTGTGAGATTTTGGCTTGACGAGACGGCCCCTCGCCCGCCTTGGGCGGGGGGTCTTCTTCTCGTAACCGAACACGCCCCGGCATGGACACCTCGTACCTTCTCATCCAAACCCTGAACGGTTTGCAATACGGCTTCCTGCTGTTTCTGGTCGCCAGCGGGCTTACCCTCATTTTCGGCATCATGGGCATCATCAATCTGGCCCATGGCTCGTTCTTCATGATCGGCGCTTATCTCTGTTACTGGCTGGCCGAGAAGACCGGCAGCCTGTGGCTGGCCATTCTGTTGGGTGTCCCGATTTCGGTCCTGGTTGGGCTGGTGGTCGAGCGCTTCGGCATCGTCTTTCTCTACAAGCGCGATCACCTCTATCAAGTGCTGCTTACCTACGGCCTGATTCTGATTTTCAATGAATTGCGCGCCATCCTGTGGGGCAATGACGTGCAGAGCGTCAAGATTCCGGCTTTCCTGGCGGCCTCGATTCCGTTGACCGAAACCCAGGCCTATCCGATCTACCGGCTGTTCATCTCCTTCGTCTGCCTGTTGTTGGCGGCCGGGCTATATGTCGTGATTCAACGCACCAAGCTGGGCATGACCATCCGCGCCGGCGCCGCCAACCGGGAAATGGTCCAGGCCCTGGGGCTCGACATCAACCGCCTGTTCGCCATCGTCTTCGCGCTGGGCGCCGCCTTGGCCGCCTTCGCCGGCATGGTCAACGCTCCAGTCAGTTCGGTCTATCCCGGCATGGGCGAGGAGATTTTGATCGTCTCCTTCGTCGTGGTGGTGATCGGCGGATTGGGCTCGATCAAGGGCGCCTTCCTGGGCGCCATGATGATCGGCATGGCCGACACCTTCGGCTCGGTTCTCTTGCCCACCGGCTCGGGCACCGTGGTCTATGCGGTGATGGCTCTGGTGTTGTTGTGGCGGCCGCAAGGCCTGTTCGGGCGGGCCATCTAGATGCCCGCCCTGTCCCGCCCCGTGATCGCGCTTCTGCTGCTGGCCATCGCCGGCGCCGCCCTGTTTCCCCTGACAGCCGAGACCTATTACCTGAAGCTGATGACCAAGATCATGGTGCTCGGCCTGTTCGCCATGAGTCTCGATTTCCTGGTCGGCTTCGCCGGCCTGGTCAGTATGGGCCACGCCGCCTTCTTTGGTGTGGCGGGCTATGGGCTGGCCTGGTTCGCCAACAAGGCCGGCATCGGCGCCCTAGAAGTTTCCCTGCCCGCAGCCCTGGCCATCACCGCCCTGGTCGCCCTGGCGATCGGCTGGCTGTCGATCCGCACCACCGGCGTCTATTTCATCATGATCACTCTCGCCCTTGCCCAAATGCTGTTCTACTTCTTCAAAGATCAGCGCTATTGGGGCGGCACCGATGGCATGAACGTTTTCAAGAAACCCAAGCTTGCCTTCGGCGATTGGGTGCTGCTCGATCTTTCCAACCGCTATGTCCTTTATTACACCTGCCTCGCTCTCCTGGTGCTGGCCTTCCTGCTGCTGCTCACTTTGCTGCGCTCGCCGTTCGGGCGCGTGGTGGTCGGTATCAAGGAAAACGAAGGCCGAATGCGCGCCTTGGGCTACGACGTGGCCCGCTACAAGCTGGCGGCCTTCGTCATCGCCGGCACGCTGGCCGGTCTGGCCGGCTATCTGGAAGTCGTGCGTTCGGCCTTCATCAACCCCTCGCACCTAAGCTGGCACGAATCGGGCACCGTATTGGTCATGGTGCTGTTGGGCGGCATGGGCACGCTCTGGGGACCGGTGGTCGGCGCGCTGGCCTTGGTGATGCTGGAGGATTCCATCTCCAGTCTTTGGGATCACTGGCTCTTGCTCATGGGTGGATTCGTCATCGCCGTAGTGCTGTTTCTTCCCGACGGCATCGCCGGGCTTATCCGCTCGCTGGGACGGCGCGCTCCCAAGTCCGAGGCCGCCGATGACTGAGATCGTTTTGGAAACCCGCGCCCTTTCCCGCCATTTCGGCGCCCTGATGGCGGTCGACGACGTGTCGATCGGCTTCGAGAAGGGCGAGGTCCATGCGGTCATCGGCCCCAATGGCGCCGGCAAGACGACGCTGATCAACCTGCTTTCCGGCGAATTGTTGCCCAGTTCGGGCTCGATTCACTTCAAGGGCCAGGACATCACCCGCCTACCGGCCAACGCCATTTCGCATCTGGGGATCGGACGAAGCTACCAGAAGACCAACATCTTCCCCCGATTCACCGTGTTCGAAAATTGTTGGCTCGGCGCACAGTCGCGCCTGCCCAGCTCGTTCCGCTTCTTCCGCCCAGCCTCACGCTACGACGCGGTCCGGGCAAGGACCGAGCGGGCACTCGAACTGTGCGGCCTTTCCCAGCGGGCCCACGCCACCGCCGCCGCCATGAGCTATGGCGAACAGCGCCAGCTTGAGATCGGGATGATGTTGGCCACCGAGCCCGAGCTTCTGCTGCTCGACGAGCCCCTGGCGGGTATGGGCGCCGAGGAAGCGCACAAGGTGGTGGAATTGATCCAGCGCCTGGCCAAGGATCACACCATCATCCTGATCGAGCACGACATGGATGCGGTGTTCGCTGTCGCCCAACGCCTGACGGTGATGGTCAATGGCCGGGTGCTGGAAAGCGGCACGGTCGAGAAGGTGCGGACCAGCAAAGCCGTGCAGGAAGCCTATCTGGGCGAGGACGAGGCGGAAGGAGAGGCCGCATGACCGCCGCCCCCTTCCTGGAGCTCGACGGCATTCACACCCACTATGGCGCCAGCCATGTCCTGCACGGCGTTTCCTTCACGGTCGGCGCGGGCGAAACCGTCTGCCTGATGGGCCGCAACGGCATGGGGAAGACGACGACGCTGCGCTCGATCCTTGGCCTCACGCCCCCCAGCCGCGGCTCGGTGCGGATCGAGGGCAAGGACGTACGGCCGATGGCGCCACACCAGATCGTTCGCTTGGGCATCGCTTTCGTGCCGGAAAATCGCGGCATCTTTCCTACACTTTCGGTGCGCGAAAATCTGATGATGGCGGCGCGGCCGGGCCGTGGCGGCCGGCTTGACTGGACCTTCGGGCGCATCATCGACACCTTCCCGCGCCTGGGCGAGCGTCTGTCCAACATGGGCAACCAGCTTTCCGGCGGCGAGCAGCAGATGCTCACCATCGGTCGGGCGCTGATGACCAACCCCGATCTGTTGATTCTGGACGAGGCGACCGAGGGGTTGGCGCCGCTCATTCGCAAGGAAATCTGGTCGGTGATCCGCGCCATCAAGGCGACCGGCATCGCCAGCCTGGTGGTCGACAAGGACGTGAAGGCACTGCTGTCGATCAGCGACCGCGCCATCATCATGGTCAAGGGCCGCATCGTCCATGATGGGCCGGCGGCCGAGCTGGCGGCCAATCCGGAAACCCACGTCAAATATCTTGGCGTATAGGGCGGTTCCGGACTATTTCGTAAAGGCGATGGCGCCCCCCGGCAGCAGATAGAGCACGATCGCCTCGCCGCCGGTGACGGTCGGATAATGGGCCGAACCGGGCGGATAGACTTTCCAACCCAATCCCCTTGCATCGAAACGCGCCGCCGGCGTTTGCGGCAAGATCAGCAGGATTTCGCCGTTCGGGTGGCTGTGGTGCGGGCCGTGCGCGTTGCGAATCTGAACCACATCGACTGAAAAATCCTGGGTGGCTGGGGTGGGTGGAATCACCCGGCCGAAGCGCCGCCCCTCGCTGCCCTGGGCGCACATCCAGCCGGCGGCGATGCCGGCCTTGCAGGCGGCGTCGAACTGGGTCGGGGTGGCGGTTTTGGCGCCGTACTGGGCGTTGAGCCAGTTTTCCAAATCGCGGTCGACCGGCCGTCCGGCCATCGCCTTGGTAATCGGGACGATCAAGTCGTGAAATTGTTCCGGTGTCATCGCGCTCCTCGTCGCTACCAAGCTTGTGGCCGATCCAGAAGCGCCAAAGCCTCGGCCTCCGGCACCGGTCGTGAGAAATAATAACCTTGCGCATAATTGCAGCCAAGCTCGCGCAACAGCGCCAGTTCCTCGGCCGTCTCGACGCCTTCGGCAACCACGGTCATGCCCAGCGTCTGGGCCAGCCAGATGATCGCCCGCACGATCACCTGGTTCTGGTGGCGCAGGCGCATGGTCGACACGAAGGATCGATCGATTTTCAGGACGTCGAAGGGAAAGCGGTGCAAGTAGCTCAGCGACGAATAGCCGGTGCCGAAATCATCGATCGACAGCGAAAGGTCAAGTTCCTTCAAGCGAGTGAGCCAATCGGTGGCGCCTTCGGGATTGTCCATGAGGAGGCTCTCGGTAATTTCCAGCTTGAGGCTCCGGCGCCGAACCGAAAGACCGTCGAGCAACCCCTCGATGCGTTCGATCAGGGTCGGTTCCTTGAATTGGCGGGCCGAGATGTTGATCGACATGAACAGGTCGCCGGCCGCGGGGATCTCGGCACACCAACTGTTGAGTTTGCGGCTGGCCTCCTCCAGCACCCACCAGCCCAAGGGCACAATCAGACCGGTCTCCTCGGCAACCGGAATGAATTCGCCCGGCATCACCAAACCCCGCTGTCCGTGCTGCCAGCGCACCAAGGCTTCGAACCCCGACACGGCGCCCGACGCCAAATCGACGATCGGCTGATAAAACAGGACCATCTCCTTGCGGTCGAACGCCCGGCGCAAATCGGCGCCCAGTTCCAATTGTTTGACCGAATGGTTGCGCATGTCGGGCTGGAACACCTCATAGCGATCGCGTCCCTGGCTTTTGGCCTGATACATGGCGAGATCGGCGTCGATGAGCATCTCCTCCGGACGTTCATAGTCGACATTGGCAAACGCGATGCCGATGCTGGCGGTGGGGAAAATCTCTTGGCCCATCAAATGCACCGGTTTGCCCATCGCCGCCCGGAACCGTTGGGCGATGTCGAGCACCCGATCGGAATCGCCAATATCCTCAAGAAGCACGGCGAATTCGTCGCCGCCCAGCCGCGCCACGGTGTCGCTGGCCCGGCGGCAGGCATCCATTCGCCTGGCGATGGTGATAATCAAGCCATCGCCGGTGCTGTGCCCCAGGCTGTCGTTGACGTATTTGAACCGGTCGATGTCGAGGAACATCACCGCGAAATTGCGGCTGGTGTCGCGCTTGTAGCGCGTCAGCGCCTGCCCCAGGCGATCGACGAACAGCGCCCGGTTGGGAAGGCCGGTCAGACCGTCGTGGAAGGCGTCGTGGAGCAGTTGCTGCTCGACCCGCTTGCGATCGCTGATGTCGGTTTGCGAGCCGGCCAGACGGATCGGCCGAAGGGTTGCCGGATCAACGACCGACGCGCCCCGCGACAACACCCAGAGGTAGCGACCATCATTATGGCGAACACGGTATTCATGCTCCAAATTGGCGGAGCCACCCTCAAGATGGGCGTCGATAGCGCCGCGCAAGGCGTCGAGATCGTCGGCATGGACGCGGGTGAACCAGTCCTTGGGCGTGGTGCCGATCTCCTCTTCCCGGCACCCCAGCATCGACTTCCAGCGCGGCGAAAAATAAATGCGGTTGGTGCGCAGATCCCAATCCCAAAGACCATCGTTGGCGCCCTGGGCCGCCAGGGCGTAGCGCTCCTCGCTTTGGCGAAGTGCTGCCTCGCGGCGCTTGAGATCGGTGACGTCGGTGTAAGTGAAAATCACCCGCCCGTCGGGTAGACGCTTGACTGCGACCTGGACCGCCGATCCGTCGGCCAGTATGCGGTCGACACGGGATTCCAGCGGATCGCTGCCCTGGGCCACGCGCCAGTCGGGATCGTCCTTGCCGATCGAATCGCCGCGTTCGCGCATATGGGAAAGAACCGCCATCATCGTGCTGCCCGGCTGAACGAGATTGAGCGGCAGGTCGAGCAGGCGGCCAAAGATCCGATTGCAGTCGAGAAGCCTTTGGTCGATATCGAAGATCGCCACCGCCTGGCTGATGTTGTCCAAGGTCGCTTCGAGCAGGGCCGATTGCTCGGCGATCGCTCGCTCGGCCTCCTTGCGTTCGCTGATGTCTTCAATGGTGCCTTCGTAATAGACGATGGCGCCTTGGGCATCGCGGACGGCGCGGCTGTTGATCGACACCCAGATCACTTGGCCTTGGCGGGTGAGGAGCTGGCATTCGAACCCTCGCACCTCTCCATTCGCCTCCAAGAGGGCACGGAAACGAACCCGATCTTCGGAGTTGAGATAAATCTGCGCCCCGACATCGACGACGTTGGTGAGCAACTCCTCGGGGCTGTCGTAGCCGAACAGTCGGGCCAGGGAGGGGCTGGCCTCAAGGAAACGCCCGGTCGGCGTGGTTTGGTAGATGCCTTCGACGGCCTGTTCGAAAATCGAGCGATAGCGCTGCTCGCTTTCCCGAAGCGCCTCTTCGGCGGCTTTGCGCTCCCGGATGTCGCGGACGATGCCGGTGTAGAGCCGCCGCTCGCCCAAATGCAATTCGCTCACCGCGATCTCGACCGGTATGATCGTGCCGTCCTTGCGCTGACCTTGGATCTCGCCGCTGGGGGCGCTCAGAATTGACGGCTTCTTCAATTCACGCCCATGAAAACGCTGCAAATGAAGGGCGCGCATCGGCTCGGGCATGAGAACCGTGATGTTGCGCCCGACGATTTCCGAAGCCGCATAGCCAAAGATACGCTCGGCCGCGGGATTGGCGCTTTCGATGGTTCCGTCTTCGGTCAAGGTGATGATGCCGTCGACGACGGTCTTCATGATCCCATCCAAGCGCTCCTCGCGTTGCCGCAAGGCTTCGGTCGTCTGGCGCAGCATTTCGGTCCGTTCAAGCACGCGGCGCTCCAGCGTTTCCCGTGCGTCCTCAAGGGCCTTCTCCGCCTCCTTGAGCTCGGTAACATCGCCAACCGAACCGACAAGGCGCGTGGCCTGCCCGTCGGCGTTGCGCCGACAGACCGAACGCTCCCGAATCCAACGAATGTTGCCGGCAAGGTCGTAGATTCGGTAATCGCAGTTGATGGAATCGGTCAGGCCGCGAAAATGGGCGATCGTGCTGTCGCGATAGACCCTTCGGTCCTCGGGAACGATCCGCCCCAGCCAATCGCCGGCCGTCTTGAGGCGCTCGCTTGGGATGCCGAAAATTGCCGAGATCCGCGACGACACGAAAAGGGCGCCGCTCGCCAGATCGAGATCGTAAAGGCCTTCGCGGGAGGCCTCCATCGCCAACGCATAACGCTCGTCGCTTTGACGCAGATTGTCTTCGATCCGCTTGACGTGTTCGCGTGCCTGACGCTCGGCGGTGATGTCGTATAGCGCCGCAAGAGTCGAATCCTCACCTTCGAAGAGCAGGCGGCGCACCGAGGCGCGCATCCAGATTTTTCCGCCGTCAAGCGATTTTAATTCGATCTCGAAGCCGTCGACTTCCCCATCGCGCATCAGCCGGTTGAGCAGTTCCTGACGCTGCCCCGGATCGGTATAGAATTCGATGATCGAACGGCCCAGAAGCTGGTCGCGCCCCGCCCCCAAGGTCCGGCAGGCGAGGGGATTGGCGTCGGCGATGACGTGATCGCAAACCCGGGTGACCATGACCGCCACCGGAAGGCCATTGACGATGTCGCGCAGCCGCGTTTCGGCCTCAATCAGGGCCTTTCGCCGAACCACGCGATTGGTGATGTCGCGCGCCGACCCCACGATATAGCCATTGCCTTCGAACTCGACAAAGGCGGTGCTGACTTCGAACGGCACGAGATGGCCATCGCGGTGCCGGAACGAGGTCTCGAAGGTGTTGCGGTGCTTGGTGCGCTTCACCTTCCGCCACAAGCCCTTCCAGCCCTCGGCGCGAACATTGACATCGATGTCGAAGATTTTGAGGCTCCGAAATTCCTCCGGTCGATAACCAAGCAAGTCCGTCGCCGCCCGGTTAAGAGGCTCGATATCGCCGTTCTCCATCAGACGGAAAAGACCGTCGCGAACCTCGTTTAGCGACAAGGCGACGATATCCGGGACCGCAGCCGTGGAATGTCTCCCGGCAACCAGAAGGAGAAAGCAATCGGACGTCGCCGAAGGCAAGCGATGCATTTCGACACCGAGACGAACCGGCGCCTTGTCGGGATCGAAACCGATGACATGGTCGGCGACGTCGATCTCGTCCTTTCCCTTCGCAACGCGTTGCGCGGCGCTACGCATGATCGGTTGCTGGTCGGCCGCAAGGGCGCCGAACCAATTTTTTCCAATCAAGGATTCGATCGCGCGCGCCCCGAGGCGGGCGCACATCTCTTTGTTAAGAGAGATGATCGTGCCATCGACTGTTAGGAGCGCAACACAAAGCGCCGCGTCACGAGCGGAACGACCGCTTGGTTGAGCGAGGCTTTTGCTCTTGGGCATCGATTGCCCCAATGTCCCAGCCTTTTTTCGTCGTTGCAACGGATCAACCGGCGAATGCATTCGCCGTCTTGCCTCGCCCCACCCTTACGCATTCTAACCTATTCTGAAAAATAATTTCAAAGGCATTCAAGGCCGCCGAATTAGGCGGCCGGCTCAAAATAGGCGAAGCTGTTCTTGCTGCCTTGCTTGACGCGATACATGGCGGAATCGGCGGCAATGATGAGTTTGTCGATGTCCTGGGCGTCGTCGGGAAAAAAGGCAATGCCAACGCTGGCGGAAACGCGGGCCGGACCGGCATCGAGCGCATAAGGAAGGGAAAGACTTTCAACGATTTTCCCGGCCACGGTCGAGGCATCGGATTTGCGGACCAGACCGGGCAAGATGACGGTGAATTCATCGCCGGCGAGCCTCGCCACCGTGTCCGAGGCGCGCACGAGTTGGCGCAGGCGTTCGGCAACTTCCATCAGCAATTGGTCGCCGGCCGAGTGACCATATTGGTCGTTGACGTTCTTGAACCCATCGAGATCGACGAACAGCAGCGCCACCCGCGTGTTGCTACGTTGGGCCTGAGCGAGCGATTGCTTGAGCCGGTCGGTAAAAAGGTAGCGGTTGGGCAGGCCGGTCAAGGTGTCGTGGGTAGCCTGCAAGCGCAACTGGTCTTCGATTTCCTTGCGGAAGGTGATGTCGGAAAAGATCGCCACATAATGCATGGGGCGGCCGCCGCTGTCGGGTACGGCATCGATGCGCAGCCATTCCGGATAGACTTCGCCCGACTTCCGTCGGTTCCAGATTTCGCCTTCCCAATGGCCGTTCTCGTTCAGACCCCGCCACATCTCGGCATAGAACTGAGCATCCTGCACGCCGGATTTGAGAATGCTCACCGGCTGACCGACGATGTCGCGGGCGTCGTAACCGGTGATGCGGGAGAAGGCCGGGTTGGCGCGCACGATCACGCCTCTGAGATCGGTAACGATGATCCCGGTTTCCGAATTGTTGAACACCGCTTCCGCAAGCCGCATCGCCTGTTCGATACGCTGGCGCTCGATCGCATAGCGAATGGCGCGGCGCAGGCTTTCGCTGTCGGACCGGCCTTTGACGAGATAATCCTGGGCACCGCTCTTGACCGCCTGAACCGCCAGCTCTTCGTCATCGAGTCCCGACAGGACGACGATCGCCACCGTTCCATGGGCTTGGCGAATCCCGCTCACCGTATCGAGGCCCATGGAATCGGGAAGGCTGAGATCGAGGAGAACGACGTCAAAGGCCTTTTCCGAAAGCTGCGCCTGCGCGGCGCCCATATTTTCGGCAATGGTCAGGTCGAAAACACCCGGCCCGGATTCTCGAAGCGCATGACGGATGAGCGTGACGTCGCCCGGATTGTCCTCGACCATCAAGACGGCAATGGCACTCACGGAACCCCCGGAAATATCAGGCTTTTTCGTTCGCCAAGGCCAAGCCGCCGGGGCCAGGACCAAAGCACGCCACACACCGTTCCAATTTTGATCGAGTTCGACGAAAAAGCAAGTCCGGCGATCTTCAACCGGTGCTCAGTTGATCGGGATCGTCACCGCCCCCCAATTGGACCTCCTCGATCCGGGTCGCTCGCTTGCCCACCTTGTCGGTTGAGATTCGAATCTGCCGCACATCTTCCTGGGCGGCGTTGAAATGCCCTTGCAGTTTCTCGACACGATCGTCAAGGCGACGCAAATCATCCGTCAGCATGCGAACTTCGTTTTGGATGCGGTCGGCCTGCTCGCGCATGCGGACATCCTTGAGCACCGCCCGCACCGTGTTGAGCGTCGCCATCAGGGTGGTGGGCGAGACGATCCAAACCTTGGCCCGGTAGGAGCGTTCGACCACATCGGGAAAGTTGGCGTGCAGCTCGGCATAGACCGCCTCGGAGGGCAGGAACATCAGAGCCGATTCGGCGGTCTCGCCTGGCACGATGTATTTGCTGGCGATGTCGCGGACATGGGTGTTGACGGCGGTGGCGAAGGCGCGGGTCGCCGCCTGGCGCGCCGCCTCGTCGCCCGCCTCGCGCAGCGCCCGGTAGCTCTCGAGCGGAAACTTGGCGTCGATGGCGATCGGGCCGGGCGGATTGGGCAGGGTGAGCAGGCAATCGACCCGCTTGCCCTCGCCGATTGTCGCTTGGAATTCGTAGGCCGAGGGGGGCAGGATCGAGCGCACCAGATCGGCCAATTGAAGTTCGCCGAAGGCACCGCGCGCCTGCTTGTTGGAAAGAATGTCCTTGAGGCTCACCATCTCTTGCGACAGCTCGGTGATGTTGCGCTGGGCGGTGTCGATCACCGCCAGGCGCTCGCGCAGCTCATGCAAGGAGTGGGTGGTGCGCTGCGACGATAGATCCAGCCCATCGGCAACGCGTTTTCCCAACTCGGTCAGGCGGGTGTCGAGCGCCTGGGCCAGGGCTCGCTCCTGGGCTTGCAGCCGTTCCGCTAGCTGCGCCTGCTGGGCCGCCTGGCTTTCCGCCATTTGCGACAGCCGGCCGGCCAATTCGGCGCCGCGCTCGTCGGGCTCGCGCCGTCGAACTAACCATACGACACCGGCGCCGATCACAAGGCCGGCCAAGAGACCGATGAGGATCGAGAGGTCCATGTTCCGCCCCGTTGTTCCATCCTTCTTACCCGGTCGCGGCCCCCCATGCAAACCGCGTCAACGTCTTGACGGGCGCGCGCGCCCAGCCTATCTGAGCGGCATGACTCGCCTGGCCATTCTGGTTGCTCCCGACCCTCTGCTCAAGAAGCCTGCGGCACGCGTGGCGCGGGTCGATAATTCCGTGCGCACCCTCATGGACGATATGCTGGATACCATGTATGCCGCGCCGGGCATCGGCCTGGCGGCCCCGCAGGTCGGCGATTTGCGCCAAGTCGTCGTGATCGACATCGCCAGGAAGGACGAAAGCCCTGCGCCTCTTTGCCTCGCCAATCCGGAAATCGTCTGGTCGTCGCCGGAACTCGGCACCTACGAGGAAGGCTGCCTGTCGGTCCCCGAGCATTATGCCGAGGTCACCCGACCCGACCGGGTGCGGGTTCGCTATCTCGACCGCCAGAACGAAATCCGCGAGATCGAGGCCGACGGCCTGCTGGCAACCGTGCTGCAGCATGAGATGGACCATTTGCAGGGCGTGCTGTTCGTCGATCACATCTCAAGCTTGAAACGCGGCATGATCCTGCGCAAGCTCACCAAGGCCAAAAAACAGGCCCTCGAGAAAGGATAGAGCCCAATGCGGCTGGTCTTCATGGGCACGCCGGATTTCGCCTTGGCGGCGCTCAAGGCGCTGATCGAAGCCGGCCACACCCTCCTGGCCGCCTATTGCCAGCCGCCAAGACCGGCCGGCCGGGGGCATAAGGAGCAGCCAAGCCCGGTTCAGGCCTATGCGGAGGGCCAAGGAATTCCGGTTCGCCATCCGGCGTCGCTGAAAGCGCCTGAAGACCAAGCGGCCTTTGCCGCCCTGGAGGCCGATCTGGCGGTGGTGGCGGCCTATGGCCTGATCCTGCCCAAGGCGATCCTGGCAGCGCCGCGGCTGGGTTGCCTCAACATCCATGCCTCGCTCTTGCCACGCTGGCGGGGCGCCGCCCCCATCCAGCGCGCCATTATGGCCGGCGATTCCGAGACCGGCGTCACCATCATGCGCATGGACGAGGGGTTGGATACCGGCCCCATGCTACTGGCCGAAAAGGTGCCGATCGGCCCCGAGACCACCGCCGGCCGGCTGCACGACCAGTTGGCGGCCATGGGGGCCCGGCTGATCGTGCGCGCCTTGGCCGAATTCGATCATCTCACGGCGACGGCGCAACCCGAAATGGGCGTCACCTACGCCGCCAAGATACGGCGCGACGAAGGCCGGATTGATTGGCGCCAGCCAGCCGACACGGTCGAACGGTTGGTGCGCGCCATGGCGCCCACGCCCGGCGCCTGGTTCGAACATGGCGGGGAGCGGATCAAACTGCTGGAAGCGCGGATCGAGACCGGATCGGGTGTCCCCGGCCAAGTCGGCGGGCCGCCTCTGCGCATTGCCTGCGGTGCCGATGCCATCCGACCCTTGCGCCTTCAGCGGGCCGGGCGGGCACCGATGGCGGTCGAAGAGTTTCTGCGCGGCTATGATCTGCCGGCCGGAACGGTGCTGGCGTGAGCGTTCGCTACAAGCTCGTGATCGAATATGACGGCACCGGCTTCGTCGGCTGGCAGAGCCAGACCAACGGCCTGTCCGTGCAATTCGTTCTCGAAGGCGCCGCCCTCGCCTTCACCGGCCTGCCCTGCCCCTCCATCGCGGCGGGGCGCACCGATGCCGGCGTGCATGCGCTGGGGCAGGTCGCCCATCTCGATCTTCCCCGCGCCTACCCGGCCCAGACCGTCCGCGACGCCCTCAATTTCCACATGAAGCCGCACCCGGTGGCGGTGCGAACCGCCCAAGAGGCGTCGCCCGATTTCCATGCCCGCTTTTCGGCCCGCGAGCGGCGCTACCTGTATCGAATCCTCAACCGGAACACCGCGCCGGTGCTTGATCGTCATCGGGTCTGGTGGGTGTCGCACGCGCTCAATGAAGCGCGCATGGCCGAGGCGGCCACCCATCTGGTCGGGCGCCACGATTTCTCCACCTTCCGCGCCAGCCAATGCCAAGCCAAGACGGCGGAAAAGACCCTGGAGGAACTCGTCGTCACCCGCCAGGGCGAAGAAATCCACATCCGCGCCCGGGCGCGATCCTTCCTGCACCATCAGGTCCGCAACATGGTGGGCAGCCTGAAATGGGTGGGCGAAGGGAAATGGACTCCCGACGATCTTCGGCAAGCTCTTGAGGCCCGCGACCGCACCGCCGGAGGGCCAACGGCTCCGGCGGAAGGGCTCTATTTGACCGAGGTCATCTATTAGGCCGAGCGGCCGTGGCAATATTTGTATTTCTTCCCGGAACCGCAGGGACAGGGCGCGTTGCGAGGCGTACGCCCCCAGCTTGACGGATCGGCCGGATCAAAGGGCTTGGACGCCGCCGCAGCTTGGGCCTCGGCCTCGGCCTCGGCAAAGGCAGGATCGATCCGCGTTTCATGCATCTCGCGGGGGCCCTGGGGCAGAAGGTCGATCGGCTCCTCGACCCGCAATTCGATGTGGGCAAGGATGCCCGTCACCCGCTCGCGCAACTGCTCCAGCATGGTCTCGAACAGATTGAAGGCTTCCCGCTTGTATTCGTTCAAGGGGTCGCGCTGACCGTAGGCCCGCAGCCCGATGCCCTGGCGCAGATGATCGAGCGCCAGCAGATGTTCCTTCCAGCTCTGATCGAGAATCTGCAAGAGCAGGCTCTTTTCCACCATCCGCATCGTCTCGGGGCCGAAATTGGCAGCCTTTTCGGCCATCTTGCGGTCGATGGCCGATTCCAGGCGCTCGCGGATTTCCTGATCGGCGATGCCCTCTTCCTTGACCCAATCGAGAACCGGCAGATCGAGGCCGAAGATGCGCAGGGCCTCTTCGTGCAGACCCGGGGCGTTCCATTCCTCGGGATAGGCCTTTTCCGGAATGCAGCGCCCCACCATGGCCTGCACGGTCTCGCGGCGCATGTCGGCGGTGGTGGCGGAAACATCGGTCGTGGTCATCAGATCGCGGCGCTGCTCGTAGACCACCTTGCGCTGGTCGTTCATGACGTCGTCGAACTTCAGGAGGTTCTTGCGAATCTCGAAGTTGCGCGCCTCGACCTTCTGCTGCGCCTTCTCCAGCGCCTTGTTGATCCAGGGGTGGACGATCGCCTCACCGTCCTTGAGGCCAAGCTTCTGCAGCATGCCGTCCAGGCGGTCCGAGCCGAAAATGCGCATCAGATCGTCTTCGAGCGACAGGAAGAATTTGGAGGCCCCCGGATCGCCCTGGCGGCCCGAGCGGCCGCGGAGCTGGTTGTCGATGCGCCGGCTCTCGTGGCGCTCGGTGCCGATGACGTATAGACCGCCGGCCTCAAGCGCGATGGCCTTCGACGCCTCGATCTCTTGGCGGATTTGGGCCTCCTTAGCGGCTCGGGCCGGCCCCTCAAGATCGCCCAATTCCTGCTTCAGGCGCATGGTGAGATTGCCGCCCAATTGAATGTCGGTGCCGCGGCCGGCCATGTTGGTGGCGATGGTGACTGCGCCCGGCGCGCCCGCCTGGGCGACGATGAAGGCTTCCTGCTCGTGATAGCGGGCGTTCAACACCTTGTGCGGGATGTTCTTCTTCTTGAGCAGCGCCGCCAGATGCTCGCTCTTTTCGATGCTGACCGTGCCCACCAGAATAGGCTGGCGGCGCTCGCGGCATTCCTCGATCAAGGTGACGATGGCCGCGTTCTTCTCGGCCGCCGTGCGATAGACCTCGTCGTCGTGATCGGCGCGCACGCAGGGAAGATTGGTGGGAATCTCGACCACCTCAAGATTGTAGATTTCCGCAAACTCGCCGGCCTCGGTCATCGCCGTGCCGGTCATGCCGGCCAGCTTCGGATAGAGCCGAAAATAATTCTGGAAAGTGATCGAGGCCAGGGTCTGGTTCTCGTTCTGGATTTCCACCCGCTCCTTGGCTTCCAGCGCCTGATGCAGGCCTTCGGAATAGCGCCGACCTTCCATCATGCGCCCGGTGAACTCGTCGATGATCACCACCTTGTCGTCTTTGACGATGTAATCGACGTCGCGGGTGAACAGCTTGTGGGCGCGCAGCGCCTGATTGCCGTGATGGACAAGCGAAATGTTGGCGATGTCGTAAAGGCCGCCTTGCTTCATGAGGCCGTGTTCGGTCAGCAGCGCCTCCATCCGCTCGACGCCCGCCTCGGTAAGCGTAACGGCGCGAGCCTTCTCGTCCTTCTCGAAATGCGCGGCCTCAAGTTTGGGAATCAGCGCATCGACCTTGAGATACAGCTCGGAATTGTCCTCGGTCGGGCCCGAGATGATGAGCGGCGTGCGCGCCTCGTCGATCAGGATCGAATCGACTTCGTCGACAATGGCGTAGGAAAAGGGCCGATGCACCATCTCTTCCAGGCGGAACTTCATATTGTCGCGCAGGTAATCGAAGCCCAGCTCGTTGTTGGTGCCGTAGGTGACGTCGCAGCCATAGGCTTGCTGGCGCTCGGCGTCGTCGAGGCCATGGACGATGCAGCCGACCGAAAGGCCCAGGAACTTGTAGATCTGCCCCATCCATTCGGCGTCGCGCTGGGCCAGGTAGTCGTTGACGGTCACCACATGGACGCCCTTGCCGGCCAAGGCGTTGAGATAGACCGGCAGCGTCGCCACCAGGGTCTTACCTTCGCCGGTCTTCATCTCGCTGATCATGCCGCGATGAAGCACCATCCCGCCCAGCAACTGGACATCGAAATGACGCTGGCCCAAGGTGCGCTTGGCCGCCTCGCGGACCGTGGCGAAAGCCTCGGGCAAGAGATCATCCAGGCTTTCGCCCTTTTCCAAACGCTCCTTGAACCAGCCGGTGCGGGCCTTCAAGGCGTCGTCATCGAGCTTCTCAAGTTCCGGCTCGAGAGCGTTGATGGCCGCCACACTGCCCTTCATGGTTTTCAGGATACGGTCGTTGGCGGATCCGAAGAGCCGCCGGGCGATGGCGCCGAACATTCATAACCCTCGGGAAACAGACGCGAAATTATGGCCGGAAGCCGGCATAAACCGGCCCTGGGCCGGCGCGAAAGAGATAGTCCCAGCCGCCCTCTCTGTCAATGCGTTGCGGAAGCGCTGGCGCCCTCATCTGCTGACGGCAAAATGACGTGGAACGTGCTTCCTTCGCCCTCTCGCGATTCCGCCCAAATACGGCCTCCATGCTGATCGACGATCTTGCGGCAAAGCGAAAGCCCGATCCCGGTCCCGAAATATTTGTCGCGGGCATGCAGGCGGTGAAAAAGGGCAAAAATACGCTCCAAACTCTCCGATGGCATCCCCAACCCATTGTCTTTTATTGATATTTTCACTTGATGATTCGGGTGGCGCTCGGCGCTGACCGCAACCAGCGGGATGCGCTCGGGGTGGCGGAATTTGAGAGCGTTATCCAAGAGATGCCAAAACAGCAAGACGAGTTGCTGATGATCGCCCTGCACCTCGGGCAAGGCGGCATCCTCGATTCGCGCTCCGGCGGCGCCGATCGCGCCCGTCAATTCCGTCTTGGCTTCGCCCCACACCCGGTTCATATCCACCCGGTTGTGCTCATAGACCACGGTCTGGGTGTAATCCTGGATATCGTCGACCAATCGCTTCATGCGCATGGCACCTTCGACGGCGAAGGCGATGAAGCCGTCGGCTTCCGGCCCAAGATGGCCCTTGAAGCGCCGATCGAGAAGCTGGACATAACTCACCACCATGCGCAGCGGCTCCTGCAAATCATGGGCGGCAGCGCGCGACACGTCGCGCAATTCGGCGTTGGTGCGCTGCAAACGGTTCAGGGTTTCGCTGAGATCGGCCTGAGTGCGCAGGCGCTCGGTCACGTCTTCGGCAACCTCGATCACGACGTTCCGGCCCGCCAGAAGGATGGGTTCCCCGGTCACCTCGACGTCGATCATGCTGCCGTCATGGCGCCGATGGCGGCGGATGTTGGGATGGCGCGGATTGCGTCGACGGTCCGCGGCCTCCAGCTCGTCCAGATTCATCGCCAGGAACTCGGGTCGGCTGTAGCCATAGTGGCGCAGGGCGGCCTGGTTGACGTCTAGAATGTGGCGGGTCTTGGCGTCGCACAGCCACATCGGCCGCGGATTGACCTCGAACAACAAGCGGTAGCGCCGTTCGGATTCCTCAAGCCGCCCGGTCATGATGCGGACGAGAACGAAAATCAGGACCGCGCTGGCAAGGACGAAGGCAAAGCCCTTTAAGGTCTGCAGTTGGGTAAGCAATTCCGGATCGCGGGTAAACAGCGCCAGCAAGCGATCCGAGCCGGCGATCCAGGCCAAGCTGAACAGGCCGTAAATGACCGCGATGCGGATCGGTAGACCGGATTTCAGGCGCATGCGCCTCCCCTAATTCCCTCTGTTCTCTTGTCTAGGCCCTCGGGATATGCCAGAAGCGGGGAACTTCCTCTCGAACCCCAGGAAACGCCCGATGCTCCGAACCGCTCTTGCCGCCCTCGCCCTCGGCTTCACCGCCATGCCCGTCTTGGCGCAGGCTCCGGCCAATTCCACTGCCGATCCCGTGGCCGCGGTGGTCAACGGCACCGAAATCCGGCGCTCGGCGATCGAGAAGGCCCGGCAAAGCGTGCCTCAACTGGCGCAAATGCCGCTCGACAAGATCTACACCATGATGCTCGACAAACTGATCCAGGAGCAACTGTTTGTCCAGGCCGGGCGCAAGGATAATTTGCAGAACGATCCCGAGGTCAAGGAGCGGCTTAAGGAACTGGAAGGCCGGGTGATTGCCCAAATCTACATCAATCGGGTGGTGCGCAAGGCGGTGACCGAGCAGGCCTTGGCCAAGCGCTACGAGAAATTCAAGGCCGAGGCGCCGACCGGCGAGGAGGTGCGCGCCAGCCACATCCTCCTCGACAGCGAAAGCAAGGCCAAGGACGTGCTGGCGGAACTGAAGAAGGGCGGCGACTTCGCCGCCATCGCCAAGGCCAAGTCGATCGATCCCGGCGCCCAATCGGGCGGCGATCTCGGCTATTTCCGCCAGGAGGAAATGGTCCCCGAATTCGCCGAAGCGGCCTTCAAAATGAAGCCGGGTCAGATCACCGAGACGCCCATCAAGACCCAGTTCGGCTGGCATGTCATCAAGGTCGTCGATCGGCGCGCCGCCAAACCGCCCAGCTTCGACGACATGAAGGAAGAGTTGTCGATCGAATTGTCCCAGGACGCGGTTGCCGCCCTGGTCGAGACTCTGTCGGCCAAGGCCAAGATCGCCCGCTTCGATCTCAACGGCAACCCGATCGCCGAGCCGAAACCCGAACCCAAGCCGAATTCCGGCAAGAAATAGCCCTTTCAGGAGCCTCCTTCGCATGCCGCCCGTCTCGCCGCTGGCCCCGAAAACCTATCCCCATCTGCCGGCGCTGGCTGGCGTGCGTCTGGCCAGCCAGGCCTGCGGTCTGCGCTACAAGGGGCGGACCGATCTGTTGTTGGTTGCGATGGCGCCCGGCACCACGGCGGCTGGCGTCTTCACGCGTTCGTTGACCGCCGCGGCGCCAGTTCTGTGGTGTCAGGACAAGGTTCGCAAGGGGCAAGCACGGGCGCTGGTCGTCAATTCCGGCAACGCCAACGCCTTCACCGGCAAGGCCGGCATCCAGGCCGTGCGGGAAACCGCGGCGGCCTGCGCCAAGCAATTGGGCTGCAAGCCCGACCAAATCTATGTCGCCTCGACCGGCACCATCGGCGTTCCCCTGCCGACGGCGAAGATCGTCGCCGCCTTGCCCAAGACCGCCAAGGCTCTTGAGGCCGATGCCTGGATGGAGGCGGCAAAGGCGATCATGACCACCGACACCTACCCCAAACTGGCGACCCGTCGGGCGCGGATCGGCGACAGGCTGGTCACTCTCAACGGCATCGCCAAGGGCTCGGGCATGATCGCCCCCGACATGGCGACCATGCTGGCCTATGTCTTCACCGATGCCACCCTGCCCGCTTCGGTTCTCGATGCGCTATTGCGCAAGGGAACCGGGCGTTCCTTCAACGCCATCACTGTCGATGGCGACACCTCGACCAGCGACACCTTGATGCTGTTCGCCACCGGCCAGGCCAAGCATGCCCGGATCGCCGGCGCGGCCGATCCCAAGCTCAAGGAGTTTCGCCAGGCGCTCGACGACCTCCTGCTTGAACTGGCCCATCTCGTGGTCAAGGACGGCGAAGGCGCCCAGAAATTCGTCGAGGTGCGGGTGAGCGGCGCCGCAAGCGCCAAAGCCGCCAAGCGGATCGCCCTGGCGATCGCCAATTCGCCCCTGGTGAAAACCGCCGTTGCCGGCGAGGACGCCAATTGGGGCCGGCTGGTGATGGCGGTGGGCAAGTCCGGCGAAAAGGCCGACCGCGACCGGCTGGTGATTCGGATCGGCGGCGTCTTGGTGGCGGAAAAAGGCGCGGCGGTGCCGGGCTATGACGAAACGCCGGTGGTCGCCCATATGAAGGGGCGCGACATTCTGTTCGAGATCGATGTCGGGGTCGGGCGGTCCAAGGCCACCGTCTGGACCTGTGATTTGACCCACGGCTATATCGACATCAATGGGTCCTACCGAACCTGAGACGCCCCAGGGCTGCGCCGGCGCCGAACGCGGCTGGCGGGGCGAGCCCTTGCGCTCCGCCCAACTGATCCTGCGCCGACCCGAAAGACGCGATCTCGAATCCCTGGCCGCCTTGGCCGACGATCCCGAAATCGCCCGCTGGACCGCCGAACTGCCCAGCCCCTATCGGCTGGCCGATGCCGAGGCCTTCCTTGATCGCGCGTCCGAGTCTTATCGCAATGGTTCAGCCCTTCACCTTGTTCTTGAGCGAACACGCGACAAGACTCTGATCGGCGGTCTTTCGATAAGCCTTGCCACTCACAAGGCCACGTTCAGCTATTGGATCGGGCAACGCCATTGGGGCCAAGGCTATGCCGGCGAGGCGGTGGCCCGCGCGCTTCGCCTGATCTTCCGCAATCTAGGGCTGGCGGAGGTGCGGGCCCACGTCATGGACGAGAATCAAGCCTCGATCCGGCTGTTGCGGCGGCTTGGCTTCGAGGACCGCCCCATCGACTCCGCCTGCCTCGCTGGCCGCTGCCGCGATCGGAAGGTCTGCGAATTCACCTTGAGCCGTTCCGCCTGGCAGGAACGGCAATCGCAAAAGCCCATGCTCCTGGTTGTTGCCGCTGCGCTGATCGACGTCGATGGCCGGGTGTTGCTCGCCCGCCGTCCGCCTGGGAAATCGATGGCCGGATTGTGGGAATTTCCCGGCGGTAAGATCGGCGTTGGTGAAAGTCCGGAAGCGGCGCTGGTACGCGAGCTTAAGGAGGAATTGGGACTCGACACCGCACAAAGCTGCCTGGCGCCGCTGGCCTTCGCTTCGCACGATTATGATTCCTTCCATCTGATGATGCCGCTTTACGCCATCCGAACGTGGCAAGGAAGGCTCGCTTCGCATGAAGGCCAGGACTTGGCCTGGGTCCGCCCGGAAAAACTGGCGGACTATCCTATGCCCCCCGCTGATCTTCCCCTGATCGCCATCTTGCGCGATTGGCTGTAGCCCGGAAGGCCAATCTCCTTCATAGTGAAATGGTTCCAAAACCAGGGGAGATAGTCCATGCGTCCGCTCCACGCCCTCGCCGCCGGCCTGCTGCTTGTTCTGGCCGGCTGTGGCGATCCCGGAAAGGCCGATATTCTGAAAAAGGCCGAAGGTGCCGACACCAAAGCCAAGCTTGAAAAGGCCCTGGGACGTCCGAGCGACATCGGCAAGCTGGGCCCAATCGAGAAATGGACCTACAAGGCCAAGGATGGCGAGGTGGTGTTCCTCATCACCGGCGACACCGTGGCCCTGCAGGCGGCGGGACGTTAGCCCTGCGCCGCTTTGACTTCGCCTAGGAACGTCCCGACTTCGTCCTTCAAGGTCGTCGCCTGATCGCTCATGGCGTCGGCCTCGAACGACCAAATCCTTTCGGATTAGCGGGTCCGACTGCGACCGAACCGTTCGAGATCGATCAACAGCGAGGCAAGGACCGCGAACGCCCGCGCCCGGGTCCACAGGTCGGTGATTGGCCGGGAGGAATCAAGCGCGCGGCGCCAATGCCCCCCGGCGCCCTCGCGATCGCCGGCCTTGAGCCGGGCGCGCGCCAGATCGGCGAACATCCAGACTCGGCTGAAGGAATCCGGAATCGCCCGGCTGGCGGCTTCCGGTAGGTCTTGGGCAACCTCCTGACCCTGTGGACTGTCGTGCAAGGCCCAGTAGACTTGGGCCCGCAAGGCCGGGTCCTCGATGCGGCCGGCCGCCGCCAGGGCCTGATCGGGCTGGCCGATCTCCGAACGCGCCAAGGCGAGCCGGCTTTGGGCATAAGCGCGGGCGAAGGGAAGATCGATGGCGTCAACAGCCTGGGCCGCCTGATCGAGGAGTGTGGAGGCCGGGGCCCGCCCCTGGCTCGCCGCCATCGCAATCGCCAGCCGACAGAGCGCGACCACCCGGTAGCGCGGGCTTTCGATGCGCTCGAGGGTAACCAGGGCTTGATCGGCCTGGCCGGCTCGCAACTGGGATTCGGCCAGGGCCATCTGGGCGGCGACCCGCGTCAAGGCGTCGTCGACCCGCTCCAACTCGCCGGCCGCCTCGGCCGGCCGATCAAGAGCGGCCAAGCTGGCGGCGATCATGGCGTGGCCGACGGCGCGCATTTCCGCGCTGGCCCCGATCAGAAGATGACGCGCCTCGGCGATCCAGTCCTGGGCCGCTTCGCCGTCGCCGATTCGCGCCGCCAACTCCGCCATGCGGGCGAGGAGCGCCACCTGAAGATGGGGCGCGGAAAGGCCGCCGACATGGCCCGCCAGGTGCCGTAGATTTTCGCGGGCCCGCGTCGAATCGTGCTCCTCGATCTGCCCCTGAATGACCGCCAGCAGCGCGTCGGCGCGGCGCGGCGGATCGGGAATGACCTCAAGCGCCGCCAAGGCGGCATCGGAATCGCCCGATTCGGCCAGGCCGCGCACGATCGCCTCCAGGGCGGCCATCAACGAACGAGGATCGGCAAGGCCGGAAGCCGCCGCCAGCGCCTCCCCCGACCAGCCCGCCTTGGCGTAAACGGCGACCACGTCGCCCAGGGCCCAGTCGCGCATCTGCCCTTCCGGCGCCCGCAAGGCGGCACCCAAGGCGTGGGACAGCAGGCAGCGCACCGAGGGATCGTCGAGACAAAGGGCGCTGTCGGTTCCCACCGCCGGCGAGGGCGCCGCCTTGCCCTCCCGCCACAATTCCCGGGTCGCCGGATGTTCGAGAAGCAAGCGGCGGGCGGCGCCGATCTGCTCTTCGCGCGCCGCGCCCAGGCGGCGATCGATCCGCCGCATGCCGACCACCATTTCGAGGTGCTGCAGCAAGTCCTCGGTTGCCCGGCCGTCTTGCGACAACCCCCAGCCTTTTTGGTGCAGACGGATCGAGTCCGACAGCGCCGCACTCGTGCGACCGTCGAGCGAACCGTGGTAAAGATCAAGCTCGCTCAGCAGGCTTTGAATCGCCAAGACGATCGGGCTCGATTGCGGCAAGGGCAGAACCATCGCCGGCGGCAAATCGCCTACTTCCCGGGCCGCTTGGAGCGTCGCGGGCGCCGCCATGCCAAGAACAACCAGGGCAGCCAGGCCGGCGCTTCCCCGAAGGCACCCCTTCGCGCTAGACTGCGCCCGTTCCCTAACCCGGTCTGCCGCCATCGCGTCCATCCACCATGTCCCAACCCACCGCCTCGGTCCTGGTCATCGGCAACGAAGTCCTTTCCGGACGCACCCAGGATGCCAACATCGGCTATCTTGGCAAGGCCCTGGCGGGTCTTGGCATTCGCTTGGCCGAGGCGCGGGTGGTTGCCGACGAGGAAGACGACATCGTCGCCGCCGTCAACGCGCTACGTTCCCGCTACACCTATGTCTTTACCACCGGCGGCATCGGCCCCACCCATGACGATATCACGGCCGCCGCCATCGCCAAGGCTTTCGGCGTACCGATCGAACGTCATCCGCAGGCCCAGGCGCGGCTGGAGCGCCATTACCGTCCCGGCGAACTGAACGCCATGCGGCTGCGGATGGCCGAGCTTCCCCGGGGAGCCGGCCTGATCGACAACCCGGTAAGCCAGGCGCCAGGCTTCTGGATCGAGAACGTCTTCGTCATGGCCGGTGTGCCGGCGATCATGCAAGCCATGTTCGACGGCCTCAAGCAGGACCTGGTCGGCGGGCCGCCGCTGGTGGCGCGCACCGTCTGGGCCTTGGTGCCGGAAGGGATCATCGCCCAATCCCTGAAGACGATTCAGGAACAAAGCCCCGGCGTCTCGATCGGCAGCTATCCGTTCTTCCGCCACGGTCAGCTTGGCGTCTCGTTGGTGGCGCGCGGCATCGATCCCCAACTTCTGGACCGGGTTGCCGAGCGGCTGGCCGATCTCCTTCGCCAGCATGGCGGCGCCCCCGTCCGCGAGGATGGCGAGTGAACCAAAAGGCGACCGCGTCGCGATTCCGCCATGGCCTGATCCTCCTTCTGGCCCTGATGCTGATGTTCTATGTCCTGGTGGTCAGTGGCTATATCGGTTTCAGTCTGCGCGCCGAGTATGAGGAAACCCTGGCTCAATCGGAACGCACGACCCAGGACTATGCCCGCCTGCTTGAGGAACACACGCTGCGGACGCTTGATGCCAGCGATCTTGTTGTCCTGCGGCTGCTCGATCGGATCGATCCGAACGCTCTGTCGGTCCAAGCCGTCCAGGAATCGCTGTGGCGGCAGGTCCGGCTGATCATCGCCGAATCCCCGCAAACCGAGACGCTGCTGGTTGCCGATGCCGAGGGCACGGTGTTGCTCGACGCCCGGCGCCACCCGGCTCGGCCGGCGAACATCGCCGAGCGCGATTATTTCCAGGCGCTCAAGACCCAGACCAACGAAACCTTCGTCGGCAAGGTGATAAAAGACCCGGATAGCGGCGCCTATGTTTTCACCGTCGCCCGCCGAATTCTTGACGAGAACGCACGATTCCGCGGCGTGGTCGCCGCCACCATTCCCAACACCTATTTCCAGCAATTCTACCGCCGCCTCAATTTGGGCGCCAATCATGGACTGGGCGTCTATAAATTGGATGGAGCGATCCTGGTGCGGGAGCCCTTGCTCAAGGAAGAGGACATCAACCGCAGCATGGCGCAGAATCCGATCTACACCCTTCATCTGCCGAAATCGCCGATCGGCACCTATCGCGGCAAATCGGCTTATGACGGCATCGTGCGCGTCGTTTCCTACCGCAAGCTCGATGAGCCGCCGCTCTTGGTCTGGGTCAGCATCGCCGAGAACGACGCCTTGGCCGCTTGGCAAAGCCGCGCGCAACGGCTGGTGGCGCTCGGACTGGCGAGCCTGCTGGTGATGGGGTTGATCTCGCTTCTCGTGCTGCGCGGCTTTCGGCGCGAGCAGGCGGCTCAGGCGGAACTGACCATGCTTAACGCCTCGCTCACGCGCTCGAACTCCGATTTGGAGCAGTTCGCCTACATCGCCTCCCACGATCTCCAGGAGCCGCTGCGGATGATCGCAAGCTACGCCCAGCTCATGGAGCGACGGTATCGGGGCCGCCTTGATCCCGATGCCGATACCTTCATCGGCTATATCATCGAGGGGGCGCAGCGCATGCGCGGCATGGTCCGCGAACTGCTCGATTACTCGCGGGTCGATCTCAACCTCCGGCCCAGCCTCAAGATCGAGCCGGAAAAGGCGCTCCGCCAAGCACTCGACAACTTGAACGCGTTGATTGGCGCCAGCGGCGCCCTGATCGAGGTCGGTCCCCTGCCCAAGACGGTCCTGGCCGATTTCAATCAACTGGTCAGCCTCTTCCAGAATTTGATCGGCAACGGTTTGAAATACCAGCCCCCCGGCAACAAGCCGATCATTCACATCAAGGGCGAGGACCGGGAAACGGCGTGGCGTTTTTCGATCCAGGACAACGGCATCGGCATCGAGCCCCAATATTTCGAGCGCATCTTCTTGGTGTTCAAACGGCTTCACAGCCGCTCGGCCTATCCCGGCGACGGCATCGGGCTTGCCCATTGCAAACGCATCGTCGAGCGCCATGGCGGACGAATCTGGGTGCAAAGCGTCTTCGGCGAGGGTTCGACCTTCCATTTCGAGCTGCCGAAGCGGTCGCCTCCGATACCGGAGACCCTCGCCGCGCCGGAATGATCCCTATTTCAGGCAGGCGGAAAGGGCATCGGCCAGCCGGCGCATCAGGGATGGATAGAGCGTTGGGCCTCGCGGCAGATCAGCGCCCAGCGGATCGAGCACCGATTGCCGCGCCATCGTTCCCTCGGCCACAATCCGCATCAAGGCAGGATCGAATTGCGGCTCGGAAAACAGGCAAACTGCCTTCTCGGCCCGCAGGCGCTCGCGCAAGGCCTGCATGATCTTGGCCGAGGGCTTGTGATCGGGATCGATCGCCAGGGCGCCGATCGGCGTCAGGCCGTAGCGCTTCTCCAGATATTGATAGGCGTCATGGAAGACGAGATAGCGCTTGCCGGCCACAGGCGCCAGCATCGACCGCAATTCGCCGTCCAATCCTTCGAGTTCCGCCGTCAGGCGGCCAGCATTGGCGCGATAGCGCGCCGCATTGGCGGGATCGAGAGCGCCCAGGCGCTCCGCCAAGGCGCCACCGATGCGGATGGCATTGCTGGGATCGAGCCAGACATGCCCATCCCACTCAAGACCGTCATAACGCCCGGCCGGCGGTGCGTGATCGTTGTGGTCCTCGCCCCAAACACCGCCGGCGCGGCGCGGGTGCCGTTCGAGATCGGGCAGACGCAAGACTTCGAGCCGAACGGCGGCCTTGCCGAGATTGGCGACGGGCCGGACGAGAAACCCCTCAAGCGCCGGGCCAACCCAAAGAATGAGATCGGCCTTGGCCAACAGCCGCGCCTCCGACGGCCTTAGCGCGTAACCATGCGGCGATGCCGGCCCGTCGAGCAGAAGGACCGGTTCGGCGATTTCAACCATCACCGCCGCCGCCAGGGAATGAAGCGGCGCCAGACTGACGACGACGCGCGGCGTCTCGGCCCGGGCCGAGGCGCCAAACGCCAACAGGGCGGCGAGCAGCGCCCAATACCGCATTCCATCCATCCTTGATCGTTGCCGGCCGGTCCGCCTATGTTATAATATAACGTTTCGAACGGACGCAAGATGGCACGATCGGCACGCTTCCCCTTGCCAACCCATGACCATCAGGCCTGCCTGCGGCGCGGCCTCAAAGCGGCCGAGCGGATATGCCACGCCAAGGGTGCCCGCCTGACGCCGGTGCGGCGCCGGGTGTTGGAACTGATACTCGACCGCCACCAGCCGATCGGCGCCTACGACCTGATCGACCGGCTGGCCGAGGAAGGCCCGCGTCCTGCCCCGCCCACCGTCTATCGCGCCCTCGATTTCCTGCGTGCCGTCGGGCTCGTTCACCGTATCGAAAGCCGCAACGCCTATGTCGGCTGCCCCGACCCGGCCCGCCCGCACACCGGATCGCTTCTGATTTGCCGTACCTGCGATCGGGTGGCCGAAACCGGCGATCCCGCGCTGGCTCGGGCGCTGGCCCGCAACGCCGCCCGGCTTGGCTTTTCCGTGGAGCGGAGCATGATCGAGATCCAGGGCGTTTGTCCGGCCTGCCAAAGGGACTCCCGCCGGTGACCGCCCCCATCCTTATTGCCGCCGAAAAAATCGACCTGGCCTTTGGCGGCCATCGCGTTCTGGAATCCGTAAGCCTGTCGGTGCGCCGGGGCGCCATCGTCACCATCATCGGCCCCAACGGCGCCGGCAAGACCAGCCTGCTCAAGGTGGTGCTTGGCCTAGTTGAACCCGATTCCGGTCGCGTCGAGCGCGCCGCGACGCTCCGCCTGGGCTATATGCCGCAAAGGCTGGCCCTGGCCGACGCCCTCCCCCTCACGGTGCGCCGATTCCTGGCGGCCGGCGGCCCCGCCGATCCCAGTGCCGTTGCCGCCGTGCTGCGCGAAGTGCGAGCCGAGCGAGTCCTCGAATCGACGATGACCGATCTTTCCGGGGGCGAAATCCAGCGCGTGCTTCTGGCCCGCGCCCTTTTGCGCCGGCCCGATCTTCTGGTGCTGGACGAGCCGGTGCGCGGCGTCGATGTGGTCGGCCAGGCCGAGTTCTACGAGCTGATCGCCCGCCTGCGCAGCGAGCGCAACATCGGCATTCTGATGGTGTCGCACGATCTGCATCTCGTCATGCGGGCAACCGACGAGGTTCTGTGCCTGAACGGCCATGTCTGCTGCCATGGGCACCCGGAATCGGTGAGCCGCCACCCTGAATTCGTCGCCCTGTTCGGCGATCAAGTGGCCGAGGCGATGGCGGTCTACACCCATCATCACGATCATCGCCATGGATGAATTCCTGATTCGCGCCTTCCTGGCCGGACTTGGGGTTGCCCTGGTGGCCGGCCCCCTGGGATGCGTGGTGGTATGGCGGCGCATGGCCTATTTCGGCGATGCGCTGGCGCATGGCGGGGTTGCCGGCCTGGCTCTGGGAGTGCTGATCGGCCTGGGACCGCAGCCGGGCGTGCTAATCGCCGGCCTGCTGTTCGCGCTTCTGCTTGCCTTTTTCGAGCGGCAAAGCCGGCTTGCCGGCGACACCGCGCTCGGTATCCTCTCCCACAGCGCGCTTGCCATCGGCCTGATCGCCGCGGCGCTGGTCCCCGCCCTGCGCAACGATCTCATGGGCTATCTGTTCGGCGATCTGTTGGCGGTCAGTCGGATCGATCTTGGGTGGGTCTGGGGCGGCGGCGCAATCGTCCTCGCCGGTCTCGCCCTGCTTTGGCGGCCCTTGGTGGCGATCGCCATCGATGCCGATCTGGCCCGGGTCGAAGGCGTCGCGGTCGATCGCGTCCGTCTGGCCTTTCTGGTGCTGGTGGCCTTGGCGGTGGCGGCTGCGATGAAGGTCGTCGGCGTTCTCTTGGTCGGAGCCCTGCTCATCATCCCGGCGGCGGCGGCCCGCAATCTGGCGCGATCGCCCGAAGGCATGGCCGGATGGGCCGCTCTGTTGGGAGCCCTAGCGATCGGCCTGGGATTGGCCGCCTCGCTGCTCTACGACCTGCCGACCGGACCGGCGGTGGTGGCCGTCGCCGGAATCCTGTTCCTCGCCACCCTGGCGGTCAGACGCCGCCCGTGAGGGCGCGCAGGCCTTTTTCGAGATCGCGGATCAGATCGTCGGGATCTTCGAGCCCGACATGCAGGCGCAAGGTTGAGCCACCGGGCGCCCAACGGGTCGCCGTGCGTTTGATGCCCGAATCGCAAGGAATCGCCAGACTTTCATAGCCGCCCCAACTGTAGCCGCGACCGAACAGTTCCAGCCGATCGAGAAGCGCATCGACCGCCGCCTTCGGCACATCGCGGAGCACGAAGCCGAACAGACCGCAGGACCCCAGGAAATCGCGTTTCCAAAGCGCGTGGCCCGGGTCTTCGGGCAAGGCCGGGTGGAGGACGCGCAGCACCTCCGGCCGGCGCTTGAGCCAGGTGGCCAGCAAGATCGCGTTCTCTTGATGCCGCTCAAGGCGGACCGAGAGCGTGCGCAGCCCACGATGGCCGAGATAGCATTCCTCGCTGCCGGCGCTGTGACCCAAACTGGCGACATGAGTCTTCACGCGAAGCCACAGGGCCTCGTCCTTAGCGGTGATGAAGCCCAGCATGGCGTCGGCATGGCCGACGATGTATTTGGTCGCCGCCTGCAACGACAAATCCACGCCCTTTGCGAAGGGCTTGAAAAAAAGCGGCGTGCCCCAGGTGTTGTCCATCAGAACCAAGGCGCCCATGGCGTGGGCCGCCTCGGCGATCGCCGGAACATCCTGGATTTCGAAGGTGAGCGAGCCCGGCGATTCCACGAACACCGCCTTGGTGTTGGGCTTCATCAAGGTGGCGATGCCGGCGCTAATCAGCGGATCGTAATAGGTGGTTTCGATGCCCAGGCCGGAAAGGATGGTGTCGCAATAGCGCCGGGTCGGAAAATAGACGGAATCGGTCACCAGCAGATGATCGCCGGCCTTGAGGACGGCCGAAAGCGCTCCGGTGATCGCCGCCAGACCGGACGGCATGGCGATGGCGCGAAAGCCGCCCTCCATTTCGGCGACCGCTTCTTCGACCGCCCAACTGGTGGGCGTGCCGTAGCGGCCATAGACCAGCCCTTCATAGGGAGTCTTACCCGACTCCTCCATATGGGCGACCGAGGGATGGATGACCGTGGAGACCCGATAGACGGGCGGATTGACGGCTCCCGCATGCGCCTGGGGATTGCGGCCGGCATGGACCAGGCGGGTGTCGGACCGCATCAGCCGGTCTCGATCGGGGTGTCGTCGCGATTGCCCCACTCGGCCCAAGAGCCGTCATAGACCGCCACCTCCTTGTGCCCAAGCAGATAAAGGGCGAGCGCGATGACGCAGGCGGTGACGCCGGTGCCGCAAGTGGCCACCAGCGGCTTGGCCGGATCGATGCCGGCCTGGACGATCGCTTGCGCCAGCCGGTCGGGCGGCAACATGGTGCGCTCGCGCTCGTCGATCATGGCGGTGAAGGGCAGACTCAGACTGGCCGGAACATGGCCGGCATGTTTCGAAGGCCGGGGCTCGGGATCCGTGCCTTTGAAGCGGCCAACCGAGCGGGCGTCGGCCACCTGCTCGCGCCCGCTCTCGATGTTGGCGAGCAGGTGGGCGCGGTCGCGCACCAAAAGCGAGTTCACCCGGGCGGTAAAGTGACGGGCGCGCGGCACCGGCGGCAGATCTTCGGTCGGCCGGCCTTCGCGCAACCATTTCGGCAAGCCGCCATCAAGCACCGCCACGTCGTCATGACCAAAGACCCGGAACATCCACCACACCCGGGCCGCCGCCATCACGAAGCCGTTGGCGTCGTAAACGATGATGCGGTTGCCGTCGCCCAGGCCCAGCTTGCGCACTTGGCTCGAGAATCTCTCGGGCGACGGCAGCATGTGGGGAAGGTCGGTCCCCGGATCGGCGATCTCGTCGATGTTGAAGAATACGGCGCCGGGAATGTGGCAGGCGTCATATTCCTCGAGTGCGTTGCGGTTCTGACCAGGAAGAAAGAAGGTGGCGTCGACGACGCGCACGTCGGGAGCCTTGAGATGGGCGGCCAGCCATTCGGTGCTGACCAGGGCCTCGGGGTTCACGAATTCCATCGCCAATGCCTCCCTCACAACCAGTCCGGCGCGGGCAGGTTGCGTTCCTTGAGAAATGCCGGATTGAACAGCTTGCTTTGATAGCGAGTCCCGTAGTCGGCCAGAATGGTGACGATGGTGTGGCCCGGACCAAGCCTTTCCGCCAAGCGGATGGCGCCCACCACATTGATCGCCGACGAGCCGCCCAGCACCAGCCCTTCCTCTTTTACCAGATCGAACAGGAAAGGCAGCGATTCTTCGTCGGTGGCGCGGATCGCCTCGTCGATCGGTGCGCCTTCGAGATTTTTGGTCACCCGCCCCTGGCCGATACCCTCGGTGATCGAATTGCCCTCGGCCTTCAATTCGCCCTTGGCGTAGTGATTGTAAAGCGCCGAGCCCATCGGATCGACCAGGGCGATCCGCACCTTGGGGTTCTTCTCCTTCAAGGCCAAACCGACACCGGCCAGCGTGCCGCCGGTCCCCACGGCACAGGTGAAGCCGTCCACCTTGCCGTTGGTCTGGCTCCAGATTTCCTGGCCGGTGGTGGCGTAATGGCCCTGGCGGTTGGCGACGTTGTCGAACTGGTTGGCCCAAAAGCCGCCGGTCTCCTGGGCGATGCGCTCCGAAACCCGCACATAATTGCCGGGATTGGCATAGGGAACGGCCGGCACCAGGCGCAAATCGGCGCCGATCAGGCGCAACATGTCCTTCTTTTCCTGGCTCTGGGTTTCCGGCATGACGATGATCGTCTTATAGCCCAGGGCATTGCCGACCAGGGTAAGGCCGATGCCGGTGTTGCCGGCCGTGCCTTCGACGATGGTGCCGCCCGGCTTCAGGGCGCCCCGAGCCTCGGCGTCGCGGACCAGGGCCAAGGCCGCCCGATCCTTGACCGAGCCGCCGGGATTGAGAAATTCGGCCTTCCCCAATATCCGACAACCCGTTAATTCCGATGCCTTTTTAAGCCGGATCAGGGGTGTGTTGCCGATCGTTTCCAAAAAGCCGTTGCGGACGTCCATAAACCTCTTCCGGATCATTCCTTAAGAATTCATCAAAGAGATTAACTTTCTCCACCCCAGGGGACAAGCTTTTGTCCTAATCACAATATCTTGCGTCCTGTGGATAATTTGTGTCATGATCTTGTCGGTCCGAAATTTCTATTGGGACCGGGGGATTATGGCCGGCGCAACCTTGACGCTCTACCGGGAAAAGACGGTCATCACCGCCCTTGAGGGCGGAACGGAACAAGTCCTGCTGACCTTGAAGGCGAACCGGATCACCCTGCCGCTCGGCAACAAGATCGGCCGCGAGACCATGGTAATTCGCGGCCAGAACATGCCCGACACCCTGCGCATGGCGAGCCTGGTCTATGCCGAGGCGCGGCGCAGCCGCACCCTCCTGCGCCGCGAACCGCCGCCCGATTGGCGTCGGATGTGGGACGGCCTCAACCTCACCAACCGTTCGCGCAACACGGCAGGCCGCTGGATCGCGGTTTATGGCAACGGCATGCCGAACTTTGCCTCCAGCCCTTGCCGCTTCACCCATCTGTTCGAACGCCTGACCCAGGGACGCGAAATGACCCAGCCGGTGCTTGACGCCGCGGCGATGGAGCTGGGCCAAAATGGGCGCCGTGTTCGCATCTTGCACGCCAGCAGGGCCGGGGTGGTGATCTCGATGGACCCCGCGCAACTGCGTTGTGCCATCCAGATGCGCGACAACGGCCAGGAAAGCTCGTTCTCTTTCACCGTGCCCGCCAACGAAAAGGGCGTCAATCTTGGGGTGGTGCTGGAAATCGCCGCCCATTATGTCGAGGGCCACAGCACGGTGGTCTTCCTCGACAAGGTTCGCGGCCTGGTGGAAACCCGTAGCGTCGCCAATTCCAACATCACGGCCAACGAGATCAAGACCGTGCTCGAACGCCGGCGCGACCTTACCCGCCTGATCTCGAATTTCGAAAGCATCGCCCCGGTGCGCTATCGGCCCGAGCGGCCGATGTTCCTGGCGTCCTAGAGCGTCGTGCGTTTAATCGGAATCGGCTTAAGGGATTGGTTACGAATTTGTGATTCATCTTGATTGGAGGTGGATCATGGGACGAGCCTATTCGAACGATCTTCGCAGCCGGATTTACGGCGATATCTCCAAAGG
>JACRPC010000001.1 GCA_016214125.1 Rhodospirillales bacterium | reverse complement strand
TTCGCTCGAACGCCTGCAAGAGGCCTTCCCGCAGGAAGAGTTTCGGGTGGTGGCGATCGCGGTGAGCGACACGCCGCAGGGAATTGCCGCTTTCCTGGGCGAGCGCCCGTCGCCCTTTCCCATCCTTTTGGACACGGATCGGCGCGTGGCCGGCGATTTCAAAGCCGCCGGCCTGCCGGTGGCCTATCGTCTCAACCGCGAGGGCCGCCTGCCCGAGGCGACCCGCACCGACGATCTGCTGGCGCAGGTCAAGTTTGAGACCACCGGTCGCCTCACGGGTCCCCGCCGTCACCGCCGCCTCACCGGCCTTACGTTCGTCGGCCAGGAAGCGTTTGAGGTCGCCTTCGAGAGCCACCTCCAGTCTCATGCGGGCCTCGTGTCAATGGTCCAGATCAGGCGCTTGGTGTCGCGGATCGGCTCGCCCTGAACAACGAAGGTCTCGCCGTCCAAGATGGTGATGTCGCCCTCGGTCGGATTGCCACGAGGGCGAAGAGGCGCTATCCTCCGTCCTTGCCGCCATGGGCTGTGATCGCGACCGGGCCTTGGGCGCCGTCCGCCTGTCGGTCGGCCGCACGACTACGGCCGAGGAAGTGGATTCCGTCGCGGCCGATCTGGTGAAGGCGTGGCATCGCATTATCGGCTCTACGACCCGTTAATAGGAGTACGCCAATGACCGGACGAATTGCGGCAGCAGGCACGATTTTCACTTTGGCGCCCGCCCTGGCATGGGCACAGCAGCAAGGCGAGCCCTACGGCTATGGCCCGCACATGATGTGGTGGGGCGGCTGGCCCGGCATGGTGTTCGGGCCGCTGTTCATGATCCTTGCATTGGCGGCAGTGATCGCGGTGGTGGTTCTGCTCGTCCGTTGGCTGGGCGGCCCTTGGCAGGGAACGGCATCCCCCCATCCGGCGCCACCCAACCGCACGCCGCTCGACATCCTCAAGGAGCGGTTCGCCCGCGGCGAAATCGACAAGGACGAGTTCGAGGAGCGCCGGCGAGTACTTGGCGAATGAAGTCCGCCAGGTGTCATCCTCATGAACGGTTCGGGAAGGCCCACCCTTGCAATCGGCAGCGCGCCTGCCTTGCCGTTCAGATCGCCGGTGATTGCCTCGTCCTCTTGGTTATGCCGGCACTTCGACGATCCGTGTCACACAAGAACCATGAATTTATGGTCTCGTCCGCTTCGGGTCCCTGCAGCCAATGAGATAAGGGCATCATCGGATGTGCGGGTCTTTTAGGTCTTGCCGCTGATGTGCATGAGAGCGGTGAACTCGCCAAGTCGTGGTCGTGCATGTTCGCTCCAAGCGCGGTCGTTACGCCGTCAAACCGGTCGCCACCCGGCCCTCGCGCATGAATCGACCAGATCTCCGGGTGCAACCAACGGTTCTTGCCGGCGACCGTCATCCCCGCTTATTCAGAGGATCGGCTTTAGGAAGTGCCCCAAGCCCTTCAACCGGACCGCGTCGTAATCGGGCAAGCCCTCGAGCACAATTTCGCGCCCGGTATTGGCTTCGTTGTGGGCCGCCAGCAGTTCCTCGATCGTCGCCATGTTGCGGGCAACGCGATCGGCCAGCGGGTGTCCCTTTTCGGAAAACGGAACGAACAGCCGCTTGAGACCGCTGGCCCGGACATAGTTTGCGTCCTGACCCTCCACCACCAGGGCCTCGTCGGTCCGGCCGCGAAAGCGCCCCATCCCCGGATTGGCGGTTTCCGAGAGCAAGGCGAAGGTCGAACTATGGTCGCCGAATTCGCGGTGGCTCAGTCCATGCAGATTCTTGGGCGACGCCATCAAATCCATCGGGATCTTGCGCGCCTGCAAACTCATCGTCGCCAAGGTGGCGATCTCGAAGGCGCGCTCGTGGGCGACGATCATGTTGATGATCGGGTATTCCGGATAGGCCTCGTGCAGATCGAGCGTCAGGTCCGCCCCTTCCGCCTTGAGCACCGCCAGAATGGCGGCCGCCACCCGGGCGGTGAAACGCCCCTCGGCCTGGCCGGGATGATTGCGGTTGAGGTTGCGCGATTCCAGGCCGACCATCACCTCGCCCGACGCGGCGTGGACGTGAAGGTCGGGGTCGGGCCATTGGTGAATCGGATTGGCCAGTCGCATGCCCAGCCGAAACCAGCGCCGACCCTGAGGGGTGTCGATTTCGAAGGTGTGCGGAAAGCCCTCAAGGGGCTCGGTGTGGGTAAAGCCCGAGCGGTTGGCTTGCGGGATCACGATCAGCCTTCCCTTGGCGACGGTGACGTTCTCGATGGCAAGGACCGCCGCCATGAGGCCGGAGATTTCCTGCGGATGGGTGCCACCAAGGAGCAGCATGGTCCCTCCCGGCTCGCGGCCTTCGAACACATAGACCGGCGTGTCGCCGGGGCTGCCTTTCATCCAGGCGGCGTAATCCGAGAGGGCGCGCATTCGGGCGACGCCCGGGCCGGCCGTGATCGGTTCGGGTTCGTGCATGGCGCGGAATTCCAGGCCGGCGACAATCGCCGCCGTTAACCCAAGCGCCAGGAAAACCCAGGCCCGGCCTGAAGCCGAAAGGCGGCTCATTTGATCCCCGCGGCGCGCAGCAGGAAGGGAACGAAGACCAGCATGGCGAAAAATTGGCTTCTCCAGTCCTTGGCGCGAAAGAGGGCGACGACTACCCCCAGGGCGATGAGTGCCGCCACAAGCCGGTAGGACACCATCAGGACTGATTCCAGAATCATCCGAGCCTCCTCAGCCGACCAGAAGGGGCGCCAGGCGCGGCGCCAGCAGAAGCATCGCCACCGACAGGACTAGCAGCAGCGCAAGCGGCGGCCAGGCAGCGGCCAGAATGCGCCGCAGGCTGGTTTCGCCGACCAGGTAGCCGGAAAGGACGGCGGCGATCGCGGTGGGCGGGCAGAATTCCGACAAGGCGGCAATGCCGGTAAGCGCGCTGATGTTGACGATCATGTCCTGGTGGATGAAAGCAAAGGCGAACGGCACCCCCAAGATGTTGGCGGTGCCGACGCTGGTCAGTACGCCGCCGAACAAAGGCAGGCTCGCCAGAGCGGGCACGATCCACGGCCAGGGAAAGGCCATGGCGTTGATGACCAGCCAGCCGCGAATGCCGGTCAAGGTCATCACCTGGACGGCAATGCCGACGGTGACCAGGACCGCCGCCAGCATCAAGGGCGTACCGGTGAAGGTCGCCTCGAAGAGCGTGGTCCAGGAGCGGCGCTTAAGGCGCGCCAGCGCGGGAATTGCGCCCAGAACCAGAATGATCGGCACGGCGGGATCGGGAATGTGGGTGGGGAAGAGCCGCAGTAGCGCCCAAAAGCCAATGACGAAGACAAGAGCCGCCAAACCGGGAGCGGCGCCGACGCCGGCGCCATCGGGTTGAGAGGGCGGCGGCTCTCCCTGGCCGGGCCGAGCGAAGAGAACCAGCGCCAACAGCGCCGGCGGCAGGGAGACCGCCAGCATCGGCCCGGCGAACTTGGCGTAAGGCATGTTGACCCCGTCTGCCATCACCATGGCCGGCACATCGACCGGCGGGGCGATCATGCCCAGCGTCGCCATGACCGCCAGGAAGGCGGCGATCCGGTGGCGGGCCATGCCGGTTTGGGCAAGCAGCGGCGCCGCGAAAACACCCATGGCGAGCACGGCAACGCCGGCCAGGCCGGTGAACATTCCAGCCAGGAAGATCAAGAGGCCAGCAAGGACGACCATGGCGGCGCGGTTCTGACGCAAGGCGTTGGCCAGGACCTGCGCCGTCGCATCGGCGGCGCCGGAAAGCCGCAGAGCCTGGCCAAAGAAGCAACCGGCGAAGAGGGCGAGGATCAGGTTGAAATATCCGAATCCGCCCTCGACCAAATGACGCAGGGGCAGGCCAAAGCCGGCCAGCGCCGCCGCCAGCACGGCCGCCGCCAGAAGAATCAGCGGCAGCGGCCATCGCCAACGCCAGCCGACAATCCAGGCGACGCCCAAGGCAAGCACAAAGATCCATCCGGGGTGAAGCGCCATTACGATTCTCCTGAGCGCACGGTCGGCAGAGGCACCGGGTCGAAGGGCAATCCCCAGGCCAGCGCCAAACGGCGCATGTCGAGCAGATGCAGGACCGGCACGTTTTCGGCAGCCATCGCGGTGATCAAGCCCGGCGTTCCCTCGGGGCAAGCCGGTTGCCGACGAAGAAGACCGGGGCGCCAGCGCTCGGCGCCCGGGCAGTCGCCAAGTCCCAAAACCGAACCACCGACATTGACGAACAAACGGACCGGTCGCTCGCCGATCGCCGCTCGGACCGCGCCGATGGTCTCGGCCAGTGTTGACGTCTCGAGGAGTGGAACCTCGCTGCGCCGGGCGGCATCGCGCAGACTTTGACGTGCGGCCGGAGAAAGGTCGCGGCCATTGGCGTCGGCGCCGCCCAGCACCGCCAAGCGCGAGCGCGAGGACAAGATACCCCGGCGCCACCAGGCGGTTTCCAAGTCAAGCCAGGTCAGGTCCGGGTCGGCGGCGCCGTAGGTCGAGGCGGCCAGCGAGGCGACCGCGACGACTTCGATCCCCATCGCCTCGAGCGCCACCCGGGCGGCGAGATTGGCGCCAATCAGGGAGCCGGAGAGGACGACAACCGCCCGCTCGCCCGGAGCCAGGCGGAGCGGTGCCAAGGCGTCGACGATCGCCGCCGCCAATTGTGGGTTGGCGGCGGTTCGCTTCGCCGGCAAATCGCCCAAGGTGGTGACGATCGGGCTCCATTCCGCACCGATCAGGCCGGTCTGGTTGGGATCGATATCCCGCCCCGGCATCAAGCCATGGGCTTGGCGTTCCTGGCGGGCTACAATCAAGGCCCGCGCCATCGTCCGCTCGGCCGCCAGGGCGGTCGGGCTGGCGGACCGCTGAGTGCCTTCGACGGTTCGCCAAGCCAGGATGGCCATCGCCGCCAGCAAGGCCAGCAGCGGCATCGACACCCGGCGCTTGGAGTGGGTTCGCAAGATCGTCATGGCCAATACCGCAATGCCAGCAGCCCGACGGCGCGGGTAAGCGGCGCGGCCACCGCCATGGCCAGCACCGTCGGCACCACGCCTTGACGGTGGAACTGATGCGCGACCAGACCGGGTACGATGTAACCCAGCCCCGCCCACTGCAAGCCGGCCAATTCGCCATCGAGACCGGCCAGGCCGGTGCTGACCGCCAGACCGACCAGAATGGTCAGGCCGAATCGCCGTGTCCCATAGAGATGAAACCCGCGCGCCAGACCGTTGATGACAAGAAAGGCCAGACCGGCCGCAAGCGCCATGCCGGCCAAAGCCTTCGGGCGATCGAGCATGAGGGCGAGGTAGCCGGGAACCACGAAGCCGCCGGCAGCGACGCCGACCAGCTCGATCATCGCGAGGTCGACGACGACGCCGATGGTCAACATGGCGGTCAGCACGGCGCGCCTTCCTTCCGCAAATGGGCGCCGATCGCCGCCCCGAGGCCGCGATAATTGCCGATCCCCCAAATCTGGCCCTTGGGGTTCAAGGCGGCGGCCTCGGCAAGGATGCGGGTGGCGTTCGCCGGCCAAGCGGTGCTCAGCCGGGCCGGGTCGAGGCCCAGGCGACGAACGATCGCGCGCCATCGCCACATCGGGCCGGGCAACAGAATGGTCGTTTGGGGCCAGAGACGCGCGATGGCGGCCAGAAAGGCTTGGCTTCGAAGCGGCCGATCGTCGCGGGTTGCCAGCACCACCAGGGAGGGCGGCACGCCCTCGCCATGCTGGCGCCACAGCCGCTCGAGCGACACGACATCGTTGCAGGCAAAGGCATCGGCAAACCGCAGCTCACGGCCTGCGATGGCGATTTGCCACATCGCGAAGGCGCCGGGATCGGCGGCGCTCAGGCGGGCGATGCCGTCCGCCGACCGACCTTCGTCGGCCCCGGCGGCCCGGCAGGCGGCACGGGCGAGGGCACGGTTGGCGTCGTGCGGCGAGGCGGGATCGATCGCCACCCGCTCGGTGACGAGGCCCATGCCGATCGCCGCCGCCATTACTGGATCAAGACCTTCGCCGGCTGCGGCAATCACTCTTAGGCCGGGATGAAGCAGGTTGACGAGCGCCCCCGCCATCGCCTCGGGCTCGGGCCCGAGCTGTTCCTGATGATCGGGATGGGCGTTGGTGAGAACGAGAAGATCGGCGCGTAAATCGCGCGCCGTCGCTCGCAGGTAATCGGGCTCCACCGCCATGCACTCGACCACCAGGACCTCAACCCCGGCGCCACTGGCGCGGATCAGTAAGGACTCCTGCTCGCGGATCGCCGGCGCCCCCCAGCGCCGCAGAGAGACCGCAACGCCATCGGCGGCCGCGATCATCGGTACCGTGCCGGTGGTTTTCGCCATGACCTTAAGGCCGTGGGCGCCAAGTCCGGCGGCGATTTGGCGGACGACCGCCGATTTCCCCCGCGTTCCTGCGACATGGATGACCAGGGGCAACGCGGCGCGGGCCCGCCTAAGCCTCCAACCGGCGAACGCGTATCCGGCCGCAACGACAGCCGTTGCCAGGGCGGCGATCGAAAACGCCATCAGGGCATGCCCAGCGTCGGCGGGCATGGCGCTCAGCGCCCGAAGGCCTGCGCCAGCGTCTTGCCCACCTCCATCGGCTGCGGAATGAGGGTGAGAGGAATTTTCTTGTCGCTGGCCACCTTATCGAAATAGCGATCCGCATTTCCTTCGTCCCAAACGACGAGGTAGTCGACCGCAGGGGTGACCAGATCGACAAACGCCTCCGACAACCCCTTGCGCCGCTCGGAACCGCCGACATGGACGCCGATCACCGCCATCTTGCGCTCCCGCGCCGCCTTGAGCAGCGCCCGGGTGCGGGCCAATTCGGTCTCGGCGGTGACTCCGGCGGTTCCAAAGCCCTTCACGCTGGCGCCGAAGGCGATGATCAGGGTCTTGGCCGCGCCCAACTGGCTGGGCTCGAGACGCGGGTTGTAGTCGTTGGCGATGCCGGCGCGGCCCAGCATGGTCTTGACCGTGAAGGCATCCAAGGATTGTCCGGACGACGTAACGACCACAGGTGTTTCTGCCCGGAACGGTGCCTGGGCGAAGGCGGTGCCGGCCAGCGTCGAAAAGACGAGAGCCAGCAGCAGTCGCTGGATTGCGTTCATGGTTTTCATCCCGAAAAAGGCGACCGGAACCCCGTTTGGCGGGGTTCCGGTCTCACGCGCGTCAGTAACCGGCCAAGCTGTCGCGGCCCAAGGGCGCGGCACCGCCCCAATAGGCGCCCGACTGCGGATCGATGAGGATCATGTTGGTGGTGCCGCGGGCAAGATTGGAATGCTTGCCGATCTCGGGCACCTCGTAACCGAGTTCCTTCATCTTGGCCCGCACCTCGTCGGTGATGCCGCGTTCGAGATGGAGCTGCGTGCCGCCCGTATAATGGTAGGTATCGCCCCACAGGAAGCGCGGCGCGTTCAAGGCCTCCTGCACGTTCATGCCGAAGGTCAAGACGTTGATGATCGGCTGGGCGATAGCGAACATGGTCGATTCGGCGCCGGCGCCGCCGACCAGCACGGCAAGCTTGTCGTCCTTGAACATCATGCCGGGCGACAGGGTCCAGCGGTTGCGCTTGCCGGGCGCCATCACCAGATTGCCGGGCCGTTCGCCGGTCCAGATGTTGACCTCGAGATCGAACCAATCCATGCCGTTGCTGCCCAGCATACCGGTGCCAGCGACGACGACGCCCGAGCCGAAGAAATTGCCGAGCGTGTTGGTCATCGACACGGCGTTGCCCCAGCGATCGACGATCACCATGTGCGACGTCGAATGGTTTTCCGGCGTCGGCGCCATGGTGAGCTTGATCGGCTTCATGTCGAAGCGGCCCTTGGCGATCTCGGCCCGGATTTCGGCGGCGCGCGCCTCCGAAAGAAGGCGATCGACCGGAACCTTGACGAAGGCCGGGTCGGCCACATGCTTGTAGGCGTCGAGATAGGCGTGTTTGGTCGCCTCGGCGAAGGTGCGCAGGTATTCGGCCGAATTATGACCCATCGTCTTCAAATCATAACCCTCCATCACTTTCAGGATTTCCATCCAGGTGATGGAGGACGACGAAGGCGGCACGCCATAGACCGTGTAGCCCTGATAGGTCATCGAAATCGGTTTCACCCACTTGACCTTGTATTTCGCCAAATCCTCCTTGGTGATCAAGCCGCCATTCTTGGCCATGAAATCGGCCACCTGATCGCCGACCGGGCCGTCGTACAGCGCCTTTGATCCGCTCTGGGCGAATTTGCGATAGGTTTCGGCCAGCTCCTTGCGCACATGGATGGCACCGGCGGGCAGGGCCTTGCCGTCGGCCAGGAATTCCTTGGCCCAGGTTTCGTAGATGCCAAGCTCGGTGATGTGGCGGCGGATGTGGAAGGCGGAATCGGTGTCGAGCGGGCGGCCGTTGTCGGCCAGGTAGATGGCGTCCGACCACAGATCGCTCCACTTCTTCTTGCCGCACTTTTTATGAACGGCTTCCCAGCCCTTGAGGTTGCCGGGCACCGTCATCGCCATGATGCCGCGCCGCTTCTTGTCCATATCGAATTTCTTGGGATCGGCGGCCAAGGGCGCGACGCCGTTGTAGTCGATCGCCGTCAGTTCCTTCTTGCTGGCGTTCCAAAGCAGCGCGTAGCCCGATCCCAACGGCCCCATCATGTCGGTCATGAGAACGCTGAGCGAGGTGGCAACCGCGATGGAGGCGTCGCACGCGGTGCCGCCGGACCGCAAGACCTTCAAGCCGGCCTCGACGGCGCGCGGATGACCGGCGACGATCATGCCGTTGTTGCCGACGATCGGACGATCGAGCGCCGCCGCCGGGGTGGACGCAATGAGCGCCGTCAGCGCGACGGAGGCCGCGAGGCCTGCCGCCAGCGGGCGGGGCGAACGGGTCCAATGGGATTTCCAATGAGTGAGCATGCGAATTCCTCCCGGGTTTGATTCTGTCGAACGGATCGCTGGCCTATTCGGCCAACGGGCGGGCTCTTGAATTCTCATTAGCTTGCAAACTATAGGGGGCGATTATCGATACGTCAATTTCGCCCTTCTTGGCCCTAATTGTGTGACAATTCGATGCGTCTGTTCCCAAGTGATCGGGAAACGCCGAGCATTAGATGACGACCCTGAACTTATGGTCTCGTCCGCTTCGGGGTCCCTATATGGCGTGCCCCCTTTATTGGTGTGTCTCTTTTTTTCCCTAATTACGCTGTCTCACCCATGGGGTGCAGTCCAGTCCAGCGGTGTCTCCTTTTTCCGCTTTATTGCCTTCGCGCCTTCCCCGCCCCCTTGAAAGGCGGGGGGTTTTTTGCGCGTCGGGAAGACCAAACGGGGAGCCGCGGCACGTTTGAATTCGTACGATTAACCTAGGTCAATTTAAGTATTGATGCGCCCATTTCCTTCTGCTACCAAGGCAGACAATAAAGACGAAAAAGTGCTTTCGCTCCAAAGGGGAAGATTACCTGGGTCGGCCATCGGCAATCGGGTTATGGAGCGATGTCAAATTGGAATTATTTTAACAGTTCTTCAAACACGCTCTTTTGTCAGAAGAGCGAAGGTGACGACTCTTGTTCGCTGAGGATAAAATTGTGGATAAAATCATTGGCCCAAGCGGTTGGCCCGTTGTTTCATTCTGTAATATTTATACTGCTGGTTTATTTGCTCCCCACCAATATTTCGTTTTCGATCGGCGACTCGACGGCTGAGGCCTAGGCGCGATGGCAACCGAACCGCAATCCGCCACCGAAACCCGGCCCACCGGGATTGACGGAGTCGCGGCCGGTGTGCCGGCGCCGGCACCGATTCGCTATCTTGACGGCGAAACGGCGACCCGCCTGACGGTCGGCGAAGGCGCGTGGCTGCTCAAGGCCGATTTCGTCAAGGAAGGCGCCGATCTGGTCCTGATCGGTCCCGACGGTTCGAAGATCGTCATCCTCAATTACTTTGCCCAGGCCCAGCCGCCGCTCCTGGTGACGCCGCAAGGCGCGCAGATCGAGCCCGATCTGGCCCAGGCGCTGGCCAAACCCCTGGTTCCCGCCGGTTGGGCGCAGGCCGGATCGCCGACCGGACGCATCACCACCCTAAGCGACGCATCAAAAGCGATCGGCAAGGTCGAGAAGATCGAAGGCGTGGTCGAGGTAACCCACGCCGACGGTTCCAAGGCCGTGCTTGCCAAGGATTCGCCGATCTTCCAGGGCGACGTCATCGCCACCGGCCGCGAGGGCTCGGTCGCCATCCGTTTCGCCGATCAGACCACCTTCTCGCTCGGCAAGAGCGGCCGCATGGTCATCGACGAGATGGTCTACAACCCGGCGGAAAAAACCGGGATCATGGCGGCCACGGTGGTGCAGGGCGCCTTCGCCTTCGTCTCCGGCCAGATCGCCAAGACCGGCACCGACGCCATGGTGGTGCGCACGCCCTTGGCGACCATGGGCATCCGCGGCACCAAGGTGGCGGTGCAGGCGGCGCAGGAAGGAGAGCAAAGTTCCTTCACGCTCTTGCCCGAGACCGACCCGCGTGGCGCGGTCACGGTGGGCGAGATCGTGCTGACCAACCAAGCCGGCAGCGTGGTCCTCAATCAGATCGGCCACACGATTCAGATCACCAGCGCCAACCAACCGATGCCGACGCCGACCATTCTGTCGGCGGCGCAGATCGAGCAGACCTACGGCAACGTTCTCACCATCCTGCCCAACCCGACCGGTCCGCAGCAACCCAATCAACCGGAAAACGGGCCGGCGCCGGAACCGGACCGCCAAGGCCAGATCACGCCCGACAACGGCAGCCGTCCGGCCGCCCAGGAGCCGCAGACTCTGGCCGAGGCGGTGAACAAAGGCTTGCAGATACAGCAGTTGCAAATCGTGCGCCTGGCCTTCGTGCGCGAAGCGCTGAAGGACATTCTCGAGCCCACCGTCAACATCGACGTCGAGCGCCTCCGCATCTTGGCCAAGCCCAACGATTACAGCAAGGCGGTGTCGGAAATCGTCGACATCGCCAAGGCGGCCTCGGCGGCGGCTTCGGCGGCCTCGGCGGCGGAACAGAACGCGTCGACCCAACTCACCCAGCTCTCGCAGTCGATTTCCACCAAGGCCGGCAGCAGCCTTTATGGCCTGTCGGCCGCCCAGGCGCAGCAATTGACCCAGGTGGCGACCGCCCAGATGAAGGCCCTGGGCGCGGCGGCGGCGATTTCCGCCACCGCCTCGTCGGTGGCCAAGGCCGCCTTGGCGGCGGCGGCGGCGGCAGGCCGGGGCGAGACGCTCGACGACTCCCTGGTCGACGCCCTGCGCCAGGCGGCCGAGACCAACGCCGGCGTCGCCACCAAGATCGCCAAGATCGTCCAAGCGGCGATCGAGGCCAGCGACGCGGCGGTGACGGCGGCCTTCGCGGCGATCAAGGCGGCCAAGCAGTCGGGCGTCGGCACGGCGACCGATTGGCTCAAGGCCGGCATGAAGACGGCGGTCGAGGATTACACGGCGCTCGCCCGCAGCAAGCTTCTCGCACTCGACGCCAGCCTGACGTTGGAAGACGTTTCCGCGCTGGCCACCGATGTGCGCACCGGCGTGCAAAGCCTGAAGACCGTCGCCGACGCCATGGCGAGCGCCGGCTCCGGCAGCCCGCTGGCCACCATGTGCGACGTGATCGATCAGGCCGATACGGCGGCGGAAAAGGCCCGCCTCACCGCCCTGCAAGCGAAGGAAACCCTGATCCTCGACAATTCCATCACCGATGCCGAGGCCGATGCCGTCTTTGCCGCCCTGACCGCCGCCGCTGACAACGCCTTCAATTTCGCCGCCGAAGCCAAATCCGCCTTCGATGCCGCCGACGCTCTGGTCGATGTCACCACCCTTCTGGCCGGCATCGACGGCAGCGCCATCACGGGGTTCCAAGAGGCGCTGACCGCCGATCTCAGCGCCGAAACCGCCTCGCAGTCGGCATCGGGCGCCATCGATCAGGCCGGGCGCGAGCAAGACGCGCTCGAAGATTTGTTGAGCGGCGCGGCGGCGGCAGCGGTGACGGCCAAGGACGGCCTGCTGGCGACCGCCGAGACCAACGAGACGACGGCCCAGGCGGCGCTCGATCAAGCGGCGGCCAATCTGATCGCCGCCCGCGAACTCTACGCCCAGAAGCTGGTTGATTACAAAATCGCCGATCTGACCGCCCAGGCCTATCAGGCGGCCATCGCCAAGGCCAACACCGCCTTGGCTTCGGCCCACACCGATACCCTGGCCGCCCAGGCCGAGTACGACGCCGCGCACGCCGCCTATCTGGCCGCCAAGGCGGCGTCGGACGCCGATCTTGCCGATACGGCCAAGGTCGCCACCACCAGCCTCAAATATCAGATCGAGCTGAACGCCCAGTCTTCGCTCACCTTCGCCCAGCAGGTGGAGGCGCTGTTCACCGACGCCAAGCAAACCGCGGAGGGCAACGCCACCACCAAGGCGGCGGCGGCGGCCACGGCGCAAACGGCGCTCGGTCTTGCCGACACGGCGCTCGCCGCCGCCGAGGCAGCGTATCAGACCGAGCTTGGCGATTTCATCACCGCGGCCGACGCGGTGGCCGACGCCACGGCGGCGGCGGCGAACGCGCATGGCTATCTCAGTTTCGCCCAGGCGGTGGGCGCCGGCCAGGCCAAGGCGGTGTTCGAGGTCAATGTCGAGGAATTGCAAGACGCGCTGGCCGCCTTCAAGGCCAAGGCCGATCTGGTCACCCAATACGCCGCCGAGGCCAAATCGCACGCCATCATCGGCACCGCCAACAAGATCCTGGCCGATGCGGCCGAGCAAAAGGCGATCGCCGCCTACAACGCCGCCCAGGACCTCCTCGAAGTCGTCAAGGCCGAGGCCCAGGATGTCGCCGACGCCTACGCGCTCTCCTACCACGCCACCGAAGCCGGCGCGGTGGCGGCGCGCAACGCCCTCTATGCCGCCGCCAAGGCGATCTACGACGTCGACGCCGACACCGGCTTGGCGGTCGAATACAATCTCGCCGCCCAGGCGGCGCGCCAGGTTGCGACCGCCGCCTCCAATCTGGCCGACGTCATCAATCCCGAGCCGGTCGATCCCGCCGCGCTGATCGCCGCCTTTGAGGCCGCCAAGGCCAAGGCCGCGCAGGCCGACGCCGAGGCCGAGGCCGAGCGCGCCCAGCAAGCCGAGCAGGCTCTGGCGGCGGCGGCCAAGAATCAAGCCTTGGCGGCGGCGCATGCCGAGGCGGCCAAGGTGGCGGCCACAGCCCATGCCGCCGCCGAGACGGCACTGGCGGTGGCGGTTGCCAAGAACGCCCTGGCGGAACAATACCGGGTGGCGGCACGCGAGGCGCGCTTGGCGGCCGACGCGGCGGAAGCGGCCGACAACGGCGCGCTGGCCGCCGCCAAGGCCACGGCGGCCGAGACGGCGGCGACCCTGGCGCTGCAAGCGGCGCAAGCCGCGCGGGCGGCGTCGCGCGATGCCGAATTGCAGGCCGGCGTGGCGGTGAGCGCGGCGGCCGGCGGCTCCAAGGCGGCCGCCGAACTGGGCGAGAAGGCGCAGAAGCTGGCCGGCAAGGCGGCGCAAGAGGCAACGGATGCCGAATCCGCGTCGCTCAAGGCCACGGGCGAGGCCGAGGCGGCCCGGGCCAGCGCCGACCTGCAAGGCGCCGAGGATCATGCCGCCGAGCTGGCCCTGGCGGCGGCGGCGGAAGCGGAGGCGGCGGCCGATGCGGCGCGCCTCAAGGCCCAGGATTCGGCCAATCAGGCGGTGGCGGATCGTCTGATCGGTCAGGCGGCGGCGAAATCCCTGGCGGAAAGCTTGGCCGAGACGGCGTTGGCGAAAGCCGCCCTGGCGGCCGACTACGCCACCAAGGCGGCGGCGGCGGCCGAAAATGTCGAATCCGATCTGGCCACCAACTTCGCCACCCAAGCCGACGCGGCGGCCGATGCGGCGCAGGCGGCGGCCGAGGCGGCGGCGCAAATGGCGCAGGGCAAGGGTTCGGCGGCGCTCGATCAGGCGATCCGCGCCGCGACGGCGGCGGCTTCGGCCAAGACCAGCGCCGGCGCCGCCCAAGGCTCGGCCCAGGCGGCGTCAAGCGCCGCCCAGGCGGTGGACAAATGGACCGAGGGCGAGGCCTCGGCCGATCGGGCGGCGGCGCAGAAGACCGCGGCTCAGGCGGCGGCGGCAGCCTCCAAGGCCGCTTCGGCGGCGCAAACGGCGGCGGCGGAAGCGGCGGCCAAGGATGCGGCGACCGTCAAGCCCAGCGTCGATCTGGCGGCGGCCAAGGCGACCACCGAATCGCGCCATGAAGCCCTTCTCAAGGTTCAAGCCGAGCGCGCCAAGGCCGACGACGGCAACGCCAACCTCACCACGGCGATCGAAGCCGTGTGGGACAAGGCGGTCGTCCAGGCCCAGGATGCCTACACCAAAGCGGTCAGTTCGCAGGACCTGGCGCAGAAGGCGGCGGACGCGGCCCAAGCGGCGGCCGATCTCGCCAATGCCCAGGCGCTGGCGGCGGCCCGCGCGGCGTCCAGCGCGTCGGCGGCGGCCGGCGATGCCGCGTCGAAGGCCGGGTTTGCCGCCGCCTTCGAAATCGGCGCCCAGTCCTTTGCCCAATCCCAAGCCGACAGCGCGATTGCCGCCATTGCCGAGGCGGCGATCGCCGCCAAGAACATCGCCATCGAAAAGGCGGCGCTGGCGGCCGAGAAGGCCGCGCTGGCCGAGGCCAAGGCCAATCTGGTTCTCTCGGCGACCAGCAGCGAGACCACGATCAACCAGGCCAAGATCGATGCCGCCCAGGCCAAGGTCGATGCCGATTCGGCCTACGCCGCCGCCAACAGCGCCGTGCTCAACGCCGCCCAGGCCCTGGGTCTGACGCTCGACGCCGACCCGACCGCCGACGAGGCGAAGACGCTGATCGGCGGCTTTGCCGATACCGCGGCGGCCAAGGACGATCTTCACAGCGGCCTGACGGTGGCGCCCACCCAGGCGCTCTTGGATGCCCAGGCCCAGGCCGATGCGGCGCAAGTGGCCTTGGTGGCGTCGGTGAAGGCGGCCCTGGATTCGGCGGTCAAGGCGGTGAGCGCCGCTCTGGCCAGCAAGAACCTGGCCGCCGCCCAATCGGACCTGGCTTCGGCCAGCGCCGACGACCGCGCCACGGCCCTGCGCACGGCGGCGGAAAAGGCGCTGCTCGCCTCGCAGGCCGACGCCCAGAGCGCGTCCGAGCAGGCGGCCGCGTCGGCGAAGAGCGCCGCGTCGGCCCTGGAAGCCACGGCCAGCCGCAAGGCCGATGCCCAGGCGGTGGTCGATGCGGCGGCCAAGGCGGCGCACGCCTCGGCGGCGGCCCAGGCGGCCAAGACCCAGGCTTTGCTCAGTCTGGCGGCGGCCGAGGCAGCCAAAACGACGGCAACCGTCAAGGCGGCCGAGGCGAAAGCGCTTTATAACGCCGCCCTGGCGTCGGGCGGCGACGGCGTCGATCAGAAAGCCTTCGAGACCCTAAAGATCGCCAACACAGCGGCGCAAACGGCGCTTGAGTTGGCCAAGACGGCGGTGGCCGACGCCAGCGCCTCGTTGGCCTCGGTCACCGACGCGGCGGCCAAGGCCGCCGCCAGCGCCACCACCGCCACCGCCGCCCTGGCCAAGGTCGATGTGGCGGCGGCCAATCTCGCCCACGCCAACGCCCAGGCGGCCGCCACCGCCGCCACCGCCGCCAAGACGACGGCGGAGATTGCGGCCAATTCCGCCAACGCCCTTACGGCCGATCCGTCGGATACCGCCGACCAGATCCGCGCCAAGGTGACGCAGGCGCAAACCTACGAGACCCAGGCCGAAACGGCGGCGGCCACGGCGCGCACCCAGGCCGCCCTGGCCGATGCGGCGCTGGCCGCCAGCCCGCGCGTCGCCACCATCCGCTCCGAAGCCCAGGCGGCGGCCGACGCCGCCCAGGCGGCCGCGGCCACCGCGGGGGGCGTGGCTCAGGTCGACACGGTGACCTTGGCCGGCACCGTCGAGGCCGGCGACAAATACACCGTCACCATCGACGGCCACGCCGTCACCTACACCTTGACCGGAGGCGAATCGGGTCTGGCCGGAATCCGCGATGCCATGGTGGCGGCGGTCAACGCGGATTCGGCGGTCAACGGCACCGTGTTGGCCGAAGCCGGCAGCGGCGCCGGCCAGGTGACGCTGACCGCCCTTTCCGCCGGCGTGCCCTTCACGACCAAGGCTTCGGCGCAGAATTTCGCCGGCATCGCCGACAACAGCGCCTCGGTCGCGGTGACCACCGCCAACCTGGGCGGCGCCACCGAAGTGGCGCAAATCGACACCATCACCCTGTCCGGAACGGTCGAGGCGGGCGATCGCTATTCGGTCACCGTCAACGGGCTGGCGATTTCCTACACCGCGGTCGGCGGCGACACGCTGGCCAGCGTGCGCAGCAACCTGGTCGCGGCGCTCAACGCCGACCCCACGGTGGGCGCCACGGTGACGGCGGCCAACGGCGCCGGCGCCGGCCAGATCACGCTGACCGCCTTGAACGCCGGCACCGGCTTTACGGCGTCGACCGGCGCCGTCAACGTCACCGGCGGCGCCGCCGACAACACAGCCACCATCACCACCACCGTCGCCAATCTGAAAGGCGGCGACGATCTGGCCAAGGCGGCGGCCGATCGCGCCGTCGCCCAGAAGGATGCGGTGGTCGCCGAACTGGCCAAGGCCAGCGCGGCGGCGGCCACCGTGGCGGCCTCGGTGGCGGCGAAGGCGGCGGCCGAAGCCGCGGCCACCGCCCTGGCGGCGGCGAATACGGCGGCGGCCAACGCGAAAACGGCGCTCGACACCGCGCAGGCCAAAGCCGCGCTGGCCAAGAGCGAAGCCGCCGCGTCGCACATTCCCGAGGCCCAGGCGGCGGCCGCCGATGCCAACGCGGCCAAGGCCGCCGCGCTGGCGGCGAAAAACGCGGCGGCGACGGCGTTGGCCGATGCCCTGGCGGCCAAGAACGCCGCCCTGGCCGCCACGCAGATGGCCGGCGCCGGCACGGTCGCGCTTGGCTATTACGCCCAGGCGCAGGAGTCCTATAACAAGGCGAGCGCCGCCCAGCTTGCCTCGGCGCGCGATTACGATTCGGCGGTGACGGCGGCGGCCAATGCCCAGGCGCAGGCCGACTACGCCGCGGCCGGCGCCGAACAGCAGGCCGCCCTTCAGGCGGCCGCCTATCTGGCGGAAATCACCGCCGCCGACCAGCGCGCCGAGGCGCACGCCCAAGCCGCCGAAGCGGCGCGCGACCGGGCCGACGCGGCGGGCGAGGCCGCACTCGATCAAGCGCACGACGCCATGTCGAGCGTCGTCGAGGCGATGACGAAGGCGGTTGCCTTCGCCGCCGACGCGCCCGCCGCAATCAAGAACGCGGTTACCGCCACCCACACCGCCGCCCAGGCGGCCGAGACGACGATCGGCAACGCGATCGAGAGCAATTCCGATACCGCCGGCACCGACACCGCCACCGCCATCCAGGCGGTGATCGACAAGATCAACGACACCTTGGCCGTGCTGCCGCAAGAGACCACGATCACCCTGGGCGGCACGATCGAGGCGGGCGATTCCTTTAGCGTGACCATCGACGGCACGCTGGTGGCCTACACGGTCCAGGGCGGCAACGGCCTGGCGGATGTCCAGGCGGCCTTGGTGGCGGCGATCAACGGCTCGGCGGCGGTCGCCGTCATGCAAGCCGAGGCCGGCGTGGGCATCGGCGAGATCGTGCTGACCGGCGTCGATGCCGCCGCCAGCCCAACCGTGACCGTGCTCGCCACCAACAAGGTGGGCGGGGTTAACGATCAGACCATCACCACCGAAAACACCGGCGCCGAGCCGACGCTCTTGTCGCTCAAGGATGGTTTGGTTCTGGCGCACGACATCGCCCAATCGATCCAAACGGCGGTCACCGACGCCCACACCCAAGCGGGGACCGCCCGGGCGGCGGCCGACGCGATCAATCCACCGGCCAGCGGAACCGGGCTTGACCAGACCATGGTCGGCGCGGCGACCGGCGCGGCCGACACCGCCGCCACCGCCCGCACGGCGGCCGAGGCGGCGGCCGACGAGGCCGTTGCCCAGCAAAACGCCTCTCTGCAAGCGGTGGGCCTGATCGAGTCGGCCCGCATCGGCTTTGACAACTTCCTGGCCAAGGCCGAGCAGGACGATCTCTTGGCCACCCAACGCGAAGCCGCCCAGGCCATGCCCGAGGCGGTGGCCGACGCCGCCAGCGGAAACGAAGACGGCTTGGTCTCGTTCAATCTGCTCGCCAACGATCTGCGCGCCGACGGCCAGGCGCTTGCCGGCGCCACGCTGGTTGGCGTCAGCACACCCTCGCATGGCACGGTGACCATCGATGACGACGACGATGGAACCGTCACCTACAAGCCCGACGCCAATTTCCACGGCACCGATCAGTTCACCTACACCATCGCCAAAGAGGTGAACGGCCAGACCGTCTACAGCACCGCCACCGCCACGCTGTCCATTGCCAGCGTCAACGACGCGCCGGTGGCCAAGCTCGACAGCCTGTCGATGTTCGACAACGCCGTGATGAGCGTGACGCCCTTGCGCAACGACGTCGACGCCGACGGCGACGCCTTGACCATCACCCAGATCGCCGGCCAAGCCATCGCGGCCGGCCAGTCGGTGACGCTGGGCAACGGGGCGATCGTCACCCTGAACGCCAACAAGACGCTGACCATCAATCCCAACGGTCAATTCCAGCATTTGGGGGCCGGTGAATCGGATTCGATCCAATTCGCCTACACGATCAGCGACGGCACGCTCGCCAGCACCGCCAACGTGCAGGCGACGGTGATCGGCACCAACGACGCGCCCATCGCCCAGGCGGCCAGCCATTCCGGCAATGAGGACGCGGCGATCGTCGGCACGCTTTCGGCCAGCGATCCCGATGCCCACGATACCCTGACCTTCTCGACGGCGGCCGGCGGCGCGCCCGCCCACGGCACGCTGACCATCAACGCCGACGGCACTTTCACCTACACGCCCAGCGCCAATTACAGCGGTGCCGACAGCTTCACCTACCGCGTCGTCGATCCCCAAGGCGTGGCGGCGACCAACACCGTCAACCTCACCATCAACGCGGTCAACGACGCGCCGGTGGCGCTGTCCGACAGCGCCGCGGTCGGCGCCGGCCAATCGGCGCTGCTGGCGCCGCTGGGCAACGACAGCGATGCCGAGGGCGACGCGCTGTCGATCACGGCGGTCAGCGCCGGCACCTACGGCACCGCCGAGTTGGTGACCTCGGGCGGCAGCACATCCCTGCTCCGCTACACCGCCGACAAGACGTCGGGCTTGCCGCGCGGCACGGTGGTGGAAGACGTCGTCACCTACACCGTTTCTGACGGCCATGGCGGCACCGCCACCGGCACGGTGCGCATCGCGGTGACCGGCAAGAACAACGCGCCGGTGACCGGCGCCGATTCGATCAGCGTTGGCGAGGACGGCACCGTCACCTTCAACCCGGTCGCCAACGACAGCGACGCCGATGGCGACGCGGTGAAGGTGGCGTCGTTCGGCCAAGGCGCCAAAGGCGTGGTGTCGAAGAACGCCGACGGCACGCTCAGCTATCGCCCGCTCGCCGCCGAAGCGAATTCCCTGCAAGCCGGGCAGACGCTTAGCGACAGCTTCACCTATCTGGCCACCGACGGCGTCGGCGGCTTCAGCGCCGTGCAGACGGTTACCGTCACCATCAACGGCGCCAACGATGCGCCGCTGGCCCAGGCCGATTCGGCGGCGACGCGGGCCTCGCGGGTTCTTACGGTCGATGCCGCGGCGGGGCTGCTGGCCAACGACAGTGATCCCGACAGCGGCGATACGCGCATCGTTTCGGCCTACAGCGCCACCAGCGCCAAGGGCGCCCTGGTGACGGTCAACGCCGACGGCAGCTACAGCTATGACGGCCGCGCGGTACCCGAATTCGCCAATCTGGCGCCGGGCGCAACGGGATCGGACAGCTTCAGCTATACGATCCGCGACGGGGCCGGCGCCACCGCGCAGGCAACGGTGTCGATAACGGTGTCGGGCAACGCGATCCAGGTCAGCGGCATCCGCACCGTCTATCTCCAAGCCGATTCCGACGATTTCGTCATCGGCTCGGCCGGGGCCGATACGGTCACCTTCTCGGGCCTCGCCGAAGCGGGCGACGCGTTCGAGGGCGGCGGCGGCGCCGACAGTCTGACCCTTGCCGATGGTGCCAACGTCATCTCGGTTGCCAATGTCGAGACCGTTTCCGGCGGCACCGGCAACGACACCATCGTGAATGGCGCCGGATCGGCGACGCTCTTGGGCGGCGCCGGCGGCGATACCCTGGTGGGCGGCGTTGGCGACGATGTCTTCACCGGCGGCGCCGGCGACGATCGTCTGAACGGCGGCATGGGCAACGATGTCGCCCACTATACGGGCAACGCGGCCGATTACGTCATTTCTGGCGACGAACGGGGCATGGTCACCGTTGCCGGCGCCGACGGGGTTGACGTTCTTAAGGGCGTCGAGACTCTTCGCTTTGCCGACCGCGATCTTAGAGTGGCGGCCAAGAGCGACATCGAATTGATGCCCTTTGATCCGAATTCGCCCGCTTGGGGCACTTGGGGCGCAAGCATGGTCGAGGGCCTGGTCGGGGGCGGGTTTGTCGCCGTCAGCCTTCGGTTCGACACCGAGGGAAATGGAACGGTCGTCGGCCAGCTCTTTGACTCAAACGGCACGATGGCCGGGGCGCCCTTCACGATCGACGCGCCGGTGGAAGTGGGCGCCACTGTCGTCAACTCCTATTGGTTCGACGTTGCCGCCTTGCCCAATGGCGGCTTTGTCGTGGCTTTGGAGAGTCGGGACACCTGGTCGGGGTATATGGTCGGCGGCTCGTTCCGCCTTTATGACGATCAGGGGAATGCGCTCGGCCCGGCGGTTCCCCTCGAGTCCTCGGCGCCTGGCGTCGAGCTGTCCGTTGCGGCGGTCACCGACGGATTCGTGATCGCCTGGAACGACTTCGATAATATGATCGAAGCGACGACGGGCCGAAATGCCGGCCAGCGCTTCGACCTGACCGGAGAACCGATCGGTTCCGAATTCGTCCTTTGGGAGGCGGAAGCCGGGGCGGATCCCTATTCGAACTACAGCACGACCTTCCTGGAACCGCTTGCCGGCGGCGGTTTCGCGGCGTTCACCTATACCTATTCGAACGACGGAACGGACAATGACTATCACGTCCGGCTGTTCGATGCCGAGGCCTTGCCCCTAAGCTCGCTCATCCCGATCATCAACACCAGCGATGCCGATTTATCGCCAAATTATTTCATGTATCTCTCTGCGGCGGCCCTGACGAATGGGGGATTCCTTGCCGCCTGGGAAGCCGATGACGGGACCGAGATTCGTGCACAGCGCTACAACATCGCCGGCGAGCCCGAGGGGCCCGAGTTTCGGGTTACCCCCGACGTCGCAGGATTAAAGTTTGACCCCTCCATCCTTGGTTTGGCCGATGGCGGTTTCGTCGTCTCCTGGACCGATTGGACGGCGGAGGGCGACCCGGCGGGCGTCTATATCCAACGTTTTGGCGCCAATGGCGGGGCGCTGGGCGACCCCATACGTGTCTTGACGAATGTCAATTCCTTCCTGTCGATGGCGGCTTTGGCCGATGGCGGATTTGTGGTCGCGCCGACCTTGTATGGGGAAGACTACGTTCCGACCTATGCCTCGGCCCAGGTGTTCGATTCGGCGGGCAACCCGCTTGGCAAGGTCAATCTGACCGGCACGGCGGGCGATGACGTTCTTATGGTTGGCGATGGGCTGGGCCTGGTCGTCGGCGGCACCGGCAACGACGCGGCGCTCTTGGCCGATGGCGGCGTGACGACGACGGTTTCCGGAATCGAGAGTCTGCTGGGCGGAACCGGGAATGATGCCGTGACCGCCCACGCTTCGACCTTCAACGAACGCGATCCCGGCCTTTCCTTCGATGGCGGCGCCGGCATCGACACTCTGGTTCTCTTGAACAAGACGAACAAGGCGAGCCTGACGTCGACCAGTCTCGATGAATCCGAATTGGCCAATGTCGTTGGCTGGGAGCGTTGGACGCTGGTCAACGAAAAGACCCTGACGCTTACCCTGAACGACGCCAACAACGAAGCCGGCCTTGAGATCGAGGCGGTGGGCGCCGCTTCGGTCGTCATCGACGGATCGGCGGAAGACGAAAGTTCCTTCACCATCCTGGGCAGCACCGGCAACGACACCCTCACCGGCGGCGGCGTTGCCGATGAACTGACCGGCGGCGCCGGCGGCGATCGTTTCCGGCTTCTCCCCGGTGCCTCGATGGCGGGCGCGCCCGACGTCGTCACGGATTTCGGCAACGGCACCGACCTTATCGAGTTCGTCGGCATGGCCGGCCTGCAGTTGAAGGCGACCCCGTTCGCCTTCGATACCGATCCTCTCGCGACCATCGCCAACATCGATGCCGATGGAACGATCGCCGACAAGGTGGTGTTCTTCACCGACGGCGCCGACGGCTGGCTTTATGTCAAGGGCGCTGGCCTGGACACGGATCATTCCGGGGCGTTGCTCAAATTGACCGGCGTCAGCGTCTTGCCGAAGCCCGCCGATTTGGTCGGCGTGGCGGGTGAGCCGCTGGTTCTGAACGGCACCGCTTCGGACGATGCGCTCACCGGCTGGTATGGCGACGATACGCTTGGTGGGGGCGATGGCGCCGACGTCCTGAATGGCGGCCCCGGCGGCAACGACGTGCTCGATGGCGGCCTGGGCAACGACGTGGCGGTGTTCGACGGGCCGGCCGACCTCTTTACCTTTACGGCCGGAGGCGGCCTCGTTACGGTTGCCGGCGCCGGCGGCGCGGATGTCCTGAGCGACATCGAGACCCTGCGCTTCACCGATCGCGACCTGGCCCTGTCTGGTTTTCCCTCGGGGCCGTTCACGCTGACCGGCACCACGAGCAACGACACTCTCACCATCGGTCCGGGCATCGGTACGCTGGATGGCGGCAGCGGCAACGACACCGTCCGGTTGGCGGCCGACGGCGCGGCGGTTACGCTGGTTGGCGTCGAGACCTTGAACGGCGGCGTCGGCAACGACAGCGTCACCGTCGCCGGCTCGATTCTCGATACCAACGCCACCGGTCGGATTTATGACGCCGGCGGCGGATCGGATACGCTGGCGATTTCCGCCGCCGCCACCCTCACCTTGAGCGCGACCGAGCTGACCGGCCTCACCAATTGGGAAAGCTGGACGCTGGCCTCGGCGCAGACCTATTCGCTCACCCTCAGCAACGCCAACAACACCAACGGCCTGTTTATCAACGCGGCGGGAACCGGATCGCGGACCATTAACGGCGGCGCGGAAACCACGGGCGCCTTTACGATGATCGGCGGCTCCGGCGTCGACACCCTCACTGGCGGCGGCGGCAGCGATACCTTCACCGGCGGCCTTGGCAACGATCGGCTGAATGGCGGCATGGCGACCGACATCGCCGCGTTCACGGGCAATGCCGGCGATTACACCATTTCGGCGGCCGGCGGATCGGTGACCGTGGCGGGCGCGGATGGCACCGACATCTTGACCGGAATCGAGATTCTCCGCTTCGCCGATCGCGATCTCACGCTTCTCAACAGCGGCGAACAACGCGTCAACAGCACGACATCGGGCAATCAGCAAAATCCGGCGGTTGCCACCCTGGCCGATGGCAGCTTCGTCATCGCCTGGCGGGGCGGCGGTGGGCAAGACGGCTTCGGCGATGGCATCTTCATCCGCCGTTACGATGCGCAAGGCCTGATGGTTGGACCCGAGATTCAGGCCAACAGCTATACCGAGGAAAACCAGATCCGGCCCGCGATCGCGGCCCTGGCCGACGGCGGCTTCGTTGCAACCTGGGAAAGCTATCATCAGGACGGGTCGGCATACGGCGTCTACGGGCAGCGCTTCGATTCCCTGGGTGTCGCCGTCGGTTCCGAATTCCGCGTCAAGAGCACGACCGGCGGGTTCGATTCCGGATCCTCGGTCGCCGGATTGCCCGATGGTGGCTTCGTGGTGACGTGGATGACCGGCAACGACGGCGACGATTGGGGCATTCACGCCCAGCGCTTCGACGCCGATGGCGACCCGGCCGGGGGCGAATTCCTGGTCAACAGCTACATCGCCGGCAAGCAATACGGCCCGGCGCCGATCGCGGTGTTGCCTGACGGCGGCTTCCTGGTGACCTGGTTCAATGACGGCGGCGGCGCGACGCAACGCATTTACGGTCAGCACTACGATTCGAGCGGCGTCGCCGTCGGGCCCGAGTTCGCCATCAGCCCCGATGAAAGCGGGTATCGGTACGAGAGCGCGCCGTCGGTCGCCGCCTTGGCGAATGGCGGCTTCGTGGTGACCTGGAGCCTGACGGGCGACGATTTCGCTGATGGCAACGTCATCGGCCAGCTTTTCGATGCCGATGGCCTGGCCATCGGTTCGGCCTTCCAGCTCAACACCTACGTCCCGGGTGGGCAATACAATCGCGGCTCGCAGGCCGTCATCGGCCTCTCCGATGGCGGCTTCGTGGCGGCCTGGGCAAGCCAACTTCAAGACGGGTCGGCATACGGCGTCTATGGGCAACGATTCGCCGCCGACGGCCAGAAGGTCGGCGCCGAATTTCCCATCAACAGCTACACGACCAGCTATCAGGATTATCCCGCGCTGGCGGCAACGCCCGATGGCGGCTTCGTCGTGACCTGGCAAAGCTCCGGCCAGGATGGGTCCGGAGAAGGCATCTACGCCCGGCGTTACGATGCCTCGGGCGAATCGCCGGGTTTGATTCTGATCGGAACCGCCGGCGACGACACGCTTCGCGTCGGGCCGGGTATCGCGTCGGTCCAGGGCGACGCCGGCAACGATACCGTCTTGCTGGCCGCGGGCGGCGTGACGACCAAGGTTGTCGGCATTGAAACCCTGATGGGCGGAACCGGCAACGACACTGTTGCGATTAGCGGCGCCGAACTCGATGTCGGCGGCACGGGGCTTGCTTTCGATGGCGGCAGCGGCACCGACCAGCTTACGATCCGCGCCCCCGGCCCGTTGGCCCTGAATGCGGCCGAGCTTGCCAACATTGCCGGCTGGGAAAACTGGACGTTGGACGCGGGCGGGTCGGTTGCGCTGACTCTGACCGACGCCAACGCCACCGGTTCGCTGGTGATTGACGCTTCGGCCCGGGGCGCCACCCTGATCGACGGTTCGGCGGAAACCGCCGCCGGGCTCACCCTTATTGGCGGCGCCGGTGACGCCACCTTGATCGGCGGCGCCGGCAACGATGCGCTGATGGTCGCGGGCGACACCACCGCCTCCGTCGAGGGCGGCGCCGGCACCGACCGATTGATCCTTGCCGCCGGCGGCACCATCGTGACGGCCAACACCATCGAATCGATCACCGGTAGTGCCGGCAGCGATTTGGTGATCCTGGGAGCCTCGACGACCGGCAGCGCCGATGTCGATCTGGGTGACGGCGCCGATATCCTGTTCCTCAATCAAACCGGCATGACGGTGAGCGTGGCCGGTGCCGAGACCGTTTATGGCGGCGACGGCGACGACGCCATCATCGCCAGCGGCTCCACCGCCACCACCCTTCGCGCCGGTACCGGCAACGACACGCTGCAGGGCGGCGCCGGCAACGACCTGTTAGATGGCGAGGGTGGCGGCAACGTCGCCCGCTTCGCCGGCCCGCTGGCCAATTATGCGTTCTCCTTCAGCGGCAACGACCTGATCGTCGCTGATCAGACCGGCGCCGACGGCACCGATATTTTGCGCAACGTCGCGCGCATCGATTTCGCCGACGGCAAGAGCCTTGCCGTCTCCGGTCATGATCTCACCGCCGGCTCGGGCAACGATTCCTTCACCATCGGCGATCTTGCCTTCGGCAAGGTTGACGGCGGGCTTGGCACCGACACGGTGACGCTGGCCGGTGGCGGCTTCTACGCCGCCGTGGATCACGTCGAATCGGTGATCGGCGGCTCGGGCGGCGACGCGCTGTCGTTGGGCGTTTCCGACAGCGGCACCGCCAACGTCGATCTCGGCGCCGGCATCGACGCGCTGTACCTGAATGGCTTCTCGGGCACGGTTTCGACGGCGGGCGTCGAATCGATTCAAGGCGGCGACGGCAACGACATCATCACCACCGCCAATGTTGCCGCCGTGAGAATCGATGGCGATGCCGGCAACGACGAGGTGCACGGCACCAGTGGCGGCGACACGCTCCTTGGCGGCACCGGCAACGACACCCTGTTTGGCGATGGTGGCGGCGACACGCTCGATGGCGGCACCGGCAACGACACGGCCTGGCTTGAGGCCGGGGCCGTTCTGTCGGCCTCGGGTCCCTCCTTGCTCGCCACCAGTGCGACCGGCACCAGCACGCTCACCGCGATCGAAACTCTGCATCTGGGCGGCGCGGCCACCGTCGCGGTCGAAGCGCTAACCAGTTCCGGATCGACCAAGTTCAATCTCACCTTCGATGGCGGCGACAACGCCATCGCCATCGGCGATCTCAATTTCGGCAGCGTCGATGGCGGGGCCGGCACCGACACGGTGACGCTGGCCGATGGTGGCGTTTATGCCACGGCGTGGTATGTCGAATCGGTGATCGGCGGCTCGGGCGGCGATGCGCTGGTGTTGGGGGTGTCCGACAGCGGCGCGATCGACATCGACATGGGCGCCGGCATCGACGCGGTCTATCTCAGCGATTTTGTCGGCAACGCCACCCTCGCCGGCGCCGAACAGATCACCGGCACCGATGGCGCCGATTCCGTCACGCTCTTGGGCGCCACCGGGGCCAAGGTGATGGCGGGCGACGGCGACGATTCCATCCGGGGCGGCGCCGGCAACGACAGCATCGAGGGCGGCCAAGGCGACGACGTCGTCGCCTTCACCGGCGTCGGTGCCGATCGGGTGTTCTCGGTCGAGGACGGCGTGCTGGTGGCCCGGCATGGCGGCGAACTCGACCGCCTGAGCGGCGTGGAAACCCTGCGTCTCGTCGAAGGCGACCTTACCGTTGCCGAGGCCATCGCGCCCACGCGCGTCAACGCCGCCAGCACCGGTTTCCAAGCCAAACCGGCGATCGCCCAATTGACGGGCGGCGGCCATGTGGTGATCTGGGAGTCCCAGCCCTTCGATGGCGGCAGCCTCGATCTGGTCGGCCAGCGTTTCGACGCCGCTGGTAAGCCGGTGGGGCCGGAATTCGCCGTCAACACCGCCACCGCCGGCCATCAACGCGATGCGGCGGTGACGGCGCTGGCCGATGGCGGTTTCGTCGTCGCCTGGAAATCCGTCGATCAGGACGGCGATCAGGACGGCGTCTATCTCCAGCGCTTCGACGCCGCCGCCGCCAAACTGGGGCCGGAGACCCTGGTCAACGTTACCACCTTCGACGATCAGAACGATCCGCAAATCGCCACCTTAAGCGATGGCGGCTTCGTGATGGTGTGGAAGTCCTGGGGCCAGAACGCCGCCCAATACGATATTTACGGCCGCAAGTTTGACGCTGCCGGCGCCCCGGTGGGCGGCGAGTTCCTGGTCAACACCGAGGTGGCGGACGGGCAATGGAACCCGCGGGTGGTGGGGCTTGCCGGCGGCGGGTTCGTGGTCGGCTGGGATTCCCAAATGTCGGAGATCGACCATCCGGGCTCGTATTCCGATGTCTTCGCCCAGCGCTTTACCAACGCCGGAGTCAAGATCGGCGTCGCGTTCCGCCTGAACGACGAGACCGCGAACGCCCAGGGCCTCGACGATCTCAAACCGACCGAGGATGGCGGCTTCATTGCCATGTGGTCAGGCGAGACCGGAACCGAAATGGGCATGGAGGTCTATGGGCGGCGCTTCGCCGCCGACGGCACGGCGCTGGGCGACCAGTTCGCGGTCACCGGCGGCCTTCTCAGCACTCAGGGCGGTGCCCGGGTGGCGGAACTGACCGACGGCAGCTTCGTCGTCACCTATATCGACAGCTCGGGCAATTACGTCGTCTACGCCCGCCATCTGGCGGCCGACGGCACGCCCGTGGGCGATCCCTTCGCCGTCACCGCGCCCTCGATCACCACCCACGATCCCAGCCCGATGGCGCTGGCCGACGGCGGCTATCTCATCACCTGGGAATCGAGCCGGGATTACGCGAGCAGCCTCACCGACATCCACAGCCAGCGTTACGATGCCCTCGATCAGCCGGTCGGCCAGCCGATGCTGGTGGGCGACCTGGGCGACAATGTGATCGGCGTTGGCGCCGGCCTTGATACCATCGAGGGCGGCACCGGCAACGACACGGTGTTTCTCACCGCCGAGGCGGGCATGGTAAGCCTGGGCGGCGTCGAGACGGTTCTAGGCAGCAGCGGCGCCGATTGGGTGGAACTCAAAGCCTCGGAGTCCATTAATATTGACGTCGATCTCGGCGCCGACGCCTCGGACGACCGAGTGACGCTGCTCGAGGGCAACATCGATCTCGCGGTGAGCGGCGCCCGGCTGGTCGTCGGCAGCGGCGACGGCGACATCATCACCGCCCTCGATTCCACCGGGGTCACCCTTGACGGCAACTCCGGCAACGATACGCTGGTCGGCGGTGCCGGCGACGACACCCTGATCGGCGGTCCCGGTTACGATGTTCTGACCGGCGGGCTCGGGACCAACACCTTCGTCGTTTTCCGGGGACCCTACGATCCGATCGGCGGCGTTACCGACACCATCGCCGATTGGAAGACCGGCGACGTGGTCCGTTTCGAGGGTATCGCCGGCATCACCTTCGATCCGTCGCGGGCCTTCGAATTCGCCGGCTCGGTCGAGGATACCCTGGCCGCCATCGAAGCCGACGGCACGATCGCCGACGCCCTTGTGTTCTTTACCAACGGCACCGATGGCTATCTGACGGTCAAGGGTCGGGGGACCGGCAGCGCCGATTTCGATCAGTTTACCGTTCGGCTGGCCGGCGTGACCGTGGCGCCGGCCTCGGCCGGCGAATTGCCCGGCATCGCCGTGCTGGAACCAAGCCTGCTCGGCACCAACGATGCCGATACGCTGCTGGGAACCGCCGGCGCCGATTTCATCAGCGGTCTGGACGGCGCCGATCGGATCGAGGGCCTGGGCGGGTCCGACGCGCTGCTGGGCGGGGCCGGCAACGATACGCTGCTGGGCGGTGCGGGCGCGGATCGTCTCTATGGCGAGGGCGGCGACGACGTTCTTGATGGCGGCACCGACGCCGAGATCGCCGCCGGGATCGGCCCAACACGAATCTCGGTCGCCGGCGATGGAACCGAGGCGACCGACGGCGTCGTCTTTGGTGCCAGCCTTTCCGCCGATGGGCGCTATATCGCCTTCCATAGCCAGGCCGGCAATCTGGTGGCGGGCGACAGCAACGCCGTTGGCGACATGTTCGTCAAGGATCGGCTGACCGGCACGCTTGAGCTGGTGAGCCGGGCCGCCGACGGCACGCTCGGCAACGGTTCCACCCAGTCCAATCCCATCCTGTCGGCGGATGGGCGCTATGCGCTCTTCCATTCCTCGGCCGACAATCTGGTTCCGGGGGACGGCAACGGCCGCGACGATCTTTTCCGCAAGGATTTGATGACCGGCGCGGTCGTGCGCGTCAACACCGATCCGGATGGATTCGAGGCGCTCGATTTTCACACCTACCAATCGGCGGCGATCAGCGCCGACGGCGCGCTGGTGGCGTTCGTCAGCCGGGCGGAAAACCTGATTCCCGGTGTCGAGACGCGCCTTTATGACGAGTATGACGACGAATATTACGACTCCAACACCATCTTCCTCAAGAACCTGATCACCGGCCAGATCGCGATGGTCGATGTCGCCCAAGACGGAACGCCGCCCGATGGCGAGGCGTCGGCGCAGAAGGTCGACCTCTCGGTCGACGGCCGCTACGTCGTCTTCGCCAGTTATGCCACCAACCTCGGCCCCATGGTCGACGGCTACAGTGCCCAGGTCTATGTCAGGGACATGCAGACCGGCCAGGTGGTGCTGGCCAGCGCCGATCAATATGCCAATGTCGCCAACGACACCACCGACAACGCGGCCATTTCCGCCAACGGGCGCTATGTGGTGTTCGACAGCCGCGCCACCAACATCGGCGGCGCCGATGGCACGCCCTATCAGGACGACGTCTACCGCAAGGATTTGCTGACCGGCGAATTGCTGCGGGTGAGCGAAACGGCAACCCACGAAAGCGGCAACGCCGCCGCATCGGGCGCCGACATTTCCGCCGATGGGCGTTTCGTGGTCTTCACGAGCACCGCGACCAATCTGTCGCCCAACGACGACAACGACCCGTTCACCGACATCTTCGTCAAGGACATGCTGACCGGCGCAGTCGCCAAGCTCTCCCACGGGCAGGGCGACAGTTCCGACGCCCAAATCAGCGCCGATGGCCGGGTGATCAGCTTCCGCTCATCCGATTCCAATCTGGTGGCGGCCGACACCAACCAGTCGGATGACCTGTACTCCATCACCAATCCCTTCCTCGCGGCCGACACGCTGGCGGGCGGTACCGGCAACGACACGCTCCTGGGCGGCACGGGCGACGATCTGCAGGGCGGCGACGGCGACGATCGCATCGTCCTGCACGCCGATGGCGGCCTTGGCCTTGGGGTCTTCACCCGCATCGATGGCGGCGCCGGCGCCGATACCCTGGCCTTTGCGGGCGATGCCGATCTGTCCACCAGCCTGGTCGCCGGCGTCGAAACGATAACCTTCCAGGGCTCAAGCCCGATTATCGGCCGCCTCCGCCAAGGCGATTTCACCACCGTCGAGGGCCGAACCGACGTGGCGGAGACGCTGGTGGTGGCGGCGGCCCGGAACGGCACCGTCGATCTGTCCGACGTCACCTTTGTCACTTGGGGCGCCGAGGATCATCTGGTTCTCAAGGGTTCGCTGGGCGACGACATTCTGTATGGGCGCGAATTCGGCACCACCTTTGACGGCGCCGGCGGCGCCGACCAACTTTTCGGCGACGTCGGCGACGACCGCTTCGTCGACACCGGCTTAGGCCCAAGCGCCACGATCATGGGCGGCGCCGGCCATGACGTTCTATTGATCCAAGGCGGCGCCAGCGTCCAAGGCGCCAGCCTGTCGTCGCTTGAGGGCATCACCTTCCTGGGCGCCGGCGCGGCTGAGCTTGACACCGCCTATCTCGATCCCAATTTCGGCGGCGGATTGGCGGCCAACACCGTCATCACCGGCAGCGCCGGCGCCAACACGCTGCATTTCGGCGGCTTCGGCATCTACAGCGTCGATGCCAGCGCCTTCACCTTCGTCGATTGGTCGACCGAGGACGTTGTGCGCTTCGACGCCAACGACGGCGACGAGATGATTGGCACCGGCCAAGCCGATGCCTTCGAAATCGGCTACTCCAATATGGGCACGCCGGGCCTGGTGAGCCTGCAGGGCGGCGCCGGCAATGACCAATTCGCGCCGGTGACCTATCTGGCGGCCGATTCCGTGCTCGATGGCGGCGCCGGCAGCGATGCCCTGAACGGCCTGTGGGACTATCGGGGCGTGGGGCTGAATTCGATCGAGCGCTTTGGCTTCCAGCCGGGGGCGGGTATCGGCTGGTTGACCAGCTCGCAAATCGGCTCCGGCCTGTCGGCGACGGCGGAAATCGTGGGCGCGGGAGAGCCGTTCTTCGGCCTGCTCGACATTGCGATCGACGTCGGCAATTCCCTCGATCTGTCCGGCTGGACCTTCAGCAATTGGGACACCGCGACCAACGCCGCCGATTACCGCATCCAGCTAAACGGCACCGGCAACAACGACACCCTGATCGGCACATCGCAGGCCGATACGCTTTGGGGCCTTGAAGGCGACGACGTCGTGATCGGCGGCGCCGGCAACGACCGGCTGGCGGGCCATGTCGGCACCGACACGCTGACCGGCGGCTCTGGCGCCAACGTTTTCGTCGTCAACAGCCCCCTCGATTCGACGCTGGCCGCCACCGACACCATCACCGACTTCAAGCCCGGCGACGCGATCGCCTTCACCCTGCTCGTCGACCTCGGCTACAACCCCAACGCGCCTTATGCCTTCACCACCTCGGTGGCGGCGACCGTGGCGGCGATCGACGGCGATTCCGCCATCAACGGCCAGGTGGTGTTCTTCACCGATGGCACCGACGGCTGGCTCTACGTCAAGGGCGATGGCGGAAGCGGCACCGATCACGACGGCACCTTGCTTCGGCTGGCCGGCGTCACCGTCGCGCCCGCCGCTCAGGCGCTGTTGGGCGTACGCGACGATTCGCCGCCGCCCTTCATTAGCGGTACGGCCGATGACGACACGCTGATTGGCACGCCGGGCGACGACACCCTTTTCGGCCTGGCCGGCAACGACCGCCTTGTGAGCGCCGGCGGCGCCGATGTGCTCGATGGCGGCGCCGACGACGATTGGCTGGTGCTCGACGGCGCCATCCCGGCCGAGAGCGCGGTGACGATCATCGGCGGCCCGGGCACCGATACCGTGGTGCTTGCCTTCGCCGAGCTCGACGCCGCGATCAACGCGATGACCCGGGTCGGCAACGATCTGGTGTTCTATCTCAATGGCGGCTCGCAGATTTTCCTTAAGGACCAGTTCGCCGGCACTGGCCAGGAGGTCGAGCGCGGGACGACCTCGGCTTTCGAAGATGGCATTCACTTTGCCACCGGCCTGGTCGGCGGCGTCGACGACGATCTAATCGTCGGTTTCGGCAATGACAACGAAGTCCTGGAGGGTGGCGAGGGCGGCGACGAACTGATTTGGGGCGGCGGCGACAACGTCACCCTCGATGGCGGCGATGGCGAAGACTTCGTAAGCTTCTTCAACGCGTCCGAGGGCATCGCGCTCGATCTGACCGATGCCGCGCCGATCGCCCAGGCGGCTAGTTGGTCGGCCAACCTGATCTCGATCGAGGCCGTCGAAGGCACGTTCTACGACGATGTCCTGATCGGCGACGCCGAGGGCAACCACTTCGTCGGCCGCGGCGGCAACGATTCGATCGATGGCGGCCAGGGCGACGACGAACTCAGCTACGCCTTCCTTTCCGACGGCATCACGGTCACCCTCAACGGCGCAACGCCGGCCCTGGTCAGCTACGGCGGCGGCACCGACCTCATCGTCAACATCGAGAACCTTCGGGGCGGCGCCGGCGCCGACAGCATCATCGGCGATGCCGGCAGGAACCGGATCGAGGGCGGCCAGGGCGACGACACGCTGGACGGCGGCGCCGGCTACGACACGGTCAGTTACCACGACGCCCAGGCCGGCGTCATCGTCGATCTGGATTTGGGCTTCGCCAGCGGCGGCGCCGGCAACGACAGCCTGGCCAATTTCGAACAGATCGACGGCTCGCGTTTCAACGACACCCTGAAGGGCGATGACGGCGACAATTATCTGAGTGGCCGCCAGGGCTCCGACACCCTGAACGGCGGCCTGGGCTTCGACACCGCCGCCTATTGGGACGGGCGCGCCGGTTCGTCCGACACGGCGTCGTTCGGCATCACGGTGACGCTCGATTCCGATGGCACCACCACGCTTGGCGATCCTTGGAAGGCCGGTGATACCGATACCCTGATCGGCATCGAGAACATCGTCGGCACTAACCGCGCCGACATCGTCACTGGCGACGAATTCGCCAACCAGATCGAAGGACGAGGCGGCGACGACACGCTGGACGGCGGGCTGGGCTCGGATCGTCTGGCTTATTGGAACGCCGACGCCGGCATCACCGTCGATCTCGGCACCGTCGACGGCAACGGCTACGCCACGGTTCTCGACGGTCAGGGCGGCGTCGACAAGGTGCGCGGCTTCGAGGTGATCGACGGCTCGCGCCAAGGCGACCGTTTGATCGGCGACGCGGGCGCCAACACGCTGTATGGCAATGACGGCGACGACACTCTGGTCGGCGGCGCCGGCAACGATCATTTGGGCGGCGGCGCCGGCTTCGATTTCCTCGATTACTCAGGCGCGGCAGGCCCGATCGCCGTCAATGCCCAGAGCCATACGGTCACCCAGGACGCCGACAGCGATTCCTTCTGGGATATCGAATATCTCATCGGCACCGATTTCGCCGACAGCTTCACCTTCGGCACCCTGGCGCCGGCCTGGACCGGCAACGGCACCGGCGGCACCACCGCGATCAGCAGCCTGGCCGGGCCTCGCCACCAGATGACCTTCGATTACAGCGCCGATATTTACGGCGACTGGACGGCCAAAAGTTGGGATGCCACGACCACGATCAGCAGCGCCACGACCCTTTCCCTGGTTTGGAATTACAGCGGCTTTCATTCCTGGTTCGCCACCGAGGCTTCGCTCACGCTTCGGATCAACGGCGTCGATGTCCAGACCCTGCAGGGCAGCAGTGCGGTCGGTGGCGGATTCGATTGGGAGGGCACCACCCTCGTCGACGTGAAGGCCGGCGATCAGCTTGGCTTCCATATGACCGGCGTCAATTTCGATTCGGACGCCAGGCTGATCGGCCATCTGGTGGTCACCTACAATGGGCTGGCCGTCGAGGGCGGCAATGGCAGCGATCGCCTGGTGATCACCAACCCGGCCGCGCTCAGCGACGGCTATTTCGGCGGCGCCACCGGAATCGAGACTCTGGAGCTTACGGCAAGCGGCCCGGCGCAATCGGTGGAACTGGGGGGCGAATCGGAAACGGCCGGCATCGCCCTGGTCGATGCGCTGGCGACCAGCGGCGGGGTGGCGATCGACGCCATGGCGCGAATTCTGGCGATCGCCATGGAGGGCGGCAGCGGCGCCGATTCGCTGCGCGGCGGCAGCGGAAGCGACACCCTGACCGGTGGGCTTGGCAACGATCTCCTCATCGGCGGCGCGGGCGCCGACACGCTGCTTGGCGGCGGCGGCGACGATACCTATCGCTATTTGGCGGCTGGCCAATCGACGCTGACCGACACCGATCGGATCAGCGATTACCTTCCCGGCACGGGCGAAAAAATCGAATTCGTCGGCATGGCCGGCATCACCATGCTGGCCGCACCCTATGGCGGCACGGGCCCGGTGGCCGATCGGGTGGCGGCGATCGAGGCCGATGGCGCAATTGCCAATAAACTGGTCTTTTTCACCGACGGCACCGACGGCTGGCTCTATGTGAAGGGCGCCGGCACCGGCACCAACCACGATCAAACCCTGATCCACCTATTGGGCGTGACGGCGGTGCCGGCCCTGGGCGACATCCTGGGGGTTGCGCCGGAAGGCGCGCCGACCGTCTGGTCGGTGGCGTCGGCGAGCGGGGTCTCGGTGGGCGAAGCCGTGGGCAGCGTTGGCGCCTTCACCGTTACCCGCGGCGGCGACGTCTCGGCCGCCGCCACCATCAATTACCAATTCAACGGTTCGAGCGCCGCGCTGGGCGCCGATTTCACCGATCCTGGCAGCGGCACGCTGGCCTTCGCCGCCGGCGAAGCCACGAAGACCATCACGCTGGCGGTCGTCGACGACGTCGTCGTCGGCGAGAACGAATCCATCGTCGTTACCCTGGTCAATCCCAGCCAAGGCACGATCGCGGGCGCCTCGGCCACCCTGGTCATCGACGACAACGACGTCGTGATTTCCGGCCAGAATCTCACCGGAACGTCGGGCACCGATATGTTGATCGCCGGCGCCGGCGACGACACGCTGAGCGGCTTGGGCGGCACCGACGCGCTGTTCGGCCTGGAGGGCAACGACACCCTCGATGGCGGCATCGGCCCCGATACCTTGGTGGGCGGCGATGGCGCCGATCTCTTCGTGTATGGGAACGGCTATTTCTCGGGCGCCGAGATGATCCAGGGCGGCGCCGGTTTCGACACCATCGTCAACAGCGGCACGAACAATTTCTCCGGCGGCACGGTCGACAGCATCGAGGAACTCGCCTATTCGGGTTCGGGCAGCGCCACCTTCGCCGGCGTGCAAATCGGCGCCGGTCTGGCGGTCAACGCCTCGATCGTCGGCGACGCCAACAGCAACAGTCTGACGATCATCGCCTCGCCCGGCCAGAATCTCAGCCTCACCGGATTCTTCTATCAGAATTGGAGCAGCCACTGGGATGTCACCTCGCTGGTCGGGTCCTCGGGCAACGAGGTGCTGATCGGCAACGGCGAGTCCAACAACATTTTCCAAGGCGGCGCCGGCAACGATGTCCTCATCGGCGGCGTCAATCTCGATACGGCAAGCTACGCCTATGGCGGCATTACCGGACCGGTCATCGTCGATCTGGCGCACAACACCGCCTTTGTCGATGGCGAAACCGACACGCTGTCCGGCTTCGAGATGGTGATCGGCACCGCCTACGCCGACGCGCTCCGCGGTTCCGGGGCCTTTTTCGAGCGCTTCACCGGCGGCGCCGGCAACGACAGCATCGACGGCCGGGGCGGCTATGACGAGATTTCCTATCAGAACGCCGCCAGCGCCGTCACCGTTGATCTGGGTGCGGGCATCGGTGGCAACGGCGCCGATGCCGGCAACGACAGCTTTGCCCATGTCGAGATGGTGCGGGGCAGCGTTCATGGCGATGCGCTGATCGGCGGCAGCGGCGGCTATGAACGCTTCAACGGGTTGGGCGGCGACGATACCATCCTTGGCAATGGCGGCTATGACGAAATCACCTATCAAAGCGCCGCCGGCGCCGTCACCGTCGATCTGACGGCGGGCACCGCCAGCGGCGCCGACGGCGCCGACGTCTTCAGCGGCATCGAGGGCGTGCGCGGCTCCGATTTCGCCGACACCCTCATCGGCAGCGCCGCCAACAACACCCTGGCGGGCGGCATGGGCGACGATACGCTCACCGGCGGCTTGGGGACCGATACCTACCAGTTCCGTGACGCCGACCAGGGCAATCCCGGCACGCTCGCCCGCCTGGCGCGGCTGGGCACCGACACCATCACCGATTTCCGCGGCCTCGTTTTCGATGGCACGGCGGGCCAGGGCGACTCTCTGCGCCTGGCCTTGGACGATTTCGGATCGATCGCGGGCGGTTTGGTCGAGGGCGAGAATTTCGTCAAATCCACTCAGGCGCTCGCCTCCTTGAGTCACGAATACGGCAGTGGCGTCGGCCCTGCCCTGTTGGCGATCGGCGCCATTGGCGGCAATGGCGGGGTCGAGCTTTGGTACACCGACGATCGCACCAACGCCACGCTGGCCAACAGCCATAAGCTGGCGATTCTGGATGGCATCGATCTCGACGACCTGTCCCTGGCCGACCTCCAGGTGAGCGTCACGCGCGAGGGAACCGTCGATGCCGACACCCTGATCGGCAGCGATCAGGCCGACACCCTGTTGGGCGAGGGCGGCGCCGACACGCTGACCGGCGGCTTTGGCCCCGATCGCCTGCTGGGTGGCAGCGATGGCGATCTCTTCCGCTTCGTCAGCAAGGCCGATTCCAACGTCTTGAGCGGTCCCGACGTGATCGCCGATTTCGTCACCGGCATCGACCGGATCGAATTCGCCGGCATGGCCGATGTTGCGCTGCGCGCCGGGGCCTACGCCTACACCGGCAATGTCGACACCACGCTCGAGGCCATCCAGAACGACGCCGCCCTTGCCAACAAGCTGGTGTTCTTCAGCGGCGACGGCAACGGCTATCTCTACGTCAAGGGCAGCGGCAGCGGCACCAACTTCGACGGCACCCTGATCAAGCTCGATGGCGTCGTTGCCCAACCCACCCTCGGCGATTTCTTGGGCGTCGTGGCCGATGCGCCGCCCCTTCCCACCTTGTCGATCACCGCCACCAGCCCGACCGTCGACGAGTTCGCGGCCTCGGCCATCTTCACGGTAACGCGCAGCGGCGATTTGAGCGGAACCTCGACCGTCAATTACCTGGCGACCGGCGACAGCGCCAGCGCCGACAGCGATTTCGTCCTTGCCAGCGGCACGGTCACCCTCACCCCCGGCCAATCGAGCCAGACCATCACCGTCAATCTGATCGACGACGCCGTGGCCGAAGGTGACGAGAGCTTCCATGTGGTTCTGAGCGCGCCCAGCAACGCGACGATCGACATCGGAACCGCCGCCATCGTAATCGTCGAGGACGATCAGGCCGGCACCGACGACACTCTCACCGGCACGGCGGGCGCCGACACGCTCGATGGCGGCGGCGGCAACGACACCCTGTTGGGCATGAACGGCAACGACACGCTGCTGGGCGGCTCGGGCTTCGACACGCTGATCGGCGGCGGCAACACCGATACCTTGATCGGCGGCGCCGGCGGCGACATCTTCCGCTATGGCGACGGTGGCGAGAGCTGGACCAGCTACACCGACACCATCGTCGATTTCCAGCCCGGCAGCGACCGGATCGAATTTACCGGCATGGCGGGCGTCACCTATTGGCCGGCCACCTATTCCTACACCGGCACCGCCGTCACCACCGCCTCCGACATCGCCGCCAACGCCGGCGTCGCCAATCAAGTGGTGTTCTTCACCAACGGCAGCGATGGTTGGGTTTATGTCAAGGGTTCGGGCAGCGGCACCAGCTTCGACGGTGCGCTGATCAAGCTTGTGGGCGTTACCGTGCCGCCTTCCGCCGCCGATCTGATCGGCCCCATCACCGGCCCGGGCACCGGCACCATGTGGGGAACGCAGAGCGCCGACGTCGTCGCCGGCACGCCCGAGGCCGACATCGTCAACGCCCGCAACGGCAACGACATTGTCGTGGGCGGGCTGGGCAACGATATCTTGGTCGGCGGCGGCAACGCCGATACCCTGACCGGCGGCGCCGGCGGCGACATCTTCCGCTATGGCGACGGTGGCGAGAGCTGGACCAGCTACACAGACACCATCACCGATTTCGAGCCCGGGCTGGACCGCATCGAATTCACCGGCATGGCGGGCATCCAGTATTGGCCGGCCGCCTATTCCTTCACCGGCACCGCCGTCACCACCGCTTCCGACATCGCCGTCAACACCAATGTCAGCAATCAGTTGGTGTTCTTCTCCGATGGCATCGACGGCTGGCTTTATGTGAAGGGCACGGGCGGCGGCGGTACGGATTTCGACGGCACCCTGATCAAGCTGACCGGCATCACGGTTCCGCCCTTGATCGGCGATTTGATCGGCCCCATGGCGGGTCTGGGCACCGGCACCATGTGGGGAACGCAGAGCGCCGACGTCGTCGCCGGCACGCCCGAGACCGACATCGTCAACGCCCGCAACGGCAACGACATTGTCTTGGGCGGGCTGGGCAACGATATCTTGGCCGGCGGCGGCAACGCCGATACCCTGACCGGCGGCGCCGGCGGCGACATCTTCCGCTATGGCGACGGTGGCGAGAGCTGGACCAGCTACACAGACACCATCGTCGATTTCCAGCCCGGCAGCGACCGGATCGAATTTACCGGCATGGCGGGCATTCAGTATTGGCCGGCCGCCTATTCCTTCACCGGCACCGCCAACACCACCGCCTCGGACATCGCCGTCAACGCCAATGTCAGCAATCAGTTGGTGTTCTTCTCCAACGGCATCGACGGCTGGCTTTATGTGAAGGGCACGGGCGGCGGCGGCACGGATTTCGACGGCACCCTGATCAAGCTTGCGGGCATTACCACGCCGCCCTCCGCGGCCGATCTGATCGGTCCCACGGCGGGTCCGGGCACCGGCACCATGTGGGGAACGCAGAGCGCCGACGTCGTCGCCGGCACGCCCGAGACCGACATCGTCAACGCCCGCAACGGCAACGACATTGTCTTGGGCGGGCTGGGCAACGATATCTTGGTCGGCGGCGGCAACGCCGATACCCTAACCGGCGGCGCCGGCGGCGACATTTTCCGCTATGGCGACGACGGCGAGAGTTGGACCAGCTACACCGACACCATCACCGATTTCGTTTCCGGCAGCGATCGCATCGAATTCACCGGCATCGCCGGGATCACGCTTCGCGCCGGCTCTTATAGCTGGGCCGGCAGCGCCAACGGCACCGCCACGACCATCGCCGCCGATGGCGGCGTCGCCAACAACATCGTGTTCTTCACCAACGGCACCGATGGCTGGATCTATGTCAAGGGCGCGGGCAGCGGCACCAGCTTCGCCGGTACCCTGATCAAGCTTGCCGGCGTTACCGCGCCGCTCGCCACCACCGATTACGCAGGCCTGCCCATTACCGGCACGACCGCCAACGACATTCTTTTGGGCGGCGACGGCGCCGATACCCTGATCGGCGAGCTGGGTGGCGACACGCTGACCGGCGGCGCCGGCGCCGATGCGTTCCGCTACCTCGCGGGCGGCGATTCGACCACCGCCGCCTACGATGTGATCACCGATTTTGCCACCGGCACCGATCGGATCGAGCTTGCCGGCATCGGAGGCATCACGCTTGGCGGCTTACCCTATGCCTTCGACACCGATGCGGCCACCATGATCGCCGCCATCGAGGCCGATGGCGCGATCGCCGACAAGGCGGTGTTCTTCACCGACACCACCAACGGCTGGCTCTATGTGAAGGGCGCCGGATCGGGCACCAGCTACGCCGGCACGCTCATCACCCTGGCCGGGGTGACGGCGATGCCGACCTTGGCCGATGTGCCGGGCCTGGTGGCGGCACCCACCGTGCCCGATCACGTTCTCACGGTGGCCGGCCCCAGCGTCGGCGAAGCGGCGGGCACCGTCACCTTCACGGTGACGCGGACCGGCGAGACCAGCCTGGCCTCGAGCGTCGATTACACGCTGGTCAGCGGCACGGCCACCTATGCGACCGACTTTATCGGCGCCAACGGCACGGTTACTTTTGCGGCCGGCGAAACGGTGAAGACGATCTCCGTTGCCATCGTCGACGACGGCCAGACCGAGACGACCGAAGAGAGCTTTACCGTCACGCTCGCCAACGCGTCAGTCGGCACCATCAGCACACCGTCGGTGACGCTGGCCATCGCCGACAATGATGGCGCGGGCAACGAAGTCCTCTACGGCACCAGCGGCCTGGACACCATGTTTGGCGGCCCCGGCAACGATAGCCTGATCGGCTATGGCAGCGACGATTCGCTTTTCGGCCAGGATGGCGACGACACGCTCTGGGGCACCGACGGCAATGATTTTCTTGATGGCGGCGATGGTAACGACGTGCTGCTTGGCGAGTGGGGCGTCAACACCCTGGTGGGCGGCGCCGGCAACGATTCGATTACCGGTGATTTCGGCAGCCTGAACGAGCGCGCCATCTACACCGGCAATATGGCCGACTACACGATCACCCAGAACCCAACGACCGGCATTTACACGGTCACCGACAATCGGGTTGGTTCGCCCGACGGCACCGACACGCTCAACCTTGTCGAAATCCTTGATTTCGTCGATCAGGATTACGCCATGGGGCTCAACTTGGGCGGCTCGGGCGGACCCGACACGGTGACCGGCACCGAAAACACCGACCGGATGATTGGCTATGCCAGCAACGACACCCTCACTGGGCTGGGCGGTGACGATACCCTAT
>JACRPC010000005.1 GCA_016214125.1 Rhodospirillales bacterium | reverse complement strand
TCGCTTGCGTAGCGAAGGCACGAGCGGTCATAGTAGGGGCGAGTGATTTCAGTCCACATGTTGTGCCTTCTCCTTTGCTTCACCACAAACGAGAGAATCACAACGCCCTGAAATCACTCAACTCTTTTCGGGCCAGACACTTAAGCCATTGATTGTTTTTTTTAATTGATAATAAATGCCCATTAATGCTTTCCATTAATTTAGATGTCTTACGTAATAGCACTTGTGCGTTAGCGCCTTCTTTGAGTATATGAAATGAAACGGCGCCATATATACTTATATTACCAATAATTCCAGTAGCTCTGTACATATCAAGAAGATGAAAAATTCGATCAATGTCATTCAGTATGCCTTTTTTATTAGTATAAAAAAGTTTTACTTCGGCAAATAAACGTGGAACTGTAGGTGAGTCGCTATTTTTTACGAGAATGTCTAAGCGTTTCTTATCATTTTTTCCAAATTTATATTTTATAGCCTTCTTATAATAGTTGTTGCGTTTATTTTTGTCATTTAAATTCATCATATTTGCGTATTTGATGGCGTCGCATCTAAGCGTCTTCATGAGGGACTCAAGACACACAACCACGTCTGGGCCGGTCAATTGCTCTGCGACTTTGATTGTGGTCACATACTCGGGATGGATTTTTGCATTTTCGAATTCAATTTGCTCGGCGCCTAGAAATAATTGGCATGTCTGCAAAGCCTCTTGAATGCCAGCACCAATCTTTTGGACAATATCATGCGCGTTCATTTTATCTCAAAACCCTTGAATCGTAGGTTGCGGGAATACAGATAGTTTAAACCTTTGCATTAAAGATGTATAGGCTCCGCAGTTTTGCCCATTAATAAGAAGTATTAATTACCCCTCCCAGCCATAATCCCGCTTCGCCGCCTCGGGGCTGATTTTTTCGTCGTCGAGGTCTTGCTTGACCCGCGCCCGCTCGCGTTTCTTCGGATCGCCATAGCCGCCGGCGCCGGGCAGGCGGATGCTGACCAGATCCCCATTGGCAAGCGTATCCAGCCCCTTCGATTTCAGGCGCTTGGCTTGGGGCGTGTCGGGGTTGAGCCAGAATTCGCCCATGGCGCCCTCGAGGCCACCGAAGAGGCCGAAGGGCGGCACCTTCTGGCGATCGCCATAGCGGGCGAAGCTGACGCGGTCGGCCAAGAGGCGGATGTCGCGCCTAAGCGCCAGCCCGCCCCGCCAGGTGCCGGCGCCGCCGGTGTCTAGGATGAATTCGTAACGCTCGATGCGCACCGGGAATTGGCGCTCGGTGATCTCGACCGGGGTGTTCATGAAGCGCGGCAGGTGGCAATCCTGGCCGTCGGCGCCGTCCTTGGTGGCCCGCGCCGAGGCGCCGCCGCCCTGGATGTCGGTGTAGATGAAGCGTTCGCCGGTCTCCGGGTGGGTGCCGCCGAAGCCGCAGGTGCTGATCTGCCCGTGCGAGCCCGACGTCACCCGATCGGGAAGCGCCGGGGCCAGGGCCTTCAACATCGCCTCGACGATCTTGGTCGAGGCGTTGGTGCGCGCCGCCACCGCGCCGGGCGGCTTGGGATGGACGATCGAGCCCAGCTTGGTCAGCACCCGGATCGGCCGATAGCAGCCAGAATTGGGCGGCGCCCCCGGATCGACGAGCGCGATCAGGGTGTAATAGACGGCGGCGTGGGTGTTGGCGATGGTCGAGTTGGTGTTGCCCTCGGCCTGGGGGTCGGAGCCGGTCATGTCGACGGTCACCGAATCGCCGGCCAGCGTGATCTTGGTCTCGATGCGGATTGGGCGGTCGTTGATGCCGTCATCGTCGATGAAATCCTCGCCCACATAGGTGCCGGCGGGCAGCGCCTTCAGGCCCTGGCGCATGCGCCGTTCGGAATAATCCAACAGGTCGGCCTGGGCGGTGGCCATGGTCTCCCAGCCCCAGCGGCGGTATAGCCGGCCCAGCCGCTCGCAGCCCACCATGAGCGAGCTGATCTGGGCGCGGATGTCGCCCAGGGTTTTGTCCGGCACCCGGATCTGGTTGGCGATGATGGCGAAGAGTTCCGGGTCTTCCTGGCCGGCCTTGACCAGCTTGACCATCGGCAGACGCAGGCCTTCGAGATAGATTTCGCGGATGCCGCCGGCCACGCCGCCCGCCGCCACCCCCCCCAGATCGGAATGATGGGTGATGTTGCCCACGAACCCCGCCAGCTTGCCCTCGTGGAAGGCCGGCGCGATGGCGTAGAGATCCATGATGTGCTGGCCGCCGGTGTAGGGATCGTTGGTGATGATGACGTCGCCGGGCGCTAGCTGCTCGGGCGGAAAGGCGCGCACCAGCTCCTTCATGGTGATCTCGAAGCCGGCCAACAGGCTAGGCGTGTGATGGGCCTGGGCCACCGTTTGGCCCTTGGCGTCGGTGACCACGCAGGAGATGTCGCGGATTTCGGTGATGATGGTCGAGCGGCCGGTGCGCACCAGCGTGTAGCCCATCTCGTCGGCCACCTGCTCCAGCCCATAGCGGATCACCTGCATGGTGACGAGATCGGTCATGGGTGCGCCTCCCCGCCGATGGGAATCGAAAGCCCGCCATCGTCGAGCACCAGGGCGGCGTAGCCGGGCGGCACCAGGGTCGACGAGGTTTCCTCTTCGATCACCGCCGGACCGGCGATCCGGTTGCCCGGCCGCAGCCGTTCGCGGTCATAGACCGCCGTCTCGATGAAGTCGGGTCCCTCGAAATAGACCGGGCGGCTGCCCTTGCAGGCCGGGGCCGGATCGGGACCGGCCGGGGCGGGGCGGGCCAATTCGACCGGCGGGTTGCGCCCCAAGGCCGCCAGACGCAGATTGACGATCTCGATCGGCTCGCCATCGAAGAAGAAGGCGTAGCGGGCGCGGTAGAGCTTGGCAAAGGAATCGAGAAGCGCCGCGATCGCCGGGGCGTCGACCACACCCTTGCCCGGCATCGGCAGCGACAGCTCGTAGGTCTGGCCCTTGACCTTGAGATCGGCGGTGCGCACCAGATCGATCGAGCTTGCCTCGAAACCCTGCTGGGCCAGGTCGGTCCGCGCCTCGGCCTCCATTTTCTGGTAATGCGCTTCCAGCATCGCCGGATCGACGGCGGTCGAGAGCACGCCGCCCAGCGCGGCCACGTAATCGTGGCGGACTTCGGTGACCAACAGCCCCACCGCCGAGAAGGTGCCGGGCAGCGGCGGCACCAAGGCCTCGGTCATCGACAGGGCTTGGGCGAGATCGACGGCGTGCACGCCGCCGGCGCCGCCGAAGGAGAGAAGGGCGAAATCGCGCACGTCGATGCCGCGCAAGATGGTGACGGCGGCGATACCTTTCACCATGTTGGCGTTGACGACCCGGATGATGCCCAGCGCCGCCGCCTCGATCGACAGACCCATCGCCTGGGCGAGCGCGCCCACCGCCTGGCGGGCCTTGGCCGGATCGAGCTTCATGCGCCCGGCGTTGAAATACTCGGCCGACAGGCGGCCCAGCACCAGATTGGCGTCGGTGACGGTGGGCAGCGTGCCGCCGCGCCCGTAACAGGCCGGGCCGGGCTGGGCACCCGCCGAATGGGGGCCGACCGCCAGCGCGCCGCCCGGGTCCTTCCAGGCGATCGAGCCGCCGCCGGCGCCGATGATGTGCAGATCGATGATCGGGATGCGGACCGGCAAATCCTGGAAATTGCCCTCGGTGGTGACCTTGGTGACGCCGTCCTCGACCAGGCCGATGTCGAAGGAGGTGCCGCCCATATCGACCGAAACCAGCCGGTCGCGGCCCTGGCGCCGGCCATAAAAGGCCGCCGCCACCACGCCGCCGGCCGGGCCGGAATTGACCGTGGTCACCGCCTTCTTGCGGGCGGCGGCCACCGCCGTCGAGCCGCCATTAGCCTGGATCACCGACAGGCGCGCCGCGCCCAGCGCCTCCTTGACCTGGCGTTCCAAGGAATCGAGATAGGCCGCCATCACCGGCGTGAGGTAGGCGTTCATCACCGTGGTCGAGCTGCGCTCGTATTCGCGGATTTCCGGGCAGATGCGGGCCGAGAGGCTGATCGGCACGCCGGGCAGCCGGCGAGTCAGGATTTCCCCAGCTTTCTCTTCGTGCGCGGGGTTAAGGAAGGCGAAGAGGAAGCAGACCGCCACCGCCTCGACCTTTTCCTGGGCGAAGAAGCGGGCGGCCTCCTCGACCCCGGCCTCGTCGAGCGGAATGAGAACCCGGCCCTGGGAGTCCAGGCGTTCGCGCACCTCGCGGCGCAGGCGCCGGCCGACCAGGGGCGGCGGGCGATCGATCGTGACGTCGTAAAGCCCGGTCTCGGGCCGCATGATGCGGCCGATTTCCAGCACGTCGCGGAAGCCATCGGTAGTGAGCAGGCCCACCTTGGCGCCGGTGCGCTCGATCAGCGCGTTGGTGCCGGTGGTCGAGCCGTGGATCACTTCGCGCACATGCTGGGGCTGTTCGCCCGCCACCTCGAGCGCCAGGCGCACCGCGTCGAGCACCCCCACCGCGCGGTCCTTGGGTGTGGTCGGCGCCTTGGCGGCGATCAGACGGTTGCCCTGTGGGTCCCAGAGGGTGGCGTCGGTGAAGGTGCCGCCGACATCGACGGCGATGCGAAGTCGGCGCGCGCTCATCAACGCCCCATCAGGCTGGGCAGCCAGGTGATGAAGCCGGGATAGAAGATCAGGATGCCCATCACCACCAGATCGCACAGGAAGAAGGGAATCGCCGCTTTATAGACATGGGTGAGCGTGGTGCCCGGCGGCGCCATGCCCTTGACCACGAACAGCACCAGCCCGAAGGGCGGCGAGATGGTCGCCATCTCCATGTTCAGGAGCATGATCGCCCCAAACCAAATGGGCGAGAAGCCCAATGTCTGGATGATGGGGAAGAAGATGGGAATGGTAAGCATCATGATCGACAGGGGCTCCATGAAGCAGCCCATGACGAGCAGCACCCCCATCATCGCCACCACAACCATCAAAGGGCTCCAGGGAAGCTGGGAGGCCATCTCGACCAGCCCGGTCGAGGCGCCCGAGAAGGCCAGCACTTGCGAGAAAGCCGTCGAGCCGGTGATGATCATCAGCATCATCACCGAGACCTTGAGGGTGGCGTGGAAGGATTCCTTCACCATCGACCACGACAAACCGCCATAGGCCCAGGCCAGAACGAAGCAGCCGAGCGCGCCGGCGGCGGCCGATTCGGTGGCGGTGGCGATGCCCAGGAACATCAGCCCCACCACCAGGAAAATGATGAGGAATAGGGGAAAGCCGTAAAGCAGGGTGTTCTTGAGGCGCAACCCCGTCGGCACCGGCTCGCGATCGTAGCTGGGGGCAAGCGATGGATTGAGCCAGCAACGGACAATGATGTAGAGAGCGAAGGAAACCGCCATCATCAGGCCCGGCACGATGATGGCGAGCAGGAAGTCGCCGACCGAGAAATTGGCGATGGCGGCCAGCAGCACCGCCAAGGCGGAAGGCGGGATCATGATCGCCAGGCCGCCGGCGCCCAAAATGGGGCCCAGGCTCATTTCGCGGCTGTAGCCGCGCTTTTGCATCTCGGGCACCAGAAGCGAGGAGAGCATCGCCGCACCGGCCATCGCCGAACCGGTGAGCGTGGCGAACACCGTGCCGCCGGCCACCGCCATCAGCGAGAGCCGGCCGGGCACCCGGCCGATCCAGGAATCGAGCACGTCCATCAGTTTGCCGGCGATGCCGGAGCGGAACATCACCTCGCCCATCAGCACGAACAGCGGCACTGGCAGAAGCGCGAAGCTGGTGACCGATTCGTAGACCGACAGCATGAGCTGATTGAGGCCGGCGGTGCCGTTCCACAGGTAATAGACGGCGATGATGTTGACGGTGGTGAAGGAAAAGGCGATCGGCACCCCGATCGCCATCAGGCCAAGCAGGGCGCCGAAGATCACCAGCAGCGACAGGGACCAATGCATGGCGGCGTCCTAATGCGGCTGGTGACGGGTGAGCGGCGCGCCGGAGGCCAGCGCCAGAAGCTGCTGAAGAAAGCGCAGGCCCAAGACCGCGCCGCCCAGCGGGATCACCACCAGGACGATCCAAGTGGGGAATTCCAAGACGGTCGGCTTGTGGGCGCCGCGCACGAAGGCGTTGATCGTGGCGGTGGTGCCGAACCAGGCGAGCACCGTGCCGACGAACAGGCCCAGCACCGAACTGACCATCGAGAACCGGCGCCGCCAGGAGGGACTCAGGGCGTTGGTGAGCAGATCGACGGCGACATGGCCTTCCTGGCGTTGCAGCCAGGCGGTGCCGAGAAACGTGATGTAGAGCATGGCGTATTCGGTGAACTCGATCACCCATTGCTGCGGTTTGTTGAACAGGCCGCGCAGCACGATCTCAAGGCAAACGGAAAAGAGGATGAAAACGAGACCAAAGACGCCCAAGCCGGCGAACAGATTCTCGATCTTGGAAAGGGCGCGGTCGAAGCGCTCCAGCATGGCCGTACTCCGAAAAGGGCGGGACGGAGGGATCGCCCCTCCGTCCCGTCATCGGCTCAATTGCCGGTCAGCTTGCGCAGGGTCGCCATCTGGTCGGGTACCTTGGTCGACAGGTTCTGCAATTCGACCTCGTAGGCGGTGTCGAGATACTTCTTGTTCTCGGCATCCGAGAAGCGGAAGCGGATGACGCCCGCCTTGTCCAACTCTGCCCATTCCTCCTTCTCGGCGTCGGTGAAGTGCTTGACGACCTTGGGTTCGAAGGCGGCGGTCACGTCGATGATCTTCTTCTGCACGTCGGCGGGCAGGGTCTTCCATTTGTCGTTGTTCATGATCGCCACCACGTTGCTCGACCCGAAGAAGGGGATGTCGATGACGTGACGGACGATCTTGATCCAGCCGCGCTGGCGGGCGCCGAACACCGGCCAGCCGAAGCCCGACACCGTGCCGCCTTCCAGCGCCGTGTAGACTTCGCCCTCGGGGATGGTGACCGGCAGCGCGCCCAGCCCGTTCATGAAGCGGTCGTAAAGGGCGGTGGTGCGCAGCTTCATGCCCTTGAGGCCGTCGATGGTGGCCGGCTTGTCCTTGGTCCAGATGTAGAAGGGCGACATCTGGGTGCGGCCGATGTAGCGCAGGCCGATGGTTTCGTGGCGCTTCACCATGTATTCGTAGAAGCCGCCGGCCTCGCGCTCCTGGGCGGGAGTCTTGCGCGACAGGATGAAGGCGCTCACCTCGGGCAGCAGGCTTTGATAATAGGCGGTGGGGTTGAAGGCGATGTCGATCACCCCCTTGCTTACCGCTTCCGCCTGCTGGAGGCCAGGGATCACCTCGGGCCCGCCGACGTAATTGATCTTCACCTTGCCGGCCAAGGCGGCGTTGATGTCGTCGACCCAAACCTGGTTCATCGCCATCACCGGATGGTTCTTGGGCAGGAAGCTTACCGCCCGAAGGCTGACTTCCTGGGCCTGGGCGGGCAGCGCCAGCGCCAGAAGGGCGGCGGCGCCAAGAAGGGTGCGAAGGCTAGGTTTCATGACATTCTCCCTGTTCGATCAGTCTGATTGACACGAATGAAATCACAATCGGGAACCGGGCGCCACCACCTTCGACGGCGCGGCGATGGCGTAGGGTGCACCACCGGGAGGGTCGAAGCGGCCTTCCAGCAATTGGCCAAAACCTTTCGGTCGTTCCTGGATGGCCAGTTGGTGCAGGCAATACCAGAGCAGGGCCTGATTGCTGGCGATCACCGGGCGGCCGAATTCGGCCTCGATCGCGGCGAGGAGGGGCGCAACCCGGATGCCGGCGCAACTGATGAGAAGGCCATCGGCCGAGGAGGCGCGCACGCTTTGGGCGAGGTCCCGCCAGGCCTCCGGGGGAATGGTGCCTTGCGCCACCGGATCGTCGCAGGGGTGCGAGGCCTCGGCGACGATGGAAAAACCGCGCTCGTGGAAAAAAGCGGTTTCCGCCGCCACCACCTCCGGCGGGTAGGGGGTGATCAGCGCCAGCCGGCTTAGGCCCGCCGCCTTGAGCGCCGCCAGCACCGCCTCGATGGTGGTGAGCGAGGGCAGGCCGGTGGCGGCGCGGATGCGGGCGTTGATGGCGCCGGGGCCGGCGACCAGGCTGGCCGCCGTGCAATTAAAGGCGATGAGGTCGACCTGGGCGTCGGCCAACAGGCCGGCGTGGAATTCGAGATCGCCGACCATCGCCTCGTCGTCGGCCAGGCCGGTCTTGCGGAAGGTCATGCGGGTGGTGAGGAACTGCACGCCTTCGGGCGCCATCTGCTGCGGCTCGTAATCGACCAGCCCGCCCGAGGGATAGAGCATGCCGATCCGCGCCTTGGTTCCGAAGCCCTGCGCCATCAGAGCACCGGTTCCTTTTCGGCGGCCTTGGCGGTGCCGGGCAGGATGAGGGCGCCGGTGAGATCGGCCACCCGGGCGATGCCCTTGCGGGCGCAGAAGGCGTCGAGCCCGTCGATGATGGTCGTCATCGCGTCGGGATCGACGAAGGTGGCGGTGCCGACCTGCACCGCCGCGGCGCCGGCCAGCATGTATTCCACCGTGTCCTCGGTGGTGGCGATGCCGCCGCAGCCGATGATCGGGATGGAAACCGCGCGCGCGCATTGATAGACGAAGCGCAGGATGATCGGCTTGGGCGCCGGGCCGGTCAAGCCGCCCATCACGTTGCCGACGCGCGGGCGGAAGGTTTCGGCGTCGATCGCCATCGCCAGGAATCCGTTGGCGACCACCACCGCCTGAGCGCCGCCCTGTTCGGCCGCCTTGGCGATTTCGGTCATATCGCCGACATTGGGGGTAAGCTTGGCCCAGATCGGGCAGCGCGCCGCCTTCACGCAGGCCGCCACGGTTTTTTCGGTGGTCGAGGCCACCATCGCAAAGGCGCGGCCGTCGGCCTCCAGATTGGGGCAGGAGAGATTGAGTTCGATCGCCGCCACGCCCTCGACCGCCGTTTCGCCGGCCAGCTCGGCGAAGGCGGCCGGTGTTTCCGCCGAGATGCTGGCGATCAGGGGCGGCGCGAAGCGGCGGTAGAAGGGCACGGTCTCGGTGAGGAAGTAGTCGAGCCCCTTCGAGGGAATGCCGATCGAGGCCACCATGCCGCCCGGCACTTCGGCCAGCCGGGGCTCGGGATTGCCCTGGCGGATCTGGCGGGTGAAGGTTTTCGGCACCAGGGCGCCCAGCCGGTTGAAATCGATCAGAGCCGCCAGTTCGGGCGAGAAGGTGCCCGAGGCCGGCATCACCGGATTGGCAAGCGCAAGATCGCCGATGCGGATGCGAAGATCGGTCATGGATGCACCTTGGCCAGATCGAACACCGGACCTTCGACGCAGACCCGGCGATAGACGGTTTTGCCCTCTTCCCGAAAGGGGTGGACGCAGCCCAGACAGGCGCCCAGCCCGCAGGCCATCGGCTCTTCCAGGGCCACTTGGCCGGGGATGCGCCAGTCCTTGCACAAGCCGGCCAGCAGCGCCGCCAGCCGGTTCGAGCCGCAGCTATAGGCGGCATCGACGGGCGGAAGATTTTTCAATAGACGTTCGACGCGGGCGGGATCGCTCGAGCCATCGGCGTCGTTGACGAGCAGGGTTTCCGTGCCCTCGGCGGCAAAAAGCGGTTCGATCGCCAGCGAGGCCGGCCGCGACAGGCTCACCAACGCGGTGACCCGGGCGCCCAGGGCGCGCCCCGCCTTCGCCAGGGGAAAGAGCGTCGCCAGGCCGCAGCCGCGTCCGACCAGCAGAAGATGGCGGGGTTGGAGCGGAAGGGTAAAGCCGTTGCCGAGCGGCCCGACCATGTCGAGCTGGTCGCCTTCGCCCAATCCGGCCAGGGCGCGCGTGCCCTTGCCGACCAGCTTGATGAGAAAGGAGAGCCGGCCGCCCTGGGGATCGGCGGCGAACAGGCTCATCGGCCGGCGCAGATAAGCGGGCTGGTCGCCCCTGGGCGGGCAGCGGAGATGGAAGAACTGGCCGGGGCGGGCCGCCAAAGCGTCGGCAGGCGCGCCGACATCGAGACGGAAATAGTGCTCACCCAGGGGATGGTTGCCGACAATGGCGCCGATCACGCGGCGCGGTCGGGGCTGGGCCGCATCGCCGACGGTATCGTTCGTGAGGGTGGTTCGTACGGCAACGCTCACCGTTGACCCCGTTCTTAACCGGTCCCGAGGATGGCACGCGGCCCGCCTTACGAAAAGTAAGAAAAAGGGCGGCGGAAGGTTGTTCCGCCGCCCCGCGAATAGCCCTAGGTTCGGCCTTACTTCAGCAGGCCGGCTTCCTTCAAATATTTGGCGGCGCCGGGATGGAAGGGGGTGACGGTGGGCACCGCCATGAGCTGCGCCGTCAAGGCCTCCATCGCCTTGTTCTGGCTGCGGATCTTGTCGATGTTGGTCACCAGCGCCTTGGTGATGTTGTAGGCGGTGGCGTCGTCCATGCTCTCATTAGCGAGCAAGATCGCGCCGTGCTTGGTGGTGCGCACGTCTTCCTTGAGCCAGGTGTAGCCGCCGGCCCCGGCCTTGATGACCGTGGTGGCGCCGGCGGTCTGATCGGCCACCTTCTTCAGAGCGTCCTCGGGCATGTCGAGCCAGACCATCTCGACCGAATTGGTCGCCTGCAGGATCGAGCGGTCGGGCAGGAACAGGCCGTTGGCGATCATGTCGATGCGTCGGTCCATCATCAGGGTCGCCTGCTCGCCCGAGGCGGCATAGACCACCTGACCGCCCCACTTCTCGATATCGGCCATGGTCACACCCATCGCCTCAAACAGCATCATGCTGATCTTGCCGGTGGCGTTGCCGCGCCGGTTGATGCCCACCTTGACCGGCGGCTTCTTGGCCACCAGATCGGCCATGCTGCGGATGCCGTGCTTGTCGGCGAAATCCTTGGTCAGCAGCATGTAGTTGACCTGCCAGTCGTAGAGGCGGACGAGCTGGCGCAGATTTTTGATCGGCTCCTTGTAGGGGTCCTCGCCCTTGACGGCGACGTCGAGCTCGGTGTCGAGCGCCAGCCCAATCGGCAACTGGCTCTTGGAAATCAGCGGCATGTTGGCAAAGCCGCCGCCGCTGGTCTGGTAGGTGATGGTCGAACCGGGATAGGCCGCTGCCATCGCCTGGTCGATGCCCAGACCCAGCGCCGACCACAGGCCGCCGGCGCTGGCGCCGCCGACATTCATCCGATAGGGCGGGCCGGATTGGGCTTGCGCCAGAGCGTCGGTGCCCGAAAGGCCGACGAGCACGAGGGCGGCAAGGACAAGACGTTTCATGGGGAACCTCCCTTGGTTCATGAGGTCTGGGGATTGCGAATCAAGATGCGGTTGAGCATGAAGGCGGCAACTGCCAGGCCGACGCCGATCGCGGCGGCCGCGATGCCGGGAACGATGAAGGCCAGCGCCGCCGCGGCGATGATCAGGCGCGGCAGCGGCGAAAGCGGGCCCCGGAACCAGCCTTCCAGCGCCGCCGCCAGCAGCACCACGCCAACGAAGGCGGTGCCGAAGCTGAAGGCGATCAGCCACACCGGCCCGCGCAGCAGGAGTTCGGTTCCGTAGATGAAGGCGAAGGGCACAATGAACGCGGCGAGGGTGAGTTTCACCGCCGCGAATCCCACTTTCAATGGATTGGCGTCGGCGATGGGTGCGGCGGCGTAGGCGGCCACCGCTACCGGCGGCGTCATCGCCGATAGAGCCGCGAAATAGACCAGGAACAGATTGCCGGCCATCTTGTCGACGCCCAACTGGGCCAACAGCGGCCCCACCAGCACGGCGGTGAGGATGTAGACGTTGGGCGTCGGCATGCCCATGCCGAGCAGCAGCGACAGAGCAGCAATGACGATCAGCGAGGGCAGCATGTTGGCGCCCGCCAACAGATGGATCAGGTGCGAGAATTTGGCGGCCAGGCCGGTCATCGAAATGCCGCCCACCACCAGGCCGGCGGCGGCGCAGGCGGCGGTGACAGTTACCATCAGCATGGTCGAATCGGCCAAGGCCATGACGATCGCCTTTGGCCCCATGCGGGTTTCCTTGCGCAAACTCGCCACCACCACCACCGAGATCGCCGCCATCACCGCCACCATGTTGGGCGAATAGCCCATCAAGAGCGCGACGATCAGCACCGCCAGCGGCACCAGGAAAACTCCTCCCGAGCGCAAGGTCGGCGCTAGGCCTGGAATCTGATCTTCGGGAAGGCCGACCAGCCCCTTGCGGACGGCGTGGAAATGGACCTGCGAATAAACACCGACGTAATAGAGAATAGCGGGCAGGAAGGCGGCGATGGCGATGTCGCGGTAGGGGATGCCGGTGTATTCGGCCATGATGAAGGCGGCCGAGCCCATCACCGGGGGCATGATCGAACCGCCGGTCGAGGCCGCGACCTCGATGCCGCCGGCCTGGGTGTTGGAAATGCCCAACCGCTTCATCACCGGAATGGTCACCGAGCCGGTGGTGACGACGTCGGCGGTCGGGCTGCCCGAGATCATGCCGTAAAGGCCCGACGAGATGACGGCGATCTTCGCCGGCCCGCCGGCGTGGCGGCCGGTGAAAACGGCGGCGATGTCGAAGAAGAAGCGGGCGCCGCCGGCGCGCTCTAGGATGGTGCCGAACATCACGAACAGGAAGGCGTAGGTCGCCGCCACCCGCACCGCGACGCCGAAGACGCCGTCGGTGGTAAACATCATCACGTCGAGGAAGTGGGTGAAGCTAATGTAGCCGTGGCCCAAGACGCCGCCCAGATGGTGACCGAACAGATTGTAGGTGATGAAGATCAGCACGATCAGGGTCAGACCGAGCCCGGTGGCGCGCCGGGTGGCTTCGATGGTGAGCAGGAAGATGGCGGTGCCGAAGAACAGATCGGCCGAGGTGAGCGGATCGAGAAGGGTGATGCGGACCGCGATCTCCTTCACATGCAGGAAAAAGTAGACGCCGCTGGCCAGCGAGAGCGCCGACATCGGCCAATCCGTCCAATGCGGCTTCGAGCGGTCGGAATTCTCGGTTGGGCCGCAGATCAGGAAGAGGAGCGCCAGCATGCCGCAGGCAAAGACGATGCTGTGCGCCAAGGGATCGATGATGGCGAACAGCGCCGCATAGATCACCCAGATGGCGATCAGGATGGCGAAGGGTAGAATCGCCCAAGCGACCAGTCCGGTCGGATGACGCCGGCAGCCAACGGAAAAGAAGACATCGATCAGACGCTTGCCAAGGCTCATCGGCACACCGATGGCGCGATCGCAATGCGCGGTTTGTCTTGCATGCAGCCTCCCTGGCCGCGCCGGTTGATCGGCGCTTTCCAATAATTGGAGTGAATCATGGTTCAGTATGGAAAGGCTTGTCAATCCGCGCTTTCCTGATCGTTCCATCTTGCGGAACTGTCAGGCGATTGATCTTGGCGGTGGAGTGAGCCCGCCTTATTACTGTGGAAACGAGGGTCGATGAAGGAGGAGGGGGATGGCGCTGATCAATTATCTGGCGCGGATTCAGTTCGATTTCGGGGCGATCGCGCTGTTGGGCGAAGAATTGGCGGCGCTGGGAGTAAGACGGCCGCTCATCGTTACCGATGCGGGCCTCGCGGCCAGCCCGATCCTCGAACGGGCGAAGGCCGCCTTGGCGCCGGGCATGACGGCGGCGCTCTTTACCGGAACGCCGATGAATCCGACCGAAAGAGCGGTAAAGGCGGCGCTCGCCCAATACCAGGGCGAGGGTTGCGATGGCGTGGTGGCGCTGGGCGGCGGCTCGCCGATCGATCTGATGAAGGCGGTGGCGCTGCTGGCCAGCCAGGGCGGGGCGCTCGACGAGTATCTGGTCACCAAGGGCGGCATGGCGCGCATCAAGCCGCTTGCGGTGCCGACGCTGGCCATTCCCACCACGGCCGGCTCGGGCGCCGAGGTGGGCCGCGCCAGCGTGGTGATTTTGGAAACCGGCCGCAAATCGGTGCTGGGCAGCCTGTTCCTGATTCCCAAGACGGTGATCTGCGATCCGGAGCTGGTGCTGGGCCTGCCCGCCTGGCTTAGCGCCGCCACCGGCATGGACGCCATCACCCATTGCGTGGAAACCTATCTGTCGCCCACCGTCAACCCGCCCGCCGCCGCCCTGGGCATGGATGCCCTGGCCCGCGCCGCCGCCTGGATCGAACGCTCGACGGCGGACGGGGCCGACCGCCAAGGCCGCTGGGAGATGATGATGGCCGCCCTGATGGCCGGCATGACCTTCCAGAAGGGTTTGGGCGCCGTGCATGCGCTGACCATGCCCTTGGGCGAACTCGGCCTCCATCACGGCCAGGCCAACGCTATCCTTCTTCCCGCCGTCCTGCGTTACAACGCCGATCATGTCGGCACCAAGTACGACGATCTGCGCCGGGTGTTGGGTTTGCCGACGGGAACCGATCTGGCGCGCTGGACGGCCGATCTCAACGCCCGGCTGGTAATTCCTTCGGGATTGGGGGCGCTCAAACTCGATCGGGCGCAAATTCCGGCGATGGCCGCCTTGGCGCTGCCCGACAACGCCAGCCGCACCAATCCGCGCCCGCCCACCCAAGAAGGCTATGAGGAGATATTGCGCCAAAGCTGGTAGGCGCGGGAATCTTGCCCAAGGGAGAGGATGGGTTTACAGAATCCCAAGGGGCTTCCGGGGGGGCAAGGCATGGAAGACGGCGATCTGATCCGCAATCCGGCCAATTGGCGGGCGCTGTCGCCGGTCGATTTTCTGGCCTGGACGGCGGCGGTACACCCGAACAAGACCGCCGTCATCCATGGCGCCCAAAGCTGGAACTGGCGGCAATTCTCCGAACGCTGCCGACGCTTGGCTTCGGCGCTCAAGGGGCTGGGCATCGGCACCGGCGACGTGGTGGCGGTGATGGCCCCCAACGGTCCGGCAATGCTGGAGGCCCATTACGGCATCCCGATGGCGGGCGCGGTCTTGAACGCCCTCAACATCCGGCTGGATGCCGAGACCATCGCCTTCATTTTGGGCCATGCTGGGGCAAAGCTGCTGCTCACCGACCGCGAATTCTCGCCGGTGATCGCCAAGGCGCTGGGGCGAATGGCGTCGCCGCCCCTGGTCGTCGACATCGACGATCCCATGGGCGCCGGCGGCGAATTCCTGGGCCGCATGGATTACGAAGCGCTTCTGGCCAAAGGCGATCCCAATCACCCCATCGCGCCTCCCGCCGACGAATGGCAGGCGATCGGCGTCAATTACACCTCCGGCACCACCGGCAACCCCAAGGGTGTGGTGGTCCATCATCGCGGCGCCTTCCTGAACGCGCTTGGCAATCTGATGATGTTCGGGCTTACCCGCGACAGCGTCTATCTCTGGACCCTGCCGATGTTCCATTGCAACGGCTGGTGTTATACGTGGGCGGTGACGGCGGCCGGGGGCACCCATGTCTGCCTGCGCCAAATCGATCCGGGGCCGATCTTTGACCTCATCGCCCAGCATCGGGTAACGCATCTGTGCGGGGCGCCGGTGGTGCTTAACCTGCTCATTCATGCCCCCGACGCGGTGAAACGCCGCTTCGAACATCGGGTCGAGGTGGCGACCGGCGGCGCCGCGCCGCCTTCGCCGGTGATCGCGGCGATGGAGCGAATGGGTTTTCGCGTCACCCATCTGTACGGCCTCACCGAAAGCTATGGTCCGGCGGCGGTCTGCGTCTGGCAGGAGGACTGGGCCGGGCTCGATCCGGATGCCAAGGCGGCCCAAATGGCGCGCCAGGGCGCGGTCTATCCCACCTTGGGCGATCTGGCGGTGATCGATCCGGAAACCATGGCCGCGCAACCGGCCGATGGCCGATCGATGGGCGAGGTGATGCTGAAGGGCCACACGATCATGAAAGGCTATCTCAAGAATCCGCCGGCGACCGAGGCCGCTTTCCGGGGCGGCTGGTTCCATACCGGCGATTTGGGGGTGATGCATCCCGACGGCTATGTCGAGATCAAGGATCGCTCGAAGGACATCATCATCTCGGGCGGCGAGAACATCTCGTCCCTGGAAGTCGAGGAGGCGCTTTATCGCCACCCGGCGGTGATGGAGGCGGCCGTGGTCGCCAAGCCCGATCCGAAATGGGGCGAAACGCCGATGGCCTTCGTCACCCTGAAGCCCGGCGCCGAGGCCAGCGCCGATTCCATCGTCGCCTTTTGCCGCGAGCGCCTCGCCCATTACAAATGCCCGCGCTTCGTGGCCTTCGGGCCGTTGCCCAAGACCTCGACCGGCAAGATCCAGAAATTCGCCCTACGCGAAAAGGCGAAGGAAGAGGCGAATTAGGTGCGGGTGGGGGTCAACTGGAACTCGATCAGGTCGGGTTCCTCGGCCAGCGCGCGGGCCAGGGCGGCGGCGCGGCCCGGGCCCCGGCAGGTGAGGACGAGCTGATATTCGAAGCGCTGGCCGTTCTGGTTGAGGTGGAAGGCCCAATCCCCCACCTCGTAGCCGTGCGGGCCCACCAGGGCCAGGATGGCCGCCTCGTCCGGCCGCTTGGCTCGGGCGTAGCTCAGCGACAGATGGACGTGCGAGCGGTGCGGCAGCACGATCTCCACCCAATGGAAACCGCTCATCACCGCGATGCTGAAGAGCGCGGCGATGATCGCGGCGGCGTAGAAGCCGACCCCGATCAAAATGCCGATCGCCGCGGTCATCCAGATCGAGGCGGCGGTGGAGAGGCCGCGGATCGAGAAGCCCTCGCGCATGATCACCCCGGCCCCCAAAAAACCGATGCCGGTCATCAGGCCCTGGATCACCCGGGTGGGATCGGCCGGCAGGCCGCCGCTGGTCGGCGCCAATCCACCATACCAGAGCGACGGGTAGGCGATGATGACGGTGAGCGCCGTCGAGGCCATGCAGACCAGGGCGTAGGTGCGAAGCCCCGCCGCTCGGCCGTGATAGGAGCGTTCGTAGCCGAGCAGGATGCCGACCGCCAAGGCGCCCAGCAGGTGCAGCAGAATAATGAAATTGATCGCCAATTCGCGATCCGACCAGTAGGCGGTGAGCATCTCGGTGTTCATGCGGGCCGGCCTATTCGGCGGCGCGGGGCAGGGCGCCCTTGTGCCGGTGCCGGCGCACCCAGGCCCCCGCCTGCTCGAGATAGAGATAAAGCACCGGCGTGATGAACAAGGTGAGAAGCTGCGAAACCAGAAGGCCGCCCACCACCACCACGCCCAAGGGCTGGCGAAGCTCGGCGCTGGCGCCGGCGCCCACCGCGATCGGCAGGGTTCCCATCAGCGCGGCCATGGTCGTCATCATGATCGGACGGAAGCGCAACAGGCAGGCCTGACGGATGGCGCTGACCGGCGCCAGGCCTTCGTTGCGCTGCGCGTCGATGGCGAAGTCGATCATCATGATGGCGTTCTTCTTGACGATGCCGATCAGCATCAGAATACCAATGATGGCGATCACGCTCAGTTCCATGTTCATCGCCAACAGGGCCAACAATCCACCCAAGGCCGCCGAAGGCAGGCCGGAGAGAATGGTGATCGGGTGGATCAGGCTTTCATAGAGCACGCCCAGCACGACATAGATCACCAGAATGGCCGACAGCAGCAACCAGCCCTGGTTGGCTAACGCCTTCTGGAAAACCTGGGCGGTGCCCGAGAAATTGGTCTGCAAGGTGGGCGGCAGCAGCATGGCGCGTTCGACGGCGCGCACCCGGTCAAGCGCCTGGCCCAGGGACGCGCCGGGGGTGAGGTTGAAGGAAATGGTCACCGCCGGCATCTGCGATTGGTGGTTGACGGTGAGCGGCCCCAACAGGCGCTGCACGCTGGCGACCGCGTCCAAGGGCACCAGCTTGCCGGAATTGGCGCGCAGATAGATCTTGGAGAGCGATTCGGCGTCTTGCTGGTAGCGCGGATCGACCTCGACGATCACCTGGTAATCGTTGATCGGCGTGTAGATGGTGGACACCTGGCGCGAGCCGTAGGCGCTGTAAAGGGTCGAGCGCACCTGATCGATCGCCACCCCCAGGGACGAGGCCTTGTCGCGGTCGATGTCGACCAGCAACTGCGGCGCGTTCAATTGCATGTCGCTGGTGACGTCTTGCAGGATCGCTTCCTTGCGCAGCGCCGCTTCCAGCTTACCCGCCCAATCGTACAACTCGTCGAGATCGATGCCCTGAATGGTGTATTGGTAAAGGCTCTTCGACGTTCGGCCGCCGACGTTCAGATTCTGCACCGGCTGCAGGAAGACGTTGATGCCCGGCACCGCGTTCAGCTTGCCGCGCAGGCGTTGGATCACCTCGCCCACCGGCGGGCGTTCGGCGCGCGGCTTGAGATTGACGAACATCCGTCCGGTGTTGACGGCGTTGGAGAGCCCGCTCAGGCCCGCCGCCGCCGTCACCGTGCGCACCGCCGGATCGGCGAGCACGATCGCCGCCACCTGGCGCTGCTTCTCGGCCATCGCCGGAAACGAGATGTCCTGGGCCGCCTCGGTGATGGCGAACATCTGGCCGGTGTCCTCGATGGGGAAGAAGCCCTTGGGCACGGCGGCGAACAGAAAGCCCGATCCGACCAGGGTGCCCAGGAGCGCCAGCAGGGTGGTGCGCTTGTGCGCCAGCACCCAATCCAACGAGCGCTCATAGGCGTGCAGCACCGCCAGGAACGCGGCTTCGGCGCCGCGCTCGAAGGCGTTGGCCTCGGCGCCGTGGCGCTCGGGCTTCAGGAACCGGCTGCACAGCATGGGGGTAAGGGTGAGCGAGACGGCCGCCGAGAGCAGGATCGCCAGACTTACCACCACCGCGAATTCGCGGAAGATGCGGCCGATCACGCCGCCCATCAGCAGGATGGGGATGAAGACGGCGACCAGCGAGAAGGTGATGGAGATGATGGTGAAGCCGATCTCGCGCGAGCCCTTCAAGGCCGCCTCGAAGGGCGCCATGCCTTTCTCGATGTAGCGGACGATGTTTTCCAGCATGACGATGGCGTCGTCGACCACCAGCCCCACCGCCAGCGTGAGGCCCAGAAGCGAAATGTTGTCGATGCTGTAGCCCAGCACATACATGCCGGCCAGGGTGGCGATCAGCGACACCGGCATCGCCAGGGTGGGGATCAGGGTGGCGGAGACGCGGCGCAGGAAGAGGAAGATCACCATGACGACCAGCACGATGGTGAGCGCCAGGGTGATCTTCACGTCCTCGACGGCGGCCCGGATCGACACCGAGCGGTCGTTCATGACGTCGATCGACACCGCGCCCGGCAGATCGGCCTTGAAGACCGGCAAGAGGGCGCGCACCCGATCGACCACCTCGACCGTGTTGGCGTCGGGCTGGCGCTGCACGGCCAGCACGATCGAGCGCGAACCGTTGAACCAGCTTGCGGTGCGGTTGTTCTCGACGCTGTCGATCACCTTGGCGACCTCGCCCAGCCGCACCGGCGAGCCGTTGCGGTAGGCGATCACCAGATTCTTGAAGGCCTCGGCGTTGGGCAGTTGCTTGTTGGCCTGCAGGGTGAATTGCTGGACCGGGCCGCTGATGGTGCCGACCGGCGTGTTGGCGTTGGCCGCCGCCAGGGCCTTGTTGACTTCGTCCAAGGCGATGTTGCGGTTGGCCAGCGATTCCGGGTCGATCTGGGCGCGCACCGCGAATTTCTGGGCGCCGTAGATCAGCACCTGCGCCACGCCGGTAAGACGCGAGATCCGGGGCGAGATCATGGTCTCGGCGTAGTCGTTGAGCGTGAACATCGGCACCGTGGCCGAGCTTAGGGCCATCAGCAGCACCGGCTGGTCGGCCGGATTGCTCTTGCGGAAGGCCGGCGGCGTGGTCATTTCCGTCGGCATGCGCCGGCTGGCCCGCGAAATGGCCGACTGGACATCAAGCGCGGCGGCGTCGATGTCGCGGTCGAGATCGAACTGAAGGGTGATCGAGGTGGTGCCCTGGCCGCTGATCGAGGTGATCGAATCGGTGCCGGCGATGGTGGTGAATTCGCGCTCCAGGGGCGCGGCGATCGAGGACGCCATGGTCTCCGGGCTGGCGCCCGGCATCACCGCGGTGACGCTGATGGTCGGGAAATCGACCCGGGGCAGGGCGGCCACCGGCAACAGGCCATAGGCGGCAACGCCGAGGCCGATCAGGGCCACGGTCAGAAGACCGGTCATGATCGGACGGCGGATGCAGAGTTCGGAAATGTTCATGGCGTCGGTTTGCCGTTGGGTGTGCCGGCAGTTTTCGCTTCCGCCTTGCCATCGGGCGGCGGTGGCCCGGCTCGGCGCTCGGTCACCTTGACACCGTTGGCGATGCGGATTTGGCCGTCGACCACCACCGTCTCGCCTTCGGCGACGCCGGACAGGATGGTGCTTTTGCCCTCGGCGGCCGGGCCGACCTTGATTGGGCGGATGCGTGCCGTGCTCTCGGCGTCGACCACGAACAGATAGGCTCCTTCCTGACCGTTCTGGATCGCCGCCGTCGGCACCACCAGCGCGTTAGGATCGGTGCGCAAGGTCATCGAGACGGCGACGAACTGGCCGGGCCAAAGCGCCATGTCCTCGTTGGCGAACTGGGCCTTCAATTGGATGGTGCCGGTCGCCGGATCGATGGCGCTGTCGATGAAGACCAGGCGGCCCAGGACGGCGGGCAGGGATTCATCCTGGCTTTGCGCCTGCACCGCCACCGCGCCCTCGGCCATGGCACGGCGCACGGCGGGCAACTCGCGCTCGGGAATGCCGAACTGGACCTGGATCGGCCGGGTCTGGGTGATGGTGACCATGGCGGCGTTGTCGCCCGGCTTGACGATCGAGCCGACATTGGCGATCGCCTGGCCGGTGCGGCCGGCGAAGGGGGCGTGGATGCGGGTGTAGCTGTCCATCAGGCGGCTGTTTTCCACCGCCGCTTGGCCGGCGCGCACGGTGGCGTTCAGCGTGCCCAAGGCGGCGCGGGCGTCCTCGTATTTCTGCTGGGAAACCGCCTGATCTTTAATGAGTTGTTCGTAGCGGGCAAAATCGTTTTTGGCCTTTTCAAGCTGGGCCTGGTCGCGGGCCAAGGACGCTTCGACTTGGCGCAGTTGCGCCTCAGTCTGGCGGCGATCGAGGGAAAAGAGCAGATCGCCCGCTTTGACGTCCTGGCCTTCGGTGAAATGGATGGCCGCCACCTGACCTTCCAGCCGGGCTTTCACCGCCACGGTGGCCAGCGGTTGGACGGTGCCGATGGCGGAAAGGCGGATCGGCATCGCCTGGCGGGTCGCTTTGCCCAGAACCACCACTTGCGGGCGGGATTCCGGCGGCTTGTTCTTGGCGGCGTCGGCGGCGTGCCTTGCCGAAATGCCATAATAGGCGCCGCCCGCGATCAAGATCGCAACCGCCAGCCAGACCAGACGCTTCATCGAGCCGTTTCTCCTTGCCCTAAGTCTCGGGATACTGAATGATTATTCGGTTTCTAACAATATGGCTTCTGTAACGGGCCGGTAACAGGGGGGATCAAGGGATGGCGCATCTCGAAGGCGTGATCGGCGACTTGCTCAAGGCCACCGAATTCGTCGCCATGGTCACCCAAGGACCAAATGGGCCGCATCTGGTGGGCAATTGGGGCGATTACATCCGCAAGCTGGGCTGGGAGGCCGATACGATCCTTTTGCCGGCCGGGCGCTACAAGGAGACCGAGGCCAATCTGGTCCGCGATGGCGGGCGGATGTGGCTGATGGTGGCCTCGCGCCAGGTGCAGGGGACCCGCACGCCCGGCCAGGGCGCGGTGATCGAGGGCAAGGCCCATATCGAGAGCGACGGGCCGCGCTTCGAGAAGGTGAAGGCCAATTTCCCCTGGGCCCGGGGGGCGTTGGTGATCGCGGTGACGGGAACCAAGACCCAGCTTTAGGTAAGCCCCCCCATGGCGCACAGCCGGCGCCAGGCGGGTTCGTCGATCGGCATCACCGACAGGCGCGATTGGCGCACCAATGCCAAATGGGCCAGCGCCGGATCGGCCTTGATGGCGGCCAGGGTCACCGGCCGGGGCAGGGGGGCCATGGTGTCGACCTCGATGGCCACGAAGCGCCCGCTCGGGTCGGTGGGATCGGGAAAGGCGGCGCGCCGGACGGTCACCAGCCCAACGATCCGCCGCTCGGCGCCGGAATGATAGAAGAAGGCGCTATCGCCCACCGTCATCGCTTTCAAATGGGCGGCGGCCTGATGGTTGCGCACCCCGTCCCAAAGCGCCTGGCCCTTCGCCACCTGATCGGCCCAGGACCAAGTCTCGGGCTCGCTCTTCAACAGCCAAGAGGTCAAAGGTCGATCTTCTTGTAGGCCCTGACGATGACGCTTTCGAACAGGCCGGCCTTCCCATAAGGGTCGCCCGCCAGATAGCGCTCGACGCTGGCCCGGTCGGGCAGATCGAAAATCACCAGGCTGCCGACCATGGTCTGGTTGTCGTCGGCCAGCAGGGGGCCACCCATCACCACATGCTGGCCCCATTCCTTGGCGTAAGCGAGATGGGCCGGGCGGTTGGCCATGCGGATGGCCTGACTTCCCGGCTTGTCGGTGGCGTAGACGGCGTAGAGCATGGCGGGTCCTTTCACTCGGAACGGAAGGGGCGGGCGAGCAGAGTCTCGATGGCCGCCTCGGTGCCGGCGCCGCGGTTGACGACGGCGTCGACCGCCTGGGCGATCGGCATCTCGATGCCGTGCCTTTGCGCCAGGGCGACGGTGGCGCCGGCCGAGAACACGCCCTCGGCGACCGAGCTTTTGCCGGAAAGAATGTCGGCCAACGGCCGGCCCTGGCCCAGGGCCAGCCCGACCGAGAAATTGCGCGATTGGGTCGAGGTGGCGGTGAGGATGAGGTCGCCCAGGCCCGACAGCCCCATCAGGGTTTCCGCCCGCCCGCCCCGTGCCAAGGCGAGGCGCACGATCTCGGCCAGGCCGCGGGTGATGAGGGCGGCGCGCGCGTTGTCGCCCAATCCCTTGCCGGCGACGATGCCGCAGGCGATCGCCAGCACGTTCTTGACCGCGCCGCCCACCTCGGCCCCCACCGGATCGTCGGACAGATAGGGGCGGAAGCTCCGCGTGCCCAAGGCCGCCACCAGCTTCGGGCCAAGCGCCGCATCCTTGCAAGCCAAGGTCACGGCGGTGGGTAGGCCCCTTGCCACTTCGGCGGCGAAAGTGGGGCCGGAGAGCACGGCAATCGGCCGGCCGGGCAGGGTCTGCTCGGCCACTTCGGTCATCAGGGCCAGCGTGCCGTTCTCGATTCCCTTGGCGCAGATCACCAGAGGCAGGTCGGCCGGCCAGTGGGGCGCAAAAAGGCTCAGTGTGGGACGCAGGAATTGCGACGGCGCCACCGCCAGCACGGCGTCGCTCTCGCGCACCAGCCGCGCCGGATCGGCGGTGGCGGCAATCGCCGGGTCGAGCGCCAAGCCGGGCAGGAAAAGGGGGTTCTCGTGCCGGGCGTTGATGGCCTCCACCACCTCGGGCTCGCGCGCCCACAAAAGGGCGGTCCGCCCGCCGCGCCTAGCCGTTTGGGCCAAGGCAGTGCCCCAGGCGCCGCCGCCGATGATGCCGATCCGCTCCATGACCAAGTTATGCCTTGCGTTAGGGGCTGCGGGCAAGGCTGCCTTCACGCCTTGACGCCGGCCCCCACCGCCTTGGGGGCGGCGGGATCGAGCGGCCAGCGCGGCCGGGGCGCGAAATCGAGCCCGTCGGTCCAGCCCAACCTGAGGCGTTCGAGCCCCGCCCAGGCGATCATCGCCGCGTTGTCGGTGCAAAGCCGAAGCGGCGGGGCCAGGAAGGCGACGCCCCGGCTTTCCGCTAAGGCCTTGAGCCGGGCGCGCAGCGTCGCGTTGGCGGCCACCCCGCCCGCCACCACCAAAGGGCCCTGCCGGCCGAATTGATCGAGGGCATGGCCGGCCCGATCGGCCACCACATCGGCGACCGCCTGTTGAAACGATGCGGCGAGGTCGGCCCGGTCGCGGTCGGTCAGGGAACCGAGCCCTTGCGCCGTCTGGCGGACGGCGGTTTTCAGGCCCGAAAAGGAAAAATCGCAGCCGGGCCTTCCCAGCATCGGCCGGGGCAGGGGAAAGCGCTGGGGATCGCCGGCCTGGGCGCAGCGCTCGATCGCCGGCCCGCCCGGATAGCCCAGCCCCAACAATTTGGCCGCCTTGTCGAAGGCTTCGCCGGCGGCGTCGTCGATGGTGGTGCCAAGCCGGCGATAGCGTCCGACGCCCTCGACGACCAGCAACTGGCAATGACCGCCCGAAGCCAACAGGAGCAGATAGGGAAAATCGATGCCGTCGGTGAGTCGCACGGTGAGCGCATGGCCCTCAAGATGGTTGATGGCGAGAAAGGGCTTGCCGGCAGCCAGGGCCAGCGCCTTGGCGGTCATCACGCCCACGAAGACGCCGCCGATCAGGCCCGGCCCGCCGGTGACGGCGATGGCGTCGAGATCGGCCAAATTTACCTGGGCATCGTCGAGGGTGCGGGCAATCAGCCCGTCCAGATGGTCGAGATGGGCCCGGGCCGCCACCTCGGGCACGATGCCGCCATAGGGAATGTGCAGGGCCTCTTGCGACAGCACCCGTTCGGCCAGGATGGTCCGCGCCTCGTCGACGATGGCGGCGGCGGTTTCGTCGCAACTGGTTTCGATGCCGAGAACGCGCATTTCCTTTTGCCTTTGTTCGGGGGGCACATTACAACAAGCGGCGATGACCGACACGATTCTTCGCATAGGCACCCGCGGCAGCCCCTTGGCCTTGGCCCAGGCCAACGAGACCAAGGCTAGGCTTGAGCGCACTCACGCCGCCCTGGCGGGTGCCATCGAATTGGTGGTGATCAAGACCACCGGCGATGCGGTCTTGGATCGGCCCTTGGCCGAGATCGGCGGCAAGGGCCTGTTCACCAAGGAGATCGACGAAGCGCTGCTTGATGGGCGAATCGATCTGGCCGTCCATTCGATGAAGGACGTGCCGACCCTCGTGCCCCAAGGCACGGTGATGGCCGCCTATCTGGAGCGCGAAGACCCGCGCGACGCCTTCATCAGCCTCAAGGCGAAATCGCTGGCCGATTTGGCCCCCGGTTCGGTGGTCGGTTCGGCCTCGCTGCGCCGCGCCGCGCAAATCCTCAACCGCCGTCCCGATCTCAAGGTGGTGTCGTTGCGCGGCAACGTTCAGACTCGGCTGCGCAAGCTGGAAGAAGGCGAGGTCGACGCCACGCTGCTGGCGATGGCCGGCTTGAAGCGGCTGGGCCTTGAGCATCACGTCACCGCCGCCATCGAGCCCGAGGACTTGTTGCCCGCCGTCGCCCAAGGGGCGATCGGCATCGCCGCCCGAACCGACGACGCCAAGGTGCTCGGCTATCTGAAGCCGCTCAACCATCGCGCCACCGAAGTTCGCGTCACTGCCGAGCGGGCGATGCTGGCGGTCTTGGACGGTTCCTGCCGCACGCCGATCGCCGCGCTGGCCCGCATCGAAGGCAAGATGCTGAAATTCAACGGCCTGATCGCCAAGCCGGACGGCAGCGAAATCCTCAACGTCTACCGCGAGGGCGTGTTCCTGGAGGCCGACGGCATCGGCAAATCGGCCGGCTTCTCGCTTCTGGGTCGGGCGGGGCCCGGCTTTCTTGCCGCCAAGGCGTGATGCGCGTTCTCATCACCCGCCCCGCCGAGGACGCCCGGCCCCTGGCGGAAAGCTTGCGGGCCCTGGGCCATCAGCCGGCCATCGAGCCGCTTCTCGACATCCGCATCAAGCCCGACGCGCCGCTCGATCTCGACGGCGTGCAGGGGCTTCTGTTCACCTCGGCCAACGGGGTGCGCGCCTTCGCCGCCCGCTCGGCGGTGCGCGATCGGCCGGTCTATGCGGTGGGCGATGCCTCGGCCCGTGCGGCAGCCGAGGCCGGCTTTGAGCGGGTCGAAAGCGCCGGCGGCGATGTGGCCGATCTGGCGCGGCTGGTGATCGCCCAGGCCGATCCGAAGGCCGGCGCCTTGCTGCACGCGGCGGCCGGACAATTGGCCGGCGATCTGGCCGGCGAGCTGGCGAAGGCGGGCTTCACGGTGCGCCGCGCCGTGCTCTATGAAGCGATCCCGGCCACCCAGTTTGGCGCGGAAACCGTTGCCGCCCTGGCCGAGGGCCGGCTCGACGCCGCCCTGTTTTTCTCTCCCCGCACCGCCGCCACCTTTGCTACGCTGGTCAACCAGGCCGCGATGGTGGCGACGCTCAGGCCGCTCACCGCCTTCGCCCTCAGCCCGGCGGTGGCCGACAAGCTGGCCGGACTTGGCTTCGGCGCGGTCCGGGTGGCCGAACGGCCAGATCAGGACTCGCTTCTGGCTTTGTTGCAGGAGTTTGCGATGAACACGCCCACGCCCGAAGCCGAAGCGCCGAAGCCGGCCAAGAAGTCCGGCGCGGGTTCGATCGTTCTCGTCTGGCTGCTGGTGCTGGTGGCGGCGCTGGCGGTGGGGGCGCTTGCCCTTGGCCCCAAGGTCAACGATCTGTTCAGGCAGACGCACAGCGACGATCAGGGGGCGGAGACGCGGCTGGAGCTTATCGAACGGCGTTTGGCGACCATCGAGACCACCCTGGCGACCCAGGCCAAGCGACTTGACGAAACGGCCAAACTGGCCGGGGTCGGGCCTGGGCCGACGCCGCCCAACACCCAACTGGAAGACCAAGTGGCGCGTCTGACGGCGCGCCTGGAAAGCGCCGAGCGCGCGTTGGCCGAGGTGGCGGCCAAGCGCGAGACCAACCCGGCCCTGTTGCTCGCCATCGGCCAAGTGCGCGAGGCGGCGCGTTCGGGCCAACCCTATGCCAGCGAGCTGGCGGTGGCGCGTTTGGCGGCCTCGACCGATGCGGCGATTCTGGCCTTGCTCGATGGGCTGGCGCTCTCGGCGGAAAAGGGTTTGCCGACGGCCGCGGCGCTGAAGCGTACTTTCGAGGCGGCCAAGCCGTCGATCCTCAAGGAGGCGGCGCCCGCCGACGCCGATTGGAAGCAAAAAACTCTCGACCGCTTGTCCAAACTGGTCACCGTCCGTCGCATCGGCGAGACGGCGCCGCCGGAAAGCGCCGAAGGCGCGGTGGCGCGGGCCGAAGCGGCCCTGGCGCGCGACGATCTGGCCGCCGCCGCCGGCGCGCTCGCCAAACTGGAAGGTCCGGCGGCGGAAGCCGCCAAGCCTTGGCTGGCCGAAGCGGCACGGCGCTTGGAAGGCGAGCGTCGGCTGTCCGAACTGGCCAGCCGTGCCGCCGCCCAGGCCGCCCGCGCCGGCACGCCTTGATGATCCGGTTTCTCGTTTATCTCGGGCTGCTGGGGCTCGCAGTGGCGGGCGCCGTCTGGTTGGCCGACCAGCCGGGCGGGGTGGTCGTCGATTGGCAGGATTGGCGGCTGGAAACCAGCGTGCCGGTGCTGCTGGGGGGTGTATTGGCCTTCGGCGTGCTGCTGGCGCTGGCGCTGGGCGTGCTGCGTTTCCTCGGCCGGGCGCCTTCGATCCTGGCTCGGGCCAGGCGCGAGCGTCGGCGCGTCATGGGCTATCAGGCGCTCACCCGCGGCCTGGTGGCGGTGGCGAGCGGCGATGCCGCCGAGGCTCGCTCCTTGGCGAAACGGGCGGAGGCGCTGCTCGGCGATCCGCCGCTGACCAGGCTTCTCCTGGTTCAAGCCGCCCAACTCGATCGCGATCTGCCCGAGGTCGAGCGTCAGTTGGAGGCGATGCTGGAGACCAGCGAAACCGCGCCCCTGGCGTTGCGCGGCCTCATCCGCCAGGCTTCGGAACGGGGCGATCTGCCGGCCGCCCTGGGTCATGCAAGGCGCGCCTACGAATTGCGACCCGGCGCCGAATGGGCCATCGAGGCCCTGTTCGGTCTGTTGGCCAAGACCGCCAATTGGTCCGAAGCGCACGCCCTGTTGGACAGGGCGGCCAAGCGCGGTCTGGTCGAGCGGGAAACCGCCCGCCATCGCCGTGCCGCCGTTCTGGTCGAGCTGGCGCGCGCCAGCGCCACCGCCGACCACGCCCGCTCTTTGTTCGAGAAGGCGCACGAGTTGGCGCCCGATCTCGCCCCCGCCGCCATGGGCGCTGCCCGCAAGCTGGGCGAGGCCGGCAAGACCGGCAAGGCCGAACGAATCCTTGAGCGCGCCTGGTCGGCAATGCCGCATCCCGGTCTTGCCAAATCCTACCTGGCTCTGAAACCCGATCAGGACAATGTCCGTCAAGTGCTGCGCCTGGAAAAACTGGTGGCGGCCAGGCCCGATCATCCGGAAAGCCGGCTGGCGCTGGCCGAGGCCTCGCTGGCCGCCCGGCTGTGGGGACCGGCGCGCGGCCATCTGACGCCGCTCCTTGAGGATGCGCCCAGTCTGCGCGCCTGCCGGCTGATGGCGGCGATCGCCGAGGGCGAAGGCCAGGCCGAACGGGCCCGCCAATGGCTCGACCGCGCGCTGGCGGCGCCACCGGATCCGGTCTGGCTGTGCCGCGCCTGCGGAACGGCGTCTTTGGATTGGCAGGCACTCTGCCCGCGCTGCGGCGGCTTCGATTCGCTCGTCTACGACGTGCCGTTCCGGGCGCTTTCGTCCCTCGCATCGACGGCGCCGCCCGAGGCGCTGCCGGCCCCTTAGACTTCCGTGTCGCAAGGTCCCTTGCGCATCCTGCATACCGTGCCAGGCCGCAATCGGGGCGGCTTGGAGCAACGCGCCCTCGATCAAGTGGCGTGGCTGGCCCAGTATGGCCATCCGGTCTGGCTGGCAACGCCGGGTAACGGAGTGACGGCGGCCAAGGCCCGGGCGCAAGGATTGCCGTTGCTGCCTTTCGATTTCGACCGACCCTGGCGGCTTTCGACCCTCTTGGCGTTGCGCGCCCTGGTGCGGGGGCAGGGGATCGAACTGATCGACGCCCATTATACCCGCGACGCCAAGGCGGCGATGGGCTGTCTCGATCTCTGTGCCGTGGTGCGCACCCGCCATGTTGACCAACCCTTGAAGGGCAATCTTCTGCGCCGTCTGCAATGGCGCCGGGGCACCGATCATGTGATCGCCGTCGCGGCGAGCGTACGGGACGGGCTGCTGCGGTCGGGCTTGGCCGATCCGGCACGAACAAGCTTGATCGGCGAATGGGCCGATGAGCGCTTCTTCGCGGGCGAGAATGCCGGGCGCCGGGCGCGGGTGCGGGAGGAATTGGGGCTTGCGGAAGGGCAGATTGTCATCCTGTGCGCCAGCATGCTGCGCCTTGAAAAGGGCCAGGATCATCTAATCCGGGCCTTCGCGGAGTTGGCCAAAGCCCATCCCCAGGCACGTTTGGTCTTGGCGGGAGCACCGACTGCGGAAAGCCAGGCCTACGCCGAGAGCTTGCCGGGTCTGGCACGGGAATGCGGCATTGCAAATGGTGTTGTGTTCACCGGCTTTCGTGACGACATTCCCGATCTGATGGAAGCGGCTGACGTGATCGCCATACCCTCGGTCATCGAGGCGCAATCGCGGGTCGGTGCGCAAGCCTTGGCGCGCGGTCGGCCGATCGTCGCCTCGGCGGTCGGCGGGTTGGTCGAGATCGTGCGCGACGGCGAAACCGGCCTCAGCGTGCCGCCCGCCGATCCGAAGGCGCTAGCCCAGGCGCTGGGCCGCCTGATCGCGGAACCTGGTTTGGCGCAACGCTTGGCGCGGGCGGGTCGGGAATTCGCGGAGCGTCGTCTGCGCTTCGATGCCCGCATGGCGGAAACCCTGGCGGTTTACGAAAAGGCGCTCGCCCACGCCCGGTCTCGATCCTATATGAGAGTGGCGACAACACAGGGAGCCGCCCGATGAGTCTCAACGAAAGCCGTTTCGCCACCTTGGCCGGCGCCCGCCTCGACCACCTCGCCGAGGTCTTGGAAAATGCCGGGTTCGATGTCGAGGCCCATGCGGGCGTGGTAACGATCGAGCTTGAGGACGGCCGCCAGTTCGTGCTCAACAAGCACGCGCCGATGCGCCAGATCTGGCTGTCGTCGCCGATCAGCGGCGCCTGGCATTTCGTGCCCGACGATGACGGCAAGGTCTGGCGTGCCACCAAGGGCGGCCAGGAACTCGAAGCGCGATTGATCGAGGATTTCGAGACGGCGACCGGGCAAACGATCGCCTTCTAAGCGATCCTACTTCAACAGCACGACATCGACCCGCTCGGCCGGTCCGCTGGGCGCTTTGTTGCCCAGCGCCCGCACGTCGATGCGGGTGCTGCGCACGCCCAGATCGATCAGGCGCGAGCGCACGTCAAGGGCGCGCGAAAGCGACAGCCGCCGGGCCTTGCTGGCGTTGGCCTCGTTGCTCTCGGCGTAGGCGAGAAGCTGCAGGCGCAGAGCCTCGTTCTTGTTCATCCGGTCGGCCAGCGATTTGAGATTGGCCAGGCTCCCATCGGGCACCTTGGTGGCGCCTTCGCCAAAGACGATCTGCATCACCAGATCGCCGCCTTCCACCGGCTGGCTGGCGTCGGGCAACGCGGCGACCTGCTTGGGCGCCGGGGCGGTGGGCGCCGGGCGGGCGCCGGGCGTGGGCAGGGGCGGCGCGGCAGGGGGCGCGGCCTCGGCCGGCTTCTCGGGCAGGGCCGGGGCGGGCGGGGGGGGCCCGTCGGCGACCTTGGGCGTTTCCACGCTGGGCGGCCGGACGATGGCGGTCGGCGGCGAAATGGCCGGCGCTTGCGGCGCGGCGACTGGCGGAGTCGTCGTCACCGGGGTCGGCATGGCGGTAACAGGAGCGGGCGGTTCCTCGCTCTTGATCGAGGCCGGGGTCGCCTTAGCGCTCTTCGCCCCTTTGCCCTTGGCGGGCGAGGCGGCGCTGGCGCTCTTGGTGGATTTGGTTGCCTTGGGCGGGGCCGGGCGGGCGGCGGTCACCTTGCCCGGACGGGCCGGGGCGACCCGCGACAGCGAGGATGGCATCGGATCGACGATTCGGGCCGAAACGCGCTCGGGGTTGAGCAGGCTGGGCACCGTCGGCGCCGGACCAAGCTGGTCGAGCACGCTGAGATCAAGCCGGATGCTGGTGTTGTTGGCGAACAGGTTCTGGGCCTGGGTCGGCCAGGCTTGCAGGGCCGCCAATGCCAAGGCGAAGGGCGCCACCCTTGAAAAGGCTCGAAGAATCATCATGGTCCGCTCAAACTCCCTCGCGCGACGCCGTCGCCAATGATCGGGTATCATTGAATTTTCTTACTGCGAATAAATACCCTGAAATCCGGATCATTGCCACCGTTATTGCAAGCCGGGAGGGCAACACCCTTGATCTGGGGGGGCGACAGCGCTAGCTTCCCCGCCGAAAACACCCGCTTCGCCCTGTGGTTTAGCCCGAGGCGGGGAAAAGCCCATCCATAATCGTCTTAGTTTCACGCGAGGGGGAGAAAAATGCGCACAATCCTTGGCGGGGCGGTCCTGGCGGCCGGCCTGATGACCGTGGTTCCGGCCCTGGCGGCCGGCAGCCTCAACATCTACACGGCGGCCGATGACGGCAAGCTGCACGCGGCGGTGGTCGAGGCCTTCAAGAAGAAGCATGCCGACATCGCCATCAAGGAGGTCATTCTCAGCACCGGCCCGGTGACCGAGCGGGCGATCGCCGAAAAGGCCAATCCGCAGGCCGACGTGATCTACGCCGTCAACACCATCGCCTTGGAAAAGCTGAAGAAGGAGGGCGCCTTGGCCCCCTACAGCGCCAAGGGCAGCAAGATTCCGGCCGAATTCAACGATGCCGACGGCTTCTACGCCCATCACTGGCTGACCGTGATGGTGGCCGCCGTCAACACCAAGATCTTGGACGAGAAAAAAATTCCGGTGCCGGCAAGCTGGGACGATCTCGCCAAGCCCGCCTACAAGGGCATGATCACGGTGGCGGCGCCGACCAAATCCGGCACTGGGCTCACCATCTTCACCACCCTGGTCGACGCCAAGGGCTGGAATTTCGTCGATGGGCTGCACAAGAACATCTTCCAGTACAACAGTTCGGGCTCGGCGGCGGGCCGCCAGGCCGGGGCGGGCGAAACCGCCATCGGGCTCACCTACGACACCGCCGTGCTCAATCAGGTCAAGGCCGGGCTGCCGGTCAAGTTGGTGTTCCTGGGCCTCACCCCCAACATCATGGAGGGCGGCGGTCTGGTTCAGGGCGCCAAGAACCCCGACAACGCCAAGCTGTTCCTCGATTTCCTGGCCAGCCCGGAGGGCGCGGCGGCCTATGCGCCCTTCGTGGGGGCGCCGACCACGCCGGGTCTAGGCAATGTCGATCTCAAAGGCGTCGAGCTTTGGAAGATGAAGAAGCCGGTCGATGCCGACGCCTTCAAGAAGGAGTGGGCTGACAAATACGAGAAGTGATGCCCCCGATCGGCGGGGCATCGCCACGAACCGACGCGCGACGCCCGGCATCGCGGACGATGCCGGGCGTTCCGGTGAAGGAGATCCGTGACCCGGCTTAAGTTGGACAAGGTCGTCAAACGTTTCGGCGCCGTCACGGCGGTCGACGAGGTTTCGATCGACATTGCCGCCGGCGAGTTCGTCACGCTTTTGGGCGCCTCGGGTTGCGGCAAGACGACGCTGCTGCGGCTGGTGGCGGGCTTTGCGGCGCTCGATTCCGGGGCCATCGCGCTTGAGGGCCAGGACGTCGCCGGCCTGCCGCCCGCCTGCCGCAACATCGGCTTCGTTTTCCAATCCTACGCCCTCTTTCCGCACATGACGGTGGCCGGCAACATCGGCTTTGCGCTTCGGCTGCGCCGCCGGCCGCGAGCCGAGATCGCCGATCGGGTCGCCCAGCTCGTGGCGATGGTTCATCTTGAGGGTCTGGAGGCGCGCTATCCGCACGAATTGTCGGGCGGCCAGCAGCAGCGGGTGGCGCTGGCCCGCGCCCTGGCCCCGGCGCCGCCGCTGCTCTTGCTCGACGAACCGCTGTCGGCGCTCGACGCCAAGATTCGCGCCGCCCTGCGCGCCGAAATCCGCGCCGTCGTCAAACGGACTGGCGTTACCGCCCTCTACGTCACCCACGATCAGGACGAAGCGCTGTCGATGTCGGACCGCATCGTCGTCATGGATCAGGGGCGTTTCGTCCAGGTGGGCGCGCCGATCGAGCTTTACGCCCGCCCAGCCAACCGCTTCGTTGCCAACTTCCTCGGCACCAGCAACCTGCTGATCGGCGAGGCGGCGGGCGACGGCCGGCTGGTGATCGAGCGCCACGCCGTCGATCTGGCGCTGCCGACCGCGCTGGCTGGCCGCAAGCGGGTTCTGGTCTGCGTGCGGCCCGAGCATGTGTCGCTCGAGCCGGTCTTGGGCTCGGTCAACGGTACCCCAATCCTGACCATTCTGGACAGCGCCTTCCTGGGCCAGACGGTGCGGGTGACCGGCCGCTTGGCCAGCGGCGCGCCGCTGGCGGTCGATTTGCCGGCCGAGCGCTGGCAGACCCTGGCCCTGGCGCCCGGCGATCGGGCGCTTTGGACAATCGATCCCCGCCACGCCATCTTGCTTCCCGACGCGGTCGATATGGCGGAGGAAGGCTGATGGGTCGGACCCTGTCCGGTCTGGTCGGCGCGCTGTTGGCCTTGGCCCTGATTCTCTTCGTTGCCGTTCCCTTGGGCGCGGTGCTGGTGAAAAGCATTCATCTTGAGGCGCCGCTGCCGCCCGAGGAGATGCGCCGCGTGGTTCTGGGCGCGCTCGACCGCCTGACGCCCGAGGAGCGCGCCACCCAATTGGCGCGCTGGCAGCAGGCGCTCGATCCGCGCGCCCGCATGGAGACGACGGCCGCCACCCTGGAGCATCTGGAACAGAAGGTGGGCTGGGACCGCAGGGGCGCCTTCGATGAACAGATCGCGGCGGCCAAGGAAGCGGTGGCGGCGCTCGATCCGGCGCTGGCCGTCCGCTTCGAGACCGAATTCCCGCTTCAAATGGTGATCCTGCATAAGCGGGTGCCGTTGGCCTTCCGCCTTCAGGACCGGCTCGACCCTCCGTCCTTCGAGACTCTGCGTTCGGGCACAAGGCCCGGCTTCAGTTTCCGCCTTCATGCCGAATTCCTGTCCTCGCCGCATCTGGTGAAGGCGGCGTGGAACAGCGTGCTGGTCTCCGCCGTCACCACCGTGCTGGCCGTCACCCTGGCTTTCGCGCTGGTCTATGGGCTGCGCCGAGGCGTGGTGCCGATGCCGGGGGCGGTGCGGGCGCTCATCCTGCTGCCTTTGGTTTCGCCGCCGGTGATCATGGCCTTCGCCGCCATCTTGCTGTTCGGCCGCCAGGGTCTGGTGACCCGCCATCTGCTCGATTCCGGGCTGGGGCTGGTCGAGGCCGATACCTTCAATCTCTACGGCTTCTGGGGCGTGGTGGTGGCGATGGTCCTCAGCTATCTGCCGCACGCCGCCATCGTGCTCGACGACGTGCTGGCACGCCATGGCGGTCCCTTGGAAGAAGCCGCCGCCAGCCAGGGCGCCGGGCCCGGCCAGATTTTCCGCCACGTCACCTTGCCCTTGGCCCGGCCGGGCATTTTGGGGGCGGCGTTGGTGGTGTTCATCCAAAGCATGACCGATTTCGGCAATCCGCTGGTGATCGGGCGCGGCTTTCCGGTTCTGGCCGGCATCGTCTACACCGAGATCACTGGCTTCCAGAATCTGGCGCTGGCCGCCGCGCTCTGCCTGTGGCTGATCCTGCCCGGTCTTGTCGGCTACGCCCTGTTTGTCAAGCTGGGCGCCAGCCGCCGCTTCACCACCCAGGCCTCCAACGCCCGGCCGCCGGAGTTGCCGGTTCCCCCGATGGCGAGGCGGGCCTTGCGGGGCACCGCGCTGGTCACCGCCCTGGCGGTGCTGCTCTTCTATGGCGTGGTGCTGGCCGGGGCGCTCACCCGGGTCTGGGGCATCGATTACACGCCGACGCTCGACCATTTCCGCCTCGATCCCGAATTCGAATCGAGCTTCGCCCGCAATCTCGGCCTGCCGCTGGTCTGGTCGAGCCTGGAGATCGCCGGCATGGCGGCGTTCCTGGGCGGGTTCGTCAGTCTGGCAATCGCCTACCTGGCCGAGCGCAGTCCGCTTCCCGGCCGCCAACTCCTGGGATTGGCCGCCGTGCTGCCCGGCGTGGTGCCCGGCGTGCTGTTCGGGTTGGGCTATCTGGTGGCCTTCAACGCGCCCTTCGGCGAAAAGGCGCTGTCGCTGTCGGGCGGCGCCGCCATCCTGGTCATCAACATCCTGTTCGCCAACATTTATGTCGGCGTGCTGGCCGGGCGGGCAACCCTGCAACGGCTCGACCGCGCCATCGACGACGCGGCGGCCAGCCTGGGCGCCTCGTTGGCCCAGACTTTTTGGTACGTGACTTTGCCGCTCTTGGGTCGGGTGTTCGTGCTGGCGACGCTCTACATCTTCGTTCACGGCATGGTGACGCTGTCGGGCGTGATGTTCTTGGTCAGCCCCGATCACATGTTGGCCTCGGTGGGGATTCTCATGCATGCCGAGGGCGGACGCTACGGCATCGCCTGCGCCATGACGGTGGCGATCATGCTGATCGTGCTTGTTGTGCTGGCGCTTCTGCGGCTGGCGGCGGCGCGGCCGGGTCTGGCGATGGTGGCCTGGCCGGGCGCGGGGCCGGGCCCGGCGATCGGACGCGCATGACCACGGTGACGGCGCTCAAGCGGGGCCTCATGCTCCTGGCGGCGATCAACGCCGGCAAAAGCCAGATCCGCGATCTGCACGCCGCCACCCGCCTGCCGAAATCGACCATCGTGCGCCTTCTGGAGACGCTGATCGTCGAGGGCTATGTCCATCAGGATGCCGGCAAGGGCTATCGGGTGACGGCCCGGGCGATGACGCTGTCGGGTGGCTACGACGCCGCCAACCACCTGCTCGAAGTGGCGCGCCCGGTGCTGGAAACCCTGCGCCGCGATCACATCTGGCCTTGCGATCTGGCGATCTTCGACGAGGACGCCATGGTCATTCTCGACACCGGCCGCGATCCCGGCACGCTGTCGCTCAACCGCAAGATCGGCTCGCGGCTGCCGGTGCTGGTCACTTCGCTCGGGCGCGCCTATCTGGCCTTCGCCGAGCCCGACACCATCGCCGCCACGCTCGACCGCCTGGCCGCATCGAGCGAGCCCAACGACGCCGCCGCCAAAGACCGGCCGGCCATGCTTCGGCTGCTCGAACGGGTGCGCCGCCAGGGTTACGCCACCGGTGACCGCGAATATCTGGTCACCACCCGCTCGGTGGCGGTGCCGATCCTGGTGGGAGGAAAAGTGGTGGCCAGCCTCAACATGATGGGGGTAGCCCAGGCGATGAGCATGGATCAGGTGGTGCGCGAATTCCTGCCGGTGATCCGCCAGGCGGCGGCCCGGATCGGCGCCAATCTCCAGCCTGCGGACGCCCGTTCCATCTAGCGGAACAGTGTTCCGATTTCTCTTGATTGCCCGGTCGGGCCGGTCCTACCCTTCGCCATCGAACGGTCAACGCGGGAGGATCGCCATGGATGACGTCACATCATTGCCCACCATGAGCATGGACGGGCTGGGGCCCTGGCTCAAGAAGGTGGAAGAGATCGGCGAATTGAAACGCATCACGGCGCCGGTCGACCCAATCTTGGAAATGTCGACCATCGCCTATCTGAGCGGCAAGGAGGTCGGCAGCCCGGCGCTCCTGTTTGAGAACATCAAGGGCCATCCTGGCCAGCGGGCGCTGTGGAACATCATGGGCTCCAGCCTCAACCGGGTGGCGCTGGCGATCCGCCGGGCGCCCGGTCGCAGCGGTCTTGATCTCGTCAAGGTTCTGAAGAACGCGATGAAGGCGCAGATTCCGCCGCGCGTCGTGCCGGCCGAGGGCGCCCTGGTCAACCAGAACGTCGACACCGGCGACAAGATCGACATCACCCGCCTGCCGGCGCCGCAGATGTGGCCCTTGGACGGCGGCAAATACATCGGCACCTGCGACGCCGTCATCACCAAGGACCCGGAAAGCGGCCGGGTCAATGTCGGCACCTACCGCCAGATGATCAAGAGCAAGAACGAAGTGGGCTATTACGCCTCGCCTGGCAAGGACACCGTGCTCGACCGCGAGCGCTGGTGGGCGATGGGCAAGCCGGCGCCGGTGGCGGCGGTCTACGGGCTCGATCCGCTGCTCTTCCTGGTGGCGGCCACCAGCTTCCCCAAGGACGTCTCGGAATACAATTTCTTCGGCGGCATCAACGGCGCGCCGATCGAAGTGTTCGAGAGCGAGGTCACCGGCCTCACGTTGCCGGCCAACGCCGAGATCATCATCGAGGGCTTCGCCTATCCCGACAAGACCTTCACCGAAGGTCCGTTCGGCGAGTTCACCGGCTATTACGGCCGGCCGGGCGGCCCCACGCCTTACATCGAGATCAAAGCGGTGCGTTATAAGAACAACCCGATCCTCACCAGCGCCCTGATGGCCGATTGGCCCTCGAACGAGGCCGGGCTGTTCTGGGCCTTGGCCAAGGCGGCCAAGGTGTGGACGGATCTCGATCTTCTGGGCGTGCCGGGGATCAAGGGCGTCTGGTCGCCCCCCGAGGCGGCCGGCTGGGGCATGACGGTGGTGTCGATCGAGCAGCGCTACGCCGGTCATGCCGCCCAGACCATGGCCTTGGCGGCGCAATGCACCGGCGGCGCCTATTTCACCAAATACGTGGTGGTGGTCGATGACGACGTCGATCCGTCGAACCTCTCCGACGTGATTTGGGCGATGGTGACGCGCTCGCGGCCGGCGCAATCGATCGAGATCCTGCGCGAGACCTGGAGCACCTATCTCGATCCCAGCCTCAACCCGCCGGAAATTCGGCCCTGGGGCTCGAAGTGCCTGATCAATGCCTGCATGGAGTTTAAGCACATCAAGAATTTCTCCAAGCGCACCAAGCTGTCCAAGCCGATGTACGATCAGGTGGCGGCGCGCTGGAAGGAATTGGGCTTCGCCGGCGCGGTGCCGCCGATTCGCATCTTCGAGACCGGCGCCAAGCTGAAGGAGTAGGCAACGCCTCCGCGCCAACACGGCGCGTCCGACCGGGATCGTCCGATGATGGATGGTCTTGGCGGGCGCGCCGCCTTGCGTGTGGGGGTGGGGCTTGCCTGAGGGAGGCGTCGCCCTTAGCATGATCGGCAACAGACCGGGCCGGGCGTGAACGCACTCCAAGGGCGTACACCGGAACGGCAACAATCAAAATGGTTAGGGAGGATAGGACATGTTTGCCAAGACGATCCGCCTGCTCGGCGCGGTCCTGATTCTGGCCACTCCGACGGCCCAGGGTATCGCTGCCGAGGAATACAAGGCCGACATCGCCACGCTGCCGGCCGGTTCGCTGGCCCACGGCGTCGGTGTCGCCCTGGCCGGGGTGCTGTCGCAGAAGACCCAGGTGAAAGCCATTGCCGCCGGCTATGGTGGGCCGCAAGTGCTGGTGCCGCTGGTCAATCAGGGCAAAGCCACCTTCAGTCTGCTCAACGCCGACGATGTCGGTTCGGCCTTTCGTGGCCTAGCGCCCGAATACAACCAGACCCATAAGAATCTGCGCCTGATCTCGAACGGCTACGTCAATCAGGTGAGCGTGCTGGTGCGCAAGGATTCGCCCATCCGCAGCATGGCCGACCTCAAGGGCAAGCGGGTGACCGGCGTCTTCTCGGCCCACAAGACCTGCGCCAAGCTCGCCTCGGCGATCATCGCCAATGGCGGCATCACCTGGGACGAGGTCAAGGTGGTGCCGGTCACCAGCACGGTGCCGGCGGTGCAGGCGGTGGGCGAGGGCCGCGCCGACGCCGCGCTCTGCGCCGCCATCGACATGGCGGTGATCAAGGAAGTGAACGCCCAGGTGCCGGTGCGGTTCCTGAGCCTCGACAATTCCAAGGCGGCGACCGAGCGCACCGTCCAGGTCTTCGGGCCGGGCCGGGTGGCGAAGGCGGCCGGAGTCATTCCCACCGAGCTTGATGCCGCCAACGCCTTCTTTCTCGAATACGATTTCTATCTGGTCGGCCACGACAAGCTGCCCGATGCCATGATCACCCAGGTTCTCGATGTCCTGTGGAACAACAACAAGGAGCTGGTCGAGTACCACAAGCAGTTCCTCGACTGGACCCAGCCGCGCATGGCGTCGGTGGACATGACGATTCCCTACCATCCGGCTTCGGTCGCCTTTTTCAAGGCGAAGGGCGTGTGGACGGCAGCGATGGAAGCCCGCCAACAGGAATTGCTGGCGTTGGCGAAATAAGGGCGAAATAAAAACGGGCAGCCGGCGCCGCCGGGGAGGGCGGCGCCGGGGTCCTATCCGAATCGGGGGAACATTCATGTTGGCTGGCCTCTCCTATGTCCTCAGGGTGTTGATTCCCCTGATCGGCATCCTCTTCATTCTTGACATTCCCACCGATTGGTTCGGCCTCTTGCTGTGGCAGGAACAGATCGCCATCGCCATTCTCGGCCTGTCGGTGGCCGACATCTTCCTCACCTCGACGCTGTCAGGCAAGTCGCGCGCCGAAACCAAGACGCCGCTTCCCTGGTATGACGCCCTGTTGGCGGCGTTGGCCTTGGCGATCACCCTTTATGTCGGGCTGCGCTACGAGACCATCGTCGGCTCGGGCTATCTCGGCGATCCGCTCAATCTGGCCCTGGCGGTGGCGATGATCCTGATGGTCGCCGAAACCACCCGCCGCAACGCCGGGATGCCGATGATCATTCTCCTGGTCACCTTTTTCCTCTACGGCCTGTCGGCCGGTCTGTTTCCGGGCTTCCTGCGCGGCCGCAGCATCGAGCTGAACGAACTGATCGCCTATCTCTTCCTCGATCCCAACGCCATGTTCGGCACGCCTTTGGTGGTGGTGGTGACGACCGTGCTGGCCTATGTGCTGTTCGGCTCGGCGCTCTTCAAGCTGGGCGGCGGCGATCTCTTCATCGGCCTGGCCCTTTCGGTAATGGGGCGATTCAAGGGCGGGGCGGCCAAGACCTCGGTGCTGTCCTCGTCGCTGTTCGGCACCATCTCGGGCAGCGCGGTCGCCAACGTGGTGGCCGACGGCATCATCACCATTCCGCTGATGAAGAAATCGGGCTACAGCCCCGAGGAAGCGGGCGCCATCGAGGCGGTGGCCTCGACGGGCGGCCAGATCATGCCGCCGGTGATGGGGGCGGCGGCCTTCATCATGGCCAACAATCTCGGGGTCTCGTACAGCGAGGTTGCCAAGGCGGCGCTGATTCCGGCGCTGCTCTTCTATTTCTGCGTCTATCTGCATTGTCATTTCCGTGCCTGCCGCATCGGCGCCAGGCCGCTGACCCGCGAGGAGCGACCCGAAATCAAGGACGTGCTTCGCAACGGCTGGCCCTTCCTGGTGCCGCTGTTTCTTCTGGTGGGGCTGATGTTCACCACCGCGCTTTCGCCCCTGAAGATCGCGCTTTACGCCACCTTGGCGGCGGTGCTGTCGGCTTTTCTCAAACGCGAAACGCGGCCGACGCTCCGCCAACTCATGGAAATTCTCGAGGATGCCGGCCAGGGCATGTTGTCCTTGGTGCCGGTGGTGGCGGTGACCGGCATGATGATCGGCGTTCTGTCGGTCACCGGCCTAGGCTTTACCTTAAGCCTCGGCATCGTCGAGACCGCCGGCGGCAGCATGACCATGCTGCTGCTCTTGACCGCCCTGGCCGCCATCATCCTGGGCATGGGTATGCCGACCACCGCCGTCTACATCGTGCTGGCCACCCTGGTTGCGCCGGCCCTGATCAAGGCCGGTATTACGCCGATGGCCGCCCATCTTTACGTTTTCTATTACGGCTGCCTGTCGATGATCACCCCGCCGGTCTGTCTGGCGGCCTTTGCCGGCGCGTCGCTGGCCGGGGCCGGCTATATGCGCACCGGCTATCAGGCGATGAAGCTGGGGCTGGCCGCCTTCTTCATCCCGGTGCTGTTCGTGCTCTCGCCCGATCTGTTGCTGATGGGTCCCAGCGACGCCCACGAAATCCAAATGATTGCGGTGGCCGGCTTGGGCTGCGTCTTCCTGTCGGCCTCGGTCGAGGGGTTTCTGTTCCGAACCCTCAGTTGGGTCGAACGCGCGGGCACCACGGTGGTCGCCATCCTCCAGGCGGTGGCGATCGGCATGCCGGCCGGTCAGGATACCGTGCCCAGCATCGTGGCGATTGCCCTATCGCTGCTGATCATGATTTGGCTTTGGCGCCAGCGCGAGCCCGATTCCTACGTCTTGAAGCGGTCGTAATAGGCGACCAGGGCCGCCGCCTCGACCTTGGCGAGGGCGGACGGGCGTCGGGCGATCAGGCGGGCGCCTTGCTTGGCGGCGATCTCGGCCACCTTGGCAAAGACGTTCGGACGCGCCTTGAGAATGATCGTCGCGGCGCCATGGCGAAGCGCTTCCAGCGCCAGGCCGGGCGCGTTTGCGCAATCGAGCGCGTGGTCGCGCAAGGCGCCTTGGCGGCGGGCGCCGGCTAAGTCGATCAAATGCAGGAACCAGGGCGCGCCATGGATGCGGGCGCAGTCGGGCGGGCTGAGAAGGCCGACCGCCAGGCCGCGCCGAGCGGCCAGCCGAAGCGCCAAACGCGCTTCGGCAAGATCCTGAACGACCACCCAGGGCTGCAGCTTCTGCTTGATTTTCATTCCTTTACCCGACACTGTGCCGGCATCATCATAGTCGAAATCGAGGTCGGGCTTGAAGCTCAAGACGCTGCTGGTATTGGTCCCGGTCCTGGCGGGAGTGGCCTTTCTCGCCTACTGGGTCTTGCGCCCGGTGCCGCTGGCGATGACCAAGCCCGAGCGTGGGCCGGCGATCGAGGCCGTTTACGCCACCGGCACGGTCGAGCCGGTGCGCTGGGCCAAGGTGGCGCCCACGGTGACGGGGCGGATCATCAGCATGGCGGCGCAGGAAGGCGATCGAGTGGCGGCGGGCCAGGTGCTGGCGCGGCTCGATGCCGGCGAGGCGCAGGCGCGGGTCTCGGAACTGGCGGCGCGCGAGAAGTTCCTCAAGGACGATGCCGAAAGGATTCGCGCCCTGGCGGCAAGGGAAGTGGCCAGCCGCCAATCGAGCGAAAAGGTGCAAAGCGATCTCAATCAGGCCGAGGCGGCGCGCCAAGCCGCCCAGCGCCGGCTTTCCGAATACACCCTGACGGCGCCGCAGGCCGGCCTGATCCTGCGCCGCGACGGCGAGCCGGGCGAAGTCGCCCAACCCGGCCAAGTGCTGTTCTGGGTGGGCGAGCCGCGGCCGTTGCGCGTGCAGGCCGAGATCGACGAGGAAGACATCGCCCGCGTCAAGCTGGGCCAGACCGCCTGGCTCAAGGCCGATGCCTATCCCAGCGAAGCCCTGGAAAGCAAGGTGGCCGACATCACCCCCAAGGGCGACCCGGTGAACAAGACCTATCGGGTGCGCTTGGCGCTTCCCGACGACACCAAGCTCTTGATCGGCATGACCGTCGAGGTGAATGTGGTGGTGCGCCAGGTGGCGAGCACACTTCTGGTGCCGGCCAGCGCGCTTGCCGAAGGGCGAATTTTCGTGGTTCGCGGCGGCCACGCCTACCGGACGCCGGTCAAGGTGGGCGTTGTCGGCGACAGCCGGATCGAGATCGTTTCCGGCCTGGCCGAGGACGAGGTCATTGTGCGCCGCCCGCCGCCCGGCCTTGCCGACGGGACCCGGGTGGTCGCGGCGCCGGAGCCGTCCGGCAAGTGAAGCTGATCTTCGACATCGCGCTCTCGCACATCCGGGCGCGCCGGCGCCAAACCCTGGTGTCCACCGCCGGCGTCATGATGGGGGTGGGGTTCTCGATCGCCATCGCCGCGCTACTCGAGGGCTCGCAGCGCGATTTTCTCACCCGCATCGTCGATTACCTGCCGCATGTGGTGGTGAAAGACGAATACCGCGAACCGCCCGTCCAGCCGTCGCGTCTGGCCAACCCGCTGGCGGCGGTGTTCGTGCGCGGCATCCGCCCGCATGACGAGGAGCGTGGCCTCAAGGACCCGATGGCCAAGGTCCGGGCGCTCGAGGAAATTCCGGGCGCCCGGGTGGCGCCGGCCCTGCGCACCCAGATCTTCCTGCGCTATGGCGGCAAGGATGTCGCAGTGGCGGCGATGGGGGTCGAGCCGCAGCGCGAGCGCCTGACCTCGAGGCTCGAACTCGACATGACGGCGGGCTCGCTGATGGCGCTGGAGACCGGCGCCAACGGCATCATCATCGGCGTCGGTCTGGCGCGCAAGCTGGGGGTCGAGATGAACGGCATCTTGACCGCCGTCTCCGCCGCTGGGGTGTCGATGAAGATGAAAGTGGTGGGGATGTACCGCACCGGCATCGTCACCTTGGACGAGAGCGAAATCTACATGCTCTTGAAAAAGGCGCAGATTCTCGCCGCCCGCCCGAATGTGGTGAGCCAAATTCGCCTGCGCTTGGACGAGCCGACCGAAGCCGTCGAGGTGGCGCAGGCCATCGAAGCCCGCTGGGGCTACAAGACGGAATCCTGGCAGGAGGCGAACGAGGGATTCCTCAGCTTCTTCACGGTGCGGAATTTCGTCATGTACGCCACCGTCTCGGCGATCCTGATCGTCGCCAGCTTCGGCATCTTCAACATCGTCTCCACCGTGGTGTTCGAAAAAACCCGCGACATCGCCATCTTGAAATCGATGGGGTTCGATCCGGGCGACATCCGCGCGGTTTTCCTGGTCGAGGGACTGGTGGTGGGGATCATCGGCACCCTGTTGGGCTGGGGCTTGGGCTGGGCGCTCTGCCAGGGCCTGGCGCAGGTGCGTTTCGAGATCAAGCTGGTCACCGAGGTGCAGGGCTTCCTGCTCTATTACACTTGGGTCCATTACGCGGTGGCGGGGCTGGTGGCGGCGGTGTCGGCCACCCTGGCCTCGTGGTTGCCGGCCCGCAAGGCGTCGCGGGTCAATCCGGTCGAAATCATCCGAGGCGCCGCCTGATGGACGCCGTGATCGAGGCCCGCGGGCTTACCCGCATCCTGCCCGGTCCGGTTCCGGTTACCCTGGTGCGCGAGGTCGACTTCCAGGCCCAGCCGGGCGAGCTGGTGGCGATCAGCGGCGCCTCGGGCTCGGGCAAATCGTCCTTGCTCTATCTGCTGGGCCTCTTGGACCGCCCGACCGAGGGGAGCATCCAAATCGAGGGTCGCCCAACCACCACCTTGAACGATTCCGCCCTGGCGGCGCTTAGGCTGGAAGCGGTCGGCTTTGTCTTCCAGTTCCATTTCCTGCTGCCCGAATTTACCGTCTTGGAAAACATCACCTTGCCGATGCGCAAGCGAGGCGCGTTCGGGCAGAAGGCGCAGACCGAGCGGGCAATGGGGCTGTTGGCCGATCTCGGCCTTCAGGGCGAGGAGGCGAAGACGCCCGACCAGCTTTCCGGCGGCCAGCGCCAGCGGGTGGCGATCGCCCGCGCGCTCGCCAATGATCCCAGGCTGATTCTGGCCGACGAGCCCACCGGCAGCCTCGACAGCAAGAACGGCCGGCTGGTCTTCGACATTTTCAAACGTCTGGCCGAGAGCGACGGCCGGGCGGTGATCACCGTCACCCACGATGCGACGCTGGCTGCGCTTTGCCATCGCCAGGTGCATATGGTCGATGGGCGCCTGATCAATTGACGTTGCTCGATTGACGTTGGTCGATTGACGTTGGTCGATTGACGTTGGTCGATTGACGTTGGTCGATTGACGGGGCGGCCCGGCCGCGCCTATCCTCCGCATTCGAACCAACGAGAACGCGTGTGAGCGAAACCGCCATCCAGAAGAAAGCCTCCAAGGTCGAACTGGCGATGAAGCGCCTGGACGGTGCTGTGGCGCGCCTGGACAAGGCCGCCCAGCGTCAGGCGGCGCAGGCCGAGGACAAGCGCAAGCTGGATGCCGAGATGGCAGCCTTGCGTGCCGCGGCGCTTTCGGTTTCCGCCAAGCTCGACGGCGCCATCGGCCGCCTGCGCGGCGTTCTCGAGGAGTAGGGCGGGCATGGCCCAGATCACCGTCAGCATCAACGGGCGCTCCTATCCGATCGTCTGCGACGATGGGCAAGAGGCGCATCTGTCGCGGCTGGCCCGCTACATCGACCAGCGGGCAAGCGAGCTGGTGGCGGCGGTGGGCCAGACCAGCGAGGCCCGCCTTCTGGTGATGGTCAGCCTGCTGATGGCCGACGAATTGTCCGACGCTTACGCCGAAGTCAAACGCATGGGAGGGGCCGGCGGTGACGGCGCCGCCGCCGGCGAGGGACTGGCCAACGCCCTCGACAGTCTGGCCAGACGTATCGAAACCATTGCCGAACGCCTCGAACGGGCATAGAGTCGGTTCTGGACGGTGCTGCGCGATGCGTCTGGCCACGTTGTCCCTGGGGCCAATATCATACCTCTTGGGAGCTGTCCCTAACGCGACCCTGGTCGCGTCATATGGCGCCCACCTGCGCTTGCAGGCCACAGAGGAGACAGAAAGCCGACGGTCGAGGCGGCTCCGTCCACCTTACTTCGTCCAAGCGAGATTCCCCCATGACCGCCGATAAGAGCGAGCTTCGCCGCGAGGCGCGGCGTCGTCGGGCCGAGGCCCATCGGGCGGACGGAATCGGTGCGGCGGCGCGTCTGGCCGAACGGCTTCCGCCCCGCAGCCAAATCCCCTTCGAGGCGGTGGTCGGCGCCTATTGGCCGATCGGCGACGAAATCGATCCCCGGCCTCTGGTCCAAACGCTGCGCGAGCGCGGCCATCGCCTGGCGCTGCCGGTGGTGATCGAAAGCGGCCAACCCCTGATCTTCCGCGAATGGGACGAGTCCCGGCCGCTCGACGCCGGACCGCACAGCACAAGCCAGCCACCCGTTTCGGCGCCCGTGCTGCGCCCGACGATGTTGCTGGTGCCGCTTCTGGCCTTCGATCGACGGGGCTTTCGGCTGGGTTATGGCGGCGGCTATTACGACCGCACCCTGGCGGCCTTGCGCGCCCAGGGCAAGGTTCGGGCGATCGGGCTTGCCTTCGCCACCCAGGAGGTGGATGAACTGCCCGAAACCCTGCATGATGAACGTCTGGACGCGGTGGCGACCGACCGGGAATGGATCGAGGTTCGACGATGAGGATTCTGTATTGCGGCGATGTGGTGGGGCGGAGCGGACGCCAGGCGGTGCTTGAGCGGCTGGGCGATCTCAAGGCCCGGCTCAAGCCCGACGTCGTGGTGGTCAATGTCGAGAATTCGGCGCACGGCTTCGGCGTCACCGCCAAGATGGCCGAGGAGTTCCTGGCGGCCGGCGCCCAGGCCCTCACCACCGGCAACCATGTTTGGGACCAGCGCGACATCATCGCCTACATCGAGACCGAGCCGCGCCTCGTCCGCCCGCTCAACTATCCGCGCGGCACGCCGGGTAAGGGCTACGCGCTGATCGATGCCGGTCGGGGCCGCACCCTGCTGGTTACCCAGCTCATGGGCCGGCTGTTCATGGACGCGCTCGACGATCCCTTTGCCGGCATCGACGAGCTGCTGTCCCGGCATCGGCTGGGCGCCAATCTGTCGATCCTGGTCGACATCCATGCCGAGGCGTCGAGCGAGAAGATGTCGGTGGCGCATTTCCTGGATGGGCGGGTGTCGGCGGTGATCGGCACCCACAGCCACATTCCCACCGCTGACGGCCAGATCCTGCCCGGCGGCACGGCGTACCAAACCGACATCGGCATGTGCGGCGATTACGATTCGGTGATCGGTATGAACAAATCGATCGCCATTGCCAAATTCACCCGCAAGATGCCGACCGAGAAGCTGGCGCCGGCCGAGGGGGTGGGCACGCTCTGCGCGGTCCTGATCGACACCGACGACGCCACCGGCTTGGCCAAGGCCATCCGACCGCTGCGGCTTGGCGGGCGTCTGGCCGAGACGATGCCGGAATAGAGCGAGGCGAGGGCGGATGTTCTTCTTTCCCCTCTATGACGACAATCCCTGCCGGATCACGCCCTTCGTCACCTGGGCGATGATCGGGCTGTGCGCGATGATCTTTCTCTGGCAGATGGGGCTTTCCGACGAGGCGGGCGAGCAGGCGGTCTTGGCACTCGGCTTCGTCCCGGCGACCTTTCTGGGCGATGCCCGGTTGGCGCCCGATCTGGCCCTGGTTCCGCCCGCCGCCACGCTCGTGACCTCGATGTTTCTGCATGGCGGGCTCATGCATCTGGGCGGCAACATGCTTTATCTCTGGATTTTCGGCAACAATGTCGAGGATGCGATGGGGTCGGGCCGCTTCCTCCTGTTCTATCTGCTGTGCGGCATCGCGGCGGCCCTGGCTCAGGGTCTGGCCGATCCGGATTCGACCGTGCCGATGATCGGCGCCTCGGGCGCCATCGCCGGAATCTTGGGCGCCTATCTCCTCTTGCATCCGCGCGCCAATGTGCGGGTGTTGCTGGTGATCATCATCTATGTCCGCTTCGTCAACATCCCGGCGGTGTTCGTGCTGGGCGCCTGGTTCGCCCTGCAAATCTGGAGCAGCCTGTCGGCCCCGGCGGGCGCGGGCGGCGTCGCCTTCCTCGCCCATGTCGGCGGCTTCGTCGCCGGATTGATCTTGATTCCCTTCTTCCGCCTTCCCGGCGTGCCGCTTTGGGGGCAGGCAGCGAGCCCATCCTTCGAGGTCAGCCGCCGGCCGCCTTCCTTGCCGCCGCGCGGTCCCTGGCGGCGCGGCCCCTGGGGCTGATCATTTTTTCTTGGTGATCGGCGTCCAGTCGGGCTCGGGTTTCCCCTTCGCCTTGCCGGCGCCGCCATGGGGAGCGATCGGCACCATGTCGATCGATTTGCGCCAGGCATCGTGGTTTGCCTTTTGCCAGCCGGGATCGCTTTCGCTTGGTTTGACCACGGTCGGCGGGGTGGGGGCAGGCGGCGGAGCGGCGGGGGCGGCCTTGGGCGGAATGCGGGGCGCGCTTTCGGCGGCCTTCGCCAGCTTGGCCTCGTCGAGCGCGTCCTTGCCGGCCAGCAGCTCGTCGGCGGGCAGGCTGGCCAGCCGCACCCAGGGCAGGTCGGCGATGGCGGCACCCAGATATTTCTCGCCGACCAGACGATGGCCCAGATCCTCGGCGGCGATGCGCGCCCGCCTGGCGCTTTCGCCAGCGTCGTTGCCGCGTAAGATGAGGGCGAACAGGGCCTCGGCCGGGTGCAGACAAATGTCGCCCGGCCTAAGATGGCCGCGCAGCACGGTCTCGGCCAGGATCAGAATCTTGTCGCGCCGGACCGACCAGGCGGAGCCGATCGCCTTGCGATAGTCGGCCATCGAGACGATATGGACCCGCGCCGAGGGGCTTTCCTTGAGCAAATCTTCCAAGGTAAGCGGCACCCAGGTGCGATCGGCGTCCGGCGTCCGGCCGGCCTCGGGCGGGGTTTCCTCGCCGGCCTCGGCCCCTTCCAGGAAGGCGCTTTTCAGCCGCGCGAACAGCGATTTGCCGCCCCCTTTTGCGCTTGCTTTGGCCATAACGGTCGGCCTCTCCTTGGAATCGACGATCGGGCAGGGTAAGGCGGCGGAGGGGGGGGCGGCAAGGCCATCGGCCAGAGGAGGGTTCCGAAAACCGCGCTTCGATCAGGGCTTGGCTTTGGCCAAGAGGTCGAGCAGGATCGGGTGCATTTGCTGGTTGGCGGCCACGATATCGCCGCTTTCGAGCATGGTGGAGCCGCCGGCCAGATCGGTGACGAAGCCGCCGGCCTCGCGCACCAGCAAGATCCCGGCCGCCATGTCCCAGGCATGGATGCGGGTTTCCCAATAGCCTTCGTAGCGTCCGGCGGCGACATAGGCCAGATCGAGTGCCGCCGAGCCCTGGCGCCGGATGCCGGCCGAGACCGCCATCACGGCCCGGCACTGGGCCAGGAATTCGTCATGGCCCGGCCGATCCTTGAAGGGAATGCCGGTGGCGAACAGCGATTCCTCGGGCAGGCGCCTAGCCGAGACGCGCAGGCGGCGATTGTTGAGCCAGGCGCCCTGGCCCTTCTCGGCAAGGAACATCTCGTCGCCGACCGGTTGATAGATGACCCCGGCCACGATCTCGCCGTCGCGCTCCAGCCCGATCGAGATGGCGAAATGGGGAATGCCGTGCATGAAGTTGAGCGTGCCGTCGAGCGGATCGACGATCCAGCGGAAATGCGGATCGGTGCCGGCGCGCACGCCGCCTTCCTCGAGGAGAAAGCCGTAACCCGGCCGGGCCTTGTTCAACTCGGCGACTAGGGTCTTTTCGGCCTTGAGGTCGGCGGTGGTGACGAAATCGGAGACGCCCTTTTTCGACACCTGCAACTGCTCGACCTCGCCGAAATCGCGCACCAGGCCGCGCGCCGCCTTGCGGGCGGCGGCAACCATCAGGTTCATGATCGGCGATTGCAGGGCCACGCCGGGCTAGCCCTTGAAACGTTCGACGTAGGCGATTTCCGAGGTGTTGACGACGATCTTCTCGCCCACCGCCAGGAAGGGCGGCACCATCACCCGCAGGCCGTTTTCCAGCTTGGCCGGCTTGTAGGAGGCGGCCGCCGTCTGGCCCTTGACCACCGGATCGGCCTCGACGACGGTGAGGACCACGGTGGCGGGCAGGGTGACGGAAACCGGCGAGCCTTCGACGAAATCGACCGTCACCACCATGCCGTCCTGGAGGAAGGCGACCTGGTCGCCCAGCATCTCGCGTGGCATCACGAACTGCTCGAAATTCTCGCCGTCCATGAAGGTGAGGGTGGCTTCGTCGCCGAAGAGATAGGTGCATTCCTTCTCTTCCACCGACAGCTTCTCGACCGTGTCTTGGGTGCGCCAGCGCTCGTTGGTCTTGTTGCCGGTGCGGATGTCGCGCATCTCAACCTGGATGAAGGCACCGCCCTTGCCGGGCTGGATGAGCTGGATCTTCAAAACGCCCCACTGGCGGGAGTTGTGCTCGATGATGAAGCCGGGGCGGATGGTGTTGGCTTGGATTTTCATGATGGTCCCGTCCGAAGGGGCTGGAAGCGGCGCGGAACCTAGCAGGTTGGCGGGCCCAGGGCAACCCGGACGGCGCGATCAGTCACCGGCCGGCTTGGCGGCGGCTTGCTCTTCCGACATTCCGCCTTCGCTTCCCCACCAGTCCGAGGGTTTGACCCTTTTGGCGTTGGTGCCGAGCTTGTCGTCCAGCCAGAGCGCCAAGCGGCGCAGCCGGCCTTGCGCCAGCCAACGGAACAGCTTGGCCGAAGGGCGCGAATAATCGCGGTTGTAGGGGCAGACGCGCATGCAGAGCGAGCAATCGGTGCGCATGCGGGTCCAATAGGCGAAGCATTTCTCGCAATCCGCCGTCCATTTGCGCACGCCCTTGATGCTTGAGCGGTTGGGACCGGCCTCGGTGGGCGGGCCCTTGGGCAGGGCCTTGGAAGGGCAGTGGGTGGCGCAGCGGTCGCAGATCGAGCAGAACTCGAACACCCCAAAGCGCCGGGGCTTATCGGCAACCAGCGGCAGGTCGGTAAGGATTTTCGAAAAGCGGGTGCGAGGTCCGAATTCGGGGGTGATCACCATCTGGTTGCGGCCATATTCACCCATGCCGGCCTTGATGGCGAAGGGGATGGTGAGCGCGGTGTCGTTGAGGCTGGCCAGCGCTTCGTAGCCCAGATTGCGGATGTATTGGGCGATCTGCATCGAGGTCACAGTTTCGTGGGAATAGCCGGCGCCGATGGCGGCCGAGCCGGTGGCCGAGGGCACCGCCTTCAGAAGCTCGTAATCCATCTCGTGGCCGATGATGATGACGTGGGTAAGGCCCGAAGGCAGTTCGTTCGGGCGTTCCTCGCGGGTCTTGATGTCGGTGCGGTGGCTGTAGACCCAGCGCTCGTCATACTCGGCGATACCCACCAGATCGGCGCCGAACAGCCGGGCCACCTTCTTGATCTCGGCGGTCAGGGCTTCCGAGGATTCGATTTTCAGCTTCTCGGCCGCTTTGGGGCGCTGCGGCTCGATCGGGTCGAGGAAACCTTCGCGCTTGCCCTGGGCGTAGCCGCGCTCGGCGATCAGATGCGCCACCGCCCACGAGGCGTTGCGCAGCGCGTAGTCGCGTTGGCGAAAGCCGTCGCCGCGGCGCGAGCTGATCGCGGTCGAGGCTTTGTAGAATTCGCGCACCTGCGGCGTCTTCACCGCCTCGTCCCATTGGGCGCGGTTGAACATGTCGTTGCGCTGGCTGAAGCGCTCGAAATCGTGGCCGATCTCGAAGCCGGCCTCACGATCGCTGTCGGCGAAACGCGCCCAGGCGGCTTGGGAATCGGGCGGCTGGTTGGCCGGCCAATAATCGGGACGGGGGGAATCTTCTGGCGCGCTCATGGCCCCAACGATAAAACAGGCCGAGGGGATTTCCAACCCAGCGCGGCATGGGGGGATTCGCGATTTTCTGACGGAGCGTAAGAAACCATGCGGTTCCGGCTTGTGTTCGCCCTGGCGATCCTTGGCCTCCTTGGACTGGGCGGCGCCTATGCCAAAAGCCAAGCCGATGATCTGCGCGACCGGCTGCGGGCGGGGCTGGCGCCCTATCTGGCGGCGGTGCCCGGCGAGGGGCGGTTCGATTACGCCGAGCCCTTGCGGGTTACCGGCCCCGACAAAGACGGCGCCTACACCCTCACCATCGACGAGCTGGCCTACCGCGCGCCCTTGGAGGGTGGGGAGATGGCGACCCTCGATCTCGGCAGTCTGCCGGTGCGCCTGCTGCCCGGCAAGGACACGCAGGCGGTGAGCGGCCGTTTGGCCGGGCCGATCCGCTTCATCGCCGACGGCCAGGTCCGGGCCACCCTCGAGGCCAAGGCGTTGACGTTCCAAGGCGCGTGGTCGATTCCCCGCCAAGCCTTCACCCGGCTTGAGGTTTCGGCGCAGGACGTCGACCTGGCCTTGGCGAATGGCGACCGCATCGCCATCGGCCAGGCACGCGGATTCTTTACCCTCCGCGGCGACGAGGGGCCGGTGGCCGGCACGATCGAGCTGGTTGACTACAAAGGCCGCAAGGCCGCCGACCAATCGGTGCTGATCCTCAGTAACGTTAGGCTTGAACTGTCCCTGGCCGAGCGGCGGACTAAGCCGCGCCTCGACGTCGATCTGCGTTATCAGGCGCCGCTGCCCGCCGATGCCGGGCCGGCCGGCGAGTTGACGCCGCTCTCGCTCCGGCTCAAGGCCCAGGCGACGCCCTTTCCCTGGCAGGCTGCCTTGCGCGATCTGCCAAGCCTGTTCGCCGATGCGCGCCCCAACCCCTTTGGCCCGGCCTGGGAGCGCCTGAAGGGCCGCCTTCATGATTCGCGCACCCACCTCACGCTCGTCGAGTCCGATGCCCGCTCGGTTGGCCTGCAATCGAGTGGCGCCGGCGAGGCGCGCTTTGCGCCCACCACCGCCACCCAAGGCCGCTTCCTGTTCGAAGTGCAAGGCTTGAACGAACGCATCGCCGGCCTGTCGCGCTCGGGCCAGCCGCGCAAGCAGGCGATGCAGACCTTCGGCCTTTTGGCCTTGGTGTCGGCCCTGGGCGAGGGCGTCCAGGTGGGCGGCGAGCGTCGTCATCGTTACCGCATCGACCTGACGCCCGAAGGCGGATTTGCCGTCAATGGCCGCGACCTTTCGGTGATTCTGACTATGGCTGACAAAGCGGCGAAGGCGCCTTGATCGTCCTGGTTTCGAAGGACGGGACCCTCTATAGTTTTGGCCTCCAACCACAAGGATCGGCGTTGACGATCTTGCCTCGAACGTTCGTGAGCCACGCCGCAGGCGGTCCCCAATCGTGACCACGCACACCGGCTCCTGGTTCCGTACCCGCCCGGCCACCAGCATGGCGCTGGCGCTCATCGTTTTCGTCGTCGCGGCCTCCTTCTGGCAGGCGATCGCCAGCCGCGCCAGCCTCGTTCGCGCGGCGCATGAGAACGTTCAGACGCTCGGCTACAGCGCCAAGGACCGCATCGAGGCAGTGATGCGCAGCTACGAACTGCTGCTGGCCGATGTCGGTACGATGGCGGCCCGGCGGGGCATGGCCGATGGCGAGGCGATGGATTTTCTCGGCACCCGGCTGGCCGCGTACCCCGAAATCAACAACACCTTCGTCACCGATGGCGAGGGCCGCGTGGTGATGGCGACGCTGCCCCAGGCGCGGGGGGTGATGATCGGCGACCGCGATTATTTCAAGAACGCGGCGCAGCCCGATTATCCCCATCGCTTGGCGATCGAGATGGTGGCCAGCCGCACCCGGGGCGGTCATTCCATCATCGTGGCGCGGGCCCTGCGCGATTCCGTCGGCCGCTTCCAGGGGATTGCCGCCATATCCTTCGATCCCGATCACTTCCGCGTTCTTTTGCATTCCGCGCATCCCTCGCGCTCGGGCGCCGCCTTGCTGGCGACCGCCAATGGCGTGCTGCTGATCGTCGATCCACTCCGCCCCGGTCTTGATGTCGGCCGGCCGCTGGCGGAGCAGACGATCATAATGCGCCATCTGGCGGTGGGGGAACGCACCCGCCTTTACGATGACTATTTCGCTTTCTTCGGCGAGCGGCGCATCGGCTGGCTGCATCGATTCGAAAGCTACCCGCTCTTGGTGGCGGTTAGTCAGGCGCACGCCGAGGTTCTGGAAGGTTGGACCCGGAACGAAGCCTTCATGGGCGTGGCCATCCTGGCCTTCGGCCTGCTCTCGCTGATGCTGGCCCGCCACCTCGACCGGCGCAGCCGCGATCTTCGCCTGGCGGCCAGCGTCTTCGACAACACGGTCGAGGGCATCATGGTCACCGATCCCGAGGGCATCATCCTGTCGGTGAACCCGGCCTTCACGGCGATCACCGGCTACGAGCCCGCCGAAATCTTGGGCAAGACCCCTAGCCTGTTGCGCTCGGGCCATCATCCGCCCGCCTTCTATCAGGCGATGTGGACGCGCCTGAAGGATGAGGGAAGCTGGCAAGGCGAAGTGTGGAACCGGCGCAAGAGCGGCGAAATCTTTCCGGAATGGCTGAGCATCGCGCTGGTCAAGGACGCCAACGGGACGCCGATCGGTCATGTCGGCGTGTTCAACGACGTCACCGAACTGCGCCGACGCGACCGCCAGATCGAACACATGGCCTATCACGATGCGCTCACCGACCTGCCCAACCGCCATCTGATGATCGACCGCCTCGATCACGCCATCGCCAGCGCCAAGCGCCGCGATGGCCGCCTGGCGGTACTCCTGATCGATCTCGACCGCTTCAAGATGATCAACGACACCCAGGGTCATGCGGTGGGCGACCGCCTGCTCAAGGAGGCGGCCGATCGCCTGCGGGCCAGCGTGCGGGCCGAGGACACCATCGCACGGCTGGGCGGCGACGAATTCGTGGTCGTCTTGGAAAGCCTGCAAAACGCCGACGAGGCGGTGTTGAGCGCCGAACGTCTCGTTCAGGTCCTGGGCCTTGCTTACGTGTTCGAGGACCGCCGCTTCCATATCGGGGCGAGCATCGGCATCGCGCTTTATCCGCAGGACGGCGAAACCAGCGAAGCCCTGCTCAAGAACGCCGACACCGCCATGTACTCGGCCAAGGAGCAGGGCCGCAACGGCTTCCGCTTCTTCGATGCGCCGATGAATCGCCGGGCGCTCGACCGCCTCGATCTCGAACAGGAATTGCGCCAAGCCATCGAAACCGGCGCTTTCGAAATGCATTATCAGCCCCGCCTGTGCCTGGAGGCCAACCGGCCCTGCGGCGCCGAGGCCTTGGTGCGCTGGCGCCATCCGACCAAGGGCTTGGTTCCGCCGGCGGTGTTCATCCCCTTGGCCGAGGAAACCGGGCTGATCGTGCCGATCGGCGAATGGGTGCTGGAATCCGTCTGCCGGTTTATCGTCAATCACCGCCGCGATCCGGTGCCGGTGGGGCGGGTGGCGATCAACCTGTCGCCCCGCCAGTTTCTCGACAAGGGCTTGATCGAGCGCTTTCGCGCCATCCTGGCAGAGACCGGTTGCAACCCCGCCGATCTGGAGATCGAACTGACCGAATCGACGGTGATGAGCGACCCGATCAGCGCCGCCACCACCTTGGGCCGCTTCCGCGAGCACGGCATCGACATCGCGGTCGACGATTTCGGCACCGGCTATTCCAGCCTGGGCTATCTGCGCAAGCTGCCTTTGAGCATCTTGAAGATCGACCGTTCCTTCATCGCCGAGGTGCGCAGCGATCCCGACGTGGCCGCCATCGCCGAAACCATCATTTCGCTGGGCACCACCCTGCGCCTGCGTCTGGTGGCCGAGGGCGTCGAGGAGCCCGATCAGGTCGAGTTCCTGCGCGAACGCAATTGCCATTTCATCCAGGGCTTCTGGTACGCCCGCCCGATGCCCGAGGCCGAATTCATGGAATGGATGATCGCCCGTCAGGCTGATCCCGATCTGCCGCCGCCCTGTACCGAATGCCCGGCCCGGTTTAAGAATCCCGGAACAATCCCAGCGGCCCTTCGGCCAAACTGACCACCACCGTCTTGCGGTGGGTGTATTGGTCGAGCATTTCCTGGCAGGTCTCGATGCCGATGCCGCTTTCCTTGTAGCCGCCGAAGGGCAGGTTGGGCTTCTGGTTGTAATAGCGGTTGAGCCAGACGGTGCCGGTCTCCAGGGCGCGGGCCACCCGATGGGCGCGCGCCAGATCGCGGGTCCATACCCCGCCCGCCAGGCCATAGGGCGAATCGTTGGCGATGCGGATCGCCTCGGCCTCGTCGTCGAAGGGAATGGCCGAGGTGACCGGGCCGAAGATTTCCTCGCGGGCGATGCGCATGGTGTTGGTGACCTGGGTGAACAAGGTGGGCTGGACGAACAGGCCAAGCGGCAGGCCGGGCACCTGGGCCGCACCGCCGCCGCACAGCGTGTGGGCGCCTTCCTTGGGGCCGAGATCGAGATAGGCCAACACCTTTTCATACTGGGCGCGCGACGCCTGGGGTCCCATCTGGGTCGCCGGGTCCAGGGGATCGCCCAGGCGGATCTTGCGCAGGCGCTCGGCCAGAAGGGCGGTGAATTCGCCATAGATGCGGCGCTCGATCAACAGGCGCGAGCCGGCCATGCAGACTTCGCCCTTGTTGAAGACGGTGGAAAGCACCGCCCCTTCCAAGGCCGCCTCACGATCGGCGTCGGCGAAAACGATGTTGGCCGATTTGCCGCCGAGTTCCAGCGTGGCGGGGATGATGTGCTTGGCCGAATAGCCGAGAATGGCGCGCCCGGTGGCGCCCGAGCCGGTCATCGCCACCTTGCGCACCAAAGGGTGCTGGACCAGCGCCGGGCCGATTTCCGAACCGTAACCGGTGACGACATTGACCACGCCGGGCGGGATGAGATCGGCCATCTCGCGGAAGAATTCCAACACCGACAGGCAGACGGTTTCCGCCGGCTTCAGTACCACCGTGTTGCCCGAGGCCAAGGCGGGCGCGATCTTGCCCGCCATCATCAAGAGCGGCACGTTCCAGGGAATGATCTGCGCCACCACGCCATAGGGCTCGCGATGCACTAGGCCGATGGCGTCGGGATAATCGAGTGTCTTGCCGGCCAGAGAAAAGGCAGCGCCGGCGAACAGCTCGAAGCGGGTGATGACGGCCGGCAGATCGAAGCGCTTGGCCTCGGCCAGCGTCTTGCCGTTGTTCAACGATTCCATCGCCGCGTAATCGTCAAGCCGTGCCTTCAGCCGCTCCGCGATGGCGATCAGGAGGCGCTGGCGCTCGATGGCGGTGCTTTTCGACCAGGCGGGAAAGGCGTTATGGGCGGCCTCGACGGCGCGCTCGACATCGAAGGCGTTGCCCGAGGCGATGCGCGCCAATTCATGGCCGGTGGCCGGATTGTAAAGCGGAATGGTCTGGCCGCTTTCGCCGGCCAGCCATTGGCCGCCGATGAAATGGCCGTATTCGGATTTGAAAAGCCTGCGGGCCAGAGAGTCGGCGTCGGTCATGCAAGACCTCCTAGGTCTGGTCGATGCGCTCGATCCGGAACACCACCACCGCCGGCTTGCCGGCCTTGACTGCGGCGATGCCGCGCCCCAGGGCAACGGCGATTTCGGCCGGGTCCTCGACACATTCGCCATGGCCGTCGACCATCGCCGCCAGGGCCTCGTGACGGATGCCTTCGCCCAGCACGGCCTGGAACTCGCCCATCGCCTTGGCGGTGCCCTCGGGGAAGGATCGCAAGGTCGCCCCCTTGACCGCACCCCAGCCGCCATTGTCGAGCACGATGGTAAGGATCGGCAAGCCGTAGCGCTTGGCGGCGATCATCATCGCCGAGGGATTGGAGAAGACGAAGCTGCCGTCGCCGGTCAGATGCACCACCAGCCGGTCGGGCTTGGCCAGCTTGGCGCCCAAGGCAACGCCGCCGCCGAAGCCCAGACCGCCGCCGCCATTGGCGAGCACGCTCAAGGGCCGGGTGCGCTCGATCTGCGCCATCACCTGGAAGACATTTGTGATCGTCTCGTGCACCAGGATATCGTCGGGGCCCAGCACCTTGTTCAGTTCGGCGGCGACATAGGAGACCGACATCGCCCCCTTCTTGCCCGGATCGGCGGCGGCCTTCTTGGCCGCTTCGCGCAGGCCCTGGCGGCGCTGGGCCAAAGCCGCGAGGCGTTCGGCGGCGGCCCTCTTCCAGGCCTCGGGCGCCTCGGCTTGTAACAGCGCGATCAGCCGCTCCAGCACGGGAACGGAATCGGCCATCAGACGCAGATCGGCCGGATAGCCCCAATTGGGCATGCCGGATTTCAAGGGATCGACATCGAGCACCGCCCAGCGCGCCTGGGGATCGATCTTGGCGAATTTGGGCACCCAGGGCGTATCGACATCGACCAAGAGCCCGAAATCGGCATCGCCCAATTCCGGTCCGGCCAGAAAGCCGGCGAAGCAGGGGGAATCGCGCGGGATGTTGAGATGGATGGCGTTCGATTCATAGACCCGCATGCCGGCCAAACGGGCCAGCGCGTCGACGAGGGCCGGCGCCTTCGGATTGCGCCCGGCGTAGGAGGAGATCAGCACCGGATTCTTAGCGGCCAAAATCATCGCCGCCAGCTTGCGAACGGCGCCGTCATCGAGCCCCGCCGCCTGGATCGGACCCTGACGCTCGGGCGGGAAGGATCGCATTTTCTCGTCGGGCTGCGGGCTCATCAGCACCTCGCGCGCCGCGGTCATCAGCACCGGGCCCTGCGGATCGCTCTGCATCACCGCATGGGCGCGGGTCAGCGCTTCGCGCACCACCAGCCCGGCCGGCAGGTCGTAGGTCCATTTGGCGAAGGGCCGCACCATGCCGGCCATGTCGAAGGGCTCTTGCAGGAAATTGACGAAGGTGTCGCGCGAACCGGGCAACTCGCCCCGCACCGTGAAGGGCGCCTTGCCGGCGAAGAGCAGAAGCGGCACCCGGGTGCGGCAGGCGTTGTGCATGCCCATCACGGCGTTGGCGACGCCGACATCGACATGCACCAGCACCGCCTGACCCTTGCCGGTCAGCAGGGCGTAGCCCATCGCCATGTGCATGGCAAGATTCTCGTGGCCGCACAGCAGGACGGCGGGATGGTTGCGGCCCGCCTTCTTCCAGCGTGCCAACTCCTCGATGATCGGCACATGATCGGTGCCGAGATTGCAAAACAGATACTCGACCCCGATCTCGCACAGGCCTTCGAGAAAATGATGCGCGGTGCTGTGTTCGCTCACGAAACCCTCTCCGAATGATTAGTCGAGCTTGGCGCCCGAATCCTTGACCACCTTGGCCCACTTGACCGTTTCCGCCGCCATCCATTCGGCCAGGTTCTTGGGCGTGCCGCCAACCGGGTCGGCGCCCAGCTTGGAAAGCTGTTCGTGGATGTCAGGCAGCTTCAAGATGCGGTTGATCTCGCCGTTGAGTTTGGCCACCACCTCGGCCGGCGTGCCGGCGGTGGCGTAGAGGCCGGCCCAGGAGGTGAAGCCGAAGCCGGGCACCGTCTCGCCCACCGTGGGCAGATCGGGCATCAGCGCCGTGCGCTGGGCGGGCGACACCGCCAGGGCCCGCATCTTGCCGGCCTTGATATGGGTAAGCGCGGGGGGCGTGTCGATGAACATCACCGGCACCTGACCGCCCACCAGATCGGCGATCGCCGGCGCGCCGCCCTTGTAGGGGATGTGGACCATGTCGATGCCGGTCATCGTCTTCAACAGTTCGGTGCCCAGATGCGGCGTGCTGCCGCTGCCGAACGAGGCGTAGCTGAGCTTGCCGGGATTGGCTTTGGCATGGGCGATCAGCTCGGCCACCGATTTCACCGGCAGATCGGGATGGGCGACCAGGATCATGTGGTAATTGACGAGATGGATGATCGGCGCGAAATCCTTGACCGGATGGTAAGGCATTTCCTTATAAAGGCTGGGATTGATCGCCATGGTGGCGATGGTGCCGACGAACAGGGTGTGGCCGTCGGGGGGCGCCTTGGCCGCCGCTTCGGCGCCGATCAGGGTGCCGCCGCCTGGCTTGTTCTCGACCAGCACGTTTTGGCCCAGGCTTTCGGTGAGCTTCTGGCCCAGGGCGCGGGCGACGATGTCGTTGCCGCCGCCGGGCGGATAGGGAACGATGATCCGGACCGGCTTGGTGGGATAGGTTTGCGCCAGGGCCGGCGCGGCGCCGAGCCCAAGGACGAGAGCGATCAAAGCGGCGAGCATCCGTGGGGTCATGCGATCCTCCTTGGGTGTCGGGTCAGTCTTCGACAAAGGCTTCTTCGCGCAATTTCCGAAAGGCCGGCGCCACGATCGTCAGCAGCAGCAGCGCCGAAGCGATCAGGAAGCCCAGGCTGATCGGCCGGGTGAGGAACACCGTGGCGTCGCCGCGTGACAACAACAGGGCGCGGCGCAGATATTCCTCCATGAAGGGGCCGAGAATGAAGCCGAGAAGCAAGGGCGCCGGCTCGCAACCCAGCTTGAAAAACAAGAGGCCCAACAGGCCGAACAGGGCGATCATCCCGACATCGAAGGCGTTGTTGGAGACGCTGTAGACGCCGATGGCGCAGAACATCAGGATCGCCGGATAAAGCAGGCGGTAGGGCACCTTCAGAAGCTTGACCCACATGCCCACCAAGGGCAGGTTCAAGATCACCAGCATCAGATTGCCGATCCACATGCTGGTGATGACGCCCCAGAAGAGTTGCGGCCTTTCCGTCATCACCTGCGGACCCGGCGCCACGCCTTGGATCATCATTGCGCCGACCATTAGCGCCATCACCGCGTTCGAGGGAATGCCCAGGGTGAGCAGGGGAATGAACGACGTCTGGGCGCCGGCGTTGTTGGCCGCTTCCGGCGCCGCCACGCCCTCGATGGCGCCCTTGCCGAAGCGCGAGGGGTCCTTGGCGATCTTCTTTTCCAAGGTGTAGGCGGAGAACGAGGCCAGAAGCGCGCCGCCGCCCGGCAAGATACCCAGGATCGAGCCCAGGGCGGTGCCGCGCAGCACCGGCTTCCAGGCCGCCTTGAAATCGGCTTTGGTCGGCCAGAGATGGCTCACCTTGGCGGTCACCTGCGGCTGGCGCTCGGGATGTTCGAGATTGATGATGATCTCGGTCAGGCCGAACAGCCCCATCGCCACGGCGACGAAGCCGATGCCGTCGGACAGATCGGTGAGGCCGAAGGTAAAGCGCGCCATGCCGGAATTGACATCGGTGCCGACCAGGCCAAGCAGCAGGCCCAGGATCACCATGCCCACCGCCTTCAGGACCGAGCCGCTGGCCAGCACCACGGCGGCCAGCAGGCCCAGCACCATGAGCGAGAAATATTCGGCTGGCCCGAATTTCAAGGCCAGTTCGGCCAGCACCGGCGCGAACAGCGCGATGATCAGAGTGGCGACGCAGCCGGCGAAGAACGAGCCCAGGGCCGCGATCGCCAAGGCCGGTCCGGCGCGGCCCTGGCGGGCCATCTGGTAGCCGTCGAGGCAGGTGACGACGCTTGAGGATTCGCCCGGCATGTTGACCAGGATTGCCGTCGTCGAGCCGCCATACTGGGCGCCGTAATAGATGCCGGCCAGCATGATCAGCGCGGCCAGGGGCGAGAGCTTGAAGGTGATCGGCAACAGCATGGCGATGGTGGCGATCGGCCCCACGCCCGGCAGCACGCCGATCAGCGTGCCCAAGAGGGCGCCGATCAGGCAGTAGAGCAGATTGGCGGGCGAGAGCGCCGCACCGAAACCAAGCGAGAGATTGCCGAGCAGGTCCATCGTTCCGCCCTATCGTGGTCCAAAGAGGCTGAAGGGCAGACCCAGGCCCCAGACGAACAGGGCGGTAGCAACCAGGCACAGCAGCGCGGTCTCGATCCCCACCGTTTTCCAGCGCAGGCTGCCGCCGGCCAAACTGGAGACGACCACCAGGACGACGATCGAGGGAATGAGGCCGGCAAAGGGCAGCAGCAGGGCGAAGCCCAGCACCGAACCCAGGATCAAGTTCATCGGCGCCGAGAAAAAGCGTTGCACCGGCTCGCCGGGATGGCGCAAGGCGCGCAGCGCCACCACCAGGCCGATCAGCGCCAAAAGGCCGCCCAGCGTGGTGGGGAAGTAGCCGGGCCCCATGCGGCTGGCGGTGCCCATCGGATAGGTGCGGGCCAAAAACATCGCCAACCCACCGAACGCCATGAACATGACGCCGGACCAGAAGTCTTGGGAATTGCGGATGCGATGCCTCATGCCGTCCCCTGTGCGCGCTTGGCCGCCATCCCAGTTTCCAACCCTTTGACCAAACGGTAAAGGGTGTCGAGATGGGGGCAGGCGATGTCGAAGCCCTTGGCCTTGCGGACCAGATAGCCGGTCAAGGCCTCGATCTCGGTCGGCGCGCCCCGGGCGATATCCTGGGCCATCGAACCCGGATGGCGCGGCATTGGCCGGGTGCCGGCGCGAACCTCAGTCACCAGATGCAGAGGATCTTCGGGCAAGACAATGCCCATCCGATCGGCCACCTGACGGCCCTCGGCCACCGCCGCCACCAAAAGGCCGTAGATTTCCTCGCTGCCATACTTGCCTTCCGGCGAGCCGGCCAGAAGCGCGCTCACCGGATTCATCGCGCAATTGAACAGATATTTTGTCCAGATGGCACCACGCGGGTCGGCCTCCAGCTTGGCCGGCAGGCCAACCCGGTTCAGGAGATCGACCAACCAAGCCATTTGGGAGGCCTCGCCGCGCGCCGGGCCGATGGGGGCGGGCGGCCCATGAATGAGATGAAGGATGGCGCCGGGGCCGGTGCGCTCGCCCGCCTCCCAGGTGGTGCCCTGGGCGATCGAATGCGGCCCAAGCTCGGCCAGGATGTCGACATTGCCCTGGCCGTTCTGAAGGGTGAGCAGCAGCGGCTGGTTGGACAGGTGCGGCAGCACCGCCGTCATGGCGGCTTTCGTGTGCATCGATTTTACGGCGACCAGCAGGGCGTCGAAGGCGCGGCCCGCAAGCGCCGTTCCATCCTTAACCGCCTCGATCCGCGCCTGGGCCTGGGTCTTGCCGGAGACGGCAAGACCCTTGGCCCGGATGGCGGCCACATGATCGGCGTCGGTGTCGAGAACGACGATCTCCGCGGCCTTGGCGAGATGGGCGGCATGGATGCCGCCGATCGCGCCGCCGCCCACCACCAGGATCGCCGGCCGCCTATCCCCGTCGGCGGGGGACGAAGCCGCGCCCGGCGATCCCGAAGGCATCGTGAATCTGCCCTTACTTGCGGTCGTCCATCTTGCACAGGCGGCGGATGTTGCCCTCGTAGATGGCGTGGCGCTCGAAGGGCGACAAATCCATCTGGTCGAGGATTTCGATCGTCCAGCGGATGAAGGCCGAGCCCTTCTCGGGATCGAAGGGGCTGTCGGAGGCGAACACCACCTTGTCGACGCCGAAGAACTTGAGGCCGCATTTGGTGGCTTCCAACGCCCCGAAGACCGCCGTGTCGGCGTAGAACTTGCGGAAATAGTCGATGGGACGCATGCCCTTGCGCTTCATCTTCTTCAAGATGACCGAATAATCCTCGTCCGAGGTGCGGGTGCCCAACTGGTCCCAGCCCGGCCCGACGCGGCCCTCGAAATAGGGGATCATGGCGCCCATGTGATGGGTGATGATCTTGATGTCGGGATGCTTGTCGAACAGGCCGCCGAAGACCATGTGCGCCATGGCGGTGCTGGTCTCGTAGGGCCAGCCGAAGGTCCACCAGATTTCATAATGGCTCTTCTTCTCGCCCTTGTAGTCGGCGACGTCGGCGCCCCGGCAGGGATGCATCCAGATCGGCAGATCGTATTTCGCCATCAGGGCAAACAGCGGCGCGGTGTCCTTGGTGTAGACCGGGCGGCCGTTGATGTTGGTGAATATCTGCACGCCGACCGCGCCCAGTTCGTCGATCGCCCGCTTGGCTTCGGCCACCGCCGCCTGGGGATCGTTCATCGGCAGCGAGGCGACGAAGGCGGGAAAGCGGTCGGGATGCTTGGCGACCAGCTCGGCCAGACCGTCATTGCCGATGCGGGCCAGGTCGCGGGCCTTCTTGGCGGTGCCGAAGCTCTCGACCGGCGGCGAGGGGATGGTAAGAATCTGGGCGTAATCGGGACCGAACTTGTCCATCACCCGAAAGCGCGCGTCGAGATCGACGATCGACGGAATGTTGCGCACCCGCTTGTTCATGTCCTTGCCGACCGGCATCAGGGCATTCATCTTGTCGAAATATTTGCGCGGGAAGAAGTGGTTGAATGCGTCGAGCTTCATGAGGATTCCCCTGGTTGATGGCCCCGGATCGACGCCGGCCTAAGCGATCGGCGGCGCCTCGAAATAGACGTGTTTGGTTTGCAAAAAATCGTTCAAGCCTTCGACGCCGTGCAGGCGCCCGAAGCCGCTTTCGCGGTAGCCGCCGGTTTCCGCCTCGGCGAACAGCTTGTTGTAGCTGTTGATCCACACGGTGCCGCTTTTCAAGGCGCGGGAAACGCGGCTGGCACGGGCCTGATCGGCGGTCCACAGGCTGGCGGCCAGGCCGTAGCGGGTGGCGTTGGCGCGCTCGATGGCTTCGGCCTCGTCGGTGAAGGTCTCGAAATTGAGGACGGGTCCGAACAGTTCGTCTTGGACGAAGCGGGATTTCACATCCTCGATCGCCATTAGGGTGGGCGTGAGGAAGGCGCCCGAAGCGAGATTGCCACCCAAGGGACGACCCTTGACGATCATCCGCCCCACCTTTTCCGCCGCCTCGACAATGCCCTGCACCCGGTCGCGGTTGGCGCGGTCGATGAGCGGGCCCATGGTCGAGGCCGGATCGTCGCCGGGTCCGGTGACCACGTTCTCGAAGGCGGCCTTCAGATCGCGCTCGAACTCCTTGGCGATCGTCTGGTGGACCAGCACCCGGCCGGCCGCCGTGCACATCTGGCCGGCCATCACGGTGGCGGCGCCGGCGATGGCGGCCACCGCCTTCTTGCGGTCGCAATCGGGGAAAACCAGCGACGGCGCCTTGCCGCCCAGTTCGAGCGACAGGCGCTTGAGCGTGCCGGCGCCGGCGGCCATGATCTTCTTGCCCACCCCGCTTGAGCCGGTGAAGCTCACCACATCGACTTCGGGCGAGCGGACCAGCGCCTCGCTCACTCGGCTGCCCGATTCGTGCAGGAAGCTCACCACGCCCGGCGGAAGGCTTTTCACCTCGGCCAGGGCTTCGATGACGATCTTGGTGGCGAGCGAGGTTTGGTGCGCCAGCTTGACCACCGAGGTGCAGCCGGCCGCCATCGCCGGGGCGAGCGAGCGCACCAGCAAGAGGAGGGGCGCGTTCCAGGGCACGATGATGCCGGCCACGCCCGCCGGCTCGCGCGCCAAGAGGGAATAACAACCGGTGTCGATCTCGGCCATGCGGCCGAACAGGTTGCGCGCCAAGCCGGCGTAGTAGCGGATCTCCGAGGCGCCGCCCATCGGCTCGACCATCGCCTCGTGCATCAGCTTGCCGTTGACGGCGACCAGCATCTTGGCGATGTCGGTCTTGCGCGCCTCCAGCCGATCGGCGAATTCCAAGAGCACCTGGGCGCGCAGCCGGGGTTGGCGGGCCCAGTTGGTGGTCTCGAAGGTCTTGCGAGCCAGGGCGATCGCCGCTTCGGCGTCGGCGGCGCCGGCCTCGTCGTAGGTGCCGACTTCGGAGCCGGTGGCCGGGTTGAGGCAGACGCCCTTGCCCAAGCCGGATTCAAGGGACTCCACCCAACGGTTGCCGATCCATTGCTGAACATGAAGCGTCATCCGAACCTCCCCTGGTCCGCACCGTCATTTTTCTTGGGGGTGCGGTGGCGAGAGTGTATGGTTTCATCAGACGTCTGTCAATTCGCACACGAACAAGGACGCATCGGCATCATCATGGTGGATTCCAATTCCCTGCGCGCCCTTTACCGGCGTCCCGGATTCCTCTTGAAGCGCTGCCACCAGGTCTCAGCGGCCCTGTTCTTGGAGGAATGCCGCGAGTTCCAAATGACGCCTTCGCAATATGGCGCGCTCACGGTGCTGGCCCAGTATCCGGGGATCGACCAGATCGCCTTGGGCCGCCTGACCGGGCTTGACCGCTCGACCGCCGGGCTGGTGCTGAAGCTGCTTTCCCAGCGCGGCCTGATCGAACGTGCGATCAATCCCAAGGACAAGCGGCGCATGCGCCTTAAGCTGTCCAAGGAAGGGGAACGGACCTTGGCGGCGATGGCCGGTGCGGCCAAACGCGCCCAAGAGCGCTCCTTGGCCGGCTTGCCCAAGGACAAGCGCGAGCAGTTTCTCGATATCCTGGAAGCCTATCTGGCTGGCCACGATGCGGTAATAGACGTGTCGATGGCCTTGAACGGGGGCTGGGTCGAATGAAACCGCCCGCCTGCCGCCTTTATCTGATTACGCCCTCCACGCTGCCCGACCCGGCCGCCTTCGGGCAGCTTCTCGCCGAGGCTCTCGATGCCGACGACGTCGGCTGCGTGCAAATCCGTCTCAAGGACCTAGCGGACGACGCCATCAAGCGCGCCGTCGACCAGGTGCGGCCGATCATCCAGAAGCGCGACATCGCCTGCCTGCTTAACGACCGGCCCGATCTGGCGCGCCAAACCGGCTGCGATGGCGTTCATGTCGGCCAGGACGACGCGCCCTATGCCGAGGCGCGGAATATCCTGGGGCCCGACGCCATCGTCGGCGTCACCTGCCACGATTCCCGCGATCTCGCGCTGGCCGCCGCCGAGGCCGGCGCCGATTACGTGGCCTTCGGCGCCTTCTTTCCCACGACCACCAAGGACGCCAAATTCGCCGCCCATCCCGACATTCTGGAATGGTGGAGCGCCGCCACCACGGTGCCTTGCGTGGCGATCGGCGGCATCACGGCCCAGAATTGTGCGCCCCTGGTGCGGGCGGGTGCCGATTTCCTGGCGGTGTCGGGGGGCGTGTGGGCCCATCCGCAAGGGCCGGCGGCCGGGGTGAAGGCGATCAACGCCGCGATCCGGGCCGCCCAATCAGATTAGCTTGGCCCGCCAGGCGTCGATGCTGGGGCCGATCGCCTTGCAGGTGAGATCGGCATAGATCTTGATCTGCTCCTGGTCCTTCTTCAGATACATGAAGCTTTCCACCAGCCGGCGCAGAATATCCTTGGCGAAGCGCTTCTCGGACATGAAGCCTTCCATCTCAAGACCGAAATTGGTGTGGAAGGCGCCGACCAGGGCGGCGATCTTGTCGATGTTGAGGCGCTCGAATTCAGCCAAATTCTCGGGCGCGATGAAGGCCAGCGACTCGCCGAAAATGCGGATCTTCGCCTTGTCCATGTTGGCAACCAAGGTAAAGAACTGCCGGTCGCGGGCGAAGAACTGCCAGACTTTGCGGCCCAGAAGGGGGCGCAGGAACTTGTACCAGTCGCGGTTCCAGTAGATGACGCCGTTCACCGCCTGAGGATTGTCGTTCAGCATGGTGACAAAATCGTTTTCCAGCATCTCGCGCGCCTTGCGGATGTCGGCGGGATCGAGTTTGCCGGCCGCTTCGATCGCCTGTTCGGTGGGGATCACCGCCAAGTCGGAGCCCAATTCCAGCAGATGCTGGTAGGTGAGGTGCTGGCGGTAGGTGTCGAGAAGCGGCAATTGCCAATCGAACGCCAGATACTTGGCCAGTTCGGAGAGGAAGCGCTCCTCGTTCGACATCGTCTTTGGTTCTTCCTTCTCGGCCTTCTTGAAGAAGCCGAAGCCGGATTTGGCCGGCTTCTCCTCGGCCGGCTGGGCCCGAATCTGACCGGAGACGCCGAAGACCCGCTTGGCGCAGGTCAGCACCATCAGGCGCTGCACCTGAAGCAGATTGACGCCGCAGGAGAGGATCGTCTTGTCGTCGCGTACCGGCTTGCCGTCGGCGCTCTTGACGATGGCGTCGCAGGCGGCGCGATTGCTGCGATAGGTCTGGATGTAATAGAAAAGCGATTCCGGCTCGACCAGGAGTTTCTGGTAAGTCATGTCCTTGTCGAGCAACTCGGCTTTCTGCAAGAGCGCCATCACTTGGCGGACGCCGACGACAATGGCGTCGCGGGTCTCGACCGAGATGTCGACCGGGGGCAGTTCCGTCATCGCCGCCATGTTCATGGCGTTTCTTCCATTGTTGCAGATTCTGTCGTCGCTCTCATATATTGCCAAACCACACGGTTTGACAAGGGATTAGACAAAGATTCAGCGCTTGGTGACCGGAAGCCAGAGCACGTCGTCGATCCGGGGGGCGCCGGACGCCAACATCACCAGCCGATCGAAGCCCAAGGCGATGCCCGAGCAGGGTGGCAGGCCGTGGGCGAGAGCCGCCAGGAAATCCTCGTCGATCGGATAGGCGGTGCCGTAAAGCTCCTGCTTCAGGGCCTGGTCGGCCTCGAAGCGCCGACGCTGAAGGGCGGCATCGGTCAATTCGCCGAAGGCGTTGGCCAGTTCGAGGCCGCAAACATAAAGCTCGAAACGATCGGCCAGGCGGGGATCGCGGGGATCGGGGCGCGCCAGGGCCGCCATCGACAGCGGATAGCCATGTAGAAGGGTGGGCGCGCCGATGCCCAGTTGCGGCTCAATGCGATCGAGAAACACTTTAAAAAACAAATCTTCCCAGCGGTCGGCGGGTTGCGCGACGATGCCGATTGCCGCCGCCGCCTTGGCAAGGGCTTGGCGATCGGGTCTGAGCGGATCGGGCGTGGTCGCCAAGAGATCGAGGCCGGCATGGCGCTGGAAGGCCTCGGCCACCGAAAGCCGTTGCCAGGGCTGGCGGGGATCGCAGGCCTGGCCGTTCCAATGGAATTCCGATCGGCCCGACGCCGCAAGCGCTGCAACCAGCAGCGCCCGGCAGTCCTTCTCCAGGCAATGGCTGTCGGCCTCGTTGCGGTACCATTCCAGCATGGTGAATTCCGGATGGTGCGTGGCGGCCCGCTCGCCATTGCGGAAGACCCGGGCGAGCTGATAGAGGCGTGGCACCCCGGCCACCAGCAGCTTCTTCATCGCCAGCTCGGGCGAGGTGTGCAGATAAAGGCTGCGCTGCCCCTGGCCAAAGGGCTCGTCAAGCCGGGTTGCGAAAGCCTGCAGATGCGGCTCCATGCCCGGGCAGATTTGCAGGGCCGGGGTCTCGACCTCGACGAAACCTTCCTCTTCGAAATAGCGCCGCAGCGCGCCGATCAGGCGGGCGCGCGCCGCCAGATGAGGGCGCCGGCGGGCCAGGGAATCGGGATGCCAGGGGGGAAGCTCTTGCGTCATGGCGGTCTCGGGCTTAAAGGTCGCACGACCATGAGCCTCCGCCAAGCCTCCTTTCCGCGTCGCATCCCGCCCGTTTTGTTAAGGCGGATCGACAAGGCCGACCCGGCCGATCCGCTGGCCCGCCAGTTCGAGCCCCAGCCCGACGAGGCCTTGCGGACGCCCGAGGATATGGACGATCCGATCGGCGATCAAAGCCATGCGCCGGTGCCGGGCGTGGTGCGCCGCCATGCCGATCGGGCGCTCTTGATGCCGACGCTCGCCTGTCCGGTCCATTGCCGCTTCTGCTTCCGGCGCGACCGGGTGGGGGCGGGGGCCTTGACCCCTTCCGATCTCAAACGGGCGCTGGCTTATCTTCGCAACGAACCCGAGCTGCGCGAGATCATCTTGTCGGGTGGCGATCCACTCATGCTTCCGCCCAAGCGCCTGGGCACCCTGATGACCGAGATCGCCGGCTGGCCGAATATCGAGATCCTGCGCATCCACACGCGGGTGCCGATCGCCAGGCCCGAGCGCATCGATCGGGCGATGCTGAAGGCGCTCGGCATCGTCAAGCCGGTGTTCCTGGTCCTTCATTGCAACCACGCCAACGAACTTGGTCCCGAGGCGCGCCAGGCGATCCGCCGTCTGGCCAAGGCCGGGCTGGCGCTATTGTCCCAGACCGTGCTGCTCAAGGGCGTCAACGACCGGATCGAAAATCTGGCGGCTCTGATGCGCGCCCTGTTGGCGGCGGGCGTGAAGCCCTATTACCTGCACCATCCCGACCGCGCGCCGGGCACCGCCCAATTCCGCCCCAGCCTAGCCGAGGGGGTGGCGCTGGTGCGGGCCTTGCGCGACCAGCTTTCCGGCCTCGCCCAGCCGCTCTATATCCTTGATAACCCCAAAGGGTTGGGCAAACGCCCGGTTCCCGCCTGGACCCGGACCGATCTCGAGGGGTTGTTCTAATCTAGCCTTCCGGGCCCGGGCTTTGTATGCTCCGGCCTTCCTTCTGACTGGGAGCTCTGGATCATGCCCGAATATCGCTCGCGCACCTCCACGCACGGCCGCAACATGGCGGGCGCCCGCGGCCTTTGGCGGGCCACCGGCATGCGCGACGAGGATTTCGGCAAGCCGATCATCGCCGTGGTCAATTCCTTCACCCAATTCGTGCCCGGCCATGTCCATTTGAAGGATTTGGGCCAGATGGCGGCGCGCGAGATCGAGAAGGCGGGCGCCGTCGCCAAGGAGTTCAACACTATCGCCATCGATGACGGCATCGCCATGGGCCATGGCGGCATGCTCTACAGCCTGCCGTCGCGCGAACTGATCGCCGATTCCGTCGAGTACATGGCCAACGCCCATTGCGCCGACGCCCTGCTCTTGATCTCCAACTGCGACAAGATCACGCCCGGCATGCTGATGGCGGCGATGCGGCTCGACATTCCCACCGTGCTGGTCTCGGGCGGGCCGATGGAGGCGGGCAAGATGGTGATCGACGGCCAGGAGCGCGCCGTCGATCTGATCGACGCCATGATCCAGGCCGCCAATCCCCAGGTGAGCGACGAGATGGCCGCCCAGTACGAGCGTTCGTCCTGCCCCACCTGCGGCTCCTGCTCGGGCATGTTCACCGCCAATTCGATGAACTGTTTGGCCGAGGTCTTGGGCCTAGCGCTGCCCGGCAACGGCACGCTGCTGGCCACCCACGCCGACCGCAAGGAGCTGTTCCTGGAAGCGGCGCGGCGCGTCGTGGCGATCACCAGGCGCTGGTACGAACAGAACGACCGTTCGGCCACGCCGCGCGGCATCGCCGGGCCGAAGACCTTCGAGAACGCCATGTCGCTCGACATCGCCATGGGCGGCTCGACCAACACCGTGCTTCATCTCTTGGCGATCGCCCGTGAGGCCGGCCAGTCCTTTTCCATGGCCGACATCGACCGGCTGTCGCGCAAGGTGCCCAACCTGTGCAAGGTGGCGCCCTCGACCCCCGACTACCACATGGAGGACGTGCATCGCGCCGGCGGAATCATGGCGATCCTGGGCGAACTCGACCGGCTGGGGCTGATCGATCGCAACGCCCCCACCGTGCATGCCCGCACGCTGGGCGAGGCGATCGACGGCTGGGATGTGCGGCGGACCAAAGAGGCGCGGGTGCGCCGCTTCTATCGCGCCGCCCCGGGCGGCGTGCCCACCACCAAGGCCTTTTCGCAGCGCAAGCGCTACGCCAAGCTCGACACCGACCGCAAGCGGGGCTGCATCCGCGACGGTGCCCACGCCTACAGCGCCGATGGCGGTTTGGCGGTGCTGACCGGCAATCTGGCGCCCGACGGCTGCATCGTGAAGACCGCCGGCGTCGATCCGTCGAATCTGGTCTTTGCCGGTCCGGCGGTGGTTTGCGAAAGCCAGGAGGAGGCGGTGGCGAAGATTCTGGCCGGCGCCGTCAAGGAAGGCGATGTGGTGGTGATCCGCTACGAAGGCCCGATGGGCGGCCCCGGCATGCAGGAAATGCTTTATCCCACCAGCTATCTGAAATCGATGGGGCTGGGCAAGGCCTGCGCCCTGATCACCGACGGGCGCTTTTCGGGGGGCACGTCGGGCCTGTCGATCGGCCATGTCTCGCCCGAGGCGGCCCAGGGCGGCGCCATCGGCCTGGTGCGGTCGGGCGACCGCGTCGCCATCGACATTCCCAAGCGCGCGATCCGGCTTGAGGTGCCCGAGGCCGAACTGGCGGCGCGCAAGACGGCGCAGGACGCCAAAGGCTGGGGGCCCGTGGGCCGCGAGCGCGTCGTCTCCGCCGCGCTCAAGGCCTATGCGGCGATGACCACCAGCGCCGCCGACGGCGCGGTGCGTGACGTTGCGCGTCTGAGCAAGGGCTAGGGGGGATGAGCGTGCCTGTTCCGGGCGGCGCGCCCAGCGCCCATCTCGACCGCTTTGTCCTTGAACGCCTGCCGGCCGCCGATCAAATGCCGGTGTTCGATTATTCGGCGCCGCATCTGGCCGGTTTTTCCGACCGGATGAACGCCTATGACGAATTGTTGGGCCGGCTGATCCGCAAGGGTTTCGGGCCCAAGCCCGCCATTTGGTTTGACGGCCGATGCTGGAGCTTCGATCACCTGAACGATCGGGTCGAGCGTCTGGCCCGTCTCTTGGTCGAGGGTTGGGGGCTGGTGCCGGGCAACCGGGTGTTGATTCGCTCGATCAACGCGCCGATGGTGATCGCCGCCTGGCTGGCGGTGCTGAAAGTCGGCGGGGTGACCGTGCTCACCATGCCGCTTCTGCGCGCCCACGAGCTTTCCTTCATGATCGAACGGGTCCGGGTGCGCTTTGCGCTCTGCGAAGCGTCGCTGGAGGCCGAGCTGGCGACGGCGGCGGCCAAGACCGGGCTCGAACGCTATGGCCTGTTCAGTCCGATGGGCGACGGCAAGACCGACCTCGACCGGGCGATCGACGCCACGCCCGCCGGCGCCGCCACCGTCGCCACGGCGGCCGACGATGTGGCGATGATCAATTTCACCTCGGGCACCACGGGCAATCCCAAGGCAGCGGTCCAACTGCACCGCGACATCGTGGCGACGTCGGAATGCTGGCCGCAATTGCTGGGCGTCAGTCCCCACGATGTCCATTGCGGCGCGCCGTCGCTGGCTTTTTCCTATGGTCAGGGCGGGCTGTTGATGTTCCCGCTCCGCCACGGCGCGCAGACCGTGCTGCTCGCCAAATCGACGCCCGACGCCATTCTGGAGGCCATCCAGCGCCACCGCGTCACCAATCTGTTCGCCGTGCCCACCGCCTACAATTCGATGCTGGAGCTGGGCGGGCGCTACGATCTGTCGAGCCTTCGCAAATGCTGCTCGGCCGGCGAGCATCTGCGGATGAAGACCTTCGAGGCCTGGCGGGCGCTGTCCGGCTTGCCGCTGATCAACGGCATCGGCTCGACCGAGATGCACGGGCATTTCGTCTGCGAGAGGAATAACGTCGAGAAGCCGGGCTCGACCGGCCGCCCGGTGCCCGGCTTCACCGCCAAGCTGATCGACGAGGCCGGCAGCGAGATCACCAAGAGCGGCGAGCGCGGCTGGTTGGTGGTGCGCGGTCCCACCGGCTGCCGCTACATGGACGATCCTGAGCGTCAGGCGAAATATGTGCGCCAGGGCTGGAACGTCACCGGCGACATCTTCGAGCGCGATCCCGATGGGGTTTATTGGTATGTCGACCGGGGCGACGACATGATCGTCACCTCGGGCTACAATGTTTCCGGCCAGGAGGTCGAGCGCGCCGTGATGGAGCATCCCTTGGTGCGCGAATGCGCGGTGATCGGCGTGCCCGACGAGGCGCGTGGCACCATCGTCAAGGCGTTTGTGGTGCTGAAAGATGCGCGCGACGCCAACGACGCCAACGCCAAGGCCATCCAGGATTTCGTCAAGGCCAACATCGCGCCCTACAAATACCCGCGGGCCATTCGGTTCGTCGAGGACCTGCCGAAAACCATGACCGGCAAGATCCAACGCTTCCGCCTGAAGGAGATCGCATAGCCCCATGGGCAACCGCGTCCTCGTCTTTCTTCTCGCCTACAACGCCGAGCGGTTCATCGAATCGACGCTGGCCCGGCTGCCGGCGGCGCTCAAGGATTTCGACACCCATCTTCTGATCATCGACGACGCCTCGAAGGACGCCACCACCGCCAAGGCGGTGGCGTTTCGCGACCAAAGCGGCATCCCGTTTCCGACCACCATCCTCACCAATCCGGTCAATCAGGGCTATGGCGGCAACGTCAAGCTCGGCATGCGCTACGCGGTGGTCAACGATTTCGACGCCGTCTGCCTCATTCACGGCGACGGCCAGTATCCGCCGGAAGTGCTGCCGGATTTCGTCCGACCGCTGCTGGCCGGCGAGGCCGATGCGGTGTTCGGCTCGCGCATGATGGTGCCGGGCGACGCGCTCAAGGGCGGCATGCCGCTTTACAAATATGTCGGCAACAAGATTCTGACGCGGCTGGAAAACGCGCTTCTGGGCACCGCCTTGTCCGAATTTCATTCCGGCCTTCGGCTTTATTCGCGCCGCGCGCTGGAACGGATTCCCTTCCATCTCAATTCCAACGATTTTCACTTCGACACCGAGATCATCATCCAGCTTCACTTCGCCGGCTTGCGCATCCGGGAATTCGCCATTCCGACCCGCTATGGCGAGGAAGTAAGCCACGTCAACGGCCTCAAATACGCCTGGGACGTGATGACCCAGGCGCTTCTGGCGCAGATGCAGCGCCGGAGCTTGGTCTATCAGCGCAAATACGACGTGGCGCCCAAGGGCCGCGAGGCGCTCTACCACATTCCCAAGATGACCTTCACGGCGGCGCACCGCATGGCGGTCGATTCCATCCCGGCCGGAGCGCGGGTGCTCGACATCGCCTCGGGCGACGGGTTGGTGGGCGAGGTCCTGGCCGCCAAGGGTTGCGCGGTGACCGGGCTCGACCGCCATCCGCCGCCGCCCGAGCGCGGCTACGCCGCGTTCCACGCGCTCGATCTCGACCGCGATCCGCTGCCGGTCGCTTACGGCGATTTCGAAATCGTGCTGATGCTCGATGTCATCGGCCATCTGAAAGAGCCCGAGCGCTTCATGGAGCGCCTGCACGCCCGCATGAAGGGCGGCATCGGCACCAGGCTTATCGTCACCTCGGGCAACATCGGCTTCCTCTACAACCGGCTGCAATTGCTGTTCGGCCATTTCAATTACGGCAAGCGCGGCATTCTCGATGCCAGCCACACCCGCCTGTTCACCTTCCAAAGCCTGCCCCGGCTTCTGGAGGAGGCGGGCTTCCAGGTCGAGCGGGTGCAGGCGGTGCCGGCGCCCTTCGAACTGGCCTTGGGCGACACCGCCCTGGCGCGGCTGCTGACGGCGCTCGACCGGGTCTTGGTGCGGCTGTCGCGCGGGCTGTTCGGGTTTCGGATCGCCGTCGAGGCCAAGGCGCGGCCGACGCTTGATTATCTGCTCGAGCGGGCGGTGCGCAGCGAGTAGGGGATCAGGCGGAAGCCGCTTCGTCCTGGCGATGCGGCGCCACCGGCAATTCAAATCCCGACGGCTTGTGCAGCAACTCGCGCGGGGTGGCGGTGAACAGGCTCTCGATCAAATCGGCCGACAGGGCGCCGCCCTGCGCCTCGCCGGTCGCCGCGCCCTTGATCCGGTTGAGATCGTTGCCGGTGATGGCGCCGGCCCGCAAGCCCACCGCCAGATAGGCCTTGAGATGACCCAGGCAGGGAACGCTGCCCAACTGGCCCAGGAACTGGGTGCGCACGCCCAGGCTGGCACCGGCGTTGCGCAACCCGTAAAGCAGGATCGACAGGCGGATCGGATTGTCCTCGAACAGGTCGTTGAAGAACGCCCAATCGAGGTCCGAGAAATCGTGCGGGAACTGGTCGGACTGGTGGGTTTCCACCGCCTGGGTGATCATCGCCTGATCGATGGCGCCCGAGCCGATGAGGTCGCGGATGCGGTTGGTGATCTGCGAGATCGCCAGGAAGGCGGTGTCGTCGGTGCGGACCCGGCGGAAATCATAGGTGCCGTCCGGCTGCTTTAGGGCCTCGAAGACGCTGGCCACCGTCGCCTTGAGGGAATCGGCCACCGCCGCCTTGATGACGTCGAGAATGCCGACCAGGATCGGCCGCGGCATCAGCCCATAGACGAAGCGGGTGTTGGCCAGCGCCACCGCCTTGGTGTCCTCGCGGTCGGGCAGGAAATGGACGAACAGCACCTCGGTCAGCAGCCAACCCAACAGATCCTTGCGCTGGCGCTCGAACTTCTGCGTGCGCTTTTCCCAGGCGTTGAAATACTGGCAGGCGACCGTGGAATTGTGTGTCGCTTCCTCGGCCACCGTTTCCGTCAGATCGTGCAAAGGCAGGGCGTCGAGCGCCGAATGCATGGCCTGGCGGTCATGATCGTCGGCGACCAACACATCAAGCTGGCCGCGAATCTCGTTGAGGAGATTGTCGGCGACCTGCCGGGCGCTTAAGCCGGCAACGGCCAAGCAGGCGCGGCGGGTGTGGCGGGGGCGAGGCGCATTCATGGGCGCGGAGGATAACCGGAGATTGTTGATTGACCAACGTCAAAATGGTTACAATCTGAAAACTTACGACAATGACCTACGCATTTCCTTAGCTATTCGCACCAGGTAATCGCCATAGCTGCTTTTGGATAAGTCTTTGGCAAGTCTTTCGAAATTCGTAAGATCAATGAAGCCCATGCGAAGCGCGATCTCTTCCAGGCAGGCGATCTTCAGGCCCTGGCGCGACTCGACCGTCTGAACGAACTGGGCGGCCTGCAAGAGCGAATCGTGGGTGCCGGTATCGAGCCAAGCATAGCCGCGCGACAGATGGACGACGTTAAGGGCTCCCATCTCCAGATAGGCGCGGTTGAGATCGGTGATTTCCAACTCGCCGCGCGCCGAGGGCTTCAGGGTGGGGGCGATCTCGACCACGCGGTTGTCGTAGAAATATAGCCCGGTCACCGCCCAATTCGATTCCGGTTGGGAGGGTTTCTCTTCCAGCTTCACCACCTTGCCCTGGCGGTCGAAGGTCACCACGCCGTAGCGTTGGGGATCGGCCACCTCATAAGCGAAGACGGTGGCGCCCTGGCGGCGGGCGGCGGCCTCCTGCACCAGGCCGCGCAAGCCGTGGCCGTAGAAGATGTTGTCGCCCAGCACCATCGCCACCGGGTCGGCGCCGATGAAGTCGCGCCCGATGATGAAGGCCTCGGCCAGGCCGTTTGGGCTTGGCTGCAGGGCGTAGGAAAGACGCAGCCCTAGGTTGGCGCCATCGCCCAACAGGGTGCGGAAGCGATCGACCGAGTCCGGGCTGGTGATGATGAGGATGTCCCGGATGCCGGCCAGCATCAGGGTGGACAGCGGGTAATAGATCATTGGCTTATCGTAGACCGGCAGGAGCTGCTTGTTCACCGCCCGCGTCATCGGATGCAGCCGCGTGCCGGAGCCGCCGGCCAGGATGATGCCCTTCATGTCCGCCCCTTCAAGCCCTGGCGGTCAGTGGCAGCCTTGTCTGTCACCAGAGGCCGCCACCAATCGCGGTTGGCAAGATACCATGCTACGGTGCGCTCAAGCCCTTCCTCGAAGGATAGGGTCGGCCGCCAGCCCAACTGCGTTTGCAATTTCGAAGAATCGATGGCGTAACGAAGATCGTGGCCTGGCCGATCGGCGACGAATTCGATACCCGTTTCATGGGTTTGACCATCGGGGCGGGGGGCCAGCCGGTCCAGAATCCGGCACAGGGTGCGCACGACATCGATGTTGCGCCGCTCGGCGTTGCCGCCCACCAGGTAGGTCTCGCCCAGCCGGCCCAGTTCGAGAATGCGGATCAGCGCCGCCGCGTGATCCTCGACGTAAAGCCAGTCGCGCACATTCAAACCCTGGCCATAGACCGGTAGGGATTGGCCGGCCAGGGCGCGCACGATGACGAGCGGGATCAGCTTCTCGGGAAATTGATAAGGGCCGTAATTGTTCGAGCAGTTGCTTAAGACGACCGGCAAGCCATAGGTGTGATACCAGGCCAGCGCCAGATGGTCCGAGGCCGCCTTGCTGGCCGAATAGGGCGAGCGTGGCCGATAGGGGGTGTTTTCATCGAATCGTGGATCGTTCGGGCCGAGCGAGCCGAACACCTCATCGGTCGAGACGTGATGGTAGCGGAAGCGTTCGCGGGCGGGCGGCGCCAGACCCTTCCAGTAGTCGAGCGCCGCTTCGAGCAGGCGATAGCTGCCGACGATGTTGGTTTCGATGAAATCCGAGGGCCCGTCGATCGAGCGGTCGACATGCGATTCGGCGGCCAGATGCATGATGGCGTCGGGCAGGTGGCGGGCCAGGCAGGCGCGCACCGCCCGGCCGTCGCGGATGTCGATCCTCTCGAAGCGATAGCGCGGATCGGTCTGGGTCTGGGCGAGCGAAGCCTGGTCGGCGGCGTAGGTGAGGGCATCGAGATTGACCACCCGATGGCGGCCCTCGGCCAAGAGCCGGCGCACCACCCAGCCGCCGATGAAGCCGGCGCCCCCGGTGACCAGGATCGTCATCGTGGTCCGCCCAGATAGGTGAAGACCGGCGCCAGATCGCGCAGCAGCGGATAGGTTCGATCGCGCGGAGCCAGGATCGCGCGGGCCTCGTCGACCGGCCAGGCAATGCCGAGATCGGGATCGTTCCACAACACGCCGCCGCCATGCTGCGGCGCGTAGGGCGCGCCCAGCTTGTAGGCCATCTCGGTGCCGTCGACCAGCGCGCAGAAGCCGTGCGCGAAGCCCACGGGGATGTAGAGCATGCGCCAATCGTCCTCGGCCAGTTCGAGGGCGACGTGGCGGCCGTACCAGGGCGAGCCGGCGCGGATGTCGAGCGCCACGTCGAGCGCCTGGCCGCGCGCCACCCGCACCAGCTTGGCCTGGGCGAAGGGTGGCGTTTGGAAATGCAGGGCGCGGACCGTGCCCGCCTTGTCCTGGCGCGAGGCGGCGTCGAGCACCCAATCGGTCGGGATGCCGTGCTCGGCGTAGCGCTTGGCTTCGAAGAGTTCGATGAACAGGCCGCGCGGATCGGCGTGCGGTTCGAGATGGATCAGTTTGACGTCGGGAATGGCGGTGGGCTCAACCCGCATGGCCGCGCGCCTCGAGACAGCGCTTGAGCCCTTCGGCCAAGCCGACCGTCGGCCGCCAGCCGGGCAGGTTGGGCCCTTCCCAAGGCGTGATCACATGGCGGTCGGGAAGCGGCCACATTCCCCAGGCCTTGATGATCTCGCGGCCCGAAACCTGCTCGAACAGCTCGACCACCTGGCGCAGCGTGTGCCGATCGCCCGAGCCGATGGCGAAGCGTCGTCCCGAAAGCGGCTTGGGATCGGTCATCAGACGGCGCCCGGCCTGCCAGAGGGCCTCGATCGCGTCGTCGATGTAGACGAGGTCGAGCGTGACCTTGACGTGCGATTCCGGAAGCGGGAGTTGGGTGTTGTTGACCCAGGCATCCAAGAGCGCGTTAACCAGCCTTGGCCGCCAATCGTAGGGGCCGTAAGTGTCGAAGAAGATAAGGGTGGTCGCCGAAAGCCCAAGATCGACGTAATAGGCCAGCAGATCCTCGAAGGCCTGCTTGGTGGCGGCGTAAAGCGACAGCGGCCGGTATTCCGGGCTTTCGTAGAACTGGGCGAAGGTGCCGACATTGACAAGCCTGGGAACGCCGGTCTGGCGCATCGCCTCGAGAAGATAGAGGCCGAAGGTGAGGTTCGATTCGATCAGCCCGTCGATCTGCTCGGGCTTGTGCTCGCGCACATAATGGCTGGCCAGGTGAAAGACGATGTCGGGGCGGGTCTCGGCCATGATGTCGTGCATCATGGCGTAGCTGCCGTCATGCGGATGGATCACCGGCAAATGCGGCAGCGGATCGAAGCGCGCCAGATCCGAGGTCATGCGCACCAGCGCGTGAACCTCGATCCCTTCGGCCATCAGCCGGGCCAGCAGGCGCTGGCCGGGATAGCTGGTGGCGCCGGTGACCAGGGCGCGGCGCATGGCTAGGGCCGTCCTTTGTGGGCGGCGAAAGCGACGAAGGTTTGGGTGATGTGATCGATTGCCGCCGTGTCGAGCCCCTGATGGCAGCCGATCAAGAGGCCGCCGCGCATCACCCGGTCGGCGTTGGGATAGCCGGCGGGCGCCTCGCGCCTGAGAATGTCCTTGAAGCCGGGCTGGCGCAGGATGTTGCCGGTGAAGACGGTGCGGGTCTGGATGCCCTGGCGCTCGAAATGGATTTGCAGGTCGCGCCGGGCAAAGGGCGCCTCGTCCCGGACGATGAGCGGGAAGGCCAGCCAGCCGGTCCGCACCTCGGGCCGCTGGCGGGGCAGAAGGAACCAATCCTCATAGGCCTCGAAGAAGGCGCGCAGCCGGGCGAAGTTGGCGATGCGGCGGCCGATGAAGGTTTCGAGTTTGTCCAATTGCGCCAGGCCGAAGGCGGCGCCGATTTCCGAGGGCAGGAAGTTGTAGCCGATGCCCTCGAATATGAATTTGGAATCGTAGTCGATGCCGTCGACCTGGCTGGCGAAGCGCTTGTCGATGTCTTCGCTCTCGCCCATTAGGCTCGAGGAGCGGCCCCAGCCGCGCAACAACGTGGCGCGCCGGGCCAGCGCTTCGTCGGCCACGCAGACCATGCCGCCGAAGCCGGCGGCGGTCACCACATGCGAGGCGTAGAAGCTGGTGGTGGCGATGTCGGAGAACGCCCCGCTGGGCCGCCCGACGACGGTGGCGCCCAGCGTGTCGCAGGAATCCTCGATCACCTTCAGCCCATGCCGATCGGCCAGGGCGCGCAGACCGGCCCAGTCGGGCAGATTGCCGATCAGGTTGGGGATCATCAGGGCGCGGGTCTTGGGGCCGATCATCGCCGCCACCGCCTCGGGCTCGACGACATAGCTGGCGGGGGCGACATCGACGAAGGACGGAACCAACCCCAATTGCAGGATCGGCGCCACCGTGGTGGCGAAGGTCAGCGCCGGCGTGACCACTTCCGACCCCTTGGGCAGATCGAGCGCCGCCAGGGCCAAAAGGTTGGCCGAGGAGCCGGAATTGGTCATCAGCCCATGCGTCTTACCGAAAAGCCCAGCGATCCGATGTTCGAACTGGGCCACCTTGGGCCCGGTCATCAGGGCGATGGCCGAATTCCTGAGAACGTCGGTGGCGGCCGCGATTTCCTCTTCGCCATAGACGGCCTGGCCGTAAAGGACGCGCATCGGAACTCCTTGTCGAAACGGGCGGCAAACCTAGCCCGAAAGGCCTGAAAAATCAACCAACGGGCCGGCATTCCCAGAGGTCGAAATATTGGCCGCCTTGCCGCCTTTCGTAACGCGCCCGGAAGACCGCCCGGTAAGGCGCCAGGAAATCGCGGCCGGAAAAGACGCTGGGCATGGCGAAAGGCTCTTCGCCCGCCGGGATCAGCCAAAGTGGCGTCGCGCAATCCTGAAGACGCTCAAGCCGGGCGGCCGAGGGCGGGCGGCCAATGAAATCGGCCTCCATGTCCGACCAGCCGTCGAAGGTGACCGGGTGGCCGGCATAGGCCAGCATCGGCTTCAAGAACGTCACCCGGTAGCGCTCCGCCACATCCTTGCCGAAGCCCATCTCGATCGGCCGACCCGGATGGGCGGCCATCACCGTTTCGATTTCCGCGGCCGCCTCGCCCATCCAGCTCCGCTCGGTGATGTAGCGCAGGCCGCGCCGCTGCGGCACCAGCGCCAGCCCGATTACCAACAGCGCCACCCCCCAGGCGACGGCGTCGCGCCGGCGCGGGGCAAGGCCCAGGGAAGCCAGCATGCGCAAGGTCGCATCGACCGCCAGTGGCAAAAAGGGAATCAACTGATACCAGGAACTGCCCGCCACCGAAGCCGGGTAGAGACCGACCAGGATCGCCAGGATCAGCGCGCCGACATAGAGCGCGTCGGCACGGGCGACCCGGCCCCGCCAAAGGGCCAGCAGCATCAAGGGCAAGGGAGCCATCAAGGGCAGGATATGCTGCAAGGAATTGAGGAGCAGCTTGGTTTCGATGCCGCGAACCGAAACCACCTTCAAGACGCCCGCGACATAGGGGCCAAGCGGGAAGGCCGCCAGCGTGAAGGGCGCCAGCAGCGCCAGAAGCGCCGCCAGACCGGCCAAAGGCCAAGCCCACAGCCAACGCCTTGCGGCAAAGCGAATCAGGAGCGGGAAGAAATAGAGGAAGGCGTGAATCTTCACATTCATCGCCACGCCGCAGCAAAGGCCGATCGCCAAAGGCGCCGCCCACCAGGGCCGGTCCGGTTCGGCCAGCCGAGCGCCGGCCGCCAGCCCCAGCGTGACCGCCAGGATGCTCAAGGGATCGGCGCGGCTCCAATAGGGGAATGGGGCCGCCATCATTTGCAAGCCCAGGAAGAGCAACAGGCCGTAGCCGATCCAGGCAGCGCCGAAGCGTCCCCGGACATGCAGGCCAAAGGCCAGCACCGCCAGGAAGGCCGCCGCGATTCCCGCCACCTTGCTGGCCGCGATCGAACCGCCCAAGAGGCCCAGCATGGCGCCGTTGGCCAGATAGACGGTGGGACCGTAGACGGTGAGCAGATAGTCGGGCGCCTCGGGCAGCAGGTAGAGCGGCAGGCCTTGCACCATTCGCCAAGCGCGAAAGGCGACGTTCACCTCGCCGTGATCGAAATAGCCGGCGAAACCCAAATAGCGCCAAGCGATCAGCCCAAGCCAGGCCAGGGCCAAAGCGGCCAGCACGGCAAAAAGGCGGGAAGGGCGCGGCGCGGCGGAAGATACGATCATTTTCAGAGGCTTAGCATAGGAGTGGGCCGGCGGCAATGCCGCCAGGGTTCGGTTGTGGTTTACCGAATAATAATCTATACTGTGAGAACCTGCCGAATGCGGGTTGATGGCCCAACGATGGGCCCCGAACAGGATGTTCGCATGGCGCGTGTTTCGCAAAGCTTTGATCGGTTTGCCGTTCGGGCGTCTTGGCCTGGAGCGAGGGATGTGTCATGGCGGTGATCGATCCGACCGGCGGCAACAATCCTTTGCTGTCGAATTTCAAGCTCGGCCAGTCGATGACGTCGCTCATCCAGCAGAAGCTGCAGGAGCGCTACGTCGCCGACATGAAGAAGGCCACCGAGGCCCGCCAGGAAGTCTTTGACGGCCAGATCAAGCGCTACACCGATCAATCGGAAAAGCTTTCCGTGGTGCGCGGCGGCATCGATCTAGCGGTCGGTTCGCTGGGCACGGTGGCCGCCAACGCCCAGAAGATCTACGACAAGCTCTTCGACATGAAGGTCTATCTGGAGAAGGCCACCAACGATCCCGACTACTACGCCCAGGAGTTCGACAAGCGCCTGGCCGAGATCTACGAGCTGGCCGACGAAGTGCCGGCCAATTACAACATGATCGGCGCCAAGCGGCGCATCGGCATGGAATCGCGCGACATCGAGGTCAAGATCGATCAATACGCCAATGTGGTGACCTTGAACGGCACCTTCATCGGCGCGGATTACTACATCACCGATTCCAACGGCAAGAAGTGGGTGCCGGAATGGTCGAGCTACGCCATCAAGCAATATGATGACTACCCGAACACCGAAACCACCGGCACCACCTATTCGACGCTCCAGCAGGCCTCGACCACTGGTGCTACGGTGTCGACCAGCACCATCGCGCGCACCGACACGAACTATTCGAGCAACACCGTCAGCTTCCAGGTCGATGGCACCGCCTATACCGGGACTCTGACCAAGGGCGGCAACGAAGTCGGACAGAGCTGGCTTTACGGCCGTTTCGGCGATGCCCAGGGCATCGCCCAGGCCCAGGCCGACGTCAAGGCGGCGATGGAGCAGGTGGAAATGGTCACCGCTCAGGTCAAGGCGTCGCAGGTTTTCGTTCAGGGACAATACGACACGATTTCCAACCGCATCGGCGAAGTGAAGGCCGAAATGACCGATGTGATGGTGGCGCAAATGCAGGAAGAATACGATTTTCAAGCGAAAATGCGGACGAAATATGACGCGATGATCACCAATCTGGCATCGCTGTCGATGACCCAGAAGAATTACACACAATTCCTGTCGAGCGGCATCTACCAGAACAAATTGCTGGGCTTCCTCTACGATCAATCGAGCTAATTCAATGGACTGCCATTGGTCTTAGCTGCGACCGGCCGGTTTCCGACCTTGCGTATACAAAAAAAGGGATTAGTCCGTTTTCGGACTAACCCCCATTCGGGATATCCTTTATATTGATTATAGAGTGACAAATATAAGCTGAATCCTGCGGTTGGCAGGTGAGCTGGGTAGGTAAGGGGTGTTCAAGTCGGCGATCAGCAAGGCGATCCTATTTGTCATCGGCATAACGGTGGCGGTGCTGGTCGATCTTTGGAACGATCACAGAGAGGTTCTGGCGCGGTCGGGCGAGAAGCTCACCTTGATCAATCGCGCCACGGCGGATCGGATCGATGGGTTCTTTTCCGGCATCGATCGATTGTTGCGCGATGCCGATCAGGATTTGACGGCCCTGGCCCAGGGGGCGCTGCGCTCCGATCATATCCGGGCCTGGCGGAACGCGCCCTCGGAAGTCCTTTACATCGTTCAGGCCGATGAGAACGGCCGGATCGGCTATGCCAGCACGCCCTCGGGTGGGGCGGCGCCGATGGCCGATCACCCGGCCTTCGTCAGGCTTAAGGAGCATGGCGATCGGCAGCGCCTGATTTTGGATCGCGCCGATCCCTCGCAACCGCTCTACGTGGCGCGCAGCCGCGTCGATCGGAAGGGCGGGTTTGCCGGCATCGTCGCCGCCGCCATCGATCCAGCGGTCCTGCATCGCCATATCCGTTTCGGCCTTCCCGAAGAGGGGATCACCCTTCTGATGGCCGAAGACGGACGCTGGCGTCTCCATCAACCGTCGGCAATCGAGGAGGCGACCCTGGCACCGATCTTCGAATCCGGCCCGGGGATGTCAGCCAGCCAAGAGGATGTCCGCACACGGATCGTGCCGATGCGGGGCCAGGATTGGCAGGTGGTGAGCGGCCGGTTGCGCCATCTCGATCTGGCGGTCGCGGTGGCGCTGCCGATGCGGATCGTCCTTTCCGATTGGCATCGCAACCTTCTCATCCATGCGGTGGTTCTCGCCGTGGCGATCGCCATGGCCTTGGGCCTGGCTCTGGTCGTCGATCGGCGGGCCACAGAGCGGCGGACGATGGCCAAGGCCCTGCGCCTGAGCGAGGAGCGCTATCGCCTGGCGATCAACGGCGTGTCCGAAGGCTTGTGGGACTGGCAGAAGGGCGACAAACACATCTGGTTCTCGCCCATGTGGTTCCAGATCATCGGTTGGCCCGAAGAGGAACGGCTCCTCTACCGCTGGCGCAGCCAGATATATCCCGAGGATCTCACGCGCCTGTCGTCGGCCTTCCTTGATTACATGGCCGGCCGGACCACCCAGTTCGAAGCCCTGGCCCGCCATCGCCACCGCGACGGCCGCTGGCTGTGGATCGAGATCAAGGGCAGCGTGCATCGCGATGCCGAAGGCGGCCACGAGCGGTTTACCGGCCGCTTAAGCGACGTGACCGCCAACCAGGAGGCCGAGGAGCAGCGCCGCCACCAGTTGGAGATCATCCAGCTTCTCAACGCGGTCGCGGTGACGGCGAATCAGGCGCGCACCGCGATCGACGCCATGCAGGACTGCCTCGATCGCATTTGCGAGCATGTGCATTGGCCGATCGGCCATGCCTATATGCGCGACGAGGCCGATCCCGACCGCCTGATCCCCTCCGCGCACTGGCATTTCGACGCCGGCGCCGCCTTTCGCGATTGGCGATACGCCACCCAGGAGCACCCGTTCTCGGCCTCCAATCCCAACAGCCTGCCCGGCCGGGTCGTCTGCCTGAGAAAGCCGGTATGGCTCACCGACGTGCGGGCCGAACCCTGGTTCCAGCGCGGCCATCTGGCCCGCGCGCTGGGCATCAAATCGTCCTTCGCGCTGCCGGTTCTTTCTGGCGACGAAGTGGTGGCGGTGCTCGAATTCTTTTCGACCGAGATCATCCAGCCCGATCCGCTTCTCTTGTCGGCGCTTGAGCATATCGGCGTGCAGATCGGTCGGGTGGTCGAGCGCGAGCGGGCGGAAAAAGACCTGCTCGACGCCAAGGCCAAGGCCGAGGTGGCCAATCAGGCGAAAACCAATTTCCTGGCCAATATGGGTCACGAACTGCGCACGCCCCTGAACGCCATCCTGGGCTTTTCCGAAGTGCTGCTGTCGGAATTGTTCGGCCGGCCGCCCAACAAGAAATTCCAGGACTATCTGGCCGACATTCATGCCTCGGGCCGGCGCCTGAGCGAACTGGTCAACGACATTCTCGATCTGTCGAGCATCGAGACCGGCAAGCTCGAGCTGGTGGAAACGCTGGTCGATATTGGGCAGGTGGTGGAGCGATCGATCGCCCTGCTTCAGGATCGCGCCGGCGCCGAGCGCGTTCAAATCGTCACCCGCGTCATCGATCACCTGCCGCGTCTGCAGGCCGACGAAACGCGCATCAAGCAGGTGCTGGTCAATCTGCTGTCCAACGCCATCAAATACAACCGGCCGGGCGGCACCGCCGAGATCGAGGTCGGGCGCGACGCGCTGGGCGGGCTGGTGATCCAGATCCGCGACACCGGCATCGGCATGGCGCCCGAGCAGATTCCCCTGGCGCTGACGCCCTTCGAGCAAACCAGCGTTGGCCTGTCGCGGCGCTATGAAGGCGGTGGACTTGGGCTTCCCCTTGCTAAAGCCCTGGTCGAGCGCCAAGGCGGGCATCTCGATTTGGAAAGCGCGGTCGGCGTGGGTACCACGGTCCGCATCGCCTTTCCGGCCGACCGGGTGGTTGCCACGCCGCTTCATTGACGGGAAAAAGCCGGGCGCTCCTTGAAACGCCCGGCTGGTGGGAATGGGGTCAGTGGCCGAAGCGGCGGTCGGCCTGTCCCCCCGACTGGGCGTGGCGGCGTTCCCGAGCCTCGAACCGGCGCGCCTGCCGGTCCTGGTGGGAATCGCGCGGATGGTTGCGCCGATCCCGCATCTCCTTCTTGAGAGGACGCTGATCCTTGTGGAGTTCGCGGCGATCCTTGCGCAGCTCCTGCTGGTCCTTGCGCACATCCTTGCGCTCCTGGCGGACCTTCTGCTGATCCTCCTTCAGTTCCTTGCGCAGTTCGGCCGCTTTGTCCTTGTCGCCGGCCTTTTTCGCCTCGCGCAGCGCCTTGGCGTCCTTATTGCGCTCCTGCTGGGCGTCGCGCAGTTCCTTGCGGTCCTTTTGCAGGTCCTGACGATCCTTGCGGATTTCCTCGCGGTCCTGGCGCAATTGCGGCTGTTGCGTCTGGCCGGGCGGCGTTTGCGGCGCCTGGGCGAGGGCAAGAGTGGGAGCGACGAGCAGAAGGGCGGCGGCAAAAGCAATCTTGTTCATGTCGGGCACTCCGTTTCGGTTTGGACTGCAAAAAGGAAAGCCGATTTTCATGGCGAAAATCCGGACCGGATCGTGGCAATATTTCGGCAAGAACGGAGGGCGGGGGAAACATGGATAGGATCGAGGTCAACGGAACGAACATCGCCTACCGGTTCGATGGCCCGCAAGGCCGGCCGGTGGTGACCCTAAGCCATTCGCTGTCCAGCGATTACCGGATGTGGGACGGCCAGATCGCCGCCTTGACCAAGCGTTGGCGGGTGCTGCGCTTCGACAGCCACGGGCACGGCCAATCCGCCGTGCCGCCGCCGCCCTACGCGCTCTCCCGTCTGCCGGCTGACATCGCGGGCCTGCTCGATCGCCTGGGCATCGCCAAAACCATGTTCGTCGGCCTGTCGATGGGCGGCATGATTGGCCAGCATCTGGGGCTCGATCATGCCCATAAGCTGCTTGGGCTGGCGCTCTGCTGCACCACCAGCCGCATACCGCCCGAAGGCAAGGCGCTTTGGGACGAGCGCCTCGCCACCGTCGCCGCTCAGGGCATGGACAGCCAGGTTGAAGGCACGCTCGGGCGCTGGTTCACGCCCGACTTCCGCGCCAACCATCACGACCGCGTGGCGCCGATCGCCGCCCAAATCCGCGCCACGCCGGCCAATGGCTTTATCGGCTGGGGCCGGGCCATTCAGGGCCTCGACCTCACCGACCGGCTGGCGGCGATCCGGGTGCCAACCCTGGTGCTGTCGGGCGCCCTCGACCCCGGCACCCCGCCCGCCGCCGGCCAGGCGATCGCCGATCGGATTCCCGGCGCCCGCTTCCAGGCGATCGCCGGGGCTTCGCACCTTGCCAATGTCGAACAGCCCGAGGCCTTCACCCAGGCCCTCGTCGCCTTTCTCGAAGACGTGATGCCCGCGTGATCATCGACCAGATTTCCGATCTTCATATGGTGGCCGGCAACGCGGACAGGCGGACGCGCCTGGAACGGGTCGTGGCCCTCCTTGGGGCGCGGCGCCCGCAGCCCGATCTGGTCGTCCTCACCGGCGATCTTGCCGATGACGGCCGCGAGGAATCCTATCGGGAGGTCGGCGCCATCCTGGCCGGTCTCGATCGTCCCCTGCGGGTGGTGCCCGGCAACCGCGATCACCGGGCCAATCTTCGTCAGGCGTTGGGAGCTTTCCTGCCCACGAACGGCGAGGGATTCCTGCATTACGCCGAGAAAGTCGGCGGCCTGCGGCTGATCGGGCTCGACAGCGGCAATCCGCCCAGCCAGCGCGGCGGATTCTGTTTTACCCGCCAGGTTTGGCTGGAAGGGACGTTGGCGGAAGCCCCGGCAACGCCCGCCTTGCTGATGCTCCACCATTCGCCCTTTCCAACCCGCATGCGCGATGGGTCGATTGGCCGCCAGATGGAAGACGCCGACGCGCTGGAAGCCATCCTCGTCCGCCATCCGCAGGTTATCGGCCTCCTCTGCGGCCATTTGCATCGGGCGGAGACCACGGTGTTCGCCGGCCGGCCGGCTTGGTCGGGCCCGTCGGTCGCCTATCAGGAGCCGGAGGCGGCGATTCGCCGCTATGTCTTCTGATCACGCGTTGCCGCGCATCCGATCGAGCGTTTGATCGGGCGCTTCTTGCATCATCATATGGCCGCAACCGGGGATAATCTCGATGCGGGCGCCGGCGATCGCCCGGCCCAGCTCGAGGCCCGATTTGGCGGGGGTCATCATGTCCTCGGCGCCCAGGATCAGGGTCGTGGGGCAGGTCACCTTGGCTGCCGCCGCCAGGGCGTCGGCGTAAGTGTGGCAGGCCTTGAGGCCGGCATGGATGACGCCCGGCCGGGCACGGGCGACCAGATGGCGGGTGCTTCCCAGCATCCACAGGCCGGGCGCCCGATGGCCGCCGAAATGGTGGCGTCGGGCGTGCCCCCACGAGGTCATGCAATCCAGAACCTCGTCGGTGCCCGCCTGGGCCGAGGCCAGCATGTCGGGATGAACCGGCATCTTGGCGCCGGCGCCAAGAAGGGTGAGCGTGCGCAGGCGCGAAGGGTGGCCGGCGGTGAAATCGAGGGCGATCAGGGCGCCCAGGCTGTGGCCGACCAGCGCGGCCTTTTCGATCCCGGCCGCATCGAACAGCCGCTCTAACCATCCGGCATAAGCGCCAATGGTCTCGAAGGCGGTGCCGCCCGAACCGCCATGGGCGGGCAGATCGAGCGCCAGCACCGAATGGCCGTGATGGGCGAAGAAACGGGTCTGCAAGGCCCAGACGGTGTGATCCATGCCGGCGCCGTGCAGCAGCACCAGAACCGGCTTGGCCGGATCGAAGGGTCTGCCGCCCGAGGCGTAGGCGACAATCTGGTTATCGACGCGAAGGGATTGGCTCATGGCGTCACCCTTTCTGCGAGGCCCTGAGGGCCTGGGCGAGATCGTCGATCAGGTCGGTCTCGTCCTCCAGCCCCACCGACAGGCGGACCAGATCCTCGCCGATGCCGGCCGCTTTCAGGGCCTCGGCGCTCATCTGCTGGTGAGTGGTGCTGGCCGGGTGTATGGCCAGCGACTTGGCGTCGCCGATGTTGGCCAGATGCGTGAAGACCCGGAGCGCCTCGATGAAGCGGGCCGCCGCCTGGCGCCCGCCCGCCACCCCGAAGGTGATGATCGCCGTCGTGCCCTTGGGGTAAAGGTGTTGGGCGAGATCGTGGTCGGGATGGTCGGGCAGATCGGGGAAATTGACCCAGGCCACCCCCTTGGCCTGGGCCAGGAATCCGGCCAGCTTGCGGGCGTTGTGGATGTGGCGGGCCATGCGCAGCGGCAAAGTCTCGACGCCTTGCAGAAGATGAAAGGCGGTGGTCGGGCTCATGCAGGCGCCGAAATCGCGCAGACCCTCGGCGCGGGCGCGCAGGATGAAGGCGGCGGGGCCGAATTCGTGGGCGAAATCGAGGCCGTGATAGCCGGCATAGGGTTCGGTGAGGGTGGGAAACAGACCCGACGCCTCCCAGTCGAAGTTGCCGCCATCGATCAGAATGCCGCCGATCGCCACCCCGTGCCCGCCCAGATATTTGGTCGCCGAATGCATCACCAGATCGGCGCCCAGGGCGATCGGCTGGCCCAAGGCTGGGCTGGTGAAGGTGGCGTCGATCAAGAGCGGCAGCCTGGCGGCGTGCGCCACCTTGGCGATTTCGGGGATGTTCAAGACTTCCAGACCCGGATTGCCGACCGTCTCGGCGAAAACTAGCCTGGTTTCCGGCCGGATGGCGGCGGCGAAGGCCTGGGGATTGCGGGGATCGACGAAGCTGGTGGCGATGCCGAAACGGGGCAGGGTAAGCGCCAGCAGATTGTAGCTGCCGCCATAAAGGGCGCGCGAGGCGACGATGTGGCCGCCGGCGCCCATCAAGGTCGCCACCGCCAGATGCAGGGCGGCTTGGCCGCTGGCGGCCGCCAAGGCGCCGACGCCGCCTTCCAAAGCCGCCAGCCGCTCCTCGAACACCGCCACCGTCGGGTTGGAGATGCGCGAATAGATGTGGCCGGCCCGTTCCAGGTTGAACAGGGCGGCGGCGTGGTCGGTGTCCTTGAAGACGAACGAGGTGGTTTGGTGGATCGGCACGGCGCGCGACCCATGCTGGGGATCGGGCTGCTGGCCGGCATGGAGCGCCAGCGTGTCGAACTTCACCATCTTGGGATCGGCCATCGGGGCGCTCGCTTCGTGAAAATGAGAGTCCGAGCCTAGTGGAAACCACGAATTCCGACAATGAACTATGGCGGATCATGGCCGGACCTTGAGGGGCACGCTCCCCCCCGAACGGGGAGGGGATCGGGCGCGGATAGGTGGGGTGCGAAGATTCCGCTTTCCTGGAGGCCAAATTTTTGTCAAACAGGACCGCTTTGCCGGAGTCTCGTCCGGCAGGGCCGCGTAACTGTTGGCTATCGGGAGCTTGAGCATCGATGTCCGTGTCGTTGACGCATGCCGGTCTGCCGCCCGAACAGGGCCTTTACGATCCCGGGCTCGAGCGCGATGCCTGCGGCATCGGCTTCGTCGTGCACATCAAGAACAAGAAAAGCCACGACATCGTCACCCGCGGCATCGAAATTCTGCGCCGGCTCGAGCATCGCGGCGCGGTGGGCGCCGACCCCCTGGCCGGCGACGGCGCCGGCGTGCTCATCCAGGTGCCCGACCAGTTCCTGCGCGAGGAATGCGCCAAGCTGGGCTTCACCTTGCCCGAGGCCGGGCGCTTTGCGGTCGGCATGGTCTTCCTGCCCAGGGATGCCGCGCTGCGCAAGATGTGCGAGGGCCGGCTGGAACATTTCATCGCCGCCGAGGGTCAGACCCTGCTTGGCTGGCGCGACGTGCCGATCAAGGATGCGCATCTGTCGGAAGGCGTGCGGGCGAGCGAGCCGGTGATCCGCCAGGTGTTCGTGGGCATGGCTGGGCCGCTCAAAGACCAGGACGCCTTCGAGCGCAAGCTGCTGGTCATCCGCAAGCAGACCTTCAACAACCTCACCGCCGAGGCCAAGGATTTCTACATCCCTTCGTTCTCGTCGCGCACCCTGGTCTACAAGGGCATGCTGATGGCCGATCAGGTCGAGCCCTTCTATCCCGACCTCACCGACCCGCGGCTGGTCTCGGCCTTGGCGCTGGTCCATCAGCGCTTCTCGACCAACACCTTCCCCACCTGGAAGCTGGCGCATCCCTTCCGCATGATCTGCCACAACGGCGAGATCAACACCTTGCGCGGCAACCTCAATTGGATGAAGGCCCGGCGCGGCACCATGGCCTCGTCGGTGCTGGGCGCCGATCTCGACAAGCTGTGGCCGATCACCGTCGAGGGTCAATCGGATTCGGCCAGCTTCGACAACGCCCTCGAACTCCTGGTGGCGGGTGGCTATTCGCTGTCCCACGCCATGATGATGATGATTCCCGAGGCCTGGGCCGGCAACCCCCTGATGGACGAGGGCCGCAAGGCCTTCTACGAATACCATGCCGCCCTGATGGAGCCTTGGGACGGGCCGGCGGCGGTCGCCTTCACCGATGGCCGCCAGATTGGCGCCACGCTCGACCGCAACGGTTTGCGGCCGGCGCGCTACATCGTCACCAAGGACGATCTGGTCGTCATGTCCTCGGAAGTGGGCGTGCTCGACATTCCCGAAGAGCGGATCGAGAAGAAATGGCGCTTGCAGCCGGGCAAGATGCTGCTCATCGATCTCGAGCGCGGCAAGATCGTCGATGACGCTGAGATCAAGGCGGAACTCGCCAAGGCCAAGCCCTACCGCGAATGGCTGACCCGCAGCCAGATCGTGCTCGAGGACCTGCCGGCCGCGGTGGCGCCGATGCCGCCCGATCCCCAGACCCTGTTGGATCGTCAGCAGGCCTTCGGCTACACCCAGGAAGACATCAAGTTCCTGATCACCCCGATGGCGGTGAGCGGTCAGGAGGCGGTGGGCTCGATGGGCAACGACACGCCCTTGGCCGTGCTTTCCGACAAACCGAAGCCGCTGTTCAATTATTTCAAGCAATGCTTCGCCCAGGTCACCAACCCGCCGATCGATTCGATCCGCGAGGAGCTGGTGATGAGCCTGGTGTCGTTCATCGGCCCAAGGCCCAATCTGTTGGGTCACGCCCAGGATGGCGAGCGGCTTCGGCTCGAGGTGCGCCAGCCGATCCTGACCAACGAGGACCTGGAGAAGATCCGCAACATCGCCGGCCACACCGGCAACGCCTTCCAGGCGGCGACCATCGACATCACCTACGTGGCCGATCTGGGCGCCGGCGGTATGGCGGGCGCCGTCGATCGGGTCTGCCGCGAGGCCGACGAGGCGATCGCCCGCGGCGTCAACATCCTGATCCTTTCGGACCGCTCGATTTCGGCCGAGCGCATTCCGATCCCCTCGCTCTTGGCGACCTCGGCCGTCCATCATCATCTGGTGCGCAGCGGCAACCGCACGCGGGCCGGCCTGGTGGTGGAAACCGGCGAGGCGCGCGAGGTTCATCATTTCGCGGTGCTGGCCGGCTACGGCGCCGAGGCGATCAACCCCTATCTGCTGTTCGAGACCCTGGCCACCATTCCGCTGCCCGAGCCGATCGGCGAGGCCGAAGTCCAGAAGCGCACCATCAAGGCCCTGGGCAAGGCGTTGCTCAAGGTGATGGCGAAGATGGGCATCTCGACCTTCCAATCCTATTGCGGCGCCCAGATTTTCGACGCCATCGGTCTGGCGCAGGAATTCGTCGACCGCTACTTCACCTCGACCCATTCGCGGGTCGGCGGCGCCGGCATCGCCGAGATCGCTGAGGAAACGGTGCGCCGCCACCGCCTGGCCTATGGCGACAATCCGCTCTATCGTGGTGCGCTCGATCCGGGCGGCGATTACGCCTGGCGGGCGCGCGGCGAGGACCATGTCTGGACGCCCGACACCATCGCCCTCATGCAGCATGCGGTGCGTGGCGCCGGCTTCGCCACCTTCCAGCAATTTTCCAAGCTGGTCGACGAGCAGAACGAGCGCCTGCTCACGCTGCGCGGCCTGTTCGAACTGAAATTCGCTCCCAAGCCGATTGCGATCGACGAGGTCGAGCCGGCCAAGGAGATCGTCAAGCGTTTCGCCACCGGCGCCATGTCGTTCGGTTCGATCTCGCGCGAAGCTCACACCACGCTGGCCATCGCCATGAACCGGATCGAGGGCCGCTCGAATTCCGGCGAGGGCGGCGAGGAGCCCGAACGCTATCAACGCCGGCCGAACGGCGATTGGCTGCGCTCGGCGATCAAACAGGTGGCCTCGGGCCGCTTCGGCGTCACCACCGAATATCTGATCAACGCCTCCGACATCCAGATCAAGATGGCGCAAGGGGCGAAGCCGGGCGAGGGCGGGCAGTTGCCCGGCCACAAGGTCGACGCCACCATCGCCCGGGTCCGCCATTCGACGCCGGGCGTCGGGTTGATCAGCCCGCCGCCCCATCACGACATCTATTCGATCGAGGATCTGGCGCAGCTCATTTACGATCTCAAGAACACCAACCCCCAGGCCCGCATTTCGGTCAAGCTGGTCTCGGAAGTGGGCGTCGGCACGGTGGCGGCCGGCGTCGCCAAGGCCCGGGCCGATCACGTCACCATTTCGGGCTATGACGGCGGCACCGGAGCCAGCCCGCTTACCTCGATCAAGCATGCCGGGTCGCCTTGGGAGATCGGGCTTTCCGAAACCCACCAGACCCTGGTGCTCAACCGTCTGCGCGGCCGCATCGCCGTCCAGGTCGATGGCGGTCTGCGCACTGGGCGCGACGTGGTGGTGGCGGCGCTCTTGGGCGCCGACGAATTCGGCTTCGCCACCGCGCCGTTGATCGCGGCCGGCTGCATCATGATGCGCAAATGCCATCTCAACACCTGTCCGGTCGGCGTCGCCACCCAGGACCCCGAGCTGCGCAAGCGCTTCACCGGCCAGCCCGAACACGTCATCAATTTCTTCTTCTTCGTCGCCGAGGAAGTGCGCCAGTTGATGGCCAAGATGGGCGTGCGCAAATTTGCCGATCTGATCGGCCAGTCGGACCGGCTCGACATGCGCCGGGCGCTCGATCACTGGAAGGCCAAGGGCCTCGATTACACCCGCCTGCTGCACAAGCCGGAAGCCGGCAAGGGCGTCGCCATTCACAACCGCGAAAGCCAGGACCATCATCTCGACAAGGTGCTCGATCGCACCTTGATCGAGCAGGCCGGGCCGGCGCTGGAAAAGAAGATTCCGGTCTCGATCGCGGTGGCGGTGCACAACGCCAACCGCACGGTCGGCGCCATGCTGTCGGGCGAGGTCGCCAAGCGCTACGGTCATGCCGGCCTGCCCGAGGACACCATCGCGGTGACCTGCACCGGCACCGCCGGCCAAAGCTTCGGCGCCTTCCTGGCGCATGGCGTGTCGCTCACCCTGATCGGCCAGGCCAACGACTATGTCGGCAAGGGCCTGTCGGGCGGGCGAATCGTCGTTCATCCGCCGGCCAACTCGAAGCTGGTGGCCGAAGAGAACATCGTCATCGGCAACACCGTGCTCTACGGCGCCATCACCGGCGAATGCTATTTCCGCGGCGTGGCCGGCGAGCGCTTCGCCGTGCGCAATTCGGGCGCCATGGCGGTGGTGGAAGGCGTGGGCGATCATGGCTGCGAATACATGACCGGCGGCGTCGTCGTGGTGCTGGGCAAGACGGGGCGCAACTTTGCCGCCGGCATGAGCGGCGGCATCGCCTATGTGTTGGACGAAGAGGGCGATTTCGAGCGCCGCTGCAACCTGTCGATGGTCGAATTGCTGGCGGTCAAGGCCGAGGCCGAGGCCCTGGAGAATCTCGATCATCAGGGCGGCGATCTGGAAACCCATGGCCGGGTTGATGTCATGCGCGACATGACTCGCTACGACGCCCAGCGCCTGAAGCAGATCATCGAAAACCACCAGCGCTACACCAACAGCAAGCGGGCACACGACATCTTGCTCAACTGGACCTATTACCTGCCCAAATTCGTCAAGGTGATGCCGGTCGATTACCGGCGCGCGCTCGAAGAGATGCAGGGCGCGCCCAAGGCGATTGGTGCCGGCCAGCCGGCGCGCGGAGGGCACTGAGATGGGCAAGCCCACCGGCTTCATGGAGTTCGAGCGCCAAGAGCGTACCTACGCCGCGGCCTCCGACCGCGTCCAGCATTACAGCGACTTCGTCATTCCCTTGGACGAGCCGACCCTGGCCCGCCAGGGCGGGCGCTGCATGGATTGCGGCATTCCCTTCTGCCATCAGGGCTGCCCGGTCGCCAACGTCATCCCCGATTGGAACGATCTGGTCTGGCGCAAGCGCTGGCGCGAGGCCTCGGAGGCCTTGCACGCCACCAACAATTTTCCAGAATTCACCGGCCGCATCTGCCCGGCGCCCTGCGAGACATCCTGCACGCTCAACATCGACGACGCGCCGGTGACCATCAAGACCATCGAATGCGCCATCGTCGATCGCGCCTGGGCCGAAGGCTGGCTTAGCCCGCAGATCGCCCCCAAGCGTTCGGGCAAGCGGGTCGCCGTCGTCGGCTCCGGCCCCGCCGGTCTGGCCGCCGCCCAGCAATTGGCGCGCGCCGGCCATGCGGTCACCGTCTTCGAGAAGAACGCCAAGCCGGGCGGCCTGTTGCGCTACGGCATTCCCGATTTCAAGCTGGAAAAGCGCCTGATCGACCGGCGTCTGGCGCAGATGCGCGCCGAGGGCGTCGAATTCCGCGCTGGTGTCACCGTCGGCCGCGACGTCATGGGAGCCGAACTCAAGATCAAGTTCGACGCCATCTTGCTGGCCGGCGGCGCCGAACGGCCGCGCGATCTGGCGGTGCCGGGGCGCGAACTCGACGGCATCCATTTCGCCATGAGCTTTCTCGGCCAGCAGAACCGCCGGGTCGGCGGCGAGGCGGTTGGCCAGGCCGACATTCTCGCCACCGATCAGCGGGTGGTGGTGATCGGCGGCGGCGACACCGGATCGGATTGCATCGGCACCTCGATCCGCCAGGGCGCGCGTTCGGTGGTGCAGATCGAGATTCTGCCCAAGCCACCCGAGAAGGAAAACAAGGCGCTCACCTGGCCGCGCTGGCCCAACCGGCTGCGCACCTCGTCGTCGCACGAGGAAGGCTGCGAGCGCCATTGGAGCGTCGCCACCAAGGCCTTCCGAGGCGCCGGCGGCCGGGTCGCCGTCGTCGAGGCCGTGAAGGTCGACGAAAACCTGAAGGAGATTCCCGGTTCGGGCTTCGAGATTCCGGCCGATCGGGTCTTCCTCGCCATGGGCTTCACCGGCTCGGCCAAGGCCGGGCTGCTCGAGGAATTGGGCGTCGCCTTCGATCCGCGCGGCAACGTCGCCGCCGATTACCAGGGCTTCGCCACCTCGGCCGCCAAGATCTTCGCCGCCGGCGACATGCGGCGCGGCCAAAGCCTGGTGGTGTGGGCGATCCGCGAGGGTCGCCGGGCGGCGCGCGCCATCGACCAATTCCTGATGGGATCGAGCGAACTGCCCGATTGATCAATCGGGCTCTTGCCAAACGCGGATCAAGGCCATGGCCGCCAGCGCCGCCAAGAGGGTGACGGCGGCGGCGACCAGGAAGGCCTTGCCGCCAAGCGCGGCGTAAAGGGCGCCCGAGGCCAGCATCGCCAGGCCGGGCGCCACCCCCATGGTGATCGACGAGTAGAATCCCTGAGCGCGGGCCGACAGCTTGGCCGGCACTGCCTTGGCCAGGAAATGCATCGCGCCCAGATGCATCGCCCCAAAGGTGAGCGCGTGCAGGGTCTGCACCGCCAAGAGGGCGGGCAGCGCCGTCGTCATTCCGACGACCGTCCAGCGCACCACCCCGCCCAGCGCCGCCAGCAGCATGAGGCGCGCCGGCCCCAGCCGGCTTAGGACCCGGCCGCCGAACAGGAACAGCACCACTTCGGCGAGCACGCCCTCGGCCCAAAGAAGGCCGATGGTGCCTTCGTCATGGCCGGCGGCCCGCCAATGCAGGGTGGCGAAGCCGTAATAGATCATGTGGCCGATCTGGATCAGGCAGCCGGTGAGCAGGAAGAGGCGAAAGGCGGGGTCCGCCAAAAGCTGGCCCAGCGTTTCCGCCCCGTTGGTCTCGCCGGACGAGGCCGGCGGCGTGGCGATCTCGGGCAAAAGGGCGATCACCGCCACCAGGGCGAACAGGCTGAGAATCACCATCGGCAAGACCGAGCCGGTGCCCAGCAGCCCCACCGCATGGCCGCCCGCCCAAGCGCAGACGATGAAGGCCAGCGAGCCCCACAGCCGCACCCGTCCGTATTGGAAACCGTGCCGGCCCGCCGCCAGCATGGTGACGTTTTCGCCCAGGGGCATGATGGCGGCGAACAGGGCGCTGGCCAGGATGTTGAGGGCCAGGATGGCCCAGAAGCCGTGGACGAGCGGGAAGAGGGCGTAGGCGACCAGGCTTGCTACGCCCAAGAGGATCATCGGATGGCGCCGCCGCCCCAGCCGATCGACCGCGTGGCCGACCAGGGGGTTGCTGGCGATCTTGGCGGCGATGGCGGCCGCCATCACCACCCCGATTTCGGCGGCGTTAAGCCCCTGAGCCTCCAGCCAAAGCGGCCAGAAAGGCACGAAGACGCCAACCGAGGCGAAGACGCCGGCATAATAAAGACCCAGGCGGGCGCGCAGATAGCGGGGCGTTGGCGAAAAATCCATCGTTCTTTCTTGGGCTTGGTTGCCGAAGGGGCGGCGACTCGCCCGCCTAGGCTGGCACGGGCGGCCGATCGCAGGCAAGGGCGGAGCTGGCCGGTAAATGATACAGTGTTGCTCTGTTATTCGACCGATTCTGTAACGGAATTTCGTTGCGCGCGCCTTGGCGCGATGCTAGGCTGCGCACCAATCGGGGCTCTTCGAGAGCCCGTCCAGCCATCGTTCCTCGGGAGGATTACCATGAAGGCCAGTCTCGTTGCCGGCATCAGCACCACGCGCCGCGTTCCGATCGACAAGGGGCGCACCATCAGCTTCATGGGCGAGGATGGCCGGGTCTACGCCACCCCCAGCATGGTCCTCGATATCGAGCAGAATTGCCGCGATTTCCTGCTCGAACATCTTGATCCCGGCGAGGATTCGGTGGGCACGCGGGTCGAAGTCGACCATCTGGCCGCGACGCCGCTTGGCATGAATGTCGAGTTCACCATCACCATCGCCGAGGTCAAGGGCAAGGCCGTCACCTTCGAGGTCACCGCCAAGGACGAGCTTGACCCGGTCTGCAAGGGCAAGCATTTCCGCTTCGTCGTCGACGTCGCCAAGACCCAGGAACGCCTGAAGGCCAAGATCGCCAAAGCCAAGGGAGGCTGATCCATGGCCCCCGACGGTGCGTCCGCCCGCGAGGTGAAGCGGGTCCCCACCTATTGCTATCAGTGCGTGGCGGGCCCGGAACTGCTGACCGTCAAGGTGGTTGATGGCGTCGCCACCGAGGTCGAACCGAATTTCAAATCGGCCGATGTCCATCCGGCCAACGGCAAGATCTGCGTCAAGGCCTTCGGGTTGGTGCAGAAGCTCTACAATCCGCACCGCATCACCACGCCGATGAAGCGGACCAATCCCAAGAAGGGCAAGGACCAGGACCCCGGTTTTGTGCCCATCTCGTGGGACGAGGCGCTCGATCTCATTGCGGCCAAGCTGAACGAGCTGGCCGCCAAGGGCAAGGTGAACGAGCAGGGCATGCCCCGCATCGCCGCCAGCTTCGGCGGCGGCGGCACGCCCACCCAGTATATGGGCACCTTTCCAAGCTTCCTGGGCGCCTGGGGACCGGTCGATTTCAGCTTCGGCTCCGGCCAGGGGGTCAAATGCACCCACTCCGAACATCTCTATGGCGAGTTCTGGCATCGCGCTTTTACCGTCTGCCCGGACACGCCCTATGCGAAGCTGATCGTTTCCTTCGGCGCCAATGTCGAGGCTTCGGGCGGCGTCTGCGCCGTCTGGCGGCACGCCGAAGCGCGCGGTCGGGGTGCTCGGCGCATCCAGATCGAGCCGCATCTATCGGTGACCGGCGCCACCTCGTCGAAATGGATTCCGATCCGCCCGCGCACCGATCCGGCTTTCATGTTCGCCATGATCCACGCCATCCTGTTCGAGCATCCGCGCGACAGGCTGGATATTCCCTTCCTCAAGCATCGCTCGTCCTCGCCCTATCTGGTGGGGCCGAACGGCTTCTTCCTGCGCGATCCGGCCAGCGGCAAGCCGCTGATGTGGGATTCGCGGCTTGATCGCCCCGTTCTCTTCGACGCCGCCGATGTCGATCCGGCGCTGGAGGGCACCTTCCGGGTCGCCAAGGCCTACGAGCTGGGGGCCGACGGCCAGCGCTGGGACCATGCCGACGTGCTGGGCGCCACCAGCTTCACCAAGATGGTCGAGCACCTCCGCCAATACACGCCGGAATGGGCAGCGAAGATTTGCGACGTGCCGGCGGAATCGATCCGCTTCGTCGCCAGCGAATATCTGGACGCCGCCTGTGTCGGCCAGACCATCGAGATCGAGGGCCGTACCCTGCCGCTTCGCCCGGTCTCGGTGCAGCTTGGCAAGACCGTCAACAACGGTTGGGGCGGCTACGACACCTGTTGGAGCCGAACCATGCTGGCCGTGCTGATCGGCGGGCTGGAAACGCCGGGCGGCACGCTGGGCACCACGGTGCGCCTCAATCGCCCGGCCGACAACAAGCAGGCCAGCGCCAAGCCCGGTCCCGACGGCTTCATGGATTACCCCATGAACCCGACCGACAAGGAAAACTGGATCGGCATGCCGCAGGTGCGCAACGCCAACCGCACCCTGATCCCCCTGGTCGCCAACTCGCCTTGGAGCCAGGCCTTGGGCCCAACCCATCTGGCCTGGCTGTTCCAGCAGGAAACGCCCCCCGAATGGCCGCAGATGCAACCGCCCGATCTGTGGTTCGTCTACCGCACCAACCCGGCCATCTCGTTTTGGGACACCCCCACCATCTCGGCGGTGATGGCGAAATTCCCCTTCACGGTCTGCTTCGCCTTTACCCGCGACGAGACCAACCATATGGCCGACATCCTGCTGCCCGACTGCACCGACATGGAAGGGCTGCAACTGATCCGCATCGGCGGTACCAAATATGTCGAGCAGTTCTGGCACCATCAGGGCGTGGCGTTGCGCCAGCCGGTGGTGCCGCCCATGGAAGGGGCGCGCGACTTCACCTGGGTTTCCACGGAATTGGCAAAGCGCACCGGCCTCTTGGCCTCCTACAACACCTACATCAGCCGGGGCGCGGCGGGCATTCCGTTACGCGGGCCCAATTACGACTACACCCTGGCGCCGGATGTCGCCTATTCGCACGAGGACATCTGGGACCGCTCCTGCAAGGCCGCCTCGATGGAGATCAGCGAGGGCAAGGAAGAGCGCGATCTGGCCTGGTTCAAGGAAAACGGCTTCCTCGTGAAGTCGTTCTCCCAACTCGACTGGTACCTCTATCCCACCATGGTCGAGCGGAACATGCGCTTCGAACTCCCCTATCAGGAGCGCTTGAAGCGGATCGGTCTTGAGCTTGGCAACCGCTTGCACGAGAAGAACATTCATTGGTGGGACGCCCAGCTCGAGGAATACGCCGCCTTGCCGGAATGGCAGGACTTTCCCGCCAAATGGGAAAACGTGGTGGTCAAGATGGGCGGCACGCCCGAGGAATATCCCTTCTGGCTGCTTACCTCGCGCAGCATGCAATTTTCCTGGGGCAACAACGTCGCCATCCAGATGATCCGCGAGATGGCCCGCAACATGCGCGGCGTCGGCGGCGTCTTGATGAACGCCACCCGCGCCAAGGAAATGGGCATCGCCGAGGGCGATCTGGTCGAGGTCCGTTCGCCCTTGCGCGCCACCAAGGGGCGCGTCGCCTTGGCCCAGGGCATCCGGCCCGACACGCTCCTGATCATCGCCCAGTTCGATCATTGGGCGACGCCCTTTGCCAAGGATTTCGAATCGCCCAGCCTCAACACCGTGATGCCGATCTCGCTCGATCTCACCGATTCCACCGGCTCAGGCGCCGACGTCACCCGGGTCGCCATCAAGAAGATCGGGGGGGCACGATGACCAAATACGGCATCGTTGCCGATCTTCGGCGCTGCGTCGGCTGCCAGACCTGCACGGCGGCCTGCCGCCACGCCAACGCCACGCCGCCCGGCGTGCAATGGCGCAAGGTGCTCGACATCGAGACCGGCGAGTATCCCGACGTTCAGCGCACCTTCCTGCCGGTCGGCTGCATGCATTGCGACGATCCGCCCTGCATGCATGTCTGCCCCTCGACCGCGACGCGCAAGCGCGACGACGGCATCGTCGTCATTCTCTACGAGCTTTGCATCGGTTGCGCCTATTGCGCGGTGGCCTGCCCCTATCAGGCGCGCTTCAAGATCCAGGAGCGCACGCTGGCCTATGTGGAAGGGGCGACCAAGAACGAGGACACCCGCTTCGATCCGGCGATGCTGGGGGTGGCGCAGAAATGCACCTTCTGCGTCGATCGTATCGATGACGGGTTGGCCAAGGGTCTGAAGCCCGGCGTCGATCCCGAGGCCACCCCGGCCTGCGTCAATTCCTGCATCGCCGGCGCCTTGCATTTCGGCAACGTCGACGACAAGGATAGCAATGTCAGTCGCTACCTCGCCAAGACCGAATGGTCGCGGATGCACGAGGAATTGGAGACCGGCCCCAACATCTATTATGTCTGGGATGAAAAGCGATGAGCGTCCGATTTGACAATCCCGACCGGGCGGAACCCTGGGCTCAACGGCACTGGGATTTGCGCGCCGCCGGCAATTTCATCGGCGGCGGCACCGGCACCGGCTTTCTCGCCTTGGCGGCGATCGTGGTTCTCGCCGGCTCGAAGACGGTGCTGCCCTTCATCGTCATCGGCCTGGGCTTCGTGGCGCTTGGCCTGTTCTGCGTGTGGCTGGAGATCGGACGCATGTTTCGCGCCGCCAACGTCCTCTTCCACCCGCAAACCTCCTGGATGACCCGCGAGGCGCTGGTGGCGGCGCCCCTGTTCGGGGTCGGGCTGTTTGCCATTTGGTTTGACGACCGCATGGCCCTGGTCGCCACCGCGGCGGTTGGCCTGGCCTTCCTTTATTGCCAGGCGCGCATCCTGCAAGCCTCAAAGGGCATTCCGGCCTGGCGCCATCCGCTGGTGGTGCCGCTGATCATCGCCACCGGCCTGGCCGAGGGCGCCGGCCTGATGGGCGTCATCGGCTGGTTCGTGGTCGATGACCGATTCTACATGCAATTCCTACCGCCCTTGTTTGCCGTGCTCTTGGTGGCGCGCTTCCTGGTTTGGCGCACCTACATCCGCCGGCTGGGCCGCGAAGGCGCGCCCCTGGGCACCTTGGCCGTGCTGCGCCATTATCAGCCGATGATCTTCGGCTTCGGCCATCTCGCGCCCTTCGTGCTGTTCCTCATGGGGTACGTCATCAGCGGCCGCTCGGCGTTGCTGTCGGTCATGCTCGGTGCGGCGATGGCGCTGGTCGGTGGCTGGTTGATCAAGGTGGTGCTGATCACCCAGGCGGCTTACAATCAGGGCTTTCAATTGCCGAAGATTCCGGTTCGGGGCATCGGTATGCCCCGGCCCGGCGCCAAGCCCGGTTGGAGCGAACCATGACGGAAATACGCATTCACGGACGGGGCGGGCAGGGGACCGTGCTGGCCTCGTCGGTGCTGGCCCAGGCCCTGGTCGAAGAGGGCAAGTACGTGGTGGCGGTGCCCTCCTTCGGCTTCGAGCGCCGCGGCGCGCCGGTGGCGGCCTTTTTGCGCGTCTCCGATCGTGAAATTCGCGCCATGACCAACATCTACCACCCCGACATCATCCTGTGCATCGATCCCACGGTCGGGCGCACCGTCGATATTTTTGCGGGCATGGGGCCAGGCGGCACCCTGGTGCAATCGACCAAGGCCGAATTGGACGCGGTGAAGCTGGGGCCCAACGTCGCCAAGGTGGGCCTGTGCGACGCGGTGACGATCGCTCTTAAGATCTTCAACAAGCCGATCACCAATTCGGTGATGCTGGGCGCCTTCGCCAAGACGACCGGCATGGTCAAACTCGACTCCTTGAAGGCGGCGCTGGAAACCACCGAATTCCGCGACGCCGGCCTGAAGCAGAACATGGACGCCATCGCCCAAGGCTATGAGGGCACCATTGTCCACACCGTCGGGGGGCACGCATGAACCGGCCGCCCACCCGCCCCAACATCCCCAACAACCTGGCCCCAATCGCCACTGAGCTGTCCAACCTGCTCACCGGCGATTGGCGGGCCGAGCGCCCGGTGGTCGATCGCGACAAATGCGTCAAATGCGCCACCTGCTGGCTGTTCTGCCCGGTGCAGTGCATCGTCGAAATGCCGGCCTGGTTCGACGTCAATTACACCACCTGCAAGGGCTGCGGCATCTGCGCCAACGAGTGCCCGCACCGCGCCATCGCCATGATCCAGGAATCGGAGGTCGCGGCATGACCGTCCAGACCAAACCCAACAAGGTCATCGTCTGCGAGGGCAACGAGGCGGCGGCGCGCGGCGTGGCGCTGGCGCGGCCCGACGTGGTGTCGGTCTATCCGATCACCCCCCAATCCTCGCTGGTCGAGGCGCTGTCGCAGATGATCGCCGACGGCGAGCTTGATGCCGAGCTGATCAACGCCGAGGGCGAGCACAGCGTTCTGTCCTCGCTGCAAGGCGCCTGCCTGGCCGGGGCGCGCACCTACACGGCGACCTCGGCCCAGGGCCTGGCCTTCATGTTCGAGCCCTACATCCGGGCGCCCGGCCTGCGCCTGCCGATGGTGCTGGGGATCGTGACCCGCGACGTGCTGTCGCCGCAATGCGTCTGGGGCGGCCATCAGGACGCCATGCTGGTCCGCGAATGCGGCTGGATTCAGATGTATTGCGAGACGGTGCAGGAAATCCTCGACACCAACATCATGGCCTACAAGGTGGCCGAGCATCCGGAAGTGATGCTGCCGGTCAATGTCTGCCATGACGGCAATTATCTCTCCTTCGGCATCGCCCGTTGCGAACTGCCCGAGCAGGGCCTGGTCGACGATTTCCTGGGTCCCAAGAGCATCAACTGGCATGTGGCGCTCGATCCCGAGCGGCCGATGGCGGTCGATCCGCTGACCGGCGGCTCCAACAATCCGGGACCGGCGATGTTCGTGCGCTACCGCATGGGCCAGACCGAATCGATGGGCCGGGCGCTGCGGGTGATCAGCGAGGTTCATACCGATTGGGGCAAGCGCACCGGGCGCCATCACGCGCCCCTGATCGAGGAATACCGGATGGAGGGCGCCCAGGTGGCGCTGGTGACCATCGGCAGCATGACCGGCGCCGCCAAGGATGCCGTCGATGCGGCGCGCGATTCCGGCCAGGCGGTCGGGCTGGTGAAAGTCAAGACCTACCGGCCCTTCCCGGCCCAGGCGATGACCAAGGCGCTGGCGAACGTCAAGGCGGTGGGGGTGGTCGATCGTTCGGTGAGCTTCGCCTGGAACGGCGGTCCGGTCTATCAAGATACGCTGACCGCGCTGGCGCTGGCCGGACAGCGGCTGCCGATCCAGTCGATGATCGGCGGCCTGGCGGGCGCCGACATTACCCAGGAGCATTTCGAGCGGGCGATCGCTCGGGTGTTCGGGCTGGCCAAAGGTGAAGGCTCGACCGAAACCCACTGGATGAACGAGAAGGACTAGGCGATGGGCGAGACGAATTACCTGGTCGTCGGATCGAGCCATGCCGCGCTGGAAGCCGTGCACGCCATCCGCATGATCGACGCCAAGGGATCGGTGGCGCTGGTTACCCGTGACGCCCATCTGCCCTATTCGCCGACCGTGCTGCCCTATGTCGTGTCGGGGCGCTCGAAGCCCGAGCGGGTGGCGCTGCGCGACGAGGCATATTTCAAGACGATGAATGTCGATTTCGTGCGCGGCGCGACCTTGGTGGGGATCGACGCGAAAAACCGCACCGCCCGCTTCGAAGGCCAGCCGGCGCGCAAATTCGACAAACTCCTGCTCGCCACCGGCGCCCAGCCGATCATTCCGCCCATCAAGGGACTGGACAAGGTTCCCTTCCACGTCCTGCGCTCGCTCGACGACGCCCTGGGGCTGCGCAAAGCCATGGGCCAGGCCAAGCGGGCCGTGGTGCTGGGGGCGGGGCTGATCGGCATGCATGCCGCCGAAAATCTGGTCGAGGCGGGGCTGGCGATCGGCATCGTCGAGATGCAGGGCCAGGTGCTGCCCGGCTATTTCGACGCCAAGGCCTCGGGCCTGATCGAGAAGGCCTTTGCTGCCCATAAGGTGACGTTGAAACTGGGCCGCAAGGCCCAAGAGATCAAATCCGGCGCCGTGGTGCTCGATGACGGGTCGGAATTGCCGTTCGATCTGCTGCTGGTCAGCACCGGCGTCAAGCCCGAACTCGGCTATCTCGAGGGTTCGGGCGTGGCCACCGAACGCGGCATCCTGGTCGATGCGCGGATGAACACCAATGTCGAGGGCATCTTCGCCGCCGGCGACGTCGCCCAGGCCAAGCTCTTCCAGGCCGAGGGCACCGGCGTGGCCGGCATCCTGCCCGCCGCCGTCGAGCAGGGCCGCATCGCCGGCATGGCGATGGCGGGCGACCGGGCGCTCAAGCCCTATCCCGGCCATGTCTCGCTCAACACCTACACCTTCTTCGGCCAACAGGCGATTTCGGTCGGCGCCGGCGTCGCCGGCCCGGTGCCGGCGGGTGCCGAGACCATCGAGCGCGCCGATGCGGCCAAGAACGCCTATCTTCGCTTGGCCTTGAAGGACAACCGCTTGCTGGGCGCGGTGGGCATCAACGTTTCGCTCGATCCCGGCATTCTGTGGCAACTCATCTTGCGCAAGGTCGATCTGGCCCCGGTCATGGACCGTTTCCAGGCCGATCCGCTGGCGGTGGGCCGGGTGCTGATGTCCAGGCTGTGGAGGTGATCATGGGCAAGGCCTTCGACAGCATCGTCTTCCACGGCAAGAATTGCGACGGCTGCGGCGATTGCGTCACCGCCTGCGTCAAGGCCAAGGGCGGCAGCGATGCCCTGTCGTCGCGCATCAAGATTCTGCCCGATGGCGCGGGCGGCTTCGAACTGGCGCTTTGCCGCCAATGCGGCGAAGCGAAATGCGTGATGAACTGCCCGTCGGGCGCGCTGACCAAGAACGGCGACAGCGGCGTCATCGACTGGGCGGACGACAAATGCGTCAACTGCCTCTTGTGCACGGTGGGCTGCGCCTATGGCGGCATCACCTACGAGGCCCAGATCGGCCATGTCATCAAGTGCGACCAGTGCGGCGGCCAGCCGGCCTGCGTCGCCGCCTGTCCGCACGACGCGCTGGCCTTCAGCACCATCGCCGGCATCTACAACAGCTATGGCGACAAGGAGGACATGTTCGCGCCCGGCCTGTCGGCCTGCCAGGGCTGCAATTCGGAACTCCTGATCCGCCACACCATGCGCCGCATCGGCCCCAACGCCGTGGTCGCGGCGCCGCCCGGCTGCATTCCCGGCATGGGCACGGTGGGCTACAACGGCAAGACCGGCGCCAAGGTGCCGATCTTCCACCCGCTGCTCACCAACACCAGCTCGATGCTGGCCGGCATACGCCGCTATTACGAACGCCAGGGCCGCGACGTCACCGTGGTCGCCCTGGCCGGCGATGGCGGCACCGTCGATGTCGGCTTCCAGGCCCTGTCGGGCGCCGCCGAGCGCGGCGAGCACATCCTCTACATCTGCGTCGACAACGAAGGCTACATGAACACCGGCATGCAATCGTCGGGTTCGACCAATTACGGCTCTTGGACCTCGACGACGCCGGTCGGGCCGTCCTTGAAGGGCAAGCGCTCGGACGGCAAGAATTTGCCGATGGTCATGATGATGCACAATTGCGCCTACGTGGCGACGGCCTCACTGAGCCATATGGAGGATTACTACGCCAAGCTCGATCAGGCTCTGGAAACCTCGAAGAACGGCTTCGCCTATGTCCACGTCTACGCGCCTTGCCCGTCGGGCTGGCGCTTCCATTCCTCGAAGACCATCGACATCTGCCGCCTCGGCGTCGAGACCAATTTCATTCCGCTGTGGGAATTCACCCCGAAAGGCGGGCTTCGCTTCACGTTGCCGACCGAGAATCCGCGCCCGATCACCGATTATTTGAAGGCGATAGGCAAATACCGCCATCTTGAGCCGGCTCAGATCGAGCACATCCAGCATCTGGCCGATGAGCGCCTGTCGTTGTTGAGCAAATTCGTCCGCGACACGGGGGCCCGGCCGGCCGCCGAATAAGAACACCCGAGGGGGACCAGCAGGGGATTACGACCATGAGCCCAATGCCCATGTACGCACCGGATATCGAGACGGCCTCGCGCGATCAGATCGCCGCCGTCCAGCTCGAGCGCCTGAAGAAGATCGTCAAGCACGCCTACGACAATGTCGAGCACTACAAAAAGTCGTTCGACAAGGCGGGCGTGCGGCCCGAGGATCTGAAAAGCCTTGACGATCTGGCGCGCTTTCCCTTCACGGTGAAGACCGATTTGCGCGACAACTATCCCTTCAAGCTGTTCGCGGTGCCGCGCGAGCGCCTGGTGCGCCTGCACGCCTCGTCGGGCACCACCGGCAAGCCGACCGTGGTGGGCTACACGCCGGCCGACATCTCCACCTGGTCCGATCTGATGGCGCGCTCGATGATGGCCTGCGGCGCCCGGCCGGGCGACATCATCCACAACGCCTATGGCTACGGCCTGTTCACCGGCGGCCTGGGCGCCCATTACGGCGCCGAGCGGCTGGGCGCCACGGTGGTGCCGATGTCGGGCGGCAACACCGAAAAGCAGATCGCGCTCATCATGGATTTCGGCGCCCGCGTTCTGTGCGCGACGCCGTCCTACGCGCTCAACATCGCCGAGGTGGCCGAGAAGGAAGGCATCGACATCCGCAAAAGCTCGCTCGAGATCGGCATTTTCGGCGCCGAACCCTGGGGCGAGCCGATGCGGGCCGAACTCGACGCCCGCCTGGGCCTGAAATCGGTCGACATTTATGGGCTTTCGGAAATCATGGGGCCGGGCGTGGCCAGCGAATGCCTGGAACGCGCCGGCCTGCATATCTGGGAAGATCATTTCCTGATCGAGATCGTCGATCCCGAGACGATGAAGCCGGTGCCGCCCGGTCAGGCGGGCGAGATGGTGCTGACCACGCTCACCAAGGAAGCGCTGCCGATGATCCGCTATCGGACGCGCGACATCACCAAGCTCTCGATCGAGCGTTGCGGTTGCGGGCGCACGCATGGGCGCATCCTGCGCATCACCGGGCGCAACGACGACATGCTGATCATTCGGGGCGTCAACGTCTATCCGTCGCAGGTCGAATCGGTGATGGTCGGGCGGCCAGGCGTGTCGCCTCACTATCAATTGGTGGTCCAGCGTGAAGGCTCGATGGACACGCTGACCGTCGAGGTCGAGGCCGAGCCCGGCATGGCGACCAGCCAGGACGCCTACGATGTCATCGCCAAGGACGTCCAGCATCACGTCAAGACCATGATCGGCGTCACTTGCCGGGTGGTGGTGATGGCGCCGGGCGAAATTCCCCGTTCGATGGGCAAGGCGGTCCGCGTGCGCGACCTGCGCAAGAAATAGGGGCGGGCGGGCGTGGCGCGCAAACCCGATCTGCGGGTGGTGCCGGCGGCGGCGCGCGAGCCCACGCTCGATCTCGGCATCCTGCCCAATCAGGTCGGCTATCATCTGCGCCTGGCCCAGATCGCCGTCTTCGAGGATTTCGCGGAGACCTTCCACGATCACGGCATGTCGCCCGGTCGCTTCGGCGTCATGGTGCTGATCGAGGCCAATCCCGGCGTCAGCCAAGGCCAGTTGGCCCAAGCCATCCATCTCGATCGCTCGACCATGGTCTCGGTGATCGATTATCTGGAGGGCCGCGATCTGGTGGTGCGCAAAGCCTCGGCCACCGATCGGCGCACCAACGCGCTTTGGATCACGCCCAAGGGCGCCGAACTGCTGGCCGATCTCAAGAAGCTGGTCGAGCAGCATGAAGAGCGCATTCTGGCCGATCTGTCGGCCGAGGAACGCGCCCAGCTTGTTCAACTCCTTAACCGTGTTAAGCGTCAGAATTTATTGTGATAATTGCTTGGCGCAGCAGGCGCTAACACGGACATTGTTTGATGCAAAATAGTTTGACGCCAATCTAAATTGGCCTTATTCTTTTTGTGTACCCCAAACGAACGGCCCTTCCGGGGAGGAATGCCGAATGAAATCGATTTTGCGCGTCACCGTGAACGGGCGCCCGCGCGAGGATGCGGTCGAACCCAATCTGCTGCTGCTCGATTATCTGCGCGACCAGTTGGGCCTTACCGGCACCAAACAGGGTTGCGATGGCGGCGAGTGCGGCGCCTGCACGGTGCTGGTCGACGACCGGCCGCGCCTGGCCTGCGTCACCCTGGCGCATCAGGTGGCGGGCAAAAGGGTCGAGACCATCGAAGGGCTGGTGACCAACGGCCGCATGAGCGTCTTGCAGCAGGCCTTCCATGAGAAACTCGGCACCCAATGCGGCTTCTGCACACCGGGCATGATCATGGCGGCCGAGGCGCTGTTGCGCCGCAATCCCGATCCGACCACGGCCGAGATCAAGACGGCGCTGGCCGGCAATCTCTGCCGCTGCACCGGCTATGTGAAGATCGTCGAAGCGGTGGAAACCGCCGCCCAGGGCCGCTCGCGCGAGGCCGCCCAATGAGCGTCCACATCCCCAAGAACGGCACCATCGGCGCCCGTACGCCCCTGATCGACGGTTTCGAGAAGGTCACCGGCAAGGCCAAATACACCGCCGACATGACTGTGAGCGGCGCCTATGTCGGGCGCATCCTGCGCAGCCCCAAGGCGCACGCCCGCATCCGCTCGATCGACATTTCCAAGGCCCAGGCCCTGCCGGGCGTGGTGGCGATCGCCACCGGCGAGGACACGCCCATTCCCTTCGGCGTGCTGCCGATTGCCGAGAACGAATTTCCCCTGGCGCGCGAGAAGGTCCGCTATCGCGGCGATCCGGTGGCCGCCGTGGCGGCGATCGACGAGCGCACCGCCGAGAAGGCCCTGCGGCTGATCGTGGTCGAGTACGAGGATCTACCGGCCTATTTCGATCCCAAGAAGGCGATGGCGCCGGGCGCCGAGCCGATCCATGCCGACAAACCCAACAACGTGTTGCGCGAAGTGCACAACGAATTCGGCGACGTTGCCGCCGGTTTCGCCCAATCCGATCTGGTGCGCTCGAAGACCTACCGCTTCGCCGAGGTCAACCACGCCCACATCGAGCCCAACGCCAGCCTGGCCGAATACGATCCCGAGCGCGGCTATCTCACCATCCACACCACCACCCAGGTTCCCTATTACGTCCACCTCAAGATCGCCCGCTGCTTGCAAATGGACACGGCGCGCATCCGGGTGGTGAAGCCCTTCCTGGGCGGCGGGTTCGGCGCCCGCACCGAGGCCCTGAGCTTCGAGATCATCACCGCGCTCTTGGCGGTGAAGGCCCAAGGCGCGGTGCGCACGCTGCAAACCCGCGAGGAGACCTTCATCTCGCATCGCGGCCGGCCGGCGGCCGAGATCAACATGAAGATCGGCATGATGAAGGACGGCCGGCTTACCGCCTGCCACGCCGAGGTCATCCAGCCGGGCGGCGCCTACGCCAGCTACGGCATCATCACCATTCTCTACACCGGCTCGCTTCTGCACGGGCTTTACGAACTGCCGGCGATCAAGCATGACGCCTGGCGCGTCTACACCAACACGCCGCCCTGCGGCGCCATGCGCGGCCACGGCACCGTCGATGCGCGGGCCGCCTTCGACGATCTCTTCAACGTCATGGCGGCCGAGCTGGGCATCGATCCCTTTGTCGCCCGCCAGCGCAATCTGCTGCCCCACATTCCCTACACCACCCAATTGGCGCAGCGGATCATGAGCTACGGCCTGGCCGAATGCCTGGAGAAGGTGAAGAAGGCCTCGGGTTGGGACGAACGGCGTGGAAGAATGCCCAAAGGCAGCGGGCTGGGTCTGGGCTGCGCCCATTTCGTCTCCGGCACCACCACGCCCAAGCACTGGACCGGCGAGCCCGACGCCACCGTCAATCTCAAGGTCGATTTCGACGGCTCGCTCGTGGTGCTGACCGGCGCCGCCGACATCGGCCAAGGCTCCAACACCATGGCCGCCCAGGTGGTGGCCGAAGTGCTGGGGGTCGGCTTGAAGCGCATCCGGGTGATCTCGGCCGACAGCGCGGTGACTCCCAAGGACAATGGCAGCTATTCCTCGCGGGTCACCTACATGGTGGGCAACGCGGCCCTGCATGCGGCCGGCGAATTGAAGCAGAAGCTGGTCGCGGCGGCGGCCAAGCGGCTCGACGCCAAGCCCGAGCACATCGTGGCCATGGACGAGCATTTCATGGTCGCCGGCAGTCAGGACAAGGGCCTGCCCTTCGGCGAAGTGGTCAAGGCGGCCCTGGTCGAGACCGGCACCATCACCGTCAAGGGCACCTTCTTCTGTCCCGACGAGTTCAAGGGCTCGAAGGCCATCAAGGGCAGCGCGATCGGCGCCACCATGGGCTTCTGCTATTCCGCCCAGGTGGTCGAGGCCCAGGTCGATGCCGTCACCGGCAAGGTGACGCCCAAGAAGGTCTGGGTGGCCGTCGATGTCGGCAAGGCCTTGAACCCGCTGGCGGTCGAAGGTCAGATCCAGGGCGGCGTCTGGATGGGCATGGGCCAGGCGCTGATGGAGGAAACCCGTTTCGAGGACGGGCGGATGCTGCACGCCAACTTCATCGATTACCGGGTGCCGACCAGCGAGGACAGCCCCGACATCGAGGTCCACATCGTCGAAAGCCTCGATCCCAACGGTCCCTTCGGCGCCAAGGAGGCGAGCGAGGGCATGCTGGCCGGCTTCCTGCCGGCCGTCATGGATGCGGTCTACGAGGCGACCGGCATCCGACCCGATCAATTGCCGCTTAGTCCCGAGCGGATGGCCGACTATTTCGATGCCAAGGAGGCGGCGGAATGAATCTCCTTCCCGAATTCGAGCTTCTGCGCCCGGCCACGCTTGACGAGGCGGTGAAGGCGCTTGCCCACGAGGGCGCCCGGCCCCTGGCCGGCGGCACCGATCTTCTGCCCAATCTGCGGCGCGGCATCGGCCTGCCGGCGCGGCTGGTCGATCTGTCGGCCCTTGCCGGTCTGGACGCGATCGAAAAGACCAAGGATGGCGGGCTTCGCATCGGCGCCCTGGTGACGATTGAGACGCTGGCCGCCAACCCGCTGGCGCCGCCGGCCCTCGTCCAGGCGGCGTTGGGCGTCGCCGGACCCACCCATCGCGCCCAGGCCAGCCTGGGCGGCAATCTCGCCCAAGACACCCGCTGCATCTTCTACAATCAAAGCGAATGGTGGCGGGCCGGCAACGGCTATTGCCTCAAATATCGGGGCGACAAATGCCATGTGGTGGTGAAAAGCGACCGCTGTTACGCCACCTATCACGGCGACATCGCGCCGGCCCTGATGGCGCTCGACGCCAAGGCCGAGCTGGTGGGGCCCAAGGGAACTCGGACGATCGCGCTGGCCGATCTCTACAAGGAAAACGGCGCCGAACATCTGGCCCTGGCGGCGGGCGAGGTGATCGCCGCCATCCTCGTGCCGTCGCAAACGGGCTGGGTTTCGGCCTATGCCAAGGCGCGGGTGCGCGACGCCATCGAATTTCCGCTGGCCGGCATCGCGGTCGCCTTGATGCGCGACAAGGCGGGGATCGGCGCGATCCGAGTGGCGATCACCGGTACCAATTCGGCGCCCCTGATGATCGACACCGCCGATCTGGCCGGCAAGGCCTGGAATGACGCGGCGGCCACCACGCTTGTCGCCGCTCTCCGCAAGAAGGCCAACGTGCTGAAATCGACCGTGACCTCGGCCAAGTATCGCCGCCGGGTGCTGCTTGCCCTGGCCCGCAAGCTGGTCGACGAATTGTGGGCGAAGGCGGCTTGACGGACGGGGAGCGGCCCTTGATCCTGGGGGCATGAACCAGCCGATCGCCGATTTCGTCCATCTGCGCGTCCACACCGCCTACTCGCTGGCCGAGGGGGCGATCAAGGTCAAGGACCTGGCCAAGCTCTGCCAGGCCCAGCGCATGCCGGCGGTGGCGATCACGGATACCGGCAATCTTTTTGGGGCGCTCGATTTCTCGGGCGCCTGCGCCGAGGCGGGCGTGCAGCCGATCATCGGCTGCCAACTGGCGATCCGGCGCGAGGAGGCCGAGGGCGCGCTTATGCGCGACGGGCGGCGGCCCGAGCCCGACCCCGTGGTGCTCTTGGCCCAGAACGCCGCCGGCTACCGCAATCTGTGCAAACTCTCCAGCCACGCCTACCTGACGACCGACGCCGGCGAAACGCCGCAGATCGGCTTGGCCGATCTTGTTGCCCATGCCGAAGGACTGATCCTGCTCGCCGGCGGGCCGGCCGGGCCGGTCGGGCGGCTGTTGCGCGAGGGCGCCCTCGACAAAGCCCGCGCCTATCTGGAAGGCCTGGCCCAGGCCTTTGCTGGCCGATGCTATGTCGAACTCCAGCGCCACGGGCTGGAGGCCGAGCAGGCCACCGAGCCGGGTTTTCTTGAACTGGCCTACGCGCTTGACCTGCCGCTGGTGGCGACCAACGAGGTCTTCTTTGCCGATTCGGCCATGGAGGAGGCGCATGACGCGCTGGTCTGCATCGCCGCCGGGGCCTATGTCTCGCAGGCCGAGCGCCGCCGCCTTTCGCCCGAACACCGCTTCAAATCGGCGGCCGAGATGCGCGCCCTGTTCGCCGATCTGCCCGAGGCGATCGACAACACGCGGGTGGTGGCCAGGCGTTGCGCGGTGATGGCCGAGAAGCGCAAACCGATCCTGCCCGCCTACACCAAGCTCGAGGGCCGCAGCGAGGAACAGGCGCTGCGCGAAATGGCCCAGGCCGGGCTGGAGCGCCGCCTGCCGGTGCATGTCTTCAAGCCCGACATGGATGCCGGCGAGCAGGCGCACGCCGCCAAGCCCTACCGCGAGCGGCTGGCCTACGAACTCGACATGATCGTCCAGATGGGCTTTGCCGGCTATTTCCTGATCGTCGCCGATTTCATCCAGTGGTCGAAGGAGAACGCCATTCCGGTGGGGCCGGGGCGCGGCTCGGGCGCCGGCTCGGTGGTGGCCTGGGCGCTCACCATCACCGATCTCGATCCGCTTCGCTTCGGATTGCTGTTCGAGCGCTTCCTCAATCCCGAACGGGTGTCGATGCCCGATTTCGACATCGATTTCTGCCAGGACCGCCGCGACGAGGTCATCCGCTACGTCCAGAAGGAATATGGCCGCGACCGGGTGGCGCAGATCATCACCTTCGGCCAGTTGCAGGCCCGCGCCGCGCTGCGCGATGTCGGGCGGGTGCTGGAAATGCCCTACGGCCAGGTCGACCGCATCTGCAAGCTGGTGCCGCAGAACCCGGCCAAGCCGATCAAGCTCAAGGAGGCGATCGCGGCCGAGCCCCTGCTGCAGCAGATGCGCGCCAACGAGCCGGTGGTGGCCAGGCTGCTCGACATCGGCCAGAAGCTGGAAGGGCTCTACCGCCACGCCTCGACCCACGCCGCCGGGCTGGTGATCGGCGATCGACCCTTGGACGAGCTGGTGCCGCTCTATCGCGATCCGCGCTCCGACATGCCGGTCACCCAATTCTCGATGAAATGGGTGGAGGCCGCCGGGCTGGTGAAATTCGATTTCCTGGGTCTCAAGACCCTCACCGTGCTGGCCAAGGCGGTGGAGTTCTGCCGCCAGAAGGGTGCCACGATCGATCTTTCCGCCCTGCCGCTCGACGACCGACCGACCTACGACCTTCTGGGCAAGGGCGATACGGTCGGCATCTTCCAGTTGGAAAGCGCCGGCATGCGCGATGTCTTGAAGCAGATGAAGCCCGACACGCTGGAAGACATCATCGCCATCGTCGCCCTCTACCGGCCGGGTCCGATGGCCAACATCCCCAGCTACATCAAGCGCAAGCACGGCCAAGAGGTACCCGACTATCTGCATCCCCGCCTGGAGCCGATCCTGAAAGAGACCTTCGGTATCATGGTCTATCAGGAGCAGGTGATGCAGATCGCCCAGGAGCTCTCGGGCTTTTCGCTGGGGTCCGCCGATATCCTGCGCCGCGCCATGGGCAAGAAGGACCAGGCCGAGATGGACCGCCAGCGCAAGGCCTTCGTCGATGGGGCGGTGGCGCGCGCCGTCGACGAGGCCACCGCCTCGCACATCTTCGATCAGGTGGCGAAATTCGCCGAATACGGCTTCAACAAAAGCCACGCCGCCGCCTACGCCGTGGTCGCCTACCAGACCGCCTGGATGAAGGCCAACCATCCGGTCGAGTTCCTGGCGGCCTCGATGACCTACGACATGGGCAACACCGACAAGCTGGGCGTGTTCCGCCAGGAACTCGACCGGCTGGGCATCAAGCTCCTGGCCCCCGACGTCAACCGCTCCCAGCCCGATTTCGCGGTCGAAGCGGGGGCGGTGCGCTACGCCCTGGCGGCGATCAAGAATGTCGGCCATCAGGCGATGCGCGGCCTGGCCGAGGAACGGCGCAAGCAAGGCCCGTTTGCCGATCTGCTCGATTTCTTCCGCCGCCTCGACACCAAGACCGTCAACCGCCGCCAGATGGAGAATCTGGTCCGCGCAGGGGCCTTCGATGGGCTGGAAGCCAACCGGGCGCGGCTGTTGAAGGGGCTCGATCTGTTGATGCAGGAGGCGGCGCGCGCCGCCCAGGAACGCGACAGCGGCCAGACCAGCCTGTTCGGGGGCGCCGCGCCGGTCAAGACCCTGTTCAAACTGCCCGAGGAACCCGATTGGCGGGCGATGGACAAATTGCGCGAGGAATTCTCCGCCATCGGCTTTTATCTGTCGGCCCATCCGCTCGACGCCTATCACGGCGCGCTTGAGCGCCTGTCGGTCATGAAGGCCTCGGAACTGCCGGCCCATCTGGCGGCGGGGGGAACGTCGCGGGTCAAGCTGGCCGGGGTGCCGATCGGCAAGCAGGAACGCGTCTCGGCCCGGGGCGCCCGCTTCGCCTTCGTGCAGTTCTCGGATGCCGGCGGCGGCTTCGAGGCCACCTTGTTCTCGGAAGTGTTGGCGGTGGCGCGCGATCTCATCGAGGGCGGCCAACCGCTCCTGATCGGCGCCGACGCCCGGCTGGAGGAAGACCAGACCCGGCTTCTGGTCCAATCGGTGCGCCCGCTCGACGAAGCGGCGGCCGAAAGCGCCGCCGTCGTCAAGATCGTCATCGACGACGAGCGCCCGCTGGCCGCCATCAAGACCAGTCTGGGCAAGGAAAGACGCGGCCGGGCGAAAATAACTCTGGTGGCGCATCTTGAGGATCGGGAAATCGAAATCGATCTGAAGCCGCGCTTTTCCTTAAGCCCCGCGACCTTGACCCAATGGCGCGAATTGCCAGGGGTTCGCGAAGTACGGGAAATTTGAAGCGGATTCCGCTGCCTGAGCGGTTGCTTGAGGCGCGATCATGACGCTTACAGATTTTATATGACAAATTAATGATGTTTCGTATGCATAAATAACATCAATATGATAAGTTATTTTACATATTCACCAGCGAATTTTTTCGAGTGCGGATGGGCCCGCGCATTCACCTCTGGCGAGAGATTACGGGTTCCATTGATCTGTTCTTAAACTACGAGAATCGACGTAGCTTGCAACCAAAGAGATTTGTCGGCCATCGCGGGGCAACACAACGCTGTTGTTGATAAGTCGATTAGGGGGCCAAATTTATAATTATATCCTTATTAAACAGGCTTTTTATCGCCTATTTAAGTGAATTCCATATCGCAAAAATTTTCACAAAATTCTGCTTGACGAACATCAAAAATGAAGACGAGATCAAAGGAAGATGAATAAAAGTTACGCTGTCTTTGGCAAAATGATGGAGGGCAAAATGAAAAGTAGTCTTACCAGCAGCTCACTATTGGTAAGTACCCGTATCTATGCCGGCTTCGGACTTGTCCTTATCTTGCTTACAGGCGTATTCGGCATCGGCTATTATGGACTATATCTAGTCGAGCACGAGTTCATGACCTACCACAAGGTGGGGGACAACGCCATCCGGGTCTCCGGCATCAAGGGCGACGTTAACGAAATGCGCCGCAACGTGCTGATCTACGCCGATACCGGGCATGAGGCGAACTTGAAAGCCGTCCGGCAGCTTCAAGACAGCCTCCGAAAAGATATTCCCGACGCGATCAAGGATACGCTCGATCCAAAGCGGCTCGAGAACTTGAAGCGCATGCAGGTTCTCTTTAACGAATACTCGGCCAATTTCGAGAAAGTCGTCGAACTGTCCAAGAAGAAGAATGGCGAAGCCCACAAGGTAATGAATGATGCCGGCCACAAGGCCCGCCTCGACATGAGCGAGATCGTCAAGACCGCCATGGATGACAAGGACATGGAGGCCGCCGCGCATTCCGGGCTGGTCATGGAGGCCCTGATGCAGGCCCGGCTCTATGCCAATCGGTTTTTCGCCGAACCGACCGAAGAGGGCTTGAAAGAAGCCAATCACCGCCTCGACCTGTTCGTGGCGATGGCTAAGGCGCTTGAGCAGCGTCTGCACAACCCGGTCCGCAAGCGGCAGGCCGTCGAGGCCGCCGAACTGGCCGAGACCTACCGCAAGGCCTTCACCGGCGGCGCCCAGGCCAATCTCGATCTCAATGTCCTGGTCTTCACCACCATGACGGCGGAAGGGACCGAATTCAGCAAGCTGGCGACCGAAACGTTGGAATCACAGGACAAGTTCCTGGAAGAGCTTATGGCGAAGTCGATCAAGGAGGTCGACACCACCCAGCTCTTCAACCTGATTGCCTCGGCGCTTGCCTTGGCGATCGGCGCCGCCTTCGCCTTTGTCATCGCCCGCGGCATCGTGCGGCCGATCAACGGCATGACGAGCGCGATGACCGTTTTGGCTTCGGGCGACAAGACGGTTGAGATTCCGGCCACCGCCAACAAGGACGAGATCGGCGCCATGGCCAAGGCGGTCTTGGTCTTCAAGGAGAACATGATCAAGGCCGAACAGTTGGCGGCCGAGCAGGAAGTCCAGCGCCAGGCGCAATTGGCAAGGGCCGAAACCATCCGCAAGCTGACCGAAACCTTCGACAAGGCGGTTTCCAGCACGGTCAGCGCCACGGCCAGCGCGGCCACCGAGCTGCAATCGACCGCCAGCTCGATGTCGGCGATCGCCGAGCAGACCCAGAAGCAGGCCACCTCGGTGGCGGCGGCTTCCGAACAGGCCTCGACCAACGTGCAAACGGTGGCCTCGGCGGCCGAGGAGTTGGCTTCCTCGATCCAGGAGATCGGCCGCCAAGTCGAGCAATCCTCGAAAGTGTCGAACGGCGCCGTCGACGAGGCCAAGCGGGTCAACGAACTGGTCGAGGGGCTGGCCGAAGCCGCCTCCAAGATCAGCGAGGTGGTCAATCTGATCAACGACATCGCCAGCCAGACCAACCTTCTGGCCTTGAACGCAACCATCGAGGCCGCCCGCGCCGGCGACGCCGGCAAGGGCTTCGCGGTGGTGGCGTCCGAGGTCAAGGGGCTGGCGAACCAAACCGCCAAGGCGACCGAGGAGATCTCGAGCCAGGTGCAGTCGGTGCAGGAAGCGACCCACGAGGCGGTGGGGGCGATCAAGGGCATCACCGGCACCATCAGCCAAATCAGCGAGATCGCCTCGACCATCGCCAGCGCGGTCGAGGAGCAGACGGCGGCCACCGGCGAGATCAGCCGCAACGTCCAGCAGGCGGCTTCCGGCACCCAGGAAGTCTCGTCGAACATCGGCGGGCTCACCCAGGCGTCGCTGGAAACCGGCAAGGCGGCGGGCAACGTGCTGGACGCGGCGAACGAGCTGACCCGTCATGCCGAGGTGCTGCGCCAGGAAGTCGACCACTTCCTGTCGGGCGTCAAGGCCGCCTAGGCGGATTTTTCGAGGAGGGGCGGGGAGAGGCATGGGCCTCTCCCCGATTGAAGGAGGAACCCATCATGTTGATCAGCATCGAAGAGAACATCAACGGCCTGTCGGTCTGGTTTTCCGGCTCCATGGACCATTCCGACCAAATTCGCCTGCTTGATCTGGCCGAAAGGCTGGAAGCCTCGCCGGCTCTGCTCTGCGTCTTCAACCTGTCCGAACTCGACCATCTCGACGGCACCGGCTTGGGCATGTTGCTGTTTGTCTATGACTGCGCCCTCTCGGCCGGCAAGCGGGTGGAAATCCACGGCCTCCAGAACCAGATCAAGCGTCTGTTCCGGAGCGAGGATTTCGAGATGACCGCCCCTTCCCCTTGGCCCGGACGGGCGATGGCGCCGGCGCCCTACTCCGTCTAACAGGCTGCGGAAAAACCCGGCCTTTGAGCGACGCTCTCGCCTGGGGCGCTTGCCATGAGGCGGTCTGGCGGGGTCATCGGCCGGTTTTTCGGCCCCATTTCCCCTGTTCCGCCCGGTTTTTCGGCGGAGTGCGGGC